>NZ_CP020809.1:1898980-2531973 GCF_002157835.1 Mycobacterium dioxanotrophicus | reverse complement strand
TACCGCACGGGTCAGCGCCGCGGCCGCGTCGCCGCCGAACACGTCGAGCTGGCCGACCGCGTCGGCGACGAACAGTGCGTCGAATCCGCCGGCATCGAGAAGTTTCGCCAGCTCGACCCAGTACCGGATGTCGGTGTAGTGGGCAGTCTGATCGTGTGGGTGGCGCCACAACCCGAAGTTGCCGTGCGACACCGTCGACATCGTGAATGCCGCCAGTACGAACGGATCTCGCGTGCTGGTCATCGGCCGGGCACCTCCAGCCCGAGGTGGGACCGCAACGTCGTCCCGGTGTATTCATGGCGGAACAGGCCACGTTTGCGCAACACCGGTACCACCTGTTCGACGAACAACTCGGCCTGCCCGGGCAATCCGGTGTCCCGCAGCACGAAGCCGTCGGCCGCCGCCGTGGTGAACCACTCCTCGATCTCGTCGGCGATGCGCTCAGGGGTACCGACCACCGATGCGCCCCAACCGTTCACGGTGCGGTACAGGAACTCTCGCACTGTAGGGTTGCCGTCGGCGGCCAGCGCGCGGTAGCCGGCCAGCGCGGTCTGATGCGTCTGGGTGTGATCGGGGAACGCCGACGCCGGCACAGGACCGTCGAGGTCCGCGTCGGTGACGTCGACGTCGACCTCCAGCAGCCATCCAGCCTGATACTCCGGGCTGAAGTACTGGTATTCCTCACGTTCGGCGCGCTTGGCTTCGTCCTCGGTGGACCCGACCACGTACCGCAGCGACGGCGTGATCAGCGGCGGCTGCGCCCGGCCCAGGCTCGCCGTGCGGATCTGGCGGTAGAACTCCTGCGCACGATTCCGGTTGCCGTGGCTGGTGAAGATCACCTCGGCGTGGCGGGCCGCGAACGCTCGTCCGGTCTCCGACGAGCCGGCTTGGAACAACACAGGCCGGCCCTGTGCCGACCGGGAAGCACCGAGCGGACCCGTGACGGCGAAGTACCGGCCGTGGTGGTTGGCCGGACGAATCCTGGTGACGTCGTGGAAGATCCCGGCCGCGCGGTCTTCGACGATGGTGTCCTCGCCCCAACCGTCCCACAGCTTGCGCACCACGTCGAGCGCCTCTTCGGCGATGCGGTACCGCTCGTCGTGGTCGACGACGCCGTTGGCACTGAAGTTGTCGGCGGCAGCCTGCGCGAAGCTGGTGACCAGGTTCCAGCCGGCCCGTCCCCCGCTGAGGTGATCCAACGAGAGCAATTGGCGGGCAAGGTGATAGGGATGCTGCAGGGTTGCCGATCCGGTGACGACCAGGCCGATGTGCTCGGTCACCGAGGACAACGCCGCCGTCGCGGTCAGCGGTTCGAAGTCCTCCGGGGTCTTGTAGGCCCACGTCGCCGGTGGTCCGTAGTTGAGTCCGTCGGCGAAGAACAGCGCGTCGAAGGTCCCCGCCTCGGCGGTTCGGGCGTGCTCGATCAGCCGACGGCGCACCCCCGCGGTGCTGTTGTCGATGCCGGGATGCCGCCACGGGCCTGCCGAGCGGGTGTTGCCGAAAGCGAGCAGATGCAGTTCTCTGGGCACTGCGCCGACGCTACGGTCGTCGCCGCTGCGGTTGCAGGGTTGCGCTCAGCCAGAAGCCAACTCACCTTCCCTGCGCGAACAGACACGCAGGTCCGCGAAAACCGGCGTGTCGCGTACCGCAGTGTCTGTTCGCGCAAGAACGCGCGTGAGAACTCGCGCAAGAAACGGGACCTCTACAGCTGCTTGATCTTTGCGACGATGTCGTTGGCGATGGTGACCGCCTCGTCGGTGACCGAGCTGCCGCAGGCCCAGGTTTCGACGATGACATTGGCCGCGACGGCCATGGCGTGGTGACAACCACCGGCATTGTCGGCGCCCGGGGTCGACATCTGGCTGATGGTGGAGCCGTCCACAGTGACATCGGTGAGGTTCCAGACCTGCACCTCGTCGCTGTCGCTGAAGGTGATCAGGGTGCCTTGACATTTCGCCCAGTCCGACTGCGATTCAGCGAGGAATTGCTTGGCCTCGTCGGCCGAGGGATAGAGCACCACAGCCTGCTCGAGCCAGTGCTCGTTGTGCTCGCCCGGCTCTCGAACCACCTGATCGCGCACCGCGGTCCAGCCGCTGTTGGCGTACACCGGTTCTTGAGCTCCGAACGCCGCCCCCAGGCAGTCCGTGTCGACCACGGCGTTGGATTGATCCTGCATCTGGTCGGTGTCGACGGTGACCTTGAGACCCGTCGTGCCGAGGATGCCGTCGAGGGTGGTCGTGGACAGCAGGACACCGTCGAGGTCGGATTCGGCCAGAGTGGTCCTCGGCGGCGGGGCACTCGGGTCGCGAACCGCCGTCCCGGCAACCGTGCTCGTGCATCCGGACACTGCCAGTGCCGCGACGGAGCCTGCGACGAACAGCCGCGCCCTGCTGGCCATATGTCATTGTCGCCGACGCCGTACCGCTATGTCGCGGGATCACGTCTTCTCAGGTGAGTTCCTCGACGCGGTCCATCATCGCCCGCGCGATCTCGATGGCGACGGTGTCGACATTGGACGGCTTGCCCGATGTCACCGCATCGCTGTAGAACGCGACCTCGGTCTCGACCAGGCAGTTGGCCCGCACGCCGATGGCACGGGCCACCGGGCTGGTTGACTGGTCTGTGGTGTGGCCGAATTCGACGGTGGCGGCGATCACCGAACCGCTCTCCCGCACGTCGGTGATCGCGTCGGTGTAGTAGCCGCCGCGCACCGACTCCCGCACGAGCGTCACCGTCTGGCCCCGACAGTCCTTCCACTGCTTGGCGAACCCGGCGAACAGCGCGTTGGCGTCGGCCACGCTGCCGAGGGCGACGACACCGACGTCGACGGCCAGCACCGCACCGTCGGACTGGTCGCCCTTCCACTGCGTGCTGGCTGCGCCGGTGACGTCAGCGGATTCGTAGGTACTGCGCTGCATGGGGCTCGACACCGTGACGCAGTCGTGCGGTGTCGCATCCTGTTCGGTGGCCAAACCGTTGGGCAGGTCGTCGAGACCGCCCGAGATCGACGGCACGTAGTTGTCCTCGGCGAGGGTTTCACCGACGAGCTTCTCCACTTGCCCGATGTCGGGCAGGGCCTTTTCGACGGATTGACCGCTCAGCGGGCGCGGCGCCAGGCCGTCGGCAGCCGCCACATTGCCGTCGACGACCTTGGTACACCCCGCCGTCAGCATGACGGCGGACACCAGCAACCCGAGCGCGCCAACCGTTCTCATCGTCCACTCCCGCCGACAGCAATCATCCCGACCCTACTACGGCAGCGGGGTCAGCAAAGCCTACACAAGGGACTCAAAGGCTTTCGGCGACCCGGACGGATCAGCGGGCGATGACGTCGCCGATGAACGCCTTGCAGGTCTCCTGCATCGCGTCCAACGACATGCTGTGCGAGCCGAGGAGCACCTGCACCGCCAACCCGTCGAGCATGCCGATGAGCATGTTGGCCAGCACAACTGGATCACCGGATCGGGCCAGTTCCTGGTGCTGCGCCGAGCGGATCACCCCCGCCACCACGTCGCGCCACTGACCGTAGAGCCGGTCGTTGATCTCCTGCAGCACCGGGTCACGGCTGCCTTCGGCCCACAGCGCCAGCCACACCTTCCAGGCCCGCCGGGATCGTTCGTCGGTGGGCAGGTAGGACTGCACGAGATCGTGCAGGATGGCCAGACTGTCCTTCTCCGAGCTCAGCAATTCCTGCCGACGCGCCAGCGAATCGGCGAGGTTGAACTCGAACGCCGCGGTGATGACGTCGCGCTTGGTCTCGAAGTAGTAGTGGACGGTGCCAGAACTGACACCGGCCTCCTTGGCCACATCGGACAGCCGCAACGCCGGGATGCCCACCTGCGCGATCACCTCGCATGCCGCAGACAGGATCTGCGGCCGCCGCTCGGCCTCGACGCTGGGACGTGGCATCGGCCCTCCGGATCAGCTCGGCATTGCTGGGCCGATCGTACAAGTCCGATAACTGTACGTTCAATCAACAATGCCCGGGCAGGTCAGCCGAGGTTGCGGGAGATCACCAGCTTCATGATGTCCGAGGTGCCCTCCTCGATCTCCTCCAGTTTGACGTCACGCATCCACTGCTCCACCGGGTATTCCCGCGAATATCCCCAGCCGCCAAGGGTTTGGACCGCCGCGTGGGTGACGAACATGGCCGTCTCGGACGCGGTGAGCTTGGCCATCGCCGCCAGCCCGCGCGCAGGCGCTCCGCTGTCGATCACCCGGGCCGCGTGCAGCACCAGCAGGCGCGCCGATTCGATGCGGGTCGCCATCTCGGCGAGCCGGAACGCCACCGCCTGGTGCTCGATGATGGGTACCCCGAACTGCTTTCGCGTCTTGGCGTAGTCCAGCGCGTACTCGTAGGCAGCGCGCGCCGCACCGACGGCGGCCGCGCCGAGTACCACCCGCGAGATGTCGAACGTGCCCATCAGGCCGTAGAAGCCCTGTCCCTCTTCGCCGAGCCGGTCCTGCTCCGGGACGAACACGTCGTCGAGGAAGATCTCGCGGCAGACGATGGCGCGCTGCCCCATCTTCTTCATCGGTTCGCCGAAGCTCATTCCGGGGGTGTCCCGGTGGACCAGGAATGCGGTCACGCCGCCCGACCGCTGGGTGGGGTCGGTCTTGGCGAAGATGACGTAGAACTCGGCGGCACCGGCGTTGGAGATCCACGCCTTCTGACCGTTGATGCGGTAGCCGCCCTCGACGCGCGTCGCGGTGGTGACGATCGACGCGGCGTCCGAGCCGGATTCGGGCTCCGTGGTGGCCAGCGAGGTCATCGGGGACTTGGGCCCGGTCAGCGGGGTCAGCCAGCGCTTCTTCTGGTCCTCGGTGCCCAGCACCATGATGGGATCGGAGAAGAAGCCGTTCGAGCACACGAGGTTGCCGATACCCGGGTCGCCCCAGCACAGTTCCTCCTGCACCAGGCATTGCGTGAAGACATCGGTGAAGCCTCCGCCACCGAATTCCTCGGGGATCATGAAGTCGGTGATGCCGACCTCGGCGGCCTTCTGGAAGATGTCGACCGGGGTGACGGTGTCGGCCTCGTCGACTTCGCGGCCGCGGGGCCGGATCTCCTTGGCGGCGAAGTCGCGGCACAGCTCGACGATCTGGCGCTGCTCATCGCTGAGCGGCCAGGCCGGGATGTTGGTGGTCTGCATGTCTGGTCTCCTCTTCGGTGGTGAAAGTTGTTGGAGTCGTGCGATTTCAGGTACGCGCGAGCGGGTCGGTGTAGATCGCCTTGCCGAGCCATTGGGCGCCGTCGGCGACCAGCACATCCCCGGTGACGAATGCGGCGCGGTCGCTGAGCAGGAACGCCGCGGATTCCGCGATCTCCTCGGGGCTCGCGAACCTTCCTGCCGGAACGCTGGCCAGCACGTCGGCACGGGCCTCGGCGGTGGGCCACAACGCCGCGCCCGCACCTTGGGTCTCGGTGGGCCCGGGGGCGATGCAGTTCACCCGGACGTTGCGGGCACCCCATTCCACCGCCAGGGTGCGGGTCATGGCGACCACGCCGCCCTTGGCGGCGGCGCTGTGCACTGTTCCCGGGTGGCCGTGCCAGGCATAGCTGGCGATGACGTTGAGAATGGTTCCGCCACCCTGGGCCAGCATGTGCCGCCCGACCGCGTGCGTGCAGTAGAAGGTGCCGTTGAGCACGATGTCGGTGACGGCTTTCCAACCGTTGGGCGAGAGGTCCTCCGACGGCACGACGAAGTTGCCTGCCGCGTTGTTGACCAACGCATCGATGCGGCCGTGCCGGGTCACGACGTCGTCGACGGCGTCCGCGACGGCGACGTGATCACGCACGTCGCACACGACCGCCTCGGCGCTCACCCCGTGGGCCTCGGCGAGGCGCACGGTCTCCTCGAGGGCTTCCTTGCGGCGCCCGAGCACCGCGACGGTGCCACCGGCCGCGGCCCACCGCACCGCGATGGCCTGACCGATCCCGCTGCCGCCGCCGGTCACCAGTGCGACCCGCCCGGCGAATTCGGTCGAAGTGTCCGGTGTTGTCACGTGTTGTCTCCCAATTCCATTGATTCGCAATGTTCTTGCCCTGCCACGGGGATCACCAGCGCATCCACCGCGACGGCCCCGTGTGCCGTTGCCCGGACCGGGTTGAGCTCGACCTCGGCGATATCGCGGCGGTGGGCGATCAGTTCGGAGACCGCCACCACCAGATCGGCCAGGCCGTCGATGTCGATCGCGGGCCGGCCGCGCCAGCCACGCAGCAGCGGGGCAATGCGCAAGTCGTCGAGCATCTGTCGGGCGGCCACACGTGACACCGGCGCACGTTCGACGCGAACGTCCTGGTGCACCTCGGTTTCCGTGCCGCCCGCACCGACGACCACGAAGGCACCGAGCTGCGGGTCACGCCGCGCACTGACCAGAACCTCCACGGCACCGTCGCGCATGTCCTGCTCTTCGACGACGTAATCGCCGGCGCCGAGCCGGCTGTGCATGTCCGCGAACGCCGCGTGCAGTTCGGCGGTGTCGGCGAGACCGATTCGGACGCCACCGACTTCGCTCTTGTGCTCCAGCCAGCCGGCCTTGAGCACATACGGCGCCTTCAGCTCGGTCAGCGCCGACAGGTCGGCACCGGTGGTGACCACCGCACCGGCGGGGAAGGCAACGCCCGTCTGCGCCAGCAATTCCCGCGCGGCCCAGTAGCCGGGGCGAACCGCGGTGGCGGACGTCGTCGCCGTAGGGGCCGGCTCGACGGGCGGCCGTGCGCACAGTTCGGCGGCGTGGGCCAACGCGCCCGCCGCGGCCTCGATCGAGCCGAACGCGGGTACCCCACAATCCCAGAGTGCTTGCGCTGTCGGCGATTCCGGGCCCATGGTGTGCACCACCACGGGGATACCGGTGGCGTCGACGAGCGCACCGATCCGCTGGGCGACCGCAGCCTCGGCGGCCGCCAGCGCCGGGATGTCCTGCGAGTAGCAGCCGAAATATCCGGTCATCACCACGGCGTCGATGCCGGGCGCTGCCGCCACCTGCTCGACAACCGTTGCGTAGCTCTCGATGTCCTTCTCCCCCGCCCCGGCGAGGTCGACCGGATTGGCGCACGCCGCACCTGCCGGCAGCAGCCCGGCAAGCGACTCGCTCAGTGACGCCGGGAACGGGGCGACCGTCAGCCCCCGCTCCGAGGCCACGTCCGCGGCGATCGCGCTCTGCCCGCCGCTGTCCCCGACGATCGCGATGCGCTGCCCGTTCGGCACGGGTGCGGCCAGCAGCGTGCGCGCGACGTCGATGACCTCTGCGGGCGTCTTGACCCGCACCACGCCAGCGGCGCGGCACGCCGCGTCGACCAGGTCGAGCGACGACGTCAGCGATCCGGTGTGCGAGCGCGCCATCCGGGAGCTCGCCGCGCTGGAGCCCACCGTCAGCAACACCGTCGGCTTGCCCGCCGCGCGCAACGCGGCGAGGGTGTCGAACAGGGCCTCCCCGTCGGTGAAGCTCTCCAGGTAGACGACGACCACCCGGGTCGCGTCGTGCCCGGCCAGGTCGGCGAGCAATTCGACTGCGGTGACATCTGATTGGTTGCCGATCGACACGAACCGGGACACCCCCAGGCCGTGGCGCAGTCCCATCGCGGCGAGTTCGGAACCGAGCTGCCCGCTCTGTGAGACGATGGCCAGCGGCCCGGGCGTGAGGCTGCCCCACATCAGCTGAAGATCACTGCTGGCGTCGTAGATTCCGAGGCTGTTGGTGCCGATCAGCCGGGCGCCGTGGGCGGCGATCCGCGCCGCCAGGGCCCGCTCGTCGGCGACGCCTGCGGTGATCCCGAGAAAACCGCGCGCGCCGCGCTGCAGGCCTTCGTCGACCACAGTGTCGACGTGCGCCGCCGGAACGCACAGGGCGACCAGATCGGGCGTCTCGGGGAGGTCGAGCAGGCTCGCCGCGCACCGTTGACCGAGCACGTGCGGTGTGCGGCTGTTGACCAGGTGCACCGTGCGGCGCCGCGCGCCCGTCAGGGCACCCGAGGCCAGCCAGTAGCCCCACTTCGCGGGGTCCTCGGAGGCCCCGACGACGGCGACCGAGCGCGGGTCGCTGAACACGCTGAGGTCTGCGCCGGCACGGCCGAGCACAGAAGTTTGCGCCACGTGATTGTTCCTATCTGTGGTGACAGTGAAGATGGTTACGGCGTTGCGGCGGCGATGATCTCGTCAGCAGCGCGCTGACCGGAGGCGATCGCGCCGTCGATGTAGCCGTTCCAGACGCTTGCCGTTTCCGAACCCGCCCAATGGATCCGCCCGCACGGGGCGCGCCATCCCGTGGCGCCGTGTTCGACCCAGACGCCGGGCGCCGGGTTGGCCGCATATCCGCCGTGTGCCCAGCGATCCTCGGGCCAGCTTTTCTCGGTGTACGCCAACGGGTTTGTCGCTTCGTCGCCGAAGATGGCGCCGAGCGTGGCGAGAATGTCGGCACGGCGCTCGGCCGGCGGCAACGCCGCCCAGCGGCGCTGGCGGTCACCGTAGGCGAACGACACCAGCACCCCGGCCTCGCCGGCCTCGGGCGAATTGTCGAAGACGACGCCGACGTTGCGGTCGCCGTACACCGTGGCCTGCCCGGACAGTCCGCGCTCACGCCAGAACGGGCGGTCATAGACGGTGTGGATCTTGGAGACCTCGCCCATCGGGCTGCGTTCCATCCAGCGGTTGCGCGACGGCGGCAGAGTCGGGGTGAACCGGATCCGGACCGCCGCGCCCGGTGAGGCCGCCACCACGACGTGCGAGGCGTACACCGGCCCGCGGTCGGTGTCGACGCGCACGCCGTCCGCGCTGTGCTCGACGTGAGTGACCGGTGTGTTGAGCCGGATCTTTTCGCCCAGGCGCTCGGCCATGGCCAGTGCCACAGACTGCGCGCCGCCCACGAAGCGCCGCTCCTGCGCGCATCCGGCGGTCTCCATGAGCTGGTCGAATCCGCCGGCGGACGCGACATAGAAGAGCAGGTGGAACAGGGATATGTCCCTGGGCTCCACGGTCCAGACGCCCTGCACCGCCAGTGCGAGGCGCCTGCGCGCGTCGGCGTCGTCGACGGTGCGATCGAAGTACGACTGCACGGTTTCGCTGTCCCATTCGGCGATCCGCTCGGTGGCGCCCGGGTTGTCGAGGTCGACCGTGACGGCGAGCTTGTCGATGGCCTCGGTCGCCTCGACGTACTGCTCGACGCCGGGTCCATCGACCGGCCCGGCACCCCGGAAGGGCCGGCAGTTGCCGTCGGCCCACAGTTCGAGGTGATCACCGGTGTCGTAGGTCGGGAAGGTCGCGCATCCGAACCGTTCGGCCGCTGCGAGCAGCCGGTGCTGGGTCGGCCCCACCCATTGCCCGCCGTGGTCGACCACCACACCGCTGTCGAGCCGCTGGGAGTGCACACGGCCTCCGACGCGATCCGACGCTTCCAGGACCAGCACGTCGGTGCCATTGTCCACCAGCGACAATGCTGCGGCGAGCCCGGCGTATCCGGCCCCGATCACCACGGTGTGGACGGAGTCCCCGGACGGCGAGGTTGTTGTCATGGCGTCGATTCTTATTGTTAATTGGCCCGTCAGTCAAGAATGAAAGTGAGTCGGTCAACCGGGTTGACAAGTTGTGAGGCCCACCACAGACTCTCTTAAACTGGCCCGCCAATCAGAAATGGAGCCCGGTGGACGAGACGACATTCGACCAAGAACTCGAGGACCGCCTGAGCATGCTGGAGTCCCCCGACGGCACCGCGATGCAGGTGTCCGACCTACCGACGACCGACCTGCTGGTCGCCATCGCCGCCCTCGCCCTGGCCACAGTCGCGCTCCTGTGGTGGGCGTACTGATGGCCGACGCACTGCGCCAGAGCGGCGCCGAGAGCAGCCTGGATGCCACGCTGACCGATCTCCCCCTGCGTCCGGCCGAACGGATCTGGGGCTTCTGGCAGCACTCCGCTGTCAACGTGGGACTCGCGGTGGCCACCTGGGCGTTCCTGCAGGGCGCCGCAGTCGCCTACTACGTGGGTGTCACGCAGGCCATCGCGTCGATCGTGATCGGCTACGGCATCAGCGTCCTGCTCGTCGCCCTGGCCCCGTGCATGCCCTCGGTCAAATACGGCATCGAACAATTCGTCGGCCTGCGCAGCATCTTCGGTGAGAACGGCGCCAGGGTCGTGATGGTCTCGGTGTCCACCGTGCTGGCCGCGGCCTGGTCGGCCGTGCTGGCCATCATGTTCGGCCACGGCCTGGTCACCGTCGTCAACGAGATTGCCGGAACACATCTTTCGGAATCCGGCGTGGCCGCCAGCCTGCTGGGCCTGGTCGCGATCGTGGTGTCCTGGATCGTGCTGGCGCGCGGCCCCGTGTCGGTCGAGGCCGTGTGCCGCTTCATCGCACCGCTGCTGGTGCTCATCATCGTCGGCGTCATCGTGATCGTGTTCTCCGGGCACAGCTGGTCGGACCTCACCGCACTGGTTCCCCTCGGCGGTGCCGGCGACGACCCGCATCTGAGCTTCATGCTGGCCGTCGAACTGAACCTGGCCGGCGGCTTCGCCTGGTGGCCCAACCTGGGCAACCTGGCCCGGCTGACCCGTAGCTCGCGAGCAGCGTTCTGGCCCAACTGGATCGGCGTGTTCGGCGCCTCGGTGTGCGCCGCGGTGGTCGGCGTCCTGGCCGCCCTCTCGCTGCAGATCGAGGACCCGACCCAGTGGATGATCCCGCTCGCCGGCGCAGGCCTCGGGGTGGTGGCGTTGGTCATCATCTGCCTGGCCAACATCACCGCGATCCTGTCCCAGGGCTACGCGTCGATGGTCGCCCTCAAGGGCGGCGGCGGAGCGTTCTTCCGCAAGGCGGCTTGGCCTCTCATGCTCGCGGTGATCCTCGGTCCGGCCGCGGTCCTGGTGTTCTTCCCGTCGGCCGTATACGACAACTACGGGCGGTTCGTGTCCTGGGGCGCGATCGTGTTGGCACCGCTGTGCGCGGTCCAGGTCGTCGACTACTTCGTCCTGCGGCGTCGGCACCTCAACGTCCGCGACCTGTTCCGCCCGGTCGGCGAATCCGCCTACAGCTACTGGAACGGGTTCAACATCGCGGCGTTCGCTGCCGTCGCCGCCGGCGCGGTCACCTACGCACTGCTGCTCAACCCGGTGACCTACGAACCGACCGGCGTGTTCCGGTAAACCACAGCCTCGCTGCCCGCGTTCGCGGTCGCCGGGCTGGTGCACTACCTGCTGACCCGGCTGGTCGTGCAACGCGCCGCAGCCGGCGGCTACCCGCGCTGAGCAACCGGTTCGACGGGCGCGGCGGGGCTACTTCTTCGCCTTGTCCCCGGCCGCGTCCGTCGACAGCGCAGCGACGAAGGCTTCCTGCGGAACCTCCACTCGCCCAATGGTCTTCATGCGCTTCTTGCCCTCTTTCTGCTTCTCCAGCAGCTTGCGCTTACGGGTGATGTCACCGCCGTAGCACTTGGAGAGCACGTCCTTGCGGATCGCCCGGATGTTCTCGCGGGCAATGATTCTCGAACCGATCGCGGCCTGCACCGGAACCTCGAACTGCTGGCGCGGGATGAGCTCCTTGAGCTTGGTGGTCATCTTGTTGCCATAGGCCGCCGCCGAATCCTTGTGCACGATGGCGCTGAACGCGTCGACCGCTTCGCCCTGCAGCAGGATGTCGACCTTGACCAGATCGGCCTGCTGCTCGCCGGCCTCCTCGTAGTCGAGGCTGGCATAGCCGCGGGTGCGCGACTTCAGCGAGTCGAAGAAGTCGAAGATGATCTCGCCCAACGGCATCGTGTAGCGCAGCTCGACACGTTCGGGTGAGAGGTAGTCCATGCCGCCGAGTTCACCGCGCCGCGACTGGCACAGCTCCATGATGGTCCCGATGAACTCGCTTGGCGCGATCACCGTCGTCTTGACCACCGGCTCGTAGACCTCGCGGACCTTGCCCTCGGGCCAGTCCGACGGGTTGGTCACCACGATCTCCGATCCATCGTCCTTGATGACGCGGTACACGACGTTGGGCGAGGTGGAGATCAGGTCGAGATCGAACTCGCGCTCCAGGCGCTCGCGGGTGATCTCCATGTGCAGCAACCCCAGGAAGCCGCAGCGGAACCCGAAGCCCAGCGCCACCGACGTCTCCGGCTCGTAGGTCAATGCCGCATCGTTGAGCTGCAGCTTGTCCAGCGCATCGCGCAGATCCGGATAGTCCGAACCGTCCACCGGGTACAGGCCCGAGTAGACCATCGGCTTCGGTTCGCGGTAGCCGGTCAGGGCCTCCTTGGCGCCACCCCGGGCCGTGGTCACGGTGTCACCGACCTTGGACTGTCGGACGTCCTTCACACCGGTGATGAGGTAACCGACCTCCCCCACCCCGAGGCCCGCGCTGGCCTTCGGTTCGGGTGAGACGATGCCGACCTCGAGCAGTTCGTGGGTCGCGCCGGTGGACATCATGGCGATCTTCTCGCGCGGGACGATCTTGCCGTCGACCACCCGGACATAGGTCACCACGCCCCGGTAGATGTCGTAGACCGAGTCGAAGATCATCGCGCGGGTCGGTGCGTCGGCGTCGCCGGTCGGCGCAGGCACCTGCCGCACCACCTCGTCGAGCAACTCCGCCACGCCCTCGCCGGTCTTGCCGGACACGCGCAGCACATCGGACGGCTCGCAGCCGATGATGTGGGCGAGCTCACCGGCGTAGCGCTCGGGGTCCGCGGCGGGCAGATCGATCTTGTTGAGCACCGGGATGATGGTCAGGTCCCGGTCGAGGGCCAGGTACAGGTTGGCCAGGGTCTGCGCCTCGATGCCCTGTGCGGCGTCGACCAGCAGCACCGCCCCCTCGCAGGCCTCCAGCGCGCGCGACACCTCGTAGGTGAAGTCGACGTGGCCAGGTGTGTCGATCAGGTGCAACACGTGATCTTCGCCGTTGACCTGCCACGGCAGCCGCACGTTCTGGGCCTTGATGGTGATGCCGCGTTCGCGCTCGATGTCCATCCGGTCGAGGTACTGCGCACGCATCGACCGGTCGTCGACGACGCCGGTGAGCTGCAGCATCCGGTCGGCCAACGTCGACTTGCCGTGGTCGATGTGGGCGATGATGCAGAAGTTCCGAATCTGCGCCGGCGCAGTGAACGTCTTGTCGGCGAAACTGCTGATGGGAATCTCCTGGTGAGCGTGGGTGTCGAGCACGTGGTGTGCCCATCCAGGGTATCGAGCACCCACCCCCACGACACAATCGCGGCGGCAGTTCCTGCCCTATGCTCGACACCATGGCGTCGCAGTGGAAGGCGTTTCAACGCTTTGCGGAAAACCTCATGTTCAACGAGGCGCCGAAATTCATCCGCCAACTGCAGAATCCCGAGACCGTGCCGCGCACCGTCCAACAGGGGATCCAGCAGGGCATCAAGCTCGGGCTCGAGGTGCTCGCGGGCAGCCAGGTGGACCGCACTCCGGCCATCACCGCAGGTCGACCGGTCTCACAGCACAGTGTTCCGACCTCGCACCGGGCCCGCCGGCTGATCTACGCACCCGATCTCGATGGCCGCGCCGATCCCGGCGAGATCGTGTGGACCTGGGTGGTCTACGAGGACGACCCGACCAAAGGCAAGGACCGCCCGGTCCTGGTCGTGGGGCGCGACCAGCGGACCCTGCTCGGCCTGATGCTGTCCAGCCAGGAGTACCACCGCAACGAACCCCACTGGGTCGGCATCGGCACCGGCAGCTGGGACTACGACGGCCGCGCCAGCTGGGTCCGGTTGGACCGCGTGCTCGACGTACCCGAAGAGAGCATCCGCCGCGAAGGCGCGATCCTCGCCCGTGAGCAGTTCGAGGTGGTCGCCGCCCGCCTGCGCGCCGAGTACTCCTGGAGCTGAGCCGAGCTCTACCGTGGTTGCCGCCACATCGCGGTCAGCGATGGGCCACCGTCGGGCAACCGGATCTCGCCGGTCACCTCGAATCCGAACCGCAGGTAGTACGGAACGTTGTCCGGATTGCTGGACTCCAGATACGCAGGCGCGTGCTCGGCGTCGACGCGATCCAGCCGCGACCGCATCAACGCATGGCCCAAGCCGCCGCCCCGGACGCTGGGGTCACTGCCGATCACCGCCAGATACCAATGCGGCTCCTCCGGATGGTGCTCCTTCATCAGCGCCTCGATCTGCTGACCGCGGGTGCCCCGCCGCCCGAACGCCCGCAGAAACGTCGGCATCATCAACAGCTGCTCTAGCCGCGTGTGTCGCCACCGTCCCGGCGCATCCCACAGCGCGGCAGCCCCGATCCGTCCTGCGCGGGCGGCCACCTCGCTGCCGCCGCCGGCCAGGAAGTGGTGACGGGTCATGGTCGCGAACATCGGCACCAGCCCCCTGCGGCGACGGGCGTCCTCGGGCAGCATCCACTTCATCACCGGGTCGTCGTAAAAGGCGCGCGCCAGCACGGCAGCGAGCTGCCTCACGTCGGGTTTGTGCACGGGGCGGACATCGACGGCGGCCACCCGCCCACGATCGCACATTCGAGCTGCCGACAGCAGCAAGCAATCTCAGGCCCGCGGCGTGGGTCACGAAGAGGACAAGAAGGAATAGACGCGCAGGGAACGGGTAAATCTAAGTCAGCTTTGTCCATCGTCGGACTTGAGAACAAAGCCCGGGGTGCGACGATGCGCACCGATCATCAAGGGGTTGCTATGACCTACACCGGTCCTAAACTCACCCGCATCTCGACTTCTCCGCCCGCGCTCGGTGTGCGGCTGTGCAGTTATCCGCGGCCCCCCGCGGTGGTCATCGAAGTCGGCGGTGAGATCGACGCTCGCAGCGTCCGTCGTGTCAGCCGCTACTTGATCGGATTCGTGCACGTCGGCCGTCCGTTGGTCCTCGACTGCAGCGGTGTGGGCTTCGTCAACTTCGCCGGTTTCAGGGCAATACTCCGTTTCGCGGCGGAGTGCCGTCAAAGCGGGCGGGATTGGGTCTTGGTGGCAAGTGACGCCGTTAAGCTGGTGTTGCCCACCGCAACCGGGCTAGGGCTGCCGGTCGTGGAGACGTTGGACGAGGCGTTGCTGCAGCTCGCGGAAACGCCTGATACCACGTGGCGGCTTCGGTCGATCACCACCTTGGAATGCAAGAAGTTGGCGGGCGACTAGAACAGAGACGGCCACCGCGCCGCCATGCCGTCACCACGCCGCCGGATGCACAATGCCGACAACCGATTTCGTTCGACGCCGGCAGGCCGCGTAGGGCCGGTCACGTGCTCGCGCTGCCGACGGCTCGGCGCGGCACGAACGCCGAGATATGACCGCCGAACGCGTTGACAGTGGGATTAAGCAGCGGTGATTCGGGGAATACAAAGATGTTTGGCGAGGATGGGTGACGAGGAGCTGTCCATCATGACTGGGTTCGCTGTCAATGCGGAGAGCTGTCCGCAGCTTGCGCCGTCCTTGCGGTCACGGTGATCGGAAGGACAGGCAAATGATCAACTTGGTTTCCACGCTCGATAGCCAGATATTCACTGCCTATCAGCAGGTCAAAAAAGCGCGAGCCGAGGCCGACTATGCCGCGATGATCCGATGGATGTCGCGCGTCGACCACCTCCTCGACCGCCGAGCGACCACGTAGCAGCTGCGGGCCGGATGCGCGTCGACGCGGGCGACCGCGCTGAGCGCCAACCGATTCCCGGCGACGGCCTCGGAACTGGCCACGCCATGAGCCGTTCTCACGTGCTGCCGCAGCCTGTCACGGATTGCCCTGTGCCCCACTGCCTTAGCGGTGAACCGCGCAGGATCCATGCGAATCCAGGTGCGCGGTAAGCAAACCTGCCTCGGGCACTTTCAATCAATTCGATTTCTACCCTGTGGCGGGCGCACCCTCGCGCGTACATTGCGGGCTGTCGGCAAGTGTCCGACCATCCCCCGCGCAGTGCTGCGCCGACGTGTCCGCATCGACCCAGAGAGCGTCCGTGATAGAGATCGAGAGCCTCACCAAACGTTTCGGGGACCGTACTGTCCTCGACGACATCTCGTTGTCCGTCGGCAGTGGTGAGATTCTGGCGGTCGTCGGGCCCAGCGGTGCGGGCAAAAGCACGCTGTCGCGCTGCGTGAGCTTCCTGGAGCGCCCGAGCAGCGGCACCGTGCGGGTCGACGGCAAGGACTTCGCGCGGCTCGACGGCGCCGAACTGATCGCCGCGCGCCGCGACATCGGCGTCATCTTCCAGAGCGCGCCCCTGCTGCGCCGCCGCACCGTCGCACAGAACGTCGCGTTGCCGTTGGAGTACCTGCGCGCCACCGACGCCTCCATCGACCGCCGGGTCGGCGAGCTGCTCGACCGGGTGGGGCTCGCCGACCGCAGCGGGTACTTTCCCGCTCAACTGTCCGGAGGTCAGAAGCAGCGGGTCGGGATCGCCCGCGCGCTGGCGCTGCGACCGTCGGTGCTGTTGTCCGACGAGGCCACCGCGGGACTCGACCCGTCCACCACGAAGTCAATCCTCGCCCTGCTCAGCCACCTTCGTGACGAGTTCGGTCTGTCCGTCATCCTGATCACGCACGAGATGGAAGTGGTGCGCGAAATCGCCGACTCGG
Organism: Mycobacterium dioxanotrophicus; assembly: GCF_002157835.1. NCBI lineage: Bacteria > Bacillati > Actinomycetota > Actinomycetes > Mycobacteriales > Mycobacteriaceae > Mycobacterium > Mycobacterium dioxanotrophicus. The sequence continues at coordinate 2,515,461 of NZ_CP020809.1, read as the reverse complement.
TGGCCCGCATCGACGGTGGCCGCATCGTCGAACACGGTTCGGTCACCGACATCATCCTGGATCCGGATTCGGCCCTGGCCCGTGAGTTGCTCCCCGAGCGCCCCGCCGTGACGCCGGACGGCCCGGCCGACATCTGGGAAGTCTCCTACGCCTCGCGTCGGGTGCCGCTGGACTGGCTGACCGCCGTCCACAGTGTCCCGGGTATCTCGGGCCTGCGGGTCGACGTGTTGTCCGCCAGTGTCGAGGCCATCCGCGGGGTCGCGGTCGGACGGGCGGTGCTGGCGATCTCACCGTCAGCTCCAACAGGTTTCGCGGATCATCTGAGAGACCGCGGGCTGCATGTCCGCACGGCCCAGATCAGCTCCCGTCGGGAGGCGGCGTGACCCCGTCCGTCACCGTCGCGGCCCAGGAGGACTTCAGCACGCCGTGGCAACACGTGCCCGATCTGCTGCTGCCCGCGTACGGGGAGACCTGGCTGATGGTCGGCATCACGATGGTCCTCGTCATCATCATCGGCACGCCGCTCGGTGTCACGCTGCACAACGCCTCACCGCTGGGGCTGTATCCGAATCCGCGGGTGTTCACCACGCTCAACACGATCGTCAACATCGGGCGATCGCTGCCGTTCTTGATCCTGATGGCAGCGATCATCCCGGTGACCCGGTTCATCGTCGGCACCACGGTCGGTATCCCGGCCGCGATCGTTCCGATGACGACCGCGGGTGTGCCGTTCTTCGCGCGGCTCGTTCAGAACGCCTTGCGCGAGGTGCGATCCGACGTCACCGACATGGGCCAGGCCTCGGGCGGCACCACGCTTCAGGTCATCCGGACCGTGCAGCTGTCCGAGGCGCTGCCCGCCCTCGCAGGGGCCCTGACGGTCAACGTCATCGCGATGATCGAGTACTCGGCCATCGCCGGATCGATCGGCGCCGGAGGCGTGGGCAATCTGGCAATCACCTATGGCTACAACAGATTCGACGACAACATCATGATCGCGACCGCGGTCACGTTGATCATCACGATCCAGGTCGTCCAGTTCGTCGGCGACCGCGTCGTCAAGGCACTCACACGCTGAAAACCCGCTACCCGAAGGAACGTCCGTGACCGAGCAGCAGACCACGTCGCCCGACGTCGGCGATATCGACATCGAGATCAAGAAGAAGCACCGATGGCCGTGGGTCGCGGCCGCCGTCGGCGTCGTGATCGTCATCGTGGGCGGCATCTTCTTCGCCAACAGCACCAACCAGGACAAGCCGTTCGGCACGACGCTCGACGTCGCGACGTGGAGCACCGACATCGCCGCCGAGAACCTGCTGGCCTACATCGCCCAGAACGTCGCGCCCGAGCATGGCATCACCATCAAACCGGTGCGCATCGACAACCTCATCGAGATCAACCGGGCCGTCGATGCGGGCACGGTGGCCGGCAACTTCTTCGAGCACCAGCCGTTCCTCAACGATGCGATCGCCGCCAACGGATTCCAACTCACGCTGGCCGCACCGACATTCACCTGGGACCAGGCGACATACTCGAACAAGTACCGCAGCTGGGCGCAGCTGCCGACGGGCGCGAAGATCGCGCTGCGCGACGACCCGGCCGGTCAGGCGATCGCCCTGCTCGACCTGGCCGAGGCAGGGCAGATCACCCTCAAGCCCGGCAAGGAGACCCTTGCCGGACTGCCGCAGCTCGGCGACATCGCGGCCAATCCCAAGAACTACCAGTTCATTCAGGTTCCGATCGGCCAGCTGGCCCGCAGCCTCGCCGACGTCGACGCCATCGTGGTCCACATCTCCGACGTCTACGCCGCCGGACTGACGGAGAACCAGATCCTGGCCCGGCATCCCGCTCCGAAAGGCAGCGAAGGCGGATTGGTGGTCAGCAACAAGCATCTCGACGATCCCAACGTCCAGAAGCTCATCCAGACGTTCAAAGACCCCAAGGTCGCCGAATTCCTCAAGACCACCGACAACACCCTGATCCGCGACACCTTGGGGCCGATCTCATGAGCTCCACCAAGCGACCCATGTATTTCTCTGCGTTCGTGATGAACACCGCATCCCATGTGCTGCACGGTCTTTGGCGCGCCCCCGAGGCGCAGAACCACAAGTTCAACTCGCTTCGGCATTGGACGTCGCTGGCCACTGCGGTGGACCGCGCCGGCTACGACCTGCTCTTTTTCGCCGATGTGTTCGGGCTGCGGGCACCGTGGAACGGCAACTGGCGCAAGTCCGTCGAGGCCGGTATCCAGATACCCGTCAACGATCCTTCGGTGCTCGCCTCGGCGCTGGCCGCCGCGACCGATCACCTCGGCATCGTGTTCACCAGCTCCATCATCCAGGACCACCCGTTCGACTTCGCGCGGCGCATGTCGTCATTGGACCACTACACCGACGGCCGGCTCGGCTGGAACATCGTGACGAGCTTCAACGAGAACATGTTTCGCAGCTTCGGTCACGAGGGCACCCTCGCCCACGACGAGCGCTACGAGTGGGCCTACGAATACGTCGACGTGACCTACAAGTTGTGGGAGGGATCCTGGGACGAGGATGCACTCGTGCAGGACAAGCACCGCGGCGTGCACTCCGACCCGGCCAAGATCCACAAGATCAACCACGTCGGCAAGCGGTACCGGGTGGAGGGTCCACACTTCTCGTCGCCGTCGCCGCAGCGCACACCGGTTCTGTTCCAGGCAGGTTCGTCACCGGCCGGGCAGCTGTTCTCGGCCCGCAACGCCGAGGGCGTGTACATCAGCAGCCCGAATCCCGAATCCGCTCACCAGCTGACCACCGAAACCCGCGCCCTGGCAATCGAAAACGGTCGGGATCCGGACGACATCACGTTCGCGCAGGGCCTGTCGTTCGTGATCGGCGACACCCATGCCGACGCGGTCCGGCGCAACGACCAACTCAAGCGTTACCTGGACCTGGAAGGAATTGCCCTGCACGCGTTGGGCGACGCCGGAATCGACGCGGGCAGCCTGCCGCTGGACACCCCGATCAGTCAGCTCGGCGAGTTCACCGGGATCAAGAGTTTCACCCGGTGGGCGACCGAAGCATCGGGCAATGCCGAGCCGACGATCCGGGACATGGCCTGGGTTCTGGAAGGTGCCAATCGCGTCGTCGGCACCGCCGAGGAGATCGCGGACCGCCTCGAGGAATGGCGTGAGGCCGGCGTCGACGGGATCAACGTCTATCACGCCACGGTCCCCCAGTCGTTCCAGGAGGTGGCCGACCGGCTGTTCCCGACGCTGCGCGAGCGGGGGCTGATCGCCACCGACAAGTCCGGCACGCTGCGCCACAAACTGTTGGGTCGGGGCGACCGGCTGCCCGAGCGCCATCCGGCCGCGGCCTACCGGGGCGCCTTCGCCGACAACGATCTTCTCAACGGTGTCGGTGAGCGCGTCAGCGCTCCTGCGTGATGTAGGCCTGCAACTGCTGTTGCTCGGCTTCGAGCTCCTCCATTCGGGTCTTGACGACGTCACCGATGCTGACGATGCCGGCCAGCCGGCCACCGTCGAGCACCGGCACATGCCGCACGCGGTTCTCGGTCATCAGCACGCTGAGGTGATCGACCGTGTCGCGCGGGGTGCACGTGGCGAGCACAGTCGTCATGATCTCCGAGACCGGCTGGGCCAGCAGGCTGCTGCCGCGTTCGTGGAGTTTGCGCACCACGTCGCGTTCGGACACGATGCCGGCCAGCCCTTCGGAACCGACCACCACCATCGCGCCGATGTTCATCTCGTGCAGCCCGGCCAGCAGCTGAGACACCGTGGCTTCCGGAGATATCGTCGCCACGGCGGCGCCCTTGTTGCTCAGCACGTCCGCGATCCGCATCGCCCGCCTCCGATCGTGATCCACCTCACACCAGGCTAGGTCGGCAACGGTCCGTGCGAAAGGGGCTCGCCCAACGCGCATCACCGGGTATACCTGGGCGCATGATCGAGGTCACTCTGCTCGGTACCGGCAGCCCCATTCCCGACCCGGACCGGGCCGGCCCGGCCACCCTGATCCGTGCCGGTGGCCAGACGTTTCTCGTCGACTGTGGCCGCGGCGTGCAACAACGGTTGGCCGCAGTGGGTTCCGGCGCCAACGCGCTCAGCGCGCTGCTGCTCACCCACCTGCACAGCGATCACATCGCCGACCTGGGCGACGTCATCATCACCCGGTGGGTGACCACCTTCACCGAGCAGATTCCGCTGCAGATCATCGGGCCGCCGGGGACGAAACGGGTGGTCGAGGCCACGCTGGAGGCCTTCGGACCCGACATCGGGTATCGCATCGCCCATCACGCCGACCTCACCGCACCACCGCCGGTCGAGGTGCACGAATACACCGAGGGGCTGGTGTGGGATCACGATGGCGTGCGAACGGTGGTGGGCCCCACCGATCACCGGCCGGTGGAGCCGACCATCGGGTTTCGCATCGAGCATCACGGCGCGTCCGTCGTGGTCGCCGGTGACACGGTGCCGTGCGCCGGCCTCGATGCCCTCGCCGCGGGCGCGGGTGCCCTGGTGCACACCGTGATCCGTAAGGATCTGGTCGAGCAACTGCCCATGCAGCGCATCCGAGACATCTGCGACTACCACTCCTCGGTCGAGGAGGCCGCGGCCACGGCCGCGCGCGCCGGGGTCGGGATCCTCATCCTCACCCACTACGTGCCGGCGATTGCCGCGGGTCAGGAAGACGAGTGGCGCGCCAGGGCCGCAACGGAATTCGACCGGCAGATCGAGCTGGGCAGCGATCTGCACCGGGTCGAAGTTCATCCGGGGGTATGCGCCAAATCGCGAAGCTGATCGGCCGCACGGGCGACGACGTCGAGATCGGTGCCGGCCCAGGGACGTCCGCGCGTGATGAGAACGACGTGGTCGACGCCGAGGTCACCGAGCGCCCGAGAGCGCTCGACCAGCCGGGCGACGGATTCGCCGGGTTCCAGCGCCGTGGTCACGGTGCGCTGGACCTCTTGGGGCGGCCGCGCGACCTCGGCGCAATGACGGTCCAACACCCCGAGTTGCCGACGGATGGCCTGCCCGCCGTCCGGGATGTCGAACAGGTTGCAGGCGTCTGCGTACTGCGCGACAAGGCGTAGCGTGCGACGTTCGCCCGTGCCGCCGATCAGCACCGGAGGATGCGGCACGGTCACCGGTCGAGGGTTGCCGATCGGCTGCTGTGCCGTCAGGTACTCACCGCGGAGAGCGGTCTGCTCACCCCGCCACATGCGTTCGGCCAACTGCAGCAGTTCGGTCAGCCGCGCGAACCGCTCGGCGGTGTCCGGCAAGAACAGTCCCATCGCGGTGGCTTCGGCCGCGTTGTAGCCCGCACCGAGACCGAGCCAGGCCCGGCCGTTCGAGAGCACATCGAGCGTCGTCACCGCCTTGACGAGCAAGGCTGGCGCGCGGAAGGTCGCCGCCGTCACCATGGTGCCCAACCGGATCCGACGCGTCGCGGCCGCCAGGTAACCGAGCACGGTGTAGGCCTCGAGCATCGGCTCGTCGGTCCGACACGACGGATCGGCCTGCAGCAGATGGTCGGCCACCCAGAGGGTGTCGACCGCCGTGCCGTCGAGGCGCGCCGCCAGTGACCTCAGCCGGTCGTGGATCGGTTGCGGCCACGAGTAGTTCGTGACGCTGACACTGAGCTTCATGCGCGCTGCCGATCCGTCCGACGCTTCGGCAGGAGCGCACCGACGACGATCAGCCAGACGAATCCGGTGAGCCGGGCGATCGGCAACACCACGGCCGATTCGGGCCAGATGAGCACCAGCGTCGCGAGTTCGGCGAGCACGGCGATCGCAAGACCGACCCAGGCCAGCGTCCGCGGCAACAGTCCCAGGAGCAGGCTGGGCACGGCGATGCCGGCGAGCAGCAGGCCGAGTGCCACGATGTGCCCGACCCCGCCGGTGAGGAACACCAGGTAGTACAGCGCGCGGATCAGGCCGTCGTCGACCACCACCTCGGGCCGCGACATGGCCCAGCAGATCAGGCCGGAGAGCCCGAGAGATCCGGCCGCGAGAATCCCACCGGCCAGGGCGATGGTCGCACCGGGCGCCGTGACGCCGAGCTGGCGCAGCCGGGTGCTTGCGGTCGCGGCATAGATCGCCAGCGGCACCGATGCCGCGAATGTGCCCACCGCACAGGCCCGCACGGCGCCATGGTGGTCGTGAACGTATCGAAGAATGTCGGCGGCCCCACCGTAGGGCAACGGCATCACACCGCCGATCACGACGCCGACGATGACCCCGGCCAGCAGCAATATCAGCGAAACCGCGGCCAGCGGGGCCAGCGGGGGCCCGCCTTGCCTGCCGGTCCGCGCAGACGGCGCGGACCGCACAGACCGCATTCGATCAGCTGTTGAATCGTTCATAGTTTGAACGATATGCCCGCCGCGCGCGGACGGCAACAGGCTGAATGTTTCCAGTTATGAACCATTTGACGGTGATACCGTTTCCAGCATGGAAAGTGGGCCGGACACTGCGGCATTCCTGCTGGCGCAACTCGGCCATCGGGCAGCGGCCCTGTTCGCCGAGCAGATGGCGACCGTCGAGCTGACCCCGCCGCACGCCGGCATCCTGCGCGCCATCGGCGCGCAACCCGGGCTGAGCCAGCAGTCACTGAGCACCCAGCTCAGCCTGTTACCGAGCCGCGTGGTCAGCTACGTCGACGATCTGGAGGACCGCGGCTACGTCGAACGGCGCCGCAACCCCGACGATCGGCGGTTGCACGCGCTGTACCTCAGCACCGACGGCAAGAAGATACTGCGACGCATCGGCGAGCTCGCGCGCCGCCACGATGAGCTGATGACCGCGGGTCTCGATGCCGCACAACGGGACACGCTGCGGGAACTGCTGCAGACGCTCGCCGATCACCATGAGCTGACACCGCACGTGCACCCGGGCTTCCGCAACCTGGGCCGCGCAGGCTCGGTCAAGCCAGCCGGGTGATCTCCACGACGACATCCAAGTCCGTGGATCCCTCGCCGGAGTAGATGCCCTTGAGCGGTGTGACATCCGAATAGTTGCGTCCCACACCGACACTCACGTACCGCTCGTTGATCTCGGCATCGTTGGTGGGGTCGTAGTGCCACCACCCGCCCGTCCAGGCCTGGATCCAGGCATGGCTCTGCCCGTCGATGGTGTCACCCACCGCAGCGCGGCTGTTGGGATGCAGATACCCCGACACATACCGAGCGGGAATTCCCATGGAGCGCAACATGATCAACGACAGATGCGCGAAATCCTGGCAAACCCCCTTGCCTTCCCGCAGGGCATCGAGGCCGGATGAATGCACACCGGTGGTGCCGGGCACGTAGTCGAGTTCACTGCGAACCCACTGCGCGGCGGCGATGACCGCGTCGTGGGGTTCGTGGTCCTTGGCGATCCGCTCCCCCACCCGCTGGATCCGCCTGCTCGTCGGCGTGTACCGCGTGGGGCTGAGCACCTCGTCGAATCGGTCGAGCACCGCTTCGGAGTCGAGGTCGTCCCAGCTGACGCGTTCCTCCGGCCGCTCACCGACCTCGGTTTCGACCACCGACGAGGACGTCACCTCCAGCTCGGTGTGCGGCGCGTGCAGGTCGAATGCCGTCACCGCGGTGCCCCAGTAGTCCACGTAGCGGTAGGACCTGGAGGCAGGCACGGTCTCCACCCGGTTGAGGATCACGTTCTGCCGCGAATCCGACCGGGGTGTCAGCCGGGCCTCATTGAACGACGCGGTGACCGGCGACTTGTACGCGTAGCCGGTCGAGTGCACCACCCGCATGCGCCACATCTACAGCTCCCCTTCTTCGATCACCAGCGCGCTGCTCCGACCTGCGTCGGTCCAACCCACCCATGGCGCGGAATGGAAGTACTGCAGCGCCAACGCTTCTCCGACGTCCCGACAGGTCTTCTGCAACGCCGCCAGCCGCATCTCAAGCGACTCCAGCAACGCACCCGGTTGCAGGAACTCCAGTTCGCTGCGCGCCCGGCCCAGCAGCCGCTGCGCCTCCGCCGTCGCCCCCACCCGGCTGTGCGGACTGTTCTGCAACTCGTCGAGACTGTGCTCGGCCAGCCGCAGCGAATAAAATATCGACCGTGGAAACAGCCTGTCCAGCAACATGAATTCGACCACCCGGCCGGCGTCGAGAGCGCCCCGGTAGGTGCGCAGGTAGGTGTCGTGCGCGCCGGCCGAGCGCAGCAGCGTGACCCACGCCGGCGACGATCCGCTGTCCCCCACTCGCGAGAGCAGCAGCCGCACGATCATGTCGACCCGTTCGATCGCGCGACCCAGCACCATGAACCGGTAGCCGTCGTCGCGGCTCAGCGTCGAATCCGCCAGCCCGGCGAACATCGCCGCGCGGCCCTCCACGTAGGACAGGAATTGGTGCGGGCCCAGCCGTCTGGCGGTCCGCTCCCGTTCCGCCAACGCGTTGTAGGTGGTGTTGAGGCACTCCCAGATCTCGGTCGAGGTGACCTCGCGGGCGCCGCGGGCGTTCTCCCGGGCCGCGGAGATCGCGCCGACGATCGAGGTCCCGCCGTAGGTGTCCCGGCTGAAAGCCACGATGTCGGTCAGCGACCACATGTCGAGACGCTCGGCGGGCGGCTCGATTCCGAGGACGCGCAGCAGGGTCCGCGACGCCTGGTCCGGGTCGACGTTGGAATCTTCCAGCAGCTGATGGACGGTGACGTCGAGGATCCGCGCGGTGTCGTCGGCCCGCTCCACATACCGTCCGATCCAGTACAGCGATTCGGCATTTCGCGCCAGCATTCCAGCCCCCTACTGCTGCTGTTGAGACGACGAACCAGCCGGTGCGCCATCGCTTTTCGGATCGTTGGCGGACCTGGGCAGTGACCGCACCACCTCGGCGGCCGCGAGTTCACGATCGGCCGCCGACGTCCGCGACGCCAGCACCCAGGTGTCCTTCGATCCGCCACCCTGGCTGGAGTTCACCACCAGGGAGCCCTCGGGCAACGCGACCCGGGTGAGCCCGCCCGGCAGCACCCACACGTCGTTGCCGTCGTTGACCGCGAACGGCCGCAGGTCGACATGCCGCGGCGCCAGCTTGCTGCCGATCTGGGTCGGCACCGTGGAGAGCTGCATGACCGGCTGCGCGATCCAGCCGCGCGGATTGCTGCGAATCTTCTTGGTGATCGTCGCGAGCTCCTTGGCCGAGGCGTCCGGACCGAACACGATGCCGTAGCCGCCCGAACCCTCGACAGGTTTGATGACCAGTTCGGCCACCCGGTCGAGCACCTCCTCGCGTTCGTCGTCGAGCCAGCACCGGTAGCTGTCGACATTGGCGAGGACGGGCTTTTCGCCCAGGTAGTACTCGATGATCGTGGGCACGTAGGTGTAGACGAGCTTGTCGTCGCCGACGCCGTTGCCGACCGCGCTGGAGATTACGACGTTGCCGGCGCGGGCGGCGTTGAGGATGCCGGCGACCCCGAGCATCGAGTCGGGCTTGAACTGCATGGGGTCGAGGTATTCGTCATCGATCCGGCGGTAGATCACGTCGACCTGCCGCTCCCCTTCGGTGGTGCGCATATAGACGACGTTGTCGCGACAGAACAGATCGCGGCCCTCGACCAGTTCGGCCCCCATCTGTCGAGCCAGCAGCGAATGCTCGAAGTACGCCGAGTTGTACACCCCCGGGGTCAGCACGGCGACCGTGGGATCGGCGACGTTGGTGGGTGCGGCGTTGCGCAGCGCCCGCAGCAGGTGTGAGGCGTAGTCGCCGACGGCGCGCACGCGATTGGTGGCGAACAGTTTCGGAAAGACCCGCGCCATGGTGCGCCGGTTCTCCATCACGTAGGACACGCCCGACGGCGACCGCAGGTTGTCCTCGAGCACCCGGAAGTCGCCCTTGGCGTCGCGGATCAGATCGATGCCGGCGACGTGGATGCGCACCCCGTTGGGCGGGACGATACCTGCGGCCTCGCGGTGGAAATGCTCACACGAGGTGACCAGCCGCCGCGGGATCACCCCGTCGCGCAGGATCTCCTGCTCGCCGTATACATCGTCGAGATACATCTCCAGCGCCTTGACGCGCTGGGTGATGCCGCGTTCGAGGCGTGACCACTCGGCCGCCGAGATCACCCGCGGCACCAGGTCGAGCGGGATGTGTCGCTCCTGGCCCGACAGCGAGAACGTGATGCCCTGGTCGATGAACGCCCGACCCAGGACCTCCGCGCGCGCCTGCAGTTCGGAGGCATCTGACGGAGCCAGCTCGGCGTAGATGCCCTTGTACGGACCACGCACGTTGCCGGAGGCGTCGAACATCTCGTCGAACGCCGCGGCGTAGCGGCCGAGCCGGTCGTAGCCGTCGAAGACGCCCTGATGTCTGACGCGCGCCGTCGGCGCGGACTCTGCGCCCCGGGTCCGGGCTGTGCGAAGGCTCATCCCCAACATGCTGCACCACCTGTCGGGTTTTCGCCGTTCAACGACGCAGCCCGTTTCGGCAGGCCAAAGGCAGGTTGACGTGGTAAAACAGTGGCAGCAGGTCGGGGCCCGGCGGCCGCCGCTTTGGGAGTTGGGGTACCGCGCTGGTACCCTGAACAGTCGCTGCCCGCTGTGCGGGTACCGCAGAGACTTAGGTAACCCCAGCTAGAGAATTACGAAGGAACTTCTACGTGGCCAACATCAAGTCGCAGGAAAAGCGCATCCTCACCAACGAGCGTCGCCGGCTGCGCAACCAGTCGGTGAAGTCGTCGCTGCGCACCGCCGTTCGCGGCTTCCGTGAGGCCGTCGAGGCGGGCGAGAAGGAAAAGGCCGCCGAGCTGCTGGTGTCGACCAGCCGCAAGCTCGACAAGGCCGCCAGCAAGGGCGTCATCCACGCCAACCAGGCCGCGAACAAGAAGTCCGCGCTGGCCCTGGCTCTCAACAAGCTCTGAGCTTCACGCATCACCCGGCCGCGAGTTGCGCCACCCGGCGCACCGCGGCCTCAAGGGCGTAGTCGGCATCTGCCGCTGCGCCCTTTACGTCTGCATTGAGCGTGGCCACCACCCGCATCGCCTCGGCGACGGAATCCCGCGACCATCGCCGCGCCTGCTTCTGCGCCTTCTGCACCCGCCACGGCGGCATGCCGAGCTCGCCGGCCAACTTGTAGGGGTCCCCCGACAGCGGACCCACCCGGGCGATGGTGTGCACCGCCTCGGCCAGCGCATCGGCCAGCACCACCTGCGGCTCGCCGGCGAGCATCGCCCACCGCAGTGCCTCCGCGGCGCCGGCCACGTCGCCGACGACGGCCTTGTCGGCGATGTCGAAGCCCTTCACTTCGGCCTTGCCGCTGTGATAGCGCCGGACGGCGGCAGCGTCGACCTGACCGTCGGTATCGGCCACCAGCTGCGAGCACACCGCCGCCAGCTCTCGGATGTTCGATCCGACCGCATCGAGGACCGCGGTGATGGTGTCATCGGACACCTTGGCCCGCAGCTCCCGGAATTCACGGCGCACGAAGTCGGCCCGCTCCCCCGCCTTGGTGATGCGCGCACACGGATACACTTGCGCGCCAAGCTTTTTCAACTGATCGGCCAGCGCCTTGGCCCGGCCACCGCCGGAGTGCACGACCACCAGTGACGTTCCGGGCGGCAGGTCGGCTGCGGCACCGGCGATGAGCGAGACGGCATCCTTGCCGGCTTCGGCAGCGGATTCGAGCACCACGAGGCGCTGCTCGGCGAACAACGACGGGCTGAGCAACTCGGCCAGCTCGCTCGTGCTCACCTCGCCGGCGCGCATCCGGTCCACCGGCACGTCGTCGGTCCCCGCCTCCTTGCGCACGGCGCGCAGTACCGCCGCGACAGCACGCTCGACCAGCAGTTCCTCGTCACCCAGCACCAGGTGTAGCCCTTCGGCCTGTTGGCTCACGCCGATGATGGTGTCACGCCGGGGCGACAAGGCTGACAGTCAGGCTTGCAGTGCGTCCGCCAGCGTCCAGGCGAGCGCACACACCGCCAGCCCGGCCGCGGTCCGGCGCACCCAACGCCACCGCCACGCGATCACCAACGCCGCTCCGCCCGCGGCGACCACCGCCACGCCCGCCCACCCGGAGGGCGTGGGCACCGCTGCGCCCGGCACCGCCGACGCCCAGCGCGCCACCGACAGCAACCACCACAGTTCGGGCCCGGTGAACCGGATCAGCAACTGCGCCGCCGCGGGCCAGACCGTCGCGATCAGCGCGGCGGCGGTACCCAGCACGGTGATGGGTGGGATCACCGCCGCGACCGCCAGGTTCGCCGCGACTGCCACCAGGCTGAACGTGCCCGAGATCCCGGCCACGAGCGGTGCGGTGACCAACTGCGCGACGGCTGCGACGCTGACGGCAGCGGCCGGCGCGCGGGGCCAGCCGCGCGCCATCAGCCGGCGGGTCCACGGCGGCGCGAGCACCACGATGCCCGCCGTCGCAGCGACCGACAGGGCGAAACCGGCGTCGACGGCCAGTTCGGGTGCGGCGACCATGAGCACGATGACGCTGGCAGCGAGGGCCGGGATGGCCCTTCGACGGCGATGGATCAACACCGCGAACAGGGTCACCGCACCCATCACCGCGGCACGCAGCACGCTGGCCGACGGTTGCACGACAACGACGAATCCGATCAGGCCGAGCGCCGCGACGCCGACCGCCACCCGTGGCCCGACCAGTCCCGCGGTCAGCAGCAGAGCACCGCACACGATGGTGACGTTGGCTCCGGACACCGCTGTCAGATGTGTCAGACCCGCAACCCGAAACTGGGCGGTGGTCTGTGCGTCGACCGTCGAGGTGTCCCCCAGCGCCAAGGCCGGAAGCATCGCGGCCTGGTCCACGGGCAGCGCGGCCCGGGCCGACTCGGCGAAACCCGCTCTGACCCGCTGGGCCGCCCGCTGCACCGCCGAGGCCTGCCCCAGCACGGGCCGCCCGCTTGCGGTGAGCACAGCCACCGTGAGATCACGGCGCGTGGGCCGGCCGATCGCCGCCCGGAAGCGCGCGGGACGCCCGACGGTCATCTCGGTGTAGCCCCCGGCCGGGGCGAAGACCATCACCCGACCCGCGACGGGGCGGCCGTCCAGTTCGGCAAGGGCACCGCGGAACATCAGCCGGCCGCCCGCGATGACTCGCGGTGTCTCGGTGGCGGTGACGACCACGGTCGCCGCGCCACCGTAGCGGGCGGTGATCGGATGGTGCTGCTGCTGGTGCACCCGCAAACCGACGGCCACGGCGAACCCCGCACCGGCGGCGGCGACGGCCAGGACCGCGGCGATGCCGAATCGCCGACCACCGAACCGGGTCAGCCCCGCGAGAACGCCTGTCGCGGCGACCACGGCAAGCGCCGAACCGCCGACGCCCCACACGATGCCCGTGGCCGTCACGGCCCATGCCGCCAGTGCCGCGGGAACCAGCCGCAGGTCCAGCCGGTCGATCTCGGCCTCGGGTTCGTCGGTGGTCACACGCGGACCAGCGGCCGTAGTTTCTCCAGGCGCGCCGGACCGATCCCGTCGACCTCGCCGAGCTGATCCACGCTGCCGAACCGGCCATGGGTGTCACGCCACGCCACGATGGCGGCCGCGGTCACGGGCCCGACGCCGGGCAACGCGTCGAGCTGCTCGGCTGTCGCGGTGTTGAGATCCACCGGCCCGGCCGATCCGTGACCTGCGGATGGCGCCGCGGGCGTGGTGGACGCCGCGGTGCTCCCGCCGGTCACCGAGCTGCCCATCGTGGTGGGCTTGCCGGGCGGCGCCGCGATCCCGACCACGACCTGTTCGCCATCGCTGACCCGGCGCGCCATGTTCAGCCCGACCAGGTCGGCGCCATCGAGCGGACCACCGGCCGCCGTGAGGGCATCGGCGATCCGCGCTCCGGCATCCAGGGTGACCAGCCCCGGTTTGTGGACCAGCCCCACGACGCTGACCACGACAGGCCCGGCGGTGGCGGTCGGTGTCGCACTTGCCGACGAGACCATCTGCACGGGAGGAAGATTCGCCGCCGTCACCGGCGGCGGCTTGTCGCGGATCAAGGTGAACACGGTGACCAGGACAGCCAGCACCCCGACCACGGCCAGCCCCACCGCCCCGGCTCGTCCCGGGTCGGCGCGGGCGGCCGCCAGCCAGCCCGGCGGCCCGTCGGATGTGGTGTCGGGCAGCCAACGGGTCAGCGCACTGTCCGGCGGGGCACTGGGCTCCCGCTCGGCCTCGGGATCATCGGCAACCGGGTCCGCAGGTGTCAGCCGACGGCGCAGCCGCTGCTCGGGCAGTTCGGTGGGCATGCCACGACGGTAGGTACGCGCACGGACGAATCGGCCCGCAACGGACCCGAAAATACGCAGGCTGTGGATGAACTCAGCTTTGTGGATAACTACCGGGCGTGCCGTCCCTTGCGGTCCGTCGTCGATTCGGACTTGTTGGGGTGCAATGCCTTCGAATGCGAGCCGGCAAGGGATTTCACCACGCGATTCACCCGGTCGGCCCCGGGCCGTGCGGTCGGCGGCTTGCCGGGCGTCACGGCATCGCCGGAGGTGGCGTCGGCGACGGATGGGTGCGCCTTCGGTGCCGCGACCGGAAGCCCGGTCGAATGCGCCGTGGGGAACTCCTGTTTGGCCGCGGCGCGGATGTTGGTCACCGCGGTGTCGACAGAATCCTTGACGATCGTCGAGGCAACGTGAACCACATCGGCGGCCTGCGTCGCGGCCGCCTCGACCGCGGCGACGGGATTGCCGGTCTTGGCCAGCTCCTGGGCGCCGGCGTTCGCGGTCTGCACGACGCCCAGCAGCACCAGCTCACCGGCCTCGAAGGCGACCGCGGCACTGACCTTGATGGCCTCCACCGCCACCACCTGTGGCAGAGTGTGGGCGCCGGTCTGGGTCGGATCCGGTGGCGGCAGTGGTTGATGCAGTGCCGTCAGGATCGTCTGTCGGGCGGTGTCGATCGCACCCGGCAGTTGGCTCGGGGTGAGCAGCGCCGCCCCGACGTCGGACAGCTGCACCACTGTGACTTCCAGGTTGTTGAACGCCTTGGGCACCACATGGAAGACGTCGTTGAGGATGATGCCCTCGGCCGCGGTGTTGGCCGCGCCGGTCACCGCCGCGGCTGCCGCCCCGATCGCGCGGGTCAGAGAACCGTTGGCGCCCAGGGAATCCAGAAACGCGACCGGCGCCTGCACCACGCCGAGCGGCACGGTCACCGCGCCCTGGACCAGGAACGGGCAGATCAGGCTGCAATACGTCGCCTGGTTCTGCAGGAACGCGATGGGGATGGCGCCGAGCGCAGGGGCTGCCGCGAGCTCGACTTGCTCACCGACGACGCGGGGCACCACCACTTGCGCAGGTGGCGTCACCGGGGCGATGACGACCGCGCCGATCGATGCGGCGGTGACGGTGGACAGAACGGCTGAGTGGACACGTGCATACACTTCGACTCCCGAGAGTTGTGGTCCGGACACTCCTTCCAGACACGGCAGCCGAAGGACAATGGTTCAACACTCAAGTACCGGGTGTGGAAATGCGGCTCGGTAAAGGCTGTTCGAGCGCGATGCCGCGGGCGTCGTCGGGCACACTGGGCCGCTGTGGCGTCGCCCGCTCCAGGAACCGCAGGAGTTCGACCGGGAACGGCAGCACCACGGTGGAGTTCTTCTCCGCGGCCACTTCGACCACGGTTTCCAACAGCCGCAGTTGCAGGGCGGCGGGCTCGGCGGCCATCACATCGGCTGCCGCAGCGAGCTTTTCGGAGGCCTGCAGTTCTCCGTCGGCGGTGATGACGCGGGCTCGCCGCTCACGCTCGGCCTCGGCTTGCCGGGCGATCGATCGCTTCATGGAATCCGGCAGCACCACGTCCTTGATCTCGACCCGGTCGATGTGGATGCCCCAGCCCAACGCGGGACTGTCGATGAGCAGTTCCAGGCCCTGGTTGAGGTGTTCGCGGTTGGACAGCAGATCGTCCAGATTGCTCTTGCCGATGATGGACCGCAGCGAGGTCTGCGCAACCTGCCCGATCGCCGACATGTAGTCCTGCACGTCGACCACCGCGCGCACCGGGTCGACGACGTTGAAGTAGATCACCGCGTCGACCCGCACCGTCACGTTGTCGCGGGTGATGCCGTCCTGCGCCGGTACCGGCATGGTGATGATCTGCGTGTTGACCTTCTGCAGCCGGTCCGCGACGGGGATCAACATGGTCAGCCCGGGACTACGGACCTGGTCCTGGACCCGGCCGAAGCGGAACACCACCCCGCGCTCGTACTGTTTGACCACGCGGACGTTGCTGACGCCGATCCAGAGCAGGATCAGAACGACGGCGCCGGCCGCGCCGAGGGAATAGAACATGTCCATGATCAGACCTCGATCCGTCATTGTGGACCCATATCCGATTGTGCGACGCCGACGCACGACCCGCCAGGGCGTTCTTGCCGGGGGCGACGACGAGTGAACACGACGGTCGATAGTGTCTACTGCACCAGTGCCGGCTCATCGAGGAGACCATTCATGCGCACAACGCCCCGACCGCTCAGGGTCATCCAGTGGACCACCGGCAACATCGGCAAGCGGTCGCTACACGCGATCATCGCTCGTGACGACATGGAACTGGTGGGCGTGTACGCGTACGGCGCCGACAAGGTCGGAGTCGACGCCGCCGAGCTCGCCGCCTGGCCGGAGCCCACCGGCGTCAAGGCCACCAACGACATCGACGCACTGATCGCGCTCAAGCCGGACGCCTGCTGCTACAACCCGATCTGGCCGAGCATCGACGAGCTGGTCCGACTGCTGGAATCGGGCATCAACGTGTGCTCCAGCGCGGCGTGGATCACCGGCGGCAAACAAACGCCGGAAGACCTGGCTCGTATCCAGAAAGCTTGTGAGGCAGGCAATTCCACGATCTTCGGTAGTGGCGCACATCCGGGCCTGACCAACATGGTCGGCATGGTACTCAGCAGCGCGTGCGAACGCGTCGACGAGATCCGCATCACCGAGTCGGTCGACTGCGGCGTCTACGAGTCCGCGGGGACGATGGCGGCGATGGGCTTCGGGCAGGATCCGCAGACGCCCGGACTGGCCGAGAGCGTGCGCCGCGAAAGTGAGGTGTTCGCCGAGTCGGCGGCGATGATGGCCGACGCCATCGGCGCAGACCTGGACCGGATCACCTTCGACGTGCAGTTCACCGCCGCCACCGACGACACCGACCTGGGGTTCATGCAGATCCCGAAGGGCACCGTGGCGAGCGTGTACGGCTATCACCGCGGTTGGGTCGGCGACAAGAACGTGGTCAGCGTCGGATTCAACTGGATCATGGGCAACCACGTCACACCGCCGAAGCCGGTCGCGCACGGTCACGTGATCCAGGTGTTCGGCGTACCCAACATGCGCACCGTGGTGTACTGCCTTCCCTCAAAGGACTGGAGCGAGGTCAGTCTCAACGGACTGGGCATGATCTACACGGCACTGCCCGTGACCAACGCGGTGCCCGCCGTGGTCGCCGCCGCACCGGGCATCCTCACGCTCAAGGACCTGCCGCCGGTCGCCGGACGCTTCGCGGGCTGAGCGGCCTACGACTCGGGGGCGGGATCGAGCGACAGGCACACGCCGATCGCCCCCGCACCGACGTGCACGCCGAGGACCGGCCCCATGTCAGTCACCGTCGGTGACGCCAGTTGCGGCAGCCGCTCACTGAGCGCCGCGCCGACCGCGTCGGCGCCTGCGGGGTTGTCGACGTGGTGCACCGCGATGCCGGCCGGGCGGTCTCCGATCACCTCGACCACCTGATCGACAAGCGCCGCATGGGCTTTCGACACGGTGCGGATGCGCTGCGAAAGCACCAGGCGACCATCGACGTCCATCCGCAGCAGCGGATTGAGCGACAGCGCGGTGCCCAACCAGGATGCCGCGGTACCGAGGCGGCCGCTGCGACGCAGGTTGTCCAGCCGATGCACGACGATGAAGGCGTGCCCGCGGGGCACCGCGGCGCGAGCCGCCGCCTCGACCTCGTCGAGTACGGCGCCGGTGCGGGCCGAGCGGGCAGCGGCGAGCGCGACGAAGCCCACCCCCATGGCCGCCGATCGTGAATTCACCACCCGCACCGCGTGGCCGAATTCCCGCGCCGCCAACGCCGCCGAGCTGTAGGTGCTCGACAGGGCCGCCGAAATATGCACGGCGACAACCCCATCGCCATCGCTGTCGGCCAGCGCCTGGCGATAGACGGCCGCGAGTTCGGCGGGGGAAGCGCCTGCCGTGGTCACGCGGGCCCGGTCGTGGATGTCGTACGGAAGCGGGTCGATGCCGTCACGCAGGTCGGCGCCGTCATCGAGGATGTGCAGCGGGACCTGCCGGATCGCCAGGTCGTCGCGCAGTTCGGAGCGCAGCCGCGACGACGAGTCTGTCACCACCACGACAGCCATCGTCAGTTGGCGGAATTCTGTTGTGGGACACCTGCTGTCGCGAGAGCCTTGATCATCAACTCGGCCACCGCGCGATGCGCCTCGAAGTTCCAGTGAATGCCATCGGGGTTGCCGCGCCCACTGAGAACCTCGTCGGCGACGGCCGCTTTCAGGTCCACCAGTGGCACATCGTGCTCCTCGGCCCAGGTCGTGATGGCCTGCACGGTCGGTTCGCGGCCGTGATGGGCTTTGCCGTATGTCTCGGCGGTGTGCACCGAGGGCAGAGACGCCACTACCGGAATGCCGGGACGGTTGAAATCGATGGCGTTACGCGTCATTTCGAGATATTCGACCGTGACGTTCGGCGGAAGCGCGGAGCGGGCGATCGGTGACAACCGCGGCTGCAGCCAGCCGTAGCCGTCGCGCGCCCACCGTCGCAGCCACGCCGGCCGCACATAGCGGATGAGTTCCCGCAGCGCCGTCGGCAGCGGCGACGGCAACGAATCCATGCCGCCGGTCGCGAAGATCACCGCGCCGGCCCGCGGCAGCGCCGCCCACGCCCGTGGGTCCTGAGTGGCAGCCCACCACACGTCCCGGCTGGTCCAGCCGATGCGGCCGATGAGCTCCAGATCCCAACCGAGTTGCTCGGCAACAATATTGGGCCAGATCCTGGGATCGTCGGACGGCAGCCCACCCGTCGGACCGAAATAGGACAGCGAGTCCGCGAACACCAACAGCGTCGGCCTGCGCCCCTGGGGCGGACCGACGGTGGGCTCAGAGGACATCGTTGGCCACCTGCGCCGAGGCGTTCCACACGTCCAGCCGCCAGCGGATGTCGTCGAAGGGGGCATCGTCGGCGGAATGCCCGGACAGCTGCACCCAACTGGCATTGCCCATCCCGCCCAGCACCGGCCAGTTGTCGACCGGCAGCCCCAGCAACCCCGCGGTGAGCGCCGCGATGAGCCCACCGTGGGCCACCAACACCACGGGTCGCTCCGGTGCGTCGAGTCCCCACTCATGTTGTGCGGCAACAATTTCGGATACCAGCGGCACGCTGCGCCGCGCGACATCGACGCGGCTCTCGCCGCCGTGCGGCGCCCACCGGGCGTCATCACGCCAGATCGCGCGGGCGCCCGGTGCCACGGCATCGACCTCGAGGTGGGTCAAACCCTGCCAATCCCCGAGATGCGTCTCGCGGAGTCGCTCGTCGATCTGCACCGGAAGTCCCGCGCGGTCCCCGAGCGTCATGGCGGTGTCCAGCGCGCGTTTGAGATCCGACGAGACGATCAGCAGCGGTTGACGTTTCGCCAGCACTTCGGCAGCAGCGGCGGCTTGGTCGCGTCCCAGATCGGACAAGTCGGTGTCGAGCTGGCCCTGCATGCGGCTGCCCGCGTTGTACTCGGTCTGGCCGTGCCGGAGCAGCAGCAGCCGACGGAACCTCATTCGACGGAGTCCTGGTGATCCAGGTCGACGGGAATCTGCGGGCAGTCCCGCCACAGGCGGTCCAGAGCGTAGAAGTTGCGTTCGTCCTGATGCTGGATATGCACGACGATGTCGATGTAGTCCAGCAGCGTCCAGCGTCCCTCGCGGGTGCCCTCACGGCGGGCGGGCTTGTACCCCGCGAGCCGCATCTTCTCCTCGACCTCGTCGACGATGGCGTTGACCTGACGTTCGTTGGACGCCGAGGCGATGACAAAGCAGTCGGTGATGACCAGCTGACCGGACACGTCGATCACCACGACATCGTCGGCGAGCTTGCCCGCTGCCGCGCGGGCAGCCACTTCGGCCATGGCGATGGCGTCAGTCGTGGCGGTCATCGGGGTCCCCCTCCGTTGTGGCCGTTGCTCGCGTCGGGGCCGTTTCCTGCGCTCCTCGTGTCCGGGGCGGTGTAGAGGCCACGCTTCGCCACGTACTGCACCACGCCGTCGGGTACCAGGTACCAGATGGGCCGGGAGGCCTCCGCACGCTGGCGGCAGTCGCTCGACGAGATCGCCAGCGCGGGTACCTCCACGAGTTGCAGTGCGTCGGCCGGGAGCTCCTGACGGGCCGCCGAGATGTGCTTACCGTCGAGCTCATAGCCCGGTCGGCTGACGCCGACGAACTTCGCCATCGAAAAAAGGTCCTCCCAGTTCTGCCAGGACAGGATCGACGCCAGGGCATCGGCGCCGGTGATGAAGAACAGATCGCTGGTGGCGTTGAGTTTCGTCAGATCACGCAGCGTGTCAGTGGTGTAGGTGGGGCCGCCCCGGTCGATGTCGACCCGGCTCACCGAGAACCGCGGGTTGGATGCCGTGGCGATGACGGTCATGAGGTACCGGTCCTCGGCGGCGCTGACCTGCCGGTCGTGCTTCTGCCACGGTTCGCCGGTCGGCACGAACACCACTTCGTCGAGCTCGAAGAGATCGGCCACCTCGCTGGCGGCGACGAGGTGCCCGTTGTGGATCGGATCGAATGTCCCACCCATCACACCCAGCCTGCGCCGTCTTGCCACGAGCAGCCAGCTTACGGCAGGGGTGGTTCGGCCTCATGAATGGCGGTTTTAAGCGGCAGTGCCGAGGTGGCGGCTCAGACCGGCAACAGCCCGTCGATGACGGAGGCCAGCTGCTTGGCCGAGCGGCACTCGTGCATGGTGATCACCTCGCCGTACGTGGGCGCCGCAGAGTCCCCGCTGCCCCACAGGCGCCTCGGTTCGGGGTTGAGCCAGTGCGCGTGCCTGCTCGCCGACACCATGTGCGCCAGCAGGTCGGCCTGCGGATTGCGGTAGTTGTTGCGCCCGTCTCCGAGCACCAGCAGCGAACTGCGTGGTGAAAGCACACTCGGGAACTTCTCCAAGAACGACACGAACGCATGCCCGTAGTCGGAGTGGCCGTCGCGGGTGTACACGCCCGCCTCCCGGGTGATGCGCTGCACGGCGACCGCCAGGTCGGCTTCTGGCCCGAACAGCTCGGTGACCTCATCGGTGGTGTCGATGAAGGCGAAGACGCGGACGCGGGAGAACTGCTGACGCAGGGCCGCCACCAGCATCAGCGTGAAGTGGCTGAAACCGGCGACCGAGCCGGACACATCGCACAGCACCACCAGCTCGGGCCGGGCGGGGTGAGGCTTGCGGAGTACCACGTCGATCGGCACACCGCCGGTCGACATCGACTTGCGCAGCGTCTTGCGCAGATCGATCTCGCCGGCCCGGGAGCGACGCCGCCGCGCGGCCAACCGGGTCGCCAGGGTACGGGCCAGCGGCGCAACGGTCTTGCGCATCTGGCGCAGCTGTTCACCTGAGGCACGCAGGAATTCGACGTTCTCCGACAGCTGCGGCACGCCGTACATCTGGACGTGCTCGCGGCCCAGCTGTTCGGCGGTGCGGCGCTTGGTCTCCGCCTCCACCATCTTGCGCAGCTGCGAGATCCGCTGCGCAGCCATCGCTTTGGCGATCTCTTCCTGGGTGGGCGTCGGCTCGTCGCCGTACGGGGCCAACAGCCCGGCGAGCAACCGGCCCTCCAGATCGTCCAAACTCATGGCCTTGAGCGCCTGATACGACGAATACGACGGCCCCCGGCTCGAGTTGTACCGGCCGTAGGCCTCGACGATCTGCGCGATCATCGCTGCCAACCGGTCGTCCAGACTCGCCAGATCCTCGTTGTCGGAAAGCATTTGGATCAACGCGGCCCGCATGGCCTCGACATCCTCCGGCGGCAGCTGCTGGGCCTGGTCGTCGGGCGCATCGTCGTCGGACAGCACGGTCCGCGCACCCAGCGCAGCCGGGAAGAACAGGTCGAACATCGCGTCGTAGGTATCGCGGTGGTCGGCGCGACGCAGGACTGCGCATGCGATGCCCTCCCGCAGCGCTTCGCGGTCCCCCAGTCCCAGCACCGTCATCACCCGGCCCGCATCCACCGTCTCCGACGGGCCGACCGAGATACCTTGCTTGCGAAGGGCTTCGACGAACTCGACGAGATGCCCCGGCAGGCCGTGCGGGGCCAGCGGCTGCGGCGGTCGGATCCGGCGAGAGGCCATCAGTTGAGCCTCAGCTCCCCTGCGGCTCGCTGCTGATCGGACTGGTGTTTGAGGACCACGCCGAGCGTAGCGGCGATCATCGCGTCGTCGATGGTGTCCAGGCCGAGGGCCAGCACGGTGCGGCCCCAGTCGATGGTCTCGGCGACCGAAGGAAGTTTCTTGAGCTGCATGCCCCGCAGCACCCCGATGATCCGCACGAGCTCGGCGGCGATGTGTTCGGGCAGTTCCGGAACCCGGGACAGCAGGATGCGCCGCTCCAGGTCGGCATCGGGAAAGTCGATGTGCAGGAACAGGCAACGCCGCTTGAGCGCCTCGGACAGTTCGCGGGTGGCGTTGGACGTCAGCAGGACGAACGGCGGGCGCTCGGCGGTGATGGTGCCCAGTTCCGGCACGGTGACCGCGAAGTCGGACAGCACCTCCAGCAGCAGGCCCTCGATCTCGATGTCGGCCTTGTCGGTCTCGTCGATGAGCAGCACGGTCGGGTCGGTGCGCCGGATCGCGGTCAGCAGCGGGCGGCTCAGCAGGAACTCCTCGCTGAACACGTCCATCTTCGTCTGATCCCAGTCCCCGCCGCCGCTGCCGGCAATCGAGCCTTGGCCCGCCTGGATGCGCAGGATCTGCTTGGCGTGGTTCCACTCGTAGAGCGCGCGGGCCTCGTCGACGCCCTCGTAGCACTGCAGCCGCACCAGTTCGCTGCCGGTGGTCTGCGCGACCGCGCGGGCCAGTTCGGTCTTGCCCACACCGGCCGGACCTTCCACCAGCAGTGGCTTGCCGAGCCGATCGGCGAGGAAAACCGCGGTGGCCGTGGCGGTATCGGGCAGGTATCCGGTTTCGGCAAGGCGCCGCGCGACATCGTCGATGTCGGCGAACAGCGGTGCCGGGCGAGCGGGCACGCTCACGTGGTTCTCCCTTGGTTGTCTAGGCCGGGCGGGTCTGACCGTCGCCCCACACGATCCATTTGGTCGAGGTCAGCTCGGGCAGCCCCATCGGGCCGCGGGCATGCAGCTTCTGGGTGGAGATGCCGATTTCGGCGCCGAAGCCGAACTGCTCGCCGTCGGTGAATGCGGTGGACGCGTTCACCATCACCGCGGCGGCGTCCACCCGCTCGGTGAATCGCTGTGCCGCAGCAAGATCGGTGGTCACGATGGCCTCGGTGTGCCCGGTGCCGTACTCGGCGATGTGGGCGATCGCGCCGTCGACGCCGTCCACCACGGCCAGCGCGATGTCCATCGACAGGAACTCGGCGCGCAGCTCCTCTTCGGAGGGATCAGCGTGCACGGTGACCCCGGCATCCTGCAACGCCGTGACGAGCCGCGGCACCGCGACATCGGCGATGGCGGCATCGACCAACAGCGACTCAGCGGAATTGCACACGCTGGGCCTGCGGGTCTTGGAGTTCAGCAGGATCTTCTCGGCCAGGTCGAGATCAGCCGATTCATGAACGTACACATGGCAATTGCCGACGCCGGTCTCGATGGTCGGCACCTGCGCGTCGCGCACCACGGCGTCGATCAGGCCGGCCCCTCCGCGCGGGATCACCACATCGACCAGGCCGCGGGCCTGGATCAGATGCGTCACACTGGCCCGGTCGTGACTCGGCAGCAGCTGCACGGCATCGGCGGGCAGCCCCTCGGCCACCAGCGCGGCCCGCAGCGCTTGCACCAGCGCCTCGTTGGAGCGCACCGCCGAGGAACTGCCACGCAAGAGCGCTGCATTGCCGGATTTGAGGGTCAGCCCGAAAGCGTCGACCGTGACGTTGGGCCGGCCCTCGTAGACCATGCCCACCACACCGAGCGGCACGCGCTGCTGTCGCAGCTGCAGGCCGTTGGGTAGGGTGCGTCCGCGCAGCACCTCACCGACGGGGTCGGGCAGCCCGGCCACCTGGCGCAGGCCCGCGGCGATGCCGTCGATGCGTTGCGGATTGAGCGCCAGCCGGTCGAGCATCGCGTCGGGGGTGCCGGCGTCCCGGGCCGCGTCGAGGTCGCCCGCGTTGGCGGCCAGCACGGCGTCGACGCCGGCGAGCACACTGTCGGCGGCCGCATGCAGCGCGCGGTTCTTGGTTGCCGTGTTCAGTGTGGCCAGGGTGCGTGCCGCGACCCGGGCGCGCCGGGCGGCCTCGTGCACCTGCTCCCGCAAATCCTGCGTCGGCGCGCTCACGGGTGGTGTCTGCACACTCATCGTCCCAGGGTATCGGAGGTGTTCACCGAGCTCGACACGTGTCAGCACCCGACTGGTTTAGCGTTGTCGACTATGGCGTCCTCACGGGTGTGCGTGGTCGGAAGCGTCAACGCGGATCTCACGTTTGCCGTGTCGGCGCTGCCCAAACCCGGTCAGACCGTGCTGGCGTCGTCGCTGTCGTCGGCGTCCGGCGGCAAGGGTGGTAATCAGGCCGTCGCGGCGGCCCGTGCCGGAGCCTCGGTGAGTCTGGTCGCCGCACTCGGCGACGATCCGGTCGCCGATTCCCTGCGCACTCACCTCAAGGCCAACGGCGTCGGCCTGGACGCGGTCGCGACCGTGCCGGGCCCCAGCGGGTCGGCGGCCATCGTCGTCGAGGCCGGCGGCGAGAACAGCATCGTGGTGGCACCCGGCGCCAACGCGCACGTCGAGGTCAAGTCCGCCGCCGCCCGCGCGGCCATCACCTCCGCCGAGGTGGTGTTGATGCAGCTGGAGATCCCGCCGGCGACGGCGATCGCAGCGGCCCGACTCGCGCGGGCGGCCGGTGCCGTCGTGATGCTCAACGCGTCACCGCCCGGGACCCGGGCCCATGACCTGCTGGCGCTGTCCGCAGTGGTCGACGTGGTGGTGGTCAACGAGTCCGAAGCCGCCGAATGGCATTGGCCGGTGAACCATCTGGTGATCACCCGCGGCTCACGCGGGGCGAGCTACATCGGCGCCGACGAGCGGTTCGATGTGCATGCGCCTGCGGTCCGGGCGGTGGACACCACCGGAGCAGGCGATGTGTTCGCCGGTGTGCTGGCCGCCGATTGGTGCTCGGGGTTCGAGGACGCGCTGCGTCGCGCGTGTGCGGCCGGCGCCTTGGCGACGCTGGTGCGCGGCGCGGGTGACTGCGCTCCGAGCGGGGCCGACATCGACGCGATGCTGGCCCACTGAGGCGACGAACTGAAGCCGATACCGTTGCCGTTATAGTCGGCACTCATGACATCGGGACACACCCCGCGACCTCCCGAGGGCGACTGGCTCGGCACGCCCTATCTGAGGTTTGAACGGCAGGGGCCGTTCGGCGTCGTCACCCTCGACCGTCCCGCCGCCCGCAACGCCATGACCCCGGCGATGTACTTCGGTATCCGGTACGCGGTCACCCACGTGGAAGCCGACCCCGACCTGGCCGGCCTACTCATCACGGGTACCGGTGACGTGTTCGCGCCGGGGGGCGACCTCGGGGGCGGCGACGGCATCGACGACTGGATGAGCTTCGGCGCAGCGCTGTCCATGGACGTCACACCGTTCGAGACGCTGCGCCAGTCGGTCAAGCCGGTGGTGAGTGCCGTCAACGGGCTGTGTCAGGGCGGCGGGCTGCAGATCGCGATCTGCAGCGACATGGCCGTGGTGAGCGATCGCGCCACGTTCCGGGTGCCCGAGCTCTACCGCGGCATCGCCGACACCTACTACAGCCAGATGCTGGCCCGTTTGATCGGGCCGGTGCGCACCCGCGATCTGATGTTCACCGGGCGCACACTGTCGGCCGCCGAGGCCGTCGACTGGGGCATGGTCGCGCGCGTCGTCCCACACGACGAACTGGCGAACGCGGCCCGTGAGGTGCTGGGCCAGTGCTGCCGGACCGCACCGCGGGCCCGCGGAGTGGTGAAGTCGAGCCTCGACAACTACCTGGGGCTCTACGACCGGATCGGCATGAAGGCCAGCTACAGCGGCGCCGAGGCCGCCGAGGGCTTCCGGGCGTTCAAGGAACGCCGTTCACCGGAGTGGGTCCACCCGCAGCTGCGTGCCGAGGGCCGGCTCTAGTCCTCCGGGATCTCGCGGTCGATCTCGTCGAGCCAGATCCGCGCCGACATGTCCGACGGCGCCCGCCAGTCTCCGCGTGGCGACAGGGAGCCGCCTGCCGACACCTTGGGACCGTTGGGCAGCGCCGAACGCTTGAACTGGGCGAACGAGTAAAAGCGCTGGGCGAACACCTGCAGCCAGTGCCGGATCTCCTTGAGCGAGTAGGCCGGTCGCTTGTCCTCGGGGAAACCGGCCGGCCAGTCACCGACACCCGGATCGTGCCAGGCGTGCCAGGCCAAGAATGCCACCTTGGACGGGCGGAAGCCGTAGCGCAGCACCTGGAACAGTGAAAAGTCCTGCAGCGCATAGGGTCCGACCTTGGCTTCGCTGCTCTGGATCTTTTCCCCCGCTCCGGTCGGCACCAGTTCGGGAGTGATCTCGGTGTCCAGCACCGATTGCAGTACCGCGTTCACGTCGGCTTCGAACTGGCCCGACGAGATGACCCACCGAATGAGGTGCTGGATGAGGGTTTTCGGGACGCCGCCGTTGACGTTGTAATGCGACATCTGATCGCCGACACCGTAGGTGGACCAACCCAGGGCCAGCTCCGACAGGTCCCCGGTGCCCAGCACGATGCCGCCGCGTTGGTTGGCGAGCCGGAACAGATAGTCGGTGCGCAGGCCGGCCTGCACGTTCTCGAAGGTCACGTCGTAGACCTTCTCGCCCCGCGCGTACGGGTGGTCCAGCCCGGCCAACATCACCTCGGCGGTACTGGTGATGTCGAGTTCGGCGAAGGTGACACCGAGTGCCTCGGCCAGCCGCGTGGCGTTGTTCTTGGTGTGGTCACCGGTGGCAAACCCCGGCATGGTGAACGCGAGAATGTCACTGCGGGGACGGGATTCGCGGTCCATGGCGCGGGCGGCGACGATCAGGGCGTGGGTGGAATCCAGCCCGCCGGACACCCCGATGACGACCTTGGGGTAGTTCAGCGCACGCAACCGTTGCTCCAGACCCGACACCTGGATGTTGTAGGCCTCGTAGCAATCCTGTTGCAGCCGTTGCGGATCCGCGGGCACGAACGGGAACCGCTCGATCTCGCGCAGCAGTCCGATGTCCCCGGTCGGCGGGTCGAGCTGGAACTCGATGCGCCGGAAGGCGTCCCCGACGGCGCGGTAGTGCCGCGCATTGTCGTCGAACGTGCCCATGCGTAGCCGCTCGGCGCGCAACAGGTCCAGATCCACGTCGGCTACCGAACGCCGTTCGCCGCGCGGGAACCTCTCGGTCTCGGCCAGCAGCAGCCCGTTCTCCCAGATCATGGTCTGGCCGTCCCAAGCCAGATCTGTGGTGGATTCGCCCTCCCCCGCGGCCGCGTAGATGTAGGCCGCCAGGCACCGCGCCGACGCCGACCGGGCCAACAGACAACGATCCTCGGCCCTGCCCACGGTGATCGGGCTTCCCGAGAGGTTCGCCAGCACCGTCGCGCCGGCCAGTGCGGCGTGCGCGCTCGGCGGGACCGGGACGAACATGTCCTCGCAGATCTCGACATGCAGGACCAATCCCGGCAGGTCCGAAGCCACGAACAGCAGGTCGGGGCCGAACGGCGCGTCGGCCCCGGCGGCGCGGATGGTGCCGCGCACATCGTCGCCCGCCGCGGCCTGCCTGCGCTCGTAGAACTCGCGGTAGGTCGGCAGATACGACTTCGGCGCCACCCCGAGCACGGCACCGCGGTGGATGACGACCGCGGTGTTGTAGATCCGATGCCCGTGGCGCAGCGGAGCGCCGACGACGAGCACGGGTGTCAGGATGGCCGAGGCCGCGACGATCTCGACGAGCGCCTCCTGCACGGATTCCAGCAGGGTGTCCTGCAGCAGGATGTCCTCGATCGAATACCCGGACAGCGTCAGCTCGGGGAACACCGCGACGGCCACACCGTCGTCGTGGCAGGCCTGGGCGAGTCGTAGCACCGATTCGGCGTTGGCCGGCGGGTCCGCCAATGCCGTGTGAAGGGTGCACGCGGCGACCCGGGCGAAACCATGCCGGTAAGCGGAGTAGAAGTCCATCGCTTCCATTGTCACCCGCGGGCTGTCCGATTCGGGGTATCCGGCCGATCTGGCCCGCGTCGGCGCTGCGCGGCCCAGCGTGCGCCTATCCTCGTCAAGGTGGATGCCCCCGAACTCGTCGCCCTGTTGCAAGGCCGTCGCGTCGCGGTGCTGACCGGCGCGGGCATGTCCACCGACTCGGGCATCCCCGACTACCGGGGCCCGGATTCGCCGCCGAGCAACCCGATGACCATCCGGCAGTTCACCTCCGATCCGGTGTTCCGGCAGCGGTACTGGGCCCGCAATCACATCGGCTGGCGGCATATGGACGAGACGATGCCCAACGCCGGACACCGGGCGCTGGCCGCGCTGGAGTCCGACGGTGTGGTCGTCGGCCTGATCACCCAGAACGTGGACCTCTTGCACACCAAGGCGGGCAGCCGCACGGTGGTGAACCTGCACGGCAGCTACGCCCGGGTGGTGTGCCTGGACTGCGGGCACACCATGTCGCGCACCGCACTGGCCGCTGCGCTCGAAGCCGCCAATCCTGGGTTCCTCGAGCGGGCGGAATCGGTCGGTGGCATCGCGGTGGCCCCCGATGCCGACGCGGTAGTTGCCGACACGTCATCGTTCGTCATCGTCGACTGCCCGGTATGTGGGGGCATGCTCAAGCCCGACATCGTCTATTTTGGGGAAAGCGTCCCCAAAGACCGGGTGGAACAGGCGTATTCACTCGTCGATTCCAGCGATGCGTTGCTGGTGGCCGGTTCGTCGCTCACCGTGTATTCGGGTTACCGGTTCGTCCGCCACGCTGTCGCCCACGGGATCCCGGTGGCGATCATCAACCGGGGCCACACTCGGGGCGACGAACTGGCCGCGGTGAAGGTCGACGCCGGCTGCTCCGAGCTGCTCACCCTGCTCGCCGGCGAGCTGGTCAGAACGTGTACGGCATCGCCCGGATAGCGTGCACGAAATTGCCTTGGAGGTAGGCAGGCTCGCCCGCCGCGATGTCGGGTAGTTGGTGCAGCAGCTCGCCGAACAGTGCCCGCAGCTGCGTTCTCGCGACGTGGGCGCCCAGGCAGAAGTGCCGTCCACCGCCGCCGAAACCCAAGTGGGGATTGGGCTTTCGGCTCAGATCGAAGAGTTCCGGATGCTCGAAGACCTCGGTGTCCCAGTTGCCCGAAGCGTAGAACATCACCACCTTCTCCCCGGCTGCGATGTGCTGGCCGGCGAGTTCCACGTCGACCGCCGCGGTGCGGCGGAAGGTCATCACCGGAGTCGCCCAGCGCACGAACTCCTCGACCGCGCCGCCGATCCGGTCATCGAAATCCGCCATCAGCCAAGCCCGCTGGTCCCCGAAGTCGGTCAGGGCCTTGAGCGCATGGCTGGTGGCCTGTCGGGTGGTGTCGTTGCCCGCGACGGCGAGCAGCACGAAGAACGCCGCGACCTCGGCATCGGTCAGGCGGTCCCCGTCGACCTCGGCGTGGACCAGGGCACTGATCAGATCGTTCCCCGGATTCTGCCGCCGATCGGCCGCCAGCGCGTGGGCCACCTGGTGCAGGTAGAACTGGTTGGCACCCAGCACTTCCAGCGGATTGCGCCCGTCCAGATAGACCGGGTCGGCCCATGACACCAGCGCGTCGGCGGCGTGCGCCACCTGTTGCCGCTCGGATTCGGGGATGCCGACCATGTCCGAGAGTGTGCGAATGGGCAGTTCCTTCGCGCACTGCTCGACGAAATCGGTGCCGCTGCCTGCCGCCTTGAGCTCCTGGACGATCTGGCGGGCGTTGTCCTTGATCGAGGATTCGATGCGGGCCACCTGCCGCGGTGTGAAGGCCGAGTGCACCAGCTTGCGAATCAGTGTGTGCCGCGGCGCATCCATGGCCAGGAACGATTGCGACGCCTCCAGCAACTCCTGCGGCACCGTGTCGAACAGCACACCCTCGCCGGACAGGAATGTCTCGCTGTCTCGGCTGACGGTGAGGATGTCGGCGTGCCGGGTGACCGCCCAGAACCCGGGGTCCTCGGGGTCGGGCATGAGCGTGTCCTCGACCGGCCGATGCCAGCTGACCGGCCGTTGGTCCCGCAGCAGGGCGAACGATTTCTCCCGTTCGGCGGCGGTGGTGGACCAGAAGGCCTTCGAGGAGATGTCGATCGGATCGTAGGCGCGCGAACCGGCTGGTGTGATCGGTGACACAGACATGGCCGTGACGCTACGTCTAGACACTGTGTCTAGTCAAGATGTGACCAGGGCCGATAGGCTGAGGCGCATGGCATCGGTGACCCGGAAACCGCAGGCCAACCGTGAAGAGCGGCGCGGACAGATCGAGCGGCAGCTTCTGGACGCCACCGATCGGTTGATGGCCGACGGCACGAGCTTCACCGAGCTCAGCGTGGACCGGCTTTCCACCGAGGCAGGAATCTCGCGGGCCAGCTTCTACATCTACTTCGAAGACAAGGGCCACCTCCTGCGGCGGCTGGCCACCCAGGTGTTCGCCGATCTGTCCGGCGCCGCGGCGCAGTGGTGGGAAGTAGCCGACCGCACCGATCCCTCCGACGTGTACGCCGCCATGGCAGGCATCATCGCGAGCTACCGAAGCCACCAGCCAGTGCTTATCGCGCTCAACGAGATGTCCGGTTACGACCCCTTGGTCGGCGAAACCTATCGCGAGCTGCTCGTCGGGATCGCGGCCCAGCTCACCCGGGTCATCGAAGCCGGGCAGGCCGCCGGGGCCATCCGGGCACAGCTGTCCGCCCAGACCACCGCCAGCACGCTGACCTGGATGGTGGAACGCACCTGCCACCAGAATCTGCCGTCACAGCCCGGCTCCTACGATGCCGAACTTGCCCGCACCCTCACCGACATCATCTGGGGTGCGCTCTATCTGCAGGCTCCCGAGTTGTGATTCGGCGTCTAGAGCGCGACCAGATCGTCGGCGTGTACCGCGGGCCGGCGCATCTCGACCGGCAGATCACGAGTGGACCGACCCATCATGGTCGCCAATTCCGATGCCTCGTAGGCGACGACACCGCGGGCGACCGTCTGCCCGTCGGGCGCACGCAGATCGACCACATCGCCGCCGTGGAACCGGCCGGACACCTGGGTGATCCCGGCGGGCAGCAGCGATCGGCGCTGCTGGATGACGGCCCGCACCGCTCCGTCGTCCAGGTTGAGCGCCCCCGCCGACTCGGCGGCATACCGCACCCAGAAGCGCCGCGCCGACATCCGTTCGGGTCGCGGTGCGAAGACCGTGCCCACCGATGCATCACGCAGTGCCGCAGCGGCATCGGCGGCCGCGGCCAGCAGCACCGGCACGCCGGCATCCGCGGCCAACAAGGCCGACGACAGCTTCGAGGCCATGCCGCCGGTACCGAGGTGGCTGCCCCGGCCCGCGACGACGCCGTCCAGATCACCTTCTGCGGCGACCTCAGGGATGAAGCGCGCGTTGCCTTTTCGCGGATCCGAGTCGTAGAGCCCGTCGATGTCGGACAACAGCACCAGGGCGTCGGCGCCGACCAGTTGCGCCACCAGCGCCGAGAGTCGGTCGTTGTCGCCGAACCGAATCTCGTTGGTGGCCACGGTGTCGTTCTCGTTGACGATCGCCACCGCGTGTAGTGCCCGCAACCGGTCCAGCGTGCGTTGGGCGTTGTTGTGCTGCACCCGCATCGAGATGTCGTGCGCGGTCAGCAACACCTGACCGACAGTCCGGTTGTAGGCGGCAAAGGCGGTGTTCCAGGCATTGATCAACGCCACCTGGCCGACGCTGGCGGCGGCCTGTTTGGTGGCCAGGTCCGTGGGGCGCTTGGTCAGCCGCAACGGCTCGATGCCTGCGGCGATCGCACCCGAGGACACGATCACCACGTCCGAGCCGGCCTTCATCCGGCCCTCGATGGCCTCGACCAGGTACGCCAGGCGGGCCGCGTCGAACACGCCGGTGGATGTGGTGAGCGCAGTGGTTCCGATCTTGACGACGACGCTGCGCGCGGTGCGGATCGCCTCCCGGTGAGCAGAGGGCGTGCCGGTCACTCGTCCTCGCTTCCGGACCTGCGCCGCTCACGACGGGCGGCCTTGCGCTCAGCGGCTCCGACCCGGTCTGTCTGCTCCAGCCGGATGTCGGTGCCGCGGCCGGTCAGCGGCATGTCGATGCCGGCCGGGGTCTGCGGCTCCCAGTCGAATGTCATGTCCCCGATGGTCACCGCGCAACCCGGCCGCGCACCACGCTTGAACAACTCGTCCTCGACACCCAGCCGGGCCAGCCGATCACCGAGATAGCCGACGGCCTCGTCGTTGCCGAAATCGGTTTGCGCAATCCAGCGTTCAGGACGCACACCGCGAACGATGAAGCCACCTTGGCCATCGGAGGACACGGTGAACCCGCTCTCGTCGATGGCGATGGGCCGGATCACCGGGCGTCGCGGTGCGATCTCGGGCTGCGCGTCGCGGTAGGCCTTCACCATGTCCCACAACGCAAAGGTCAAGGGGCGCAAGCCCGCGCGGCTCACGGTCGACACCTCGAACACCGGCCAGCCGAACCGGCGGGCCACCTCGTCGCGGACGAAGTCGGCGAGCTCATGCGCGTCCGGAACGTCGATCTTGTTGAGCACCACCGCGCGCGGCCGCGAGGCCAGGTCCCCCAGAGCCGAATCGCCTTGCAGGGTAGGGGTGTATGCGGCCAGTTCGGCCTCGAGCGCATCGATGTCGGAGATCGGGTCGCGGCCGGGTTCCATTGTGGCGCAGTCCACGACATGCACGAGCACCGCGCAGCGCTCCAGATGCCGCAGGAATTCCAGGCCCAGCCCGCGTCCTTCGGATGCGCCGGGGATGAGACCGGGGACATCGGCCACCGTGTAGGTGTGGTCGCCGGCCGACACCACGCCGAGATTCGGCACGAGGGTGGTGAACGGATAGTCGGCGATCTTCGGTTTGGCCGCGGAAATCGCGGACACCAGTGAGGATTTGCCTGCCGACGGGAATCCGATCAGGCCGACATCGGCGACGGTCTTGAGTTCCAGGGTGAGATCGCGGGCCTGGCCCTTCTCACCGAGGAGGGCGAAGCCGGGGGCCTTGCGGGCCCGGGACGCCAACGCGGCATTACCCAGACCGCCCCGACCGCCCGCGGCGGCTTCGAAACGGCTGCCCGCTCCGACCAGGTCGGCGAGCATGCGCCCGTCTTCGTCGAGGACGACGGTGCCGTCGGGTACGCGTACTTCGAGATCGGCGCCCGATGCGCCGTCACGGTTGCTGCCAGCGCCCTGCTTACCGGAGGGCGCCGCGACATGCGGATGAAAGTGAAAGTCCAGCAGGGTGTGCACCTGCGGGTCTACAACGAGGACGACGCTGCCGCCACGACCACCGTTGCCGCCGTCAGGGCCACCGAGGGGTTTGAATTTCTCGCGGTGCACCGAGGCGCACCCATTGCCGCCGTTACCGGCCCGCGCGTGGATGACGACGCGGTCGACAAACCGGGACATCGGACATCCTCTCCGTCGAATGTGAAGCTATCGCGATATCTCAGTCGAGAACTCGCAGCTGCTTCACATTCGCGGAGAATCCTCGATGTCTCAGGCCTCCGGGCGCGCCACGGGAACGATGTTCACGTTCTTGCGGCCACGCTTGGAGCCGAACTCCACAGCGCCGGGGGCCAGCGCGAACAGCGTGTCGTCGCCACCACGGCCGACGTTCACCCCGGGGTGGAAGTGGGTGCCGCGCTGGCGGACGATGATCTCGCCGGCCTTGACGACCTGGCCGCCGAAGCGCTTGACGCCGAGCCGCTGTGCTGCGGATTCACGGCCGTTACGCGAGCTGGAAGCGCCCTTTTTGTGTGCCATTTAAATGTCCCTCGCCCTGTTCTTCGCCTGACGGCTCATCACTTGATGCCGGTGACCTTGAGCACGGTCAGCTGCTGACGGTGCCCCTGGCGCTTGTGGTAGCCGGTCTTGTTCTTGAACTTGTGGATACGGATCTTGGGGCCCTTGGTGTGCTCCAGAACCTCGCCGGTCACGGCGACCTTGGCCAGGTCGTCGGCCTTGCTCGTGACCTTGGCGCCATCGACCACCAGCGCGACCGGCAGCGACACAGACGCGCCAGGCTCGGCGTCGAGCTTCTCAACCTTCACCACGTCACCGGCTGCAACCTTGTACTGCTTGCCGCCGGTCTTGACGATTGCGTATGTCGCCATCGTGTCCTCTGCTGTGCGGGCGCGCGCTACCGGTCGGTGCGTGCGCGGGTCTTGGGTGGCGGGGGTACCCCGCCGTCACCGGCCTGCGACTGCAGGTACTGGCGACAACTGGTCAAGGGTACGTGACCAGCGGGTAGAGGGTCAAACCGCCCGGACACCCCCTGCTACTCATGGGCGGGGGGGCCCGCGGGTCGAGCCGCTGCCCGGCGACGCGGCCGGCGGGCGACGGTGATCACCTGCGGAAGTTCAACCTCGTGGTCGTCCTCGTCATCGGAGTCGTCATCGATGACCTCGATGTCATCGTCGATGTCGACTTCCTCGTCATCGGAGTCCAGGTCGATCTCGTCCTCGTCCGACTCGTCGTCGGAGTCGGCTTCGTCGTCGTCCTCGTCGGACTCGGTGTCATCGTCCTCATCGGAGTCGACATCGTCTTCGTCGTCGGAGTCCTCGTCGTCCGAGTCTTCGTCGTCGAGGTCTTCCTCGGCCGTCTCACGCGCCACCTGCTCGGCGGTGTCGTCGCCGTGGGCGGTCTCGACCACGCCGTCCTCGGCGCTCTCGAGGTCGTCGAGTTCCTCGTGCTCCTTGGCGTGCTCATCGTGCTCATCGGGCGACTCGTCGTCGTGATGGCGACCGTTGGCCGCAGCCATGGCCTTGAACATCGGATGCTCGCCGGCCGGATGGTCGGGCACCTTGACCACCGGAACGTCCTCGGGCTTGCCGGTCTTCTTGCCACGCTTGCTGCGCCGTCCACTGCCACTGGCGGGCTCGGACTTGCGCCCACCGCCGCCTGCCGACACGGAGTCGACCGGGTCGCCGTGGAGCACGATCCCGCGGCCACCGCAGTGCGTGCACGAGGTGGAGAACGCCTCGATCAGCCCTGTTCCCAACCGCTTTCGCGTCAGCTGCACCAAGCCCAGTGAGGTCACCTCGGAAACCTGGTGGCGCGTGCGGTCCCGGGCCAGCGCCTCGGTCAGCCGCCGCAGCACCAGATCACGGTTGGACTCCAGCACCATGTCGATGAAGTCGATCACGACGATGCCGCCGATGTCGCGCAGCCGCAGCTGCCGGACGATCTCCTCCGCGGCTTCCAGGTTGTTGCGGGTGACGGTCTGTTCGAGGTTGCCACCCGAGCCGGTGAACTTGCCGGTGTTGACGTCGACGACGGTCATCGCCTCGGTGCGGTCGATGACCAGGGTGCCGCCCGAAGGCAGCCACACCTTGCGGTCCATGGCCTTGGCCAACTGCTCGTCGATGCGGTGCACGGCGAACACGTCCGGGCCGGACCCGCCGTCGGCGCCTGCGGCCTCGTACTTGGTCAACCGGCCCATCAGATCGGGGGCCACGGTGTTGACGTAGGAGTTGATGGTGTTCCACGCGTCGTCGCCGGACACGATCAAGCCGGAGAAGTCTTCGTTGAACAGGTCACGGATGACCTTCACGAGCACATCGGGCTCCTCGTAGAGGGCGACGGCGGCGCCGGCCTTCTTCTCGGTGATCTCGGCGGCCTTGGCCTCGATCCCGGCCCAGCGCTCCTGGAGCCGGTTCACGTCGGAGCGGATGTCGTCTTCGTTGACGCCTTCGGAGGCGGTGCGGATGATGACGCCGGCATCGGCCGGGACCACTTCCCGCAGGATCTCCTTGAGGCGCTGCCGCTCGGTGTCGGGCAGCTTGCGGCTGATGCCCGTCGAGGACGCCCCGGGGACGTAGACCAGATAGCGCCCGGCCAGCGACACCTGCGTGGTGAGCCGCGCTCCCTTGTGTCCGACCGGATCCTTGCTGACCTGGACGACGACATAGTCGCCGGGCTTGAGGGCCTGCTCGATCTTGCGCTGAGCTCCGCCGAGGCCTGCGGCCTCCCAGTTCACCTCACCGGCGTAGAGCACACCGTTGCGGCCACGACCGATGTCGACGAACGCAGCCTCCATCGAGGGCAACACGTTCTGCACGATGCCCAGGTAGATGTTGCCGACCAACGATGCCGACGCGGCAGAGGTCACAAAGTGCTCGACCACCACACCGTCTTCGAGCACCGCGATCTGGGTGTAGCGGGCGCCTTCGTGCGGCGGTTCGGTGCGCACCTTGTCGCGAACGATCATCGTGCGCTCGACGGCCTCACGGCGCGCCAGGAACTCGGCTTCGCTCAGGATCGGCGGGCGGCGCCGTCCGGCGTCGCGGCCGTCACGCCGGCGTTGGCGCTTGGCCTCCAGCCGGGTCGACCCGGAAATGCCCTGGATCTCGGATTCGTCTCCGGAGGACTTGTCCGACCGCTCGGCACGCGGAGCCCGCTCGTGCACGACGGTGTTGGGCGGGTCATCGGGCGAACCGCTGTCCTCGGAATCACCCGAGCCGGTCTTGCGGCGCCGGCGACGCCGCCGCCTGCGGGTGCCACCGTCGGTGCCGGCGCTGTCCTCGTCGCCGCTTTCTTCGGAGTCCTCGGACTCGTCGTCGGAGTCGTCGGACTCGGCCTGATCGTCACCGGATTCGGTCTCGCCCTCCGACTCCGGGCCGTTGTCGTCGCTCTGTTCGCCCCGGCCGCGACCCCGCCCCCGGCGGCCGCGGCGGCGTCGGCGCGCGGCAGGCCGGTCGGCCTGGTCGTCGTCGGATTCGCCATCGGAATCACTGTCGGAGGACGCATCGAAGTCGTCGTCCTCGTCGTCGGTGTCGACGGGCTCGAAAACGATCGGCTGGGGCGCGACGAACAGCGGCAGGTAGTCCGCGCGTTCGGTGTGTGCCTCCCGCGCCGGAGGGATGTTCGCGGTCTCCAGGATCAGCCGGGACTCCGGTTCGTCACCCACGACGACGGCCTCAGCCTGCGTGGCCTCAGGCGCCGGTTCGGGCTCGGGTTCCGCTGTGTGGGGCTCGGGTTCCGCTGTGTGGGGCTCAGGCTCCGCCGCCTCGGGCTCCGGTTCTGATGCCACAGGCTCCGGCTCGGCGGGTGGTTCGGATTCCGCCGCCGGTTCCGGCGCGACGGCCGTCGCGGGCGTCTCGGTCACCGTGACGGACTCGCTCACCGCGACCGGCTCGACGGACTCGACCACGACGGCCTCGACCACGCTAGGTTGGACGACGGATTCCGTCGGGGCCAACGCCGCACGGACCCGCTCGGCGTCCGCCTTGTTGACGGTCGAGTGCGCACTGCGGTGGCGTCCGTCGAACTCGGCGAGCGCGTCGAGCACTCGCCGGCTCGTGGTACCGAGCACTCGGGCGAGCGAATGGACCCTCAGGCGTTCTGGGAGTCCGTCCTGCTGCGGAGTCTGGGTGGATTGGTCTTCGGTATGGGCATCTTCGGCCACGTATTCTCCTCAAGCCCCCGGGCGCGTCGTAGCGACGCGGCCACGCGAGGGCTTCCGCTATGGGCCCGGGATACTTCACCCGGACTTGTTGTGGTCTCGCTCCGGGCGGCTCAATGGTGAACCCACCCGGTGCCTGGCTGAATGATGGCTGGACGGTCGGCGCCGCACCGGATTGCGGTGGTCGCGCTCGTCGAAGTCTTCATCCGGGTGTTCAGCCTCGGTTGAGGCTGGCTACCCGCGACCAGTATCCCACATCACTGCGGCTGTACCGACCAGACCGCGTGAGGAGTTACTCCCCGGCAGATTCTCCGGGGAACCAGAGGGCGATCTCGCGGGCCGCCGACTCGAGCGAATCCGAGCCGTGTACCAGGTTGTCCTGGGTCACCAGGGCCAGGTCGCCGCGGATCGTGCCCGGCAGGGCCTTCTCGACCGGATCGGTGCCGCCGGCGAGCTGACGGAACGCGGCCACCGCGCGGGGGCCCTCGACGATCGCGGCGACCACGGGGCCGGACGTGATGAATTCGAGCAGCGAACCGAAGAACGGCTTCTCCGCATGCTCGGCGTAGTGCTGCCGCGCCAGCTCATCGCTGACGTTCTTCAGCTCCAGGGCCGCCAGGGTCAGGCCCTTGCGTTCGATTCGGCCGATGATCTCCCCGACCAGGTGGCGCTCTACGCCGTCGGGCTTGATCAACACGAGGGTCCGCTCAGTCACGGCGCACAGCGTACCGTCTGCCGTTCAGGCGATCGTCGCCACTCCCGTATCACGGCTGTAGTAGGCCGTGACGACCTGCACTGCACCGGAATTCAGCCGGTCCCGGATCACCGATGTCGCCGCGATCGCGTCCTTGGACAGCTCGGCATTGGCGCGCACGGTGTTGTCCAGAAGGTCGCCCTGCGATTGCCGTCGCGCAATTGCTGCAGCGCCACGTCGGGGTGGTGATCACCGGTCTCGGAGACTCGGTGACGAACACCTCCCCCGGCGGAACGGTCACCGTGTCGACGCCGACGAGCCCGAGCCAGCGGCGCCGGAAAATGTAAGGTCCATCTCACCACTCCCGTCGCCGACGTCAATAACTGACAATCATCGGCGGCCGGTGGCGGTGTCGTCAGCTTTCCGGCGAATCCTGTTGGCCGGGCAGCAGGCCGCGGGCCTGCCGCCGCTTCACCTCACCGCGCAGGTACAGGATCAACAGCCAGACCAGCAAGAACACCAAGCCGATGAAGCCGATCCCGGCGTGGATCACCACCCCGGCGATCACCACGAACTGCAGTCCCAGGTTCACCCAGAGCGCCCACGGTCTGCCCTGCATACCCGCCATCAGGATGAGGACCACCGCAAGGCCGACGAGGTAACCCCCGGACCACACGGTCAACCCGTTGGCGCCTTTCGCGACGACCGGCAGGGCCAGCAGCACGACGATGGCTTCGAGGATCAGGGTTCCGGCCATGACGCCGCGGAAGCTCTTCCACGGATCAGGTGGCGTACTCACTGTGGGTCCTTCCCGAAAAGGGTGCGTGCGGCGCCGGCCGTCACCACCGAACCGGTGATCACCATGCCCGCCCCGGACAGCCCCTCGCCCTCGGCTCCGGCGTCCTCGACCAGGGCGGTGGCGATTTCGATGGCGTCGGGCAGGGTGGCCGCCGTGATCACCCGGTCCTGACCGAACCGTTCCTCGGCGCGTTGCGCCAACGACTCGACGTCGAGGGCGCGCGGTGAGCCGTTGTGCGTCACCACGAGCTGATCGAACGCCGGCTCGAGCGCGGTCAGGATGCCGTCGACGTCCTTGTCGGCCAGCACCGACACCACGCCTACCAGGTAGCGGAAGTCGAACTCCTCGCGCAGCGCTTCGGTCAGCGCCTCGGCCCCGGCGGGGTTGTGGGCGGCATCGATGAAAACCGTTGGCGCACTGCGCATCCGTTCCAGCCGGCCGGGGCTGCGTACGGCCGCGAAACCGGCCCGCACCGCGTCGATGTCGAGTTGCCGGTCGGCGCCTGCACCGAAGAACGCCTCGACCGCCGCCAGCGCGACCACCGCGTTGTGCGCCTGGTGTTCGCCGTGCAGCGGCAGGAAGATGTCCGAGTACACCCCGCCGAGGCCCTGCAGTTCCAGCAGCTGGCCACCGATGGCGACCTGACGGCCCAGCACCGCGAACTCCGAGTTCTCCCGGGCCACCGCGGCGTCCGCGCGCACCGTCTCGGCCAGCAGCACCTCCATCGCCTCGGGCGGCTGCGCCGCGATCACCGCGACGGTGTCGGTCGGCACCAGATCATCGGGCTGGCGGGTGATGATCCCGGCCTTCTCCCCCGCGATCTCGGCGAGCGTGTCACCGAGGTAGTCGGTGTGGTCCAGGCCGATCGGCGTGATCACGGCGACAGGCGCGTTGACGACGTTGGTGGCGTCCCATCGGCCGCCCATCCCGGTCTCGATCACGGCGATGTCGACCGGGGCGTCGGCGAATGCCGCGAAAGCCATCGCCGTGAGCACCTCGAACTTGCTCATCTTCGGCCCGCCTGTCGCTTCGGACTGCTGATCGACGAGCAGGACGAACGGCTCGATCTCGCGATAGGTCTCCACGTAGGTCGCCGGCGAAATGGGTTTGCCGTCAATGGAAATCCGCTCCACCGCGGACTGCAGGTGCGGGCTCGTGGTGCGCCCGGTCCGCCGGTGTAAGGCGGTCAGCAGGGCGTCGATGATCCGGCACACCGAGGTCTTGCCGTTGGTGCCGGCAACGTGGATCGACGGGTACGCCCGCTGCGGTGAACCGAGCAGTTCCAGCAGCGCGACGATCCGGGTCGTGCTGGGCTCCAGTTTGGTCTCCGGCCACCGCTGGTCGAGCAGATGCTCGACCTGGAGCAACGCGGCGACCTCGTCCGGCGACGGAATCGGGTCAGGCCCCGGATCCGTCATTTGAGCCCGGCCAGGCGCGCGGTGAT
The DNA here is from genome assembly GCF_002157835.1 of Mycobacterium dioxanotrophicus. Taxonomy (NCBI): domain Bacteria; kingdom Bacillati; phylum Actinomycetota; class Actinomycetes; order Mycobacteriales; family Mycobacteriaceae; genus Mycobacterium; species Mycobacterium dioxanotrophicus. The sequence continues at coordinate 2,474,743 of NZ_CP020809.1, read as the reverse complement.
GCGTTCGACCTCCTCGGTGGCCACCTGCTGGCGACCCCGGATCTTGTCGACCACCTCGGCGGGTGCCTTGGCCAGGAACGCGTCGTTGCCGAGCTTGGCGGCGGTGGTGGCCATTTCCTTTTGTGCGACGGCCAGGTCTTTTTCGAGCCGGCGCCGTTCGGCGGCGACGTCGACGGTGCCCGACGTGTCCACCTCGACCACGACAGTGGTCTGCGACAACCGCACCTCGACAGCAGCCGACGGCGTGAACCCGTCTCCGGCCTCGGTCAGCCACGCCAGCGACGTGATCGCGGGCAGCTGCTCGGAAAGCTGCGCCGCGGCGATGTCGGACAACCGCGCCGGAACCTTCTGCCGGTCGGCCAGCCCCTGATCGCTGCGGAACCGCCGCACCTCGGTGATGAGCTTCTGCATGTCGGTGATGCGTTGTGCCGCAACCGGATCCGGAGCGAAACCGGACGGTTGCGGCCACGCCGCGATGACCGCCGACTCACCACCGGTGAGGGTCTTCCACAGCGTCTCGGTGACGAACGGCATCACCGGGTGCAGCAGCTTGAGCAGAGTGTCCAGGACTGCCGCGAGCACCGCCGTGGTGTGCGGCAAACCGCCGAAGATCTGCACCTTGGCCAGCTCGACATACCAGTCGCAGAACTCGTCCCACGCGAAGTGGTACAGCGCCTCGCAAGCCCGGCTGAATTGGTAGGAGTCGAGCGCTTCGTCGACCTCGGCGCGGACCTCTTCCAGCCGGCCCAAAATCCAGCGGTCGGCGTCGGTCAGCTCGGCCGCGGGCGGTAGGGCCGCGGGGGCGGCTCCGTTCATCAGCGCGAACCGGGTCGCGTTGAACAACTTGGTGGCGAAGTTACGTGAGGCACGGGCGTGGTCCTCGCCGATGGACAGATCACCGCCGGGGCTCGCACCGCGCGCGAGGGTGAACCGTAACGCGTCGGCGCCGAACATCTCCACCCACTCGAGCGGGTCGATGCCGTTGCCCCGCGACTTGCTCATCTTGCGGCCGAACTCGTCGCGAATCAGCCCGTGCAGGAACACATTCTGGAATGGCACCTGGCGGCCACGCTTGCCCTCGAGCGTGATCGCCGGGTCGTCGCCGACGAACGTGCCGAACATCATCATGCGGGCCACCCAGAAGAACAGGATGTCGTATCCGGTGACCAGCACGCTGGTGGGATAGAACTTGGCCAGATCGGCCGTGTGGTCGGGCCAGCCCATGGTCGAGAACGGCCACAGCGCCGACGAGAACCAGGTGTCGAGCACGTCGGGGTCCTGCTCCCAGCCTTCCGGCGGAGTCTCGTCGGGTCCGACGCACACCGTCTCACCGTTCGGGCCGTGCCAGATCGGGATCCGGTGACCCCACCACAGCTGCCGCGAGATACACCAGTCGTGCATGTCGTCGACCCAGGCGAACCACCGCGGCTCCAGGCTCGGCGGGTGAATCACGGTGTCGCCACCGCGCACCGCGTCACCGGCGGCCTTGGCCAGGCTCTCCACCTTGACCCACCACTGCAGCGACAGTCGCGGTTCGATGGGCTCGCCACTGCGCTCCGAGTGTCCCACGCTGTGCAGGTAGGGCCGCTTCTCGGCGACGATCCGGCCCTGCTCGGCCAACGCCTCGCGCACCTTGACGCGTGCCTCGAACCGGTCCATCCCGTCGAATTGCGTTCCAGTGTCGGCGATCCGGCCCTTGGTGTCCATGATGGTCGGCATCGGCAGCTGGTGGCGCAACCCGATCTCGAAGTCGTTCGGATCGTGTGCGGGGGTGACTTTGACTGCGCCCGTACCGAATTCAGGGTCGACGTGGGTGTCGGCCACGATAATGATGCGGGCATCGGTGAACGGGTGCGGCAATGTCGTGCCGACCAGATGGCGGTACCGCTCGTCGTCGGGGTGCACGGCAATCGCGGTGTCGCCCAGCATGGTTTCGACGCGGGTGGTGGCCACCACGATGTGGGGCTCGTCGTCGCTCATCGAGCCGTAGCGGAACGACACGAGTTCACCCTCGACGTCCTCGTACTTGACCTCGAGGTCGCTGATCGCGGTCTCCAGCACGGGCGACCAGTTGACGAGCCGCTCGGCCTGGTAGATCAGTCCGGCGTCGAACAGGCGCTTGAAGATCGTGCGGACCGCACGGGACAGGCCGTCGTCCATGGTGAACCGGTCGCGGCTCCAGTCCACACCGTCGCCGATGCGGCGCATCTGGGCGCCGATGGTGCCGCCGGACTCGCGCTTCCAGTCCCACACCTTCTCGACGAACTCTTCCCGGCCGAAGTCTTCCTTCGTCTTGCCGTCGGCGGCGAGTTGCTTCTCGACCAGGGTCTGAGTGGCGATGCCGGCGTGGTCCATGCCGGGCAGCCACAGCACTTCATAGCCCTGCATCCGCTTACGCCGGGTCAGCACGTCCATCAAGGTGTGGTCCAGGGCGTGGCCCATGTGCAGGCTGCCGGTCACATTCGGCGGCGGCAGCACGATCGAATAGGCAGGCTTGTCACTCGTGGCGTCGGCGGTGAAGTAACCGGCATCCACCCAGCCCTGGTACAGCTCGGCTTCTACCGCACCCGGCTCCCAGGACTTGGGGAGGGCGTCGGCGCGATTGTCAGGGGTGGAGGTCACCGCGCCATTCTAGGAAGGAGTGGCCCGGATACGCTAAAGCCCCCGACGCCGCGGTATTCGCTGGCGACGGGGGCTTGCGCGGAAAACGATCTCGGGAGCTACTTCTTCCCGCCCAGCAGACCGCCGAGGATCTCGCCGATCGCGTTGCCCTGGCCTCCGCCGCCACCACCGAGCACGCTGCCGAGGATGCTGCCCAGCGGATTGTTCGCGCCGCCACCTCCGCCGCTCGCCCCGCCCAGGATGCTGCCGAGGATGTCCCCGAGCCCGCCGCCCGAGGCCTGGGCCGCCGGCTCGGCAGGCGCATTCTTCTGCGCGAACTGCTTGCCGATGTAGGCCAGCACGATCGGGGTCAGGATGGGCAGCAGCTTCTTGATGAGGTCCCCACCGCCGGCACCGGTACCGGCCAACGCCGAGGCCACCTGGCCGCTGTCGTTGCCGCCGAAGATGTGGGCGACGAGCTGGTCGCCCTCCTTCTGGTCCACGTCGTCGACCTTCACGCCGCCGTCGAGCAGACCGCTGGCGCCCTGCGCGGTGACCGCGGACTCCAGGTTGCTCGAGTCGATGTTGTCGGCCTGCACGTTCTGCTGAACGCCACCGACGAGCGCGGGAACCAGCGTCTTGATGGCGTTGTTCACCTCACCTTCATCGGCGCCCAGCTTGCTCGCAATCTCCGCTACGGGAATCTGTGCGAAGAGGTCGTTCAGATCGGCCATATTGTTCCCACCTTCGTTGCTGGCGTTGATGAAGTCCTCGCCGACGACCCTAGTCGAATTGATCTTGTTACACAGGTGTTCCGCGCGCCGGGATCAATTCGGCTCAAGTCAGCGCGGTGGTCTCCAATTGCACGTCGGCAGCAGGGAATCGGGCCAGCAGGGCATCACCCATCGCGGCCGCCGGAGTGAGCACCCCACGCAGGTCCGACAGCTTGTCGCGATCCAGCGCCAGGGCCAGCCCGCACTCGCCGAGCAGCACCGCGGTGGCCTGGTATCCGGGGGTCACCCTGCTGGGCCATCGACGCCACGTAGCGCGCACCGGACGTCGTGGTCGTGTAGGTCTCGACGCGGTAATGCCCACGCATGCGGGTTTGTTCGCTGGGGCCGGTGCCCGGCTTGGGCGCCAACCGTTCGACGAGTGTGGCGGGCAGCCGGTCGAAGTACCGGCTGCCCAACCCCGAAGGCCACGGCGCTGGATCCGGTGAGCGCCGCGGCTGCCAGCGGCGCGGCGAGTGACCGGCCCAGGCTCATCTGCTCGGTATAGGCGAACCGGCGGCCGTAGGCGTAGTCGAGGAGCGCGTTGCTGCGCCGCACGATTCGGGTGTTCGGCCCCGCCATCGCGAACGCGCCCGTCCAATAGCCCGCCAACTCCGGTGCGATCTCGCCACCGCGGCGCCACCGCACGTCGGGCTGGCCACCGAGTTCGGGCTCGGTAGCGCGATCGGGGCTCAGCGTGTACGGGTCGTTCATCAGCTGGCGGGCGTGCGGATCCCGCGACGACGTCCGCATGAACTCCATCATCGAGGCCACCGTGCCGCCCGACACACCCCCGGCGAACGTACGCACCACCAGGTCGGTGTCACCGAGCTGGCCCGCACCGTCGGCCGCGGCCCGCCGGTACAACGCGTACGTGGTGAGATCGGATGGGACGGAATCGAATCCGCATGAGTGCACGATCCGGGCCCCGGTATCGAGCGCCTGCTTGTGAAACTGGTCGATGCTCTCGCGGATGAACATGGTCTCGCCGGTGAGGTCGGCATAGTCGGTTGCGGCCGCGGCGCAGGCGGCCACCAACGGCAGGCCGTATTTCGTGTAGGGCCCGACGGTGCTCACCACCACCTGCGTGCGGGCTGCCATCACCTCCAGGGTGGACGGCGCCGACGCGTCGGCGGTGAGCAGCAGCCAATCCCGGGCTCCCGCACCGAGGCTGTCGCGGACCGCCCGCAACCGCTCCTCCGACCGGCCTGCCAGCGCGATCCGCGCTCCTGCACCCGCCCGGGCCAGGTATTCGGCGGTGAGCTTGCCGGCGAACCCGGTCGCCCCGTACAGCACCAGATCGAACTCACGCTGCGTCATCACGCCGACGCTACCCGAGCAGATCAGGCAGCCGAGTCTCTTCGTCGCGCAGGTGCTGACCGAGGAACGCCGTCACCACCTGGTACCAGATCTTGGCGTGTTGCGGCGCAAGCACCCAGTGGTTCTCCGTCGGGTAGTACAGGAAGCGATGCGGGCTCTGGCCGTTCTCGTCGGCGGGCAGACCCGAGGACGACAGCAGCTCGTACCAGAGCCGCAGGCCTTCACCGATCGGTACGCGATAGTCCTTGTCCCCGTGGATGACCAGCATCGGCGTGTGGATCTGCCCGACGTAGGAGTGCGGTGAATTGCGCTGTGTCATTTCGGGTGTCATCTCACGAGCCCACCAGAACGCGCTGTCGGTGGTGGGTCCGAATTGGTCGAGCGCCCACAGGCTGGCGTGCGTGACGATCGCGTCGAACCGGTCGGTCTGCCCCGCGATCCAGTTGGCCATATAGCCGCCGAACGAACCGCCCATCGCCGCGGTACGGGAATCGTCGATCCGCGGGTGCTCACACGCCGCGTCGACGGCGGTCATCAGATCGGCGTAGGGTTCGGCGCCCCAAGCGCCCCAACCCCTTTGGACGAACTGCTGACCGTAGCCCGTGGACAGGCCCGGATCGGGCATCAGCACCGCGTACCCGTGAGCGGTGAGCAGCCACGGATTCCACCGCCAGTGCCAGGTGTTCCAGCTACCCAACGGACCCCCGTGGATCCACAGCACCAGTTCTGCCGGCTCGTCGCCCTCGGGCAGAGTCAACCACGACCGGACCGGGGTCCCGTCGTCTGCAGTGGCGACCAATTCGGTGACTGTTCCGGGGATTTCCGGAATGTCGACGCACGGCAACTCGGTGATCGTGCCGTCGGGGTCGAGCCGGACCGGATGCGGCGGCACGGCATACGAGCTGCGCAGCGCGTAGATGACGCCACCCGGCGCGGGACACACATCGGTGTAGGCGTAGTCGTCGTCGGTGAGCTTGGCGACGGTTCCGCTGCCGGGGTCGACTGTGAAGATGGGCCGACGGCCGGCGTCGTCGGCGGTGACAATCAACGCCGACGAGTCTGCCGCCCATGCCACAGACGCGGGCCAGCGATCCCACTCCGCGGTGATCTCGACATGGGCCTCACCGAAGCGCATGCAGCACAGCGTGATCCGCGGGGCTTCCGTGGGAGTTGAATGGCTTTCCCTGGTGAACGCCACGGCACTGCCGTCGGGCGCGATGACCGGGTGCTCCAGTTCGGCGCCGGCTTCCTCGGCGATGGTCGTGTGCGTCCCGGAAGCTCGGTCGACACGGACCAGAACGGACCGGTTGGACACGCCCGGCCCGGGCACATGCCAGGACGTGACGAGGAAGTCCCCGTCGCTGCTGAGGTCGAAGGTGGTCTCGCGCAACGCGTCAGCGGGATGCGGGGTGAGATCGGTCGGTCCGTCGGCATCGATCAGGTGTGGCTGGTCGGGGCCGAGGTCATGGTCCCAGAACCGGACCGGATAACCGGTGTGCAGCACGGCCGACACCGCATTGTCCTCGCGCCGTTCGCGCAGCGCCTTGTCGTCGGCAATGCTCTCGGCCGAGAACAGCTGCGCCGCGGTGACCACGGTGGTGTCAGCGGCCCGCGCACTGGCGATCGCACTCACGCCGCCCGGCATGCTGAGCATCTCGGCCGCCTCACCGCCTGCCGCAGGCAATCGCCACACCGCGGCAGGCGCCTTGTCGTCGGCGGCGCCTCCCGGTACCGGTCGGGCGGCCAGGAACAACAGATCACCGGTGCTGGTGAACGTCGGCGCGGACTCCCCCTTGGCGCCGTGGGTCAACCGCCGCGCGGGCTGGTTGCCCTCGGCATCCAGTTCCCAGATGGCCGTGACGAATTCGGTGTGCTTGTCATTGAGCACGCTGAACGTGGTGACCACGCGCGAACCGTCCGGCGACACCGCAAGGCCGGAAACCCGGGGCAACGCAAGGTACTCGTCGAGATCGTGAAACGGCGTCATGGTCACTCACGGTAGCCGCGTGCCGTCAGACCACCTGGGTGACCTGGCCGGTGCTGTCGGCACGAACCTGCTTGCTGCTGCGGTCGCTGGTGACATTGACGAAGATGATCACGTTGTCGTCGAACGGCAGGTTGCGCTTGACGCTGACGCTCTGCACCGCGCCGTCCTTGATGTCGCTGGCCGGCACCGCGGCATCGATGGCTGCGGCGATGGCACTCGTCGGGACATCGCCGATCGCGAACAGATTCTGCTGCAACGCTTCGGTGTCGTCGTCGAAGTCGACCGGGCGCGACGGTCCGACAGTGCCCGCGGTGTAACTCCATTGATTCAGCTCGTTCGGGGCGTTCGGATCGACGGCCTGAACGCTGAGCGCCGAGGGGCTGATGATCACCTCGACCACCTGCATCGGGTTGGCCCCGACCTTCTGCGAGATCGCCCCCAGCGCATGGTCCATGCCCTCGGCGGTGAGCAGATTGCCCGAGACCGCGTCGTTGATCTTCTCGGTTCCCGACGTCACCACCTTCTCCGCGACATCCGAGGCCGCTTCCCTGAGCTCGGTGACCTTCGAGCAACTGCTCAGTGCGAGCGTCGCGAGCGCCGCAGCTGTGAGCATGATGCCGAAGCGGGTGACTTTCATCTGGTCCTCTCATTCTGTTGTTCTGGTCGGCAACAGCGTGCCGCCGCGAGCGCGCTACCGATCCCAAGTCCGTTGGTGCGCGCTCCCATTTGGCTACATTCGAGCCATGGCTCAGTCCGTCCTCGTCGTCGGAGCCGGTATCACCGGCCTGGCCACCGCAGTCGCGTTGCAACGCCAGGGATTCGAGGTGCGCGTCCTGGAAGCCCGCGATGACACGTCGGCGGGTACGGGAATCAGCATCTGGCCCAACGCTTTGGCCGCCCTCGACGAGCTGGGCCTCGGTGACGCGGTCCGGTCGGCGGGTGGACGGGTGACGGCCGGCGCGGTGCGCTGGCACGACGGCGCCTGGCTGCGTCGTCCGCAGTCCGAACGCTTCATCCGTGCGCTCGGTGAACCACTTGTGGTGATCCGGCGCGCCGATCTCACCGATATCCTGAGCGGTCCGCTGCCACCCGGCACCGTCGAATACGGCGTCGGTGTGCGCGCGCTCGCGATGACCGCCGACGGCGTGCGCGTCACATTGTCGGACGGTTCGACGCGCGATGCGGCAGCCGTGGTCGGTGCCGACGGTGTCGATTCTGTGGTGTCGCGCCATCTGAACGGACCGCTCGCTCGGAGCTACGCCGGCTACACCGCGTGGCGCGGCGTGGCCAAACATCGCATCGACCCGGACATGGCGGGCGAAACGATGGCGGCCGGGCGGGAGGTGGGCCACGTACCGATGGGCTCCGAGCACACCTACTGGTTCGCGACCGAACGGGCACCCGAGGGGCGCACCAGCCCCGGCGGGGAGCTGGCGTATCTACAGCGTGCCTTCGCCTCGTGGGCCGAGCCCATTCCCGCCTTGCTTGCCGCCGCGGACCCTGCCGAGGTGCTGCGCAACGATCTTTATGACCGCGCCCCGGCCAGGTGCTGGGCGCGTGGACCCGTGGTGATCGCGGGGGACGCCGCGCATCCGATGCGCCCGCATCTGGGCCAGGGCGGCTGTCAGGGGCTCGAGGACGCAGCCGTCCTGGGTGCGCTGGCGGGCCGGGCTCCGGACCTGCCGACAGCCTTCGCACAGTTCACGACGCTGCGGCGCCGCCGCGTGCAGATGATCGTGCGCGAGTCGCAATTGATCGGGCGGATCGTGAATCTGCGTCCGGCGGTCCTCAGCGCAGCCGCGACCCGAGCCAGCGTGCTGGTTCCCGAATCGGTGCTCACCCGGCACCTGGCGAGCATCGCCGCGCGCTCGGCGTTCACCTCCGCGCGCTGAGGCCTCAGCGAGGCGCGCCGAGCGAGGCCAGCGGATCGAGCAGGGTCGAGCAGAGCCGACGCAGGTCCAGGATTCCCAGCACGGAGCCGGGGCGGACGGCTGCACACCCGCTGGTGGCCGCCGGCGCCGGAGCAGCCCAGCCGGCAGGCGCTCCGGCTTGCGCGCCGCATTTCGGCCAAGCGCCCAGGCCCTGCGTGGCCAACACGTTCTCGGCGACTCTGATCTGCTCCTCGCGGGAGGCGGTGGCCGGGGAACCGACGCCGCCATGGGCGGCCCAGGTGGCCGGTTTGAACTGCAGTCCGCCGTACGCGCCGTTTCCGGTGTCGATGGACCAGTTGCCGCCGGATTCGCACGCGGCGATGGCGTCCCAGTTGACAGTGTCGGCGCCCGCGGTCGCCGTGGACGTCGCCAGCAGGGCGAACATCAGCCCCGCGAAACCTACGGTGAGCCAGAAACCCCTGATCACTGCGCTGCCGATGGTGCTCATCGTGGTCCTTCCCCGACCCTCGACTCCAGGACCCACACCAACAAGGTCACGATCTTGCATCTGTGCGGTCACTGTTTGCATCGTGTGACCAAATTCACGCGTTACAGGGGAGGCTGGAGATTTTTTTGAGACCAGAGCAACCGGAGGGCCTGGTGAGCAAAAAGGAGCGGTGCCGGGAGTTGTCCCGGCACCGCTCCTGGTAAAGCGTCTGGCTTGCGCCGTATCAGCCGCGACGGCCGCACACCGGCCATGCGCCGATGCCCTGCGAGTGCAGCACGTTCTCGGCGACCCGGATCTGCTCCGAGCGCGACGCGTTGTGGGGCGAGCCCGCGCCACCGTTGGCGCGCCACGTGCTCATCGTGAACTGCAGGCCGCCGTAGTACCCGTTGCCGGTATTGGTCGACCAGTTGCCGCCCGACTCGCAGGCTGCAACGGCGTCCCAGTTGACACTGTCCGCATTGGCGGTGCCGGAGGCCAGCGCCATCGGGGCCACAGCCAGGGCTCCGGCGATAGCGGCCATGCCGAACGTCTTGCGGATGTTCTTCACTTCGTTCCTTTCGCCAAGCGCGCGCCACCCACACCCGCTCACGCGGGCGCGGCAGCCTGTGGCAGGCCGGAGGAGTTGGTTCGTGCCGTCTCGGTCAGGCACGAAAGGGGGGGCCGAAACGCCCGGCCGGCACGACACCTGGCCTCCGCATGGGCGCTCTCGCCGCCGTCCCGCTCACACGCAGGTTCTTGGTTTTGGAATTGTTTGCTCCGTTTTGGAGCCGCTAGGGACCGTACAAAGGTCTCGAAGAGAAGTCATATCGATCTAGAACCGATCGCGGAAAGATAACGGTCAGATCACGGGACGATGAGAGATTCGTTTATGCAGGTCATCTCTGCATTTGTACGAGTTCCGCCGTTAAACCTTCTACCAGCACAAAGTGACGTATATCACCACCATTCTGTGACCTGAACCACCGGAAAAGCGCATGAAAACCGGCCCGCTCGGCCTCGGATCGACCCAAAACGACTGGTCAGTGCCATTGACGAGTGTTACAAACGCCAGGCTGTCGAATTTGTTCGCTGCGAGTACCCGGGCCGCGCCACCGGGCTTATCGTGAAAATAGTTGACCCACAACAGTTTCAGCAGGACACGGCGATCAAGCCACAACCGTTCGATACCCCCGCCGAGCCGTTAAACGGTTACCCCACAGTCGTTTTCGGACACATCGATCCGGCTGAAGCGAAGCAAAACAAAGCGTCAGATTCTCAGATTCTCTTAGACAGCGCGGTCAACGGCCCTTTTCCCGCCGTAAGGGGCGATATGCTCGACGCCCGTCACCCTGACCCGATCGGGGCGTACCACCCAAACCCCTTCGGACACAGGCATTTTCGCCGACCAGCGAATCGAGTACCGTCGGGCAACCAGCAGATCATCGGAAATGCGTGCACATCGAATGTGAATAAAAAATTGCCAAATAATATCGAAACGATAAATTCAGCTCTATAAGGCTGCAAATACGTTATTTGCTGACCCGCAGAGTGCCCGCGGGCCGGCCGTCACGGCAAGTCTGCGGTGGTGTTCACGTTGGTCAGCGCGGGCTGTTCGGCGGCCAGCACCACGCGTTGGGTGTCGACGGATTCGGCCAGTGCCCGCATGCTGCGCTCTCCGGCTGCCACCAACTCGGCGATGCGGTCGGTGAGCGTGCTGCGGTAGATGCCGGCCAGGTAGTGATCGCGGCCGTCCCACGGCAACACGATGTCAGCGTGGAGCCGGACAGCCGGGGCGACCAACTCGTCGATGAGCTCGGCAGACAGGTACGGCATGTCGACCGCACAGACGAAGGCCAGGTCCCGGCCGGCATCGGCGGCCGCCCGCAGCCCGCGGCCCGTCGCGACCAGCGGACCCACACCGCGGATCTCGTCGCGCAGCACGTGCGCCGACAATCGTGGAAGGGGCTGGCCGGGCGCGGCGATGACGAACACCGGCGAACAGCGAACGCTGACCGCGGCGACCACGCGCTCTACCAGCGTCGAACCCTCGAACGGCAGGGTTGCCTTGTCACGGCCCATGCGGCGGGAGGCGCCACCCGCAAGGACCACTGCAGCCAACGGCACAGGCGATGTCACGCCCGTGACGTTAGCGCACCGCGCACGCGAGGAGCAGAAGGCAGGTCCGCGGACGCGAGGAGCACAAGGGTAACCCGCTCCAGATCAGTCGACAGTCCAAGTATCTTTACCGCGCAGCAGCGCCTGCAGGGCTGCCGTGTCGTGAGGCTTGGCCTCGCGCGCCGAGCTGATCTGCGCACGGGCGGCGTCGTCGTAGGTCGGCTTGGCGACCTGCCGGAAGATGCCCATCACCATGTGCTCGAGGTTCTGCTCGGACAGCCGCGACAGCGCGAACGCGTACGCCGGATCCTCGATCTGGGCGTTGTGCACCACGATCTGCTCGGCGGACACGTCGGCGGTCTTGGCCACTTCGAGGCCGTAGCCGGACTGGACCACGCAGTACTCGCCGTCGGCACCGAAGGTGATCGGCTCGCCGTGGCGCAGGTTGATCAGCCGGTCCTCGGCGCCCTCTTTGCGCAGCGCGTCGAAGGAACCGTCGTTGAAGATCGGGCAGTCCTGCATGATCTCGACCAGTGCCGCCCCGCGGTGGGCGGCGGCGGCGCGCAGCACCTCGGACAGACCCTTACGGTCGGAGTCCAACGCGCGGCCGACGAACGTCGCCTCGGCACCCAGCGCCAGCGAGACCGGGTTGAACGGATAGTCCAGCGAGCCCATCGGCGTCGACTTGGTGACCTTGCCGGTCTCCGACGTCGGCGAGTACTGGCCCTTGGTGAGACCGTAGATCCGGTTGTTGAACAGCAGAATCGTGAGATTCATGTTGCGGCGCAGCGCATGGATCAGGTGGTTGCCACCGATCGACAGCGCGTCGCCGTCACCGGTCACCACCCACACCGACAGATCCGGCCGGGCCAGCGCCAGACCGGTCGCGATGGTCGGGGCACGGCCATGGATCGAGTGGAAACCGTAGGTCTCCAGGTAGTACGGGAAGCGACTGGAGCAGCCGATGCCACTGATGAACGCGATGTTCTCGCGGCGCAACCCCAGCTCGGGCAGGAAGTTGCGGATGGTGTTGAGGATGACATAGTCACCGCATCCGGGGCACCAGCGGACCTCCTGGTCACTGGTGAAGTCCTTGCCCTTCTGCGGCGTGTCCGTCGTGGGCACCAGGGCGGTCTTCGTCAGACCGGCCGTCAGTCCCAGGTCCGCACCTACCAGGTCAGTCATGCGTTCGCTCCCACAGACTCGACAGTGGCCGCCGCCAACCGCGCGAACTTGGCCTTGTCACTTTCCTTTTCACCCAATGTGCCGTCCAGCGCGGCATCGATGATGCCCTCGACCTCGTCCGCCAGGAAGGCCATCCCCTCGACCTTCGTCACCGACTGGACGTCGACCAGGTACTTGCCGCGCAGCAGCAGGGCAAGCTGGCCCAGGTTCATCTCCGGCACGACGACCTTGGGGTAGCGCTTGAGCACCTCGCCGAGGTTGGCCGGGAACGGGTTGAGGTAACGCAGATGCGCCTGGGCGACCTTGATGCCCTTGCGCCGGGCACGCCGGCAGGCCTCACCGATCGGCCCGTAGCTGCTCCCCCAACCCAGCATCAGCAATTCGGCGTCGCCGCTCGGATCGTCGACCTCGAGATCGGGCACCGCGATACCGGCGACCTTCTCCTCGCGCAGCCGAACCATCAGGTCGTGGTTCTTCGGTTCGTAGGAGATGTTGCCCGAACCATTGGCCGCCTCGAGCCCGCCGATGCGGTGCTCAAGACCGGGAGTGCCCGGGACGGCGAACTGCCGCGCCAGGGTTTCCGGGTCACGGGCGTACGGCTGGAACGGCTCACCCTCCTTGGCGAAGGTGTGCTCGATCGGCGGGTAGGTGGTCACGTCGGGGATGCGCCACGGTTCCGAACCGTTGGCGACCGCACCGTCGGACAGGACGATCACCGGGGTGTGGTAGTGCACGGCGATGCGCGCGGCCTCGACCGCGAGGTCGAAGCAGTCCGACGGCGACCGGGGTGCGAGCACCGCGACCGGCGACTCACCGTTGCGGCCGAACATCGCCTGCAGCAGGTCGGCCTGCTCGGTCTTGGTGGGCAGGCCCGTGGAGGGGCCACCGCGCTGCACGTCGATGATGAGCAGCGGCAGCTCGGTCATCACCGCGAGGCCGATGGCCTCGGACTTCAGCGAGATGCCCGGGCCCGAGGTGCTGGTGACGCCGAGCGCACCGCCGTAGGAGGCGCCGATGGCGGCGCCGATGCCCGCGATCTCGTCTTCGGCCTGGAAGGTGAGGATGTTGAAGTTCTTGTGCTTGGACAGCTCATGCAGGATGTCCGAGGCCGGGGTGATCGGGTAGGTGCCCAGCACCACCTGGATACCGGCGAGCTGGCCCGCGGTGACGATGCCGTAGGCGAGCGCGGTGTTGCCCGAGATCTGCCGGTATTCGCCGGAGTCGAGCTTGGCCGGGGACACCTCGTAGGTGGTGGCGAAGGCCTCGGTGGTCTCGCCGTAGTTCCAGCCCGCCTTCAGCGCCAGCACGTTGGCCTCGGCGATCTCGGGCTTGCGGGAGAACTTCTCCCGGATGAAGGTCTCGCTGTGCTCCAGCTCGCGGCCGTACATCCACGACAGCAGCCCGAGCGCGAACATGTTCTTGGCGCGCTGACCGTCCTTCTTGGTGGCGCCGATGGCCTCGACCGCTCCCAGCGTCAGCGTGGTCATCGCGACCGACTGCACGACGTAGTCGGACAGCTCGTCGGACTCCAGCGGGTTGCTGTCGTAGCCGACCTTGGCCAGGTTGCGCTTGGTGAACTCATCGGAGTTGGCGATGATCAGCCCGCCGCGCGGCAGGTCGGAGACATTGGCCTTGAGGGCGGCGGGGTTCATCGCGACCAGCACGTCGGGGCGGTCGCCTGCGGTGAGGATGTCGTAGTCGGCGATCTGGATCTGGAACGACGACACACCGGGCAGCGTGCCCTGTGGCGCGCGGATCTCGGCGGGGTAATTCGGTTGCGTGGCAAGGTCGTTGCCGAAGAGCGCCGCCTCCGAGGTGAAGCGGTCACCGGTCAGCTGCATACCGTCGCCGGAGTCTCCGGCAAACCGGATGACGACCTTCTCCAGCTTCTGCCTCGGCGCGGCTCCGTTGCCGTTGCCGTTGTCACCCACGGCTCCCGCCTTTCACGCTGTTCGGCCGCCTCGCTCAGTTAGCTCTAACGGCGCTGTTCCCAGTGGCGCGCCGTCGGTTCGGCGTGCACCAAAATTTTGATGTCACTCGCAGTACCGATTATTGCACTGCTCTTAGGTTGGCCTTTACCACGGCGTAGCCCGACACGCGGGCGATCACTGACCGAAGGTGCTGTTCAGTGACGTGAAGCTCGCTGAAGTGAGACACGATTGTGGTATTCGTCACGTTCAGGAGAATGTCATTCTCTAAGGAAAAGCTACCGATGAGTAGCTGTGGGCTAGCACTTGGCCAGCGCGTCATACCTACAGTTCGGGTACCACCTGGACACGTTTGTCGAGCTCGCGGGCCACGAGCTCACTGGCCAGTTCGGCGGCGCGGCACGGGCCCGCCCCCGCAGCCCGGTTGGCGACGTAACACGCGGTGAACATGTCGCCGGCGCCGGTGGTCTGCACACCCATCACCCGCCAGGCCGCGGGCACGCGGACCACCGTGCCGTCGGTATAGATGTCACAGCCCTCGGAGCCGTAGGTGACCACGATCTCCGGCACACCGAGCCGCTCGGCGACCGCGGCGTCGAACGGGCCGTCCGCGACGATCACCGCCTCGTCCTCGGCCAGTTTGAGCACATCGAGATGACGCAGCAGATCCGGCGAGAAGTCCCGGTCCTGCACCAGCGGGCCCAGCCGGTCGGCACGAACCAGCCCCTGGCCGTCGTAGGCGATGCGGTGCCCGCGGGCAGCCAGATGCGCGAGCGTCTCCGCGGGGAAATCGGTGCGCAGCAGCGGGGCCAGGTGGATCCAGGTGGTCTGCGGGTCGTCGGCGTCGATGTCGGCCGGGGTCCACACGGGGCCGAGTGCATCGACCGACATGTGCCGGTGATCGGTGTCGTCGTAATCGAGGCGGAAGCCGCTCGTACGGTCCGCGGGCAGGAACCGCACCATCGACCCGAAGCGGTCCAGGACGCCGTCGAACAGCTCATGGTCAGCCTCGGCACCCATCGCCACGATGTGCCGCATCCCGGCCGCCGACTCCAGCGCCACCCCGGCGAACGACGCACAACCGCCCGGACTGGGCGGCGCACCGTCGATGACGTCGATCGCCAGATTACCCAGCACGGTCACGCCCGGGACGAGCTGTTTCGACATCGAACGAATCTCCCCCGGCTGGTCTATGTGGTCTGGGCGCACGCGCGTGGCCGTGGGCCGAAATGGTAGCGGGATGGACTGTGAGCTGAACAATTGATGATCACGGCAGGTTGTACGGCGTGACGATCTGGATCGGTGTCGGCTTGGCGGGCTCGGCCGGCAGGGCGCCGTTGTGCTGCAGGATCAGCCGCACCGCCGTACGGGCATCGGCACGCAGGTCGTTGTGCAGCACCGCCGAGATCCTGCCGTCGCGCAGCAGACGCCGGTTGTCGGCGTCGAGGTCGTGGGCGATGAAGACGCTGCAGTCCCGGCCCAGCCGGTCGAACGCCGCCAGAGTCGCGGTGTTGCCGCCACCGGGCGAGTACACCGCACGTACCGACGGGTGACGCCGCAGGGCGTCGAACACCAGGCGTTCGGTCGTCGCGTCGATACCGTCACTGTCGGTGACCTCGACGACGGCCCGACCCGACGGCCGCAACCCGGACCTGAAGCCCATCTCCCGCTCGCCCTCCCCGCGGAAAACCGTGCGGCTCACGGTGATCAGTACGTCCGAGGCGGTGGCGCCGAGCCACTGATCGACCAGGTAGGCCGCGGTGAGCCCGGCGCCGTGGTTGTCGATCCCGACGTAACCGCACCGCATGCTCGTCGGCACGTCAGTGGCGTAGGTGACCACCGGTACGCCGGAGGAGACGAGCCGATCGATCGCCTCGGCCACGTCGGGTTCGTCCTGCGCCTTGAGGATGACCCCATGGGTGCCGCGGATGCGCGTCAACTCATCGACCATCTGCGCGGTCGTCCCCGCTTCCCACAGGTGGAACCGCGCCCGCACCAGCGCCGGGGCGAAGGCAGGTAGCTCGGCCTCGACCGCCGACCGGAAGGCGTCGGAAAACCGTTGCGGCGTATGCATGATCACGTCGATCAGGAAACGTCGTCCGTTGAGCCGCAGCTGAGCCCGCTGCTTGTCCAGATCGGCGATCGCCTGCTGCACCTCGGCGCGGGTGTTCTCCCGCACGCCGGGGCGGTCGTTGAGGACGCGGTCGACGGTGGCCTCGCTCAGCCCGCACTGCTGGGCGATCTCGCGAACCTTGTACCGGTGGGCCATGTGCGTGCCTCGCTTCAGTTCCCCCGCGAGCAGACATTGCGGTACGCGACACGCCGCCGTTCGCGTACCGCAGTGTCTGCTCGCCGGAAAGGGTGATGGTTTTTTGATGGCTTTTTGCCGTTGATTGTGTCACAGAACACCGCAAGACTGTTGGTCATGGCCGCTCGACTGACCACCCCCCACCGCTCCTGGATCACCGAATCCGACTGTTCGCTCGACGATTTCCGCGATCAGGTGTCCCGCCAGACCGACGCGGGCGATTACCCGCATGCCGTGGACATCCGGGCCAATGTGCCGGTATACGCGGCATCTGCGGCTGCCGACCGCAGAACCCTGCAGTCCGAGCTGATCGAAGCCCTGACCGACGGTCCCGGTGTGGTGGTGTTCACCGACGCGTTCGACCACTCGGTGATCGACGCCGCCAGCGCTGCCTTCACCGAGTTGATCGCCGCCCAGCACGCCGAGGGCGCTGCGGCGGGCGACCATTTCGGCAAGGCCGGCGCCAACGACCGCATCTGGAACGCGGCGCAGAAACTGGCCCTGCACTCCCCCGCGGTGTTCGCCGAGTACTACGCCAACGACACGCTGGCATTGGTGTCACAGGCCTGGCTGGGCCCCCGCTACCAGGTGACCTCCCAGGTCAACGTCGTCAATCCCGGTGGCGCAGCTCAGGTTCCGCATCGCGACTACCATTTGGGGTTCGTCAGCCCCGACCAGCTGGCCGGCTATCCGGCCCACCTGCACCGGCTTTCGCCCGCGCTGACCCTGCAGGGCGCAGTGGCTCACTGCGACATGCCACTGGCGAGCGGCCCCACCATGCTGCTGCCGTATTCGCAGCGCTTCGAGGCCGGCTACATCGCGTTCTACCGGCCCGAGTTCATCGAGTTCTTCGCCGCCCACCAGGTGCAGATCCCCTTGGCCAAGGGCGACGCGGTGTTCTTCAACCCCGCGCTCTATCACGGGGCCGGCGCCAACACCTCGACTGACATCCGGCGGATGGCCAACCTGCTGCAGATCTCCTCCCCGTTCGGCCGGGCGATGGAATCGCTGGACCGCACCGCCATGGTCCACGCGGTGTACCCGGCGCTGCTGGCGATGAAGAAGTCCGGCCGCTCCGAACATGAGCTGGCCAACGTCGTCAACGCCACGGCCGAGGGCTACGCCTTCCCCACCAATCTCGACCACGACCAACCCATCGGCAGTCTGGCCCCACCCAGCCAGGTCGACACCGTGCTGGCCGCGCTGGCCGACGACCTCGACGTGCATGAACTCGACACCATCCTCGCCGCACAGAACGAACGGAGAACCCCATGACCACACTCGGCGTGATCGGATTGGGCCGCATCGGCGCCTTCCACGTCGACACGCTGTCGGGCCTGGACGGCATCGACCGGCTGGTCGTTGCCGACGAACGGCCCGATGTGGTGGCTGCCGTTGCCGCCAAACACGGTGCCACGCCTGCAGATTCAGTCGAAGATCTGCTCGACTCGGGTGTCGACGGCGTCGTCGTCGCCGCCGCGACACCGGCGCACGCCGAGCTCACCCTGGCGGCCGTGCACCGGGGCCTGCCGACCTTCTGCGAAAAGCCCATCGCCGCAACGGCCGCCGAGAGCGCGCATGTGGCCACCGTGATCGCCAAGGCCGGGGTGCCGGTCCAGGTCGGTTACCAGCGGCGGTTCGACGTCGCATTCGCCGCTGCCAAACAAGCGGTGGATTCCGGTGCGCTGGGCCCCCTGCACACCGTGCGCAGCACCACGATGGATCCTTCTCCGCCGCCGATGGAATACATCGCCGGATCGGGTGGCATCTTCCGCGATTGCGCCGTCCATGATTTCGACGTACTGCGCTGGATCACGGGGCAGAACGCGGTGGAGGTGTACGCCACCGGAACCAATCAGGGCGACCCGCGGTTCGCCCAGTACGGCGACGTCGACACCGCCGCGGTGGTGGTGAAGTTCGACGGCGGCGCCATGGGCATCGTCTCTGCGGCGCGCTACAACGCGCGTGGCTACGACTGCCGGCTGGAGGTGCACGGCTTCCACGACACCGTCGTGGCCGGCTGGGACCAGGGGGTGCCGATGCGGAACACCGATCCCCACAACGACTTTCCGACCGGGCCCTACCATCATTTCTTCATGGACCGCTTCACCGACGCGTTCCGCGCCGAGCTGGCCGGGTTCGTCTCGGTGGTCAAAGGCGAGGCGATTCCCGGGGCCACCGTGGCCGACGCCGTCGAGGTCGCCTGGCTCGCCGAGGCGGCCACCGAGTCGCTGCGACGAGGGACGCCGGTGCGCATCGAGGAGGTTCGGAACGCATGACCATCAAAATCGCCGGGGCGCCCATCTCCTGGGGCGTCTGCGAGGTGCCCGGCTGGGGTTATCAGCTGCACCGCGACCGGGTGCTGGCCGAGATGCGCGGCGCCGGGCTCAGCGCAACCGAGCTGGGGCCGGACGGATTTCTGCCCACCGATCCAGCCGAGCTGACCGCCGTCCTTGCCGCACAGGGGCTTTCGTGTGTCGGTGGGTTCGTTCCCGTGGTGCTGCACGACGCGCGTCACAACCCGGCCGATGACCTGACCGGGCCGTTGGCCGCATTGCGTGCTGCGGGTGCGGGCGTGGTGGTGCTGGCCGCCGCCACCGGAGCCGACGGGTATGACTCACGGCCCGTCCTCGACGAGGCGGGGTGGGCCACCTTGCTCGAGAATCTGGACCGGCTCGCGGACCAGGCCGCCGCGGCCGGCCTGCTCGCGGTGCTGCACCCGCATGTCGGCACCATGGTGGAGACCCGCGATGACGTCGATCGCGTGCTCGCCGGCTCGGCCATCCCCTTGTGTCTGGACACCGGCCATCTGCTGATCGGCGGGACCGACCCGCTCGAGTTGGCGAAGGCCGTGCCGCACCGCATCAAGCACACGCACCTCAAGGACGTCGACGCCGCACTGGCTGCCCGCGTGCGATCGGGCGAGCTCACCTACACCGACGCTGTGCGGGCGGGCATGTACACGCCGCTCGGAACGGGCGACGTAGACATCGCCGGCATCGTTTCGGTACTGCGGAACAACGGTTTCGACGGCTGGTTCGTGCTGGAGCAGGACACCATCCTCGACAGCGATCCGACCGATGAGGGACCGGTTCGCGATGTGCACAGCAGCGTCGCGTACCTGACCGGCGTCGTGGCGTGAGCTTGCGTATCGGGGTGCTGGGCGCCTCACGCATCGCCGAGAAGGCGGTCGCGGGGCCGGCACAGGAGTTGGGTCATCGGCTCGTGGCCGTCGCCGCCCGCGATCCGCACCGGGCTGCCGCGTTCGCCGAGAAGTACGGTGTCGAACGCACACTGGCGTCCTATGCCGAGGTGATCGAGGATCCCGAGGTCGACGTCGTGTACAACCCGTTGGCCAATTCGCTGCATGCACCGTGGAATCTGGCCTCGATCGCGGCGGGCAAACCGGTATTGAGCGAAAAGCCGTTCGCCCGCAACAGATCCGAAGCGAGCAGGGTCGCCGAGGCAGCGGAGGCCGCCGGGGTGGCGGTGTTGGAAGGTTTCCACTACTTCTTCCACCCGGTCACCCAGCGCGCCTTCGCGCTGGCCGCCGACGGATCGCTGGGCACCGTCACGCGGGTCGAGGTGCGTATGGCCATGCCCACTCCCGGCGACGACGACCCGCGCTGGTCGCTGGACCTGGCGGGCGGCGCGTTGATGGATCTGGGCTGCTACAGCCTGCACATCATGCGGTCGCTGGGCCGGTTGACGGCCGACGGTCTGCAGGGGCAGCCGTCGATCACCGGGGCCGACGCCGAAGAACGCGGTGCGGGCGTCGATTCACGGTGCGAGGTGGAACTCGTATTTCCTGGCGGCGCAACAGGATTCAGTAGTCATTCGATGGTGGCGGAGGAATACTCGTTCACCATCCGGATCATCGGGACCGCCGGAGAGGTGTTGGTGCACGACTTCATCCGGCCCCACCTCGACGATCGGCTGACCGTCACCGGTCCCGCCGGACAGCGGGTGGAACGGCTCGGGACGCGGTCGTCCTACAGCTACCAGCTGGAGGCGTTCGCCGCCCACCTGCACGACGGCAGGCCGCTGCCGTACGACCTCTGCGATGCGGTGGCGAACATGTCGTATGTCGATACCGTCTACCGGGCGGCGGGTTTGGCGCCGCGCTAGGTTCTCGGCGCGGCCGTCGAGCTGCGCACCACGAGCTTGGGCTCACACACCACGTCGATGGGGACGCCCGGTGCGTCGCCGCGTTCGATGGCCCGTGCGACGGCGAGTTCGGCCAGGCGCCCGGTGTCCTGTCCGACGGTGGTCAGGTCCACGTGGGCCAGCCCGGCCAACGGGCTGTCATCGTAGCCCACCATCGAAACCTGTTGCGGCACCGTCACACCGGCACGGATCGCGACGTCGACGAAGCCGAGGGCACAGCGGTCGTTGAACGCGAAGACCGCTGTGGGTAGCGATGATCCGGTACCGACGAGGGCCGTCGCGGCGCCTGCACCGGCCTGTTCGGTGATGCCGCCCGCGACGGTCGTGACCGTCACACCGGCTGCCGCAGCCGCTCTGCGCACACCCTTGCGCCGCTCGGCGGCCCCGGGTGCCCGCCCACCGTCGAGGTAGGTGATCGTGGTGTGCCCGAGTTCAGCGAGATGGTCTACCGCCAGGCCTGCTCCGACCGCGTCGTCGCTGCGGACCGCATCCACGCCGCGCACCTTGCGGGCCAGCGCCACAACGGGGAGCCGGGTGTCGAGATCGGTGAGGTCGCGCGCCGGCAGCTCACTGCCGATCAAAAGCAGTGCCTCGCACCGGTCGTCGAGCAGAGTGCGGACGGCCTTGGCCTCACCGTGGTGCGGGGTGACGCAACTGAGCAAGACGTCGTAGCCGTGAGCTTCGGCCGCGCGGTACACCCCGTCGACCAGACCGGCGTGAAACTCCTGCCCCGCGGTGAACACCACGCCGAGCAGGTTGGAGCGCTGCGAGCGCAGCAACCGGGCCCGCGGATCGGGTCGGTAGCCGATCTCCTCGGCAGCCGCGCGCACCCTGGCCCGGGTGGCCGCACTGGCACCCGGCGCGTCGCGCATCACTATGGACACCAGGGCGCGCGATACCCCGGCCCGCTCGGCGACGTCCTGCAGCGTCGGTCGATCCCGCATGGCGATCAGTCTAGAACGTTCTAGCATTTTTTCTTGACGAACCTCCCCGAACAGGTTTTACTCGTCACAGTTCTAGAACGTTCTAGTCGCTCAGGAGTCCGCCATGTCACACCTCGTTCGTTTCGGCCTCATCGGCACCGGCTGGATCGGCCGGTTCCACGCCGAGTCTCTCGCCGGCCGGGTTCCCCGCGCTTCCCTGGTTGCCGTGGCCGATCCGAATCTCGCAGCTGCGCAAGCGGTTCTAGACTCCGTCGCTTCGCTCGCCCGGCCCGGAGCACCACGGGCCTACGCCGACCCGGCCGAACTGATCGCCGACCCGGCCGTCGACGCCGTCGTCATCAGCTCCCCCGCCGCCACCCACACCGATCTGGTGGTCGCCGCCGCGCAGGCCGGCAAGCACGTCTTCTGCGAGAAGCCCATGGCGCTGACCCTCGATGACGCCGACCGGGCGATCCGCGCCGCAAAGACCGCAGGAGTGGCACTGCAGGTCGGGTTCAACCGACGCTTCGCGACCGACTTCGCCGCCGCCCGCGACGCCATCGTGGCGGGTGACATCGGCACGCCGCAGTTGCTGCGCTCGCTGACCCGCGACCCTGGGATCACCGCCGACGTGGCGGCGCGGGTGAAACCGTGGACGATCTTCAACGAGACCCTGATCCACGACTTCGACACGCTGTGCTGGCTCAATCCGGGCGGCTGCGTCACCGAGGTGTACGCACAAGCCGCGGCGCTGATCCACCCGCAGTTCGCCGACGCCGGGTTCCTCGACACTTCGGTGGTCCAATTGCGGTTCGACAACGGCGCCTTCGCCACCGCAGAGGCCAGCTTCCAGGCGGTGTACGGCTACGACGTACGCGGGGAGATCTTCGGCTCCAACGGCGTGCTGCTGGCCGGACGCGAACCTGCCGACGCCGCAAAACTCAACACCGAGCTGTTCCACGATGCCTACGTCGCACAGTTGGCCCACTTCGTCGACAGCGTCGTCGCAGGCACCACGCCGTCCGTCACCGGCCACGACGCCCGGGTCGCCCTCGAAATCGCCTTGGCGGCAGCAGAGTCCGTACGCACCGGCGCTCCGGTGGTGCTCACCGAGGCGGTACCGGCATGAGTTTCGAGCTGGCCGTGTGCGCCGAAATGGTGTTCACCGATCTCGACATCGCCGAACGCGCCCGGCGGATCGCGGATCTCGGTTTCGCGGTGGAGATCTGGAGCTTTCACGACAAGGAACTCGACGCGCTCGCGGCCACCGGGGCCCGGTTCTCGTCGATGACGGGCTATCTGCACGGCGACCTCTACGATCCCGACGGAGCTCGAGAGGTCGTGCGCACCGCCCAGCAGGCTATCAAAGCCGCTGCAGTGCTTGATGTTCCGCGCCTGGTGGTACATCCCGGCGAGCTCGTCGACGGCCAAGCAGCCCACCCCCAGCACCGCCCGACCGGCCACATGTGGCTGGCCGCGCAGCGTGGTCTGGAAGCCCTCGGCGAGCTCGGCGCCGATGCCGGCGTGACGTTTTGCCTGGAGAACCTCAACACCGTCGTCGATCATCCGGGGGTTCCGCTGGCGCGCGCCAAGGACACGCTGGCACTGGTCGAGGCGGTCGGGCACCCCAACGTCAAGATGATGCTCGACCTCTATCACGCTCAGATCGGCGAGGGGAATCTCGTCGAGCTCGTCCGCAGGGCCGGTGCTGCAATCGGCGAGATCCAAGTGGCCGACGTGCCCGGGCGATGTGAACCGGGCACCGGCGAGATTCACTACCCTGCCGTCGCAAAGGCATTGCGCGACATCGGATACAGCGGAACCATCGGCATGGAGGCCTACGCGGCCGGTGACAGCGTCGCCGCGCTGGAGGCGTTCCGGGCGGCGTTTTCCTGACCCGCCGAAACTACGCTTTGTGACGTAATTCTGCGCAAATCACGCCACAAAGCGTAGTTTCGGCGCGATTGACCCAAGGTCACGCCGCGTGATCGTGGTTATGACTGACCACCGCGGGAGGCGCGGGCGCGACGGCCGGTTGCGGCGCCGGCTGCAGCGATTGACCGCCGTCGACCGGCAGTTGGTTGCGTCGTTTTGCCCTGCGCCGCAACACCAGTAACACCGCCGCAACGACGAGCAGGACCGCGGTCAACGCGCTTCCGATCGCGACCCACAGCCATGGGAACGGCTTCGCCGGTGCAACCGGAGTCACCAACTGCACACTGTTCTTGACCAGGAAGGCCCGGAGTGCGGCCGCATCGGTGACAAAGTTGAACGGCTGGTTCTCCCCCGAGATGGTGAAGTCGTTGAGACCCACCACCTGTCCGGTCGTGTTGTCGACGGTCGGTCCGCCGCTCATTCCGCCGGAGATGGCGGCGCTGATCTCGGTGCGGGCCGCGCCGCTCGGGGTCACCTGCTGGCTGGATGCCGAGCCGTCCTTGAAGCTGGGCTCCTGCAGTCGCGACGGGTCCATGTTCTCGCCGATGTCGCCCGGGAATCCGGCCGAGGTCAGCCCGGTGCCGGGAGCGGGGGCCTTGTCGGCGACCGGCAAGGCCGGCAGTGCGGCCTGGTTGGCGACCTTGATCAACGCGTTGTCGCCGTCGTCGAATTTCTGGAAGTCGACGACCTGGGCGGTCACGAAGTGGTCGATCACGCGGCCCTGCCCCTCGGGCTGGATCACCTCGACGCTGCGGTCGATGGGAGATCCGGGCTGCTGTCCCTCGATCTGCCATTCCTCGGCGAAGGCGTTGTCCGCATCCTTGGTTGCGGTGTCGATGTCTTCGCCCGTGTTCAGGTACAGCTGAGTGAGTATGGCTTGCTTGACTTCTGCGTTGTTGGGGTCGACACAGTGGCCTGCGGTGGCGATATAGCCGGCCGGGTCCACGATCACCCCGGAGCAGGAGAAGTCGGCCTTGATCACTTTCGACCAGAAGCCTTGGCCGTCGGTGGTGGCTGACGCCGGGACATAGACCTGCCCGGAGTACTCCGTCGAGATGTAGACCAGTGACTGCTTGACGTGTTGGTCGATCTCCGTTTGGGTTTGGGCGTGCGCGTACGGCGCACCGAAGGCGAATCCGAGCGAAGTCAACGGCAGAGCCGCCATTGCAACGGCGGATCTCGGCAGAAAGGTAGACATTTCACTTTTCTCCTTGGTGAAGGGGGTGGTATCGGTGGATACCCGAGCAACGTATGGCGGTGGGCGACAAGAATCGCGAGTAGTCGCTACTCATATGGGCGCGCGCCGACCAAAGCCGGCAGGAGTACCCCACGAATAGTTGCTGACGATAAGAGTTGATCAGCGAATTCTTCAGCCGTATCACAGCTTATCGACAGCATTCGGCGCCGGCCGCGCACGCAACCCGGAATTGCTGACGGTCGGGCTGCGTTGCCGCTCTTCTCGCGTGGCGGGTGATATTGACGCCTACACTTTGAACGTGGCACGCCATTGGCAGCTACTGGATCGTCGCGCCGAGCACGATGCGATCAGGTCGGCACTGACCGCCACCGACAGCTGCGGCGTCGTCCTGGTGG
Source organism: Mycobacterium dioxanotrophicus (assembly GCF_002157835.1). NCBI lineage: Bacteria > Bacillati > Actinomycetota > Actinomycetes > Mycobacteriales > Mycobacteriaceae > Mycobacterium > Mycobacterium dioxanotrophicus. The sequence goes on along the minus strand of NZ_CP020809.1, from coordinate 2,449,553 downwards.
GTGCGGCAGGTGTCGGCAAGACAACGCTGGCCCGCACCGTGACGGCGTCGTTGCGTTCCAACGTCCGTTGGGCGGCATGCACCGAATCCTCGCGGAACATCCCGCTCGGCGCTTTCGCGTCGTGCGTGAGCCCACTTGCCTCACGCGATCCGGTCGCCCTCGTCGCGTCGGCCCGGGCCTCCGTCCTCGACGGTGACAGCACCGTAATCGGCGTCGACGACGCGCATTTGCTCGATCAACTGTCGGCGATGCTGCTGCACCAGATCGCCGTCGATCGGGCCGGGCACATCGTGGCCATCATCCGGAGCGGCGAACCGGTGCCGGACGCCGTCACATCGCTGTGGAAGGACGGCTACCTGGAGCGCTTCGAACTCCTGCCGTTCTCCAAACAGCAGAGCATCGCACTCGTGGAATCGGTGCTCGGTGGGACGTTGGAGGGTTTGAGCGCCGACGTCATGTGGGACGCATCGGGCGGAAATCCGTTATTCCTCAGGCATCTGGTCGAAGGCGCGTTGGAGGCAGGCACCCTGGCCGACGTCAACGGCGTCTGGCAGTGGCGCGGACGCACGGTGGTCCCTTCGGGTTTGGCCGCGCTGATGAAGACGAGGCTCGATCACGCGGGCCCGGACGTGGTCAATGCGTTGACGTTGTTGGCGCTGTGCGAACCGCTAGACATCGACGCGCTCTACGAACTGGCCGGTGAGCAGGCCGTAGACGCCGCCGAGGCGCAAGGTCTGATCCGGCTCGCCCCCGACGGCTCCCGCATCGTCAACGCGCGGTTCAGTCACCCGCTGTACGGAGACGTCATCCGCGGCCACGTGCGGACCGGGGTGGCGCGCAAGCTTCGAGGCCGCCTCGTGCAGGTCCTGCGCGACCGCAAACTGGACACACCCGTCAGCCGCATCCGACTGGCGCAGCTCTACGTCGACAGCGATCAGCCCGTCGACACCGACCTTGTCGTCGCAGCGGCCAAGGACGCGATGTTCCTGTCCAACTTGCCGCTCGGTCAAGAGCTGGCTCGCACGGCGCTCGAATGCGGTGGTGGTCTCCGCGCGGCTGCACTCTTGTCGCGGGCACTGCTGTGGCAAGGCCACCCGATGCAGGCCGACGAGATCCTCGCTCGGTTCGATCCTGCGAGCCTGGACGAATTGCAGCTCGTCCAGTGGGGCATACCCCGTCTCTCGCTGCTCTTCTGGTCGATGGGCGATGTCACGCGGGCGCACGAAGTGCTGGACGTGCTGTGCGCGCGGGTCACCAATCCCAGCCTCAGGTTGATCGTCGATGCGACCGCGTCGGCGTTGGCGGTGCACGAGAACCGAATTGCCGACGGGTTGGCCGCAGCCGAGCGCATCCTCGCCGATACCAGCGCACCCGACCAGGCATTCGAATTCGCCGCATTCAGTGCGGGATTGGCCATGCCGGTCGCGGGCCGCGGTGGCGACTTCGAACCGATCGCGGCGAGGTGCCGTGCCGAGCAGAAGGCCACCGACGGCATGATCCGCATCATGGTCCGGTACTGCGACGTGCTGGCACTGACCTATGTCGGCCAACTGGATCTGGCCGACCGCCGCGCAGCCGATTACGTCGATTTCTCCTCACCCGGCCAGTTCGCGGGATGGGCGATCGCGAAGATCATCGCCGGGCTGGTCGCCACGTATCGCGGACATTTCCCGCAAGCCATATCGTCCATCGAGCAGGCGCTGGCGGCGCTCACCGCCGAAGCTTCGTTGCCGTGGCGGCTACCTGCGCGGCTGCTGCTGGCCCGGGCCTATGCCGCGCTGGGCAGGTCGGAGCAGACCGAACGGGTCCTCGACGACGCGATGGAGCACGCCGGAGCGTTCATGGCACTGCACGAACCGCAACGGTTGATCGCCAGGTCGTGGTTGGCCGCCGCGAAAGGCCATGATCGTTCGGCTGTCGAATTATCCTGTGCTGCGGCTGATCTCGCAGACCAGTCCGGCCAGTACGCGGTCGCGGCCGAGGCGCTGCACCATGCCGCACGATTCGGTGACCGCACCGCCGCGACGCGCCTTGCGGCACTAGCACAGCGCGTCGACGGACCGGTGGCGACCATCTACGCCCGCCACGCCGCAGCCCTCGCGGCCTCGGACGGCCAGGCCCTCGACACGGTCAGTGCGCAATTCGAAAAGGCCGGCCTGCTGTTGTCCGCCGCGGATTCGGCCGCCCAGGCCGCGCCTCTGCACGACCGCGCCGGGCATCGGCGGCACAGCGTCGAGTCGGCAGCGCGGGCCCTGCGGCTGGCAGCCGAATGTGGCGGGGCCACAACGCCTTCGATCAGATCCGCCGCGCATCCGCTGCCGGTGACCTCCCGGGAGCGGGAGATCGTGGCACTGGTTGCCGAGGGCCTGTCCAACCGAGAAATCGCGAAGCGGCTGACGCTGTCGGTGCGCACGGTCGAAGGACACCTGTATCGCGCATGCACCAAGCTCGACGTCACCGACCGCGACGAATTGGCGAAGGTGGTCCTGCATCACGCGGGGACGGCGACCGAACCGAACTGACTCGCCGAGACGACGCTTTCTGGTGGGAATTGGGCCGAATCCCGACACAAACCGTAGTTTCGACGTGGCTATGACTCGGCTACTTGCGGCCCAGCTCGTGGCTGAGGGCCTCCAGCTCGTCGCCACCGGCCATCTGCTGGGTGAGGTGCTCGAGCGTGATCTCGTCGTAGGTGCAGTCCAGCTTCTGCCTGCCGCGATTGAGCAGCACGAAGTGGTCGCCCACCATATGCGCATGGTGCGGGTTGTGGGTGATGAAGATGACCCCGAACCCCTGCTCCTTGGCGGCGGTGATGTAGCGCAGCACCATGCCCGACTGCTTGACACCCAGCGCCGCGGTCGGCTCGTCGAGAATGAGCACCCGCGCACCGAAGAAGACCGCCCGCGCGATCGCCACACACTGGCGCTGGCCGCCCGACAGCGACCCGATCGGTGCGTCCACGTCCGGCAGGTCGATGCCCATCTTGTGCAATTCGGAGATGGTGGTCGCCCGCATGGCACTGATGTCCAGGGATTTCAGCAGGCCCTTCTTCCGTAGCTCGTTGCCGAGAAAGAAGTTGCGCCACACCGGCATCAGCGACACCACGGCCAGGTCCTGGTACACCGTGGCGATGCCGGACTTGAGCGAGTCCTTGGGCGAGTCGAACACCGTGGGCTTGCCGTCGATGAGCAGCTCGCCCTCGGTGGGCTTGTGCAAGCCGGCGATGATCTTGATCAACGTGGACTTGCCCGCGCCGTTGTCGCCGAGCACGCCCGTCACCTCACCGGCACCCACCCGCAGGTTGATGTCTTTGAGAGCGATGATGTTTCCGTAGCTCTTGCCGACGTGCTTGAGCTCGACCAGCGGCACCTCGCCACCCGACGGCGTCTCGGCGATCGGTGCCTCAGCAGTTGTGCTCATCTACTTACCTTTTCGCTGCGTAGTTACGGACGACGTTGTTGGCGATCACCGCGAACAGCAGCATGGCGCCAAGGAAGAACTTGAACCAGTCCGGGTTCCAGCCGGCGTAGACGATGCCCTGGTTGGTCATGCCGAAGATGAATGCGCCGATCAAGGTGCCGACTGCGGTGCCGTAGCCACCTGTGAGCAGGCAGCCACCCACGACCGCGGCGATGATGTAGAAGAACTCGTTGCCGATGCCCTGACCGGATTGCACGGTGTTGAAGGCGAACAGCAGGTGCATGCCCACGAACCAGGCGCAGAAGCTGACCAGCATGAACAGACCGATCTTGACCTTGGTGACCGGGACACCGACCGCACGGGCACTGTCCTGGTTACCGCCGACCGCGAAGATCCAGTTGCCGATCCGGGTTTTGAACAACACGTACGTGGCGATGACGGTGAACAGGATCCACCAGATCACGGTGATGCGCACGGACACCCCGAAGAGCGTGAACGACGACGCGAAAACAGCTCGGCCGGAATCGAATCCCTGCATGTCCGACACGCTGGGGGTGGCGACCTGGCCGGAGAGCAGCTTGGTCACGGCCAAGTTGATACCGGTGAGCATGAAGAACGAACTGAGCGTGATGAGGAACGACGGAATCTTGGTCCGCATCACCATATAGCCGTTGAAGAACCCGACGGACAATGCGATCACCAGCGACAGCGCCGCTCCGGTCCACAGATTGAGGTGCAGGTTGTAGCTGAGCATCGACGCCGACAGTGACGCGGTGGTGACCGCGACGCCCGAGGAGAGGTCGAACTCGCCGCCGATCATCAGCACACCGACGCCGACCGCCATGATCCCGATGGTCGAGCTGGCGTAGAGCACGGTGGCCAGCGCCTCGGGGGTGCGGAACGGCGGAGCCACGATGAGGAACAGCACGAAGATACCGACGGCGCCGACGAAGGCACCCATCTCGGGCCGGATCAGTAACCGCTGCAGCCGGTTCTGTTCCTTCACCCGTTCGTCACGGACGACCTTGTGAGTCTCGAGATTGAGATCTGCCTGGGTACTCATGGCTAGCGTGTTCCGTTCTTCGCGTACTCGGCGACCGCGTCGATGTTCGACTTGTCGATGAACGACGGCCCGGTCAGCGTCGGCTGGCCGCCGCCGATGACGTTGCCGTTGTTGATGTAGAGCCACAGCGAGTCGACCGACAGGTAGCCCTGCAGGAACGGCTGTTGGTCAATGGCCCACTGCACATCGCCGTTCTGGATCGCACCGACCAGCGCGGCGTTGGTGTCGAAGGTGCCGACCTTGGCCTTGCTGTTGGCGTTCTTCACCGATTGCACCGCGGTCATCGCGAACGGCGCGCCGAGGGTGATCACGTAGTCGATGCTCGGATCCTGTTGCAGTTTGGCGGTGATGGTGGATTCGACCGACGGCATGTCCTTGCCGTTGACGTTGAGCACCTCGGCGCCGGGGAACGTATTCTTCACACCGGCACAACGGGATTCGAGTCCGACGTGGCCTTGTTCCTGGATGACGCAGATGGCCTTCTTGGCGCCTTCGGCGGCGACGCGCTTCCCGGCGCCCTGACCCGAGATGTACTCGTCCTGCCCGAAGAATTCCTTGACGCCCATGGCCTGCCAGGCGTCGGCGCCTGCGTTGAACGCGACCACCGGTATGCCCTTGGCCGTGGCATTCTCGATCGCGCCCTTCATGGCGTCGGGCTTGGCCAGGGTCACCGCGATGCCCTTGACCCCGCTGTCGACGGCGGTCTGCACGAGATTCGCCTGGTTGGGGGCCTCGGGGTCGTTGGAGTAACGGAGTTCGATGTTGTCTTTCTTGGCGGCCGTCTCGGCACCCTTGCGGACCAGGTCCCAGAACGAGTCACCCGGCACCTCGTGAGTGATCATCGCGATGGTCGCCCGCGGGGTGTCGGCCGTGCCCGAGCCCATGCCTCCGCCGTTGCTGGCAGGCTTGCCGCCGGTGCTCGAACATGCGCTGGCGCCGAGCACGAGCACGCTCGCCCCGGCCGCCGCGATGAGCCGACTGAACCTCATTGCTTCTCCTCGTCCTCGACATCACCGCGGGCCTGTCAGGCTGGATTCCAGTGGCAAGCGACACGGTCTCGCCCATGATGTAATACCGCTCACATCTGAAAGTCAATACTTTGTTCGGACATTAGGACTGCATATCAAATGCTCGGCAGGGCATGGCAAAACCGCCCACCGCCACGGCTGAGGCCGAGCACGACGCGAAATGTGTTTCCGCAGAACCGTTCTGGCGAGGTATTAGCGGTCGACCAGCGTGGTGTCGAAGTAGTACCGCGACGCGCGGTACACGTGGCTGCCGTATTCGACGATGCGGCCGGAGTCGTCGAACGCCGTGCGTTCCATGACCAGCAGCGGCGCCTTCGGCTTCTCGTCGAGCAGGCGCGCCTCGTCGCGGTCGGCGGCCTTCGCGCCGATGCGCTGACGGGCCAACCGGATGTGAACCCCACGCGCACGCAGCGACTGGTACAGCCCGAAATGTTCCAGGTCCGCCTCGTCGGGCGCCACCGCGGCAGGCAGATAGTTGGTCATGACCGCCAGGGGCTGACCGCCGGAACTGCGAAGGCGACGCATCATCACCACCTCGCTGCCGGGCGCGAGATTCAGCCGTTCCGCGATGTCGTCGGCGGCGGGACCGGCCACGTAATCCAGCACCCTGGTGGCCGGTTCCTGACCCGCCCGCGCCAGGTCGTCGTACAGGCTGGTCAGCTCGACCGGCCGGTGCACGGGTGTCTGCACCACCTGGGTGCCGACCCCGCGCTTGCGCACCAGGAGTCCCTTATCCACCAGCTCCTGGATGGCGCGCCGCGTCGTCGGCCGCGACAGATTGAGCCGGCTGGCGAGCGCAAGTTCGTTCTCGAAGCGGTCCCCCGGCTTGAGTTGCCCGTCCAGAATGGCTTTTTCGAAGACCTGGGCCACCTGAAAATACAGCGGTATCGGACTCGAACGGTCGAGTTCGACGGACAGCGTCGGGGTCACTCTCGCTCCGATCCTCGGGGCCTCCGCGCGGGTTCGCTGGAGTGACTACACAGAGTACCTGCAAATGACGGAAAGTAAGAATGTCCGAACAAAGTCTTGACAGCATGCGGTGACGGGGCGCACAGTCGACACCGACAGCAGACGCAACCGATCGTCGTGCGCGCCGTCGCGCCGAAACCGCATATGCCCACACCACACTCGGGAGTTCCCTCGTGACCGATACCCCCAACCAGGCCTTCGATGTCGTCGCCATCGGCCGCAGCGGCGTCGACGTGTATCCCCTCCAGGTCGGAGTCGGTTTGGAACATGTGGAATCACTCGGCAAGTTTCTGGGCGGCAGCGCCGCCAACGTGTCGGTGGCCGCGGCCCGGTTGGGCAACCGGGCTGCGCTGATCTCCGGTGTCGGCGCCGATCCCTTCGGCCGCTTCGTCCGCAACGAACTCGCGAGGCTCGGCGTCGACAACCGGTTCGTCACCACCCACGGCGAATACCCGACGCCGGTGACGTTCTGCGAGATCTTCCCGCCCGACGACTTCCCGCTGTACTTCTACCGCAAGCCGTCCGCACCCGATCTGCAGGTCCGGGCCGACGAACTCGACCTCGATGCTGTCCGCACCGCCCGGTTGTACTGGTCGACGGTCACCGGCCTCTCCGAAGAGCCCAGCCGCAGTGCTCATTTCGCGGCGTGGGAGGCGCGTGGGGCGAGCGCAGCGACGGGGAATGACGCAGCACGCAAGCCGCTGACGGTGCTCGATCTCGACTACCGGCCGATGTTCTGGGCCACGCCGGCGGCTGCCACCGAGCAGGTGCAGCGTGCCCTGCAGTACGTCACCGTCGCGGTCGGCAACCGCGAGGAATGCGAGATCGCCGTCGGTGAGACCAACCCGCACAAGGCCGCCGACGCGCTGCTCGACCTCGGCGTCGAGCTCGCCATCGTCAAACAGGGACCGCGCGGCGTGCTGGGCAAGACCAAGCACAGCGCGGTCACCGTGCCGCCGAACCAGGTTGACGTGATCAACGGGCTCGGTGCAGGAGATGCCTTCGGCGGCAGCCTGATTCACGGGCTGCTGCACGATTGGCCGCTGGAGAAGACGCTGCGTTACGCCAACGCCGCCGGTGCCATCGTGGCGTCCCGGCTCGAATGCTCAACCGCGATGCCGACCGCCGCCGAGGTGGCCGATCTCGCCGAACAAACCGCCGTGGAGGCCGTCAATGTCTAAATGCCGAGACTATGCCGAGGTGACCCAGCTTCGGGCCACGGAGCCCGGTGCCGTCGCGAAAGCCTGGCAGGAACGCACCACCCGCCCGACCACACGTGGCGACGGCAGACTGATGATCGTCGCCGCCGACCACCCGGCCCGCGGCGCGCTCGGCGTCGGCCCCAGGCCCACGGCGATGAACAGCCGCACCGATCTGCTGGACCGGCTGCGCGCGGCGCTCGCCGTCCCCGGCGTCGACGGCGTGCTGGCAAGTTCCGACATCCTCGACGATCTGGTCCTGCTCGGGGCGCTCGAGGACAAGGTCGCGTTCTCCTCGTTCAACCGCGGCGGCCTGGCGGGCGCCTCGTTCGAGCTGGACGACCGGATGACCGGGGCCACCGCCGCATCGACCGCCGCGGCCCGGATGAACGGCGGAAAAATGCTGTGCCGCATCGCTCTTGACGATCCCGGTACGGTCTCCACCCTGACGGCCTGCGCACAGGCGATCGACGATCTGGCCGCGCACGGTCTGATCGCGATGCTCGAACCGTTCATGTCGTCCCGCGTCGACGGCAAGGTCCGCAACGACCTGTCCCCCGACGCCGTGATCAAGTCGGTCCACATCGGTCAGGGACTCGGATCGACTTCGGCCTACACCTGGATGAAACTGCCGGTGGTCCCCGAGATGGATCGGGTGATGGAAGCCACCACCCTGCCGACGCTGCTGCTCGGCGGCGATCCCGCCGATCCCGACGAGGCGTTCGCATCCTGGGAGAAAGCGCTGGCACTGCCGTCCGTGCGGGGCCTGGTGGTGGGCAGGACCCTGTTGTACCCCAACGACGATGACGTCAGCGGCGCCGTCGCGACTGCGGTCAAGATGGTGCGCTGACATGCAGGACAAGTTGTACATCCCCGCCAACAGTGCAACCGCCCCGTACACCGTCGACATCACTCCGGAATCGGCAGGCTGGGCGGAATCCAGCCTGCACGTGGTGGACCTCGACGGCGTCGAGTCGATCACCCGCAGCACCGGCGACACCGAGGTGATGATCCTGCCGCTCGCCGGCGGCGGCAGCGTGGGGTGCGGTGACGAGACGTTCGAATTGTCGCCCCGTGCATCGGTGTTCGACGGCCCCGCCGACATGGTCTATCTCGGTACAGATCAGACCTACACGCTGCGCGGCCACGGCCGGGTGGCGATCTGCGGCGCCCGCGCCACCCACTCCTACCCCAACCGGCGGGTCGCCGCCGCCGACGTCGCAGTGGAGTTGCGCGGCGCGGGTAACTGCAGCCGGCAGGTCCACAACTTCGGCACGGCGACGACGTTCGAGGCCGACTCGCTGATCGCCTGCGAGGTGATCACGCCGGGCGGCAACTGGTCGAGCTACCCCGCGCACAAGCATGACGAGAACACCGACGTGGAGACGCAGCTGGAGGAGATCTACTACTTCGAGATCGACGACAGCCCAGCCGGGACACCGGGTTTCGGCTACCACCGCGTCTACGGCACGCCGCAACGTCCGATCGAGGTGCTCGAGGAGGTGCGCTCCGGTGACGTCGTTCTGGTGCCACACGGCTACCACGGTCCGTCCATCGCCGCACCGGGCCACCACATGTACTACCTCAACGTGATGGCCGGGTCCGGTCCCGAGCGCGCGTGGCGGATCTGCGACGACCCCGATCACACCTGGCTGCGCAGCAGCTGGGAACACCAGTCCGTCGACCCGCGCCTCCCCTTCACTGCATCCGAAGGAGCCTGAACATGGTTTCGACCGCACCCAAGTCGACCGAGAAGTACACCGACACCGAACCCACCGTGCGACTCACCGTGGCGCAGGCGACCATCCGGTTCCTCGCCAACCAGTACGTCGAACGCGACGGCGAGCGCACCAAGTTCTTCGCCGGCTGCTTCGGGATCTTCGGCCACGGCAATGTGGCCGGGCTGGGCCAGGCGCTGCTGCAGGATGAGGTCGAAGCCCACGAGGCCGGGCGCGAGCCTGGTCTGAAGTACGTGCTCGGCCGCAACGAACAAGCCATGGTGCACAGCGCCGTCGCCTATGCCCGTCAGAAAGACCGGCTGCAGGCCTGGGCTGTCACCGCCAGCGTCGGCCCCGGTGCCACGAACATGCTCACCGGCGCGGCGCTGGCCACCATCAACCGCTTACCAGTGTTGCTGCTGCCCGCCGACACGTTCGCCACCCGGGTCAGTGCCCCCGTACTGCAGGAACTCGAACTGCCGTCCTCCGGGGATGTCACCGTCAACGACGCGTTCAAGCCGCTCTCCCGCTACTTCGACCGGGTGTGGCGACCCGAACAGCTGCCTGCGGCACTGTTGGGCGCCATGCGGGTGCTGACCGATCCTGTCGAAACCGGCGCTGCCACAGTGGCGATCCCGCAGGATGTGCAGGCCGAGGCGCATGACTGGCCGGAATCGCTGTTCGCCGAACGCACCTGGCATGTCGCCTGCCCGCTGCCCGAGCGGTCCGTCATCGCGCGTGCCGCCGAGGTGATCCGCTCGGCACGCAAGCCGCTGATCGTCGCCGGCGGCGGTGTGCACTACTCGTTCGCCGAAGACGCACTCGCTGCGCTCTGCGCGCAGACCGGTATCCCGGTGGCCGAGAGCCAGGCCGGTAAGGGATCCCTGCGCTACGACCATCCCCAGTCGGTCGGCGCGGTCGGCTCCACCGGAACCACGGCCGCCAACGCCCTGGCCGCCGAAGCCGATGTGATCATCGGCATCGGTACCCGCTACAGCGATTTCACGTCGGCGTCGCGCACCGCCTTCAACAATCCCGACGTGCGGTTCGTCAACATCAATGTGGCGTCGCTGGATTCGGTCAAGCAGGGCGGCATCAGTGTCGTCTCCGACGCACGGGAGGCCATCGAGGCCCTGGGCCTAGCACTCGGCGACTACACCGTCAGCGACGAATACCGTTCGCGGGTCACCGAACTGGCCGCTGACTGGGAGGACACGGTGTCGTCGGTGTACGCCACCTCCGACGACGGCGCCGCGCTGAACCAGAACCAGGTCATCGGTCTGGTGAACACGCTGTCGGATCCGCGCGACGTGGTGGTGTGTGCCGCCGGCTCGATGCCGGGCGACCTGCACAAGCTGTGGCGAACCCGCGACCGCAAGGGCTATCACGTCGAATACGGCTACTCCTGCATGGGATACGAGATCGCCGGCGGCATCGGTGTACGGATGGCTGCGCCCGACCGCGATGTGTTCATCATGGTCGGCGACGGTTCGTACCTGATGATGGCCAGCGAGATCGTCACCGCCGTGCAGGAGGGCGTCAAGGTCATCCCGGTGCTGGTCCAAAACCACGGATTCGCTTCCATCGGAGGGCTTTCCGAATCGCTGGGCTCGCAGCGGTTCGGCACCTCCTACCGCTACCGCGGCGCAGACGGTCGGCTCGACGGCGCACTGCTGCCGGTCGACCTGGCTGCCAACGCCGCGAGCTTGGGCGCTGACGTCATCAAGGTCGGCACCGCCGCCGAGTTCACCGATGCGGTCAAGGTCGCCAAGGCGGCCGACCACATCACCGTCATCCACGTCGAAACCGATCCGCTGATCTATGCGCCGGACAGCCAATCCTGGTGGGACGTCCCGGTGTCCCAGGTGTCCACGCTGGAGTCCACCCAGACCGCCTATGAACGGTATGCGGACTGGAAGAAAGTGCAACGCCCCCTCATCAACCCGTCAGATCGTTAGAAGGATCCCGTAGTGAGCAAGATTCTCGTTGGTTCGGCCCCCGACTCCTGGGGTGTGTGGTTTCCCGACGATCCCAAGCAGACGCCGTACCCGCGCTTTCTCGACGAGGTCGCCGAATCCGGTTACGAATGGATCGAACTGGGACCGTTCGGCTATCTGCCGACCGATCCCCAGCAGCTCTCCGACGAGCTCGCCAAGCGCAATCTGAAGCTCTCGGCGGGCACGGTGTTCGAGCACCTGCATCAGTCCGGATCTCGTGGGGATGACGCATGGAACTCTGTGTGGACCCAGATCGAAGACGTCGCGCGCCTCACCGCCGCAGTCGGCGGCAAGCACGTCGTCGTGATCCCCGAGATGTGGCGCGATCCGGCCACCGGCGCGGTGCTGGAGGACCGCACCCTCACCCCCGAGCAGTGGCGCAAGAAGACCCAGGGCATGAACGAACTGGGTAAGGCCATGTTCGAAAAGTACGGTGTGCGTGCGCAATACCACCCGCACGCCGACAGCCACGTCGACACCGAGGAGAACGTGTACCGCTTCCTCGACGGCACCGACGGTGAGTTCGTCAACCTGTGCCTCGACACCGGCCACATCAGCTACTGCGGCGGCGACAACATCGCGATCATCCGCCGCGCCCCCGAACGCATCGGCTACCTGCACCTCAAGCAGGTCGATCCCGAGGTGCGGGCCAAGGTCGAGGCCGAGGACCTGCCGTTCGGTGAGGCCGTCAAGCTCGGTGCGATGACCGAGCCGCCGCTGGGCATCCCGGAAATGCCGCCGCTGCTCGCCGAGATCGAGAAGCTCGGCATCGACGTGTTCGCGATCGTCGAGCAGGACATGTATCCCTGCGAGGTCGACGCACCCCTGCCCATCGCCAAACGGACCCAGTCCTACCTCGGGTCCTGTGGTGTTCCGTCTGTGAAGTTCCGCTAGGAGAACAATGTCCGACCTGCGTATTGCCGTCCTCGGTGTGGGCATCATGGGTGCCGACCACGTCGAGCGGCTGTCCTCGCGCATCGCCGGCGCGCGGGTGGCCGTGGTGAACGATTTCCTCACCGAGAAGGCCGAATCCGTCGCCGCGGGAATCCCCGGTTGCCGTGCAGTCGGCGATCCACTCGACGCGATCGCCGACCCCGACGTGGATGCGGTGGTGCTGGCCACTCCCGGGCCCACCCACGACAAACAGCTGCTGGCGTGCCTGGATCACCGCAAGCCGGTGCTGTGTGAGAAGCCGTTGACCACCGACGTGGAGTCGTCGCTGGAGGTGGTCAAGTGGGAGACAGAACTCGGTGTGCGGCTGATCCAGGTCGGGTTCATGCGGCGGTTCGACGACGAGTACATGCAGCTCAAGGCGCTGATGGACGCCGACGAGTTCGGCAGGCCGCTGATGCTGCACTGCGTGCACCGCAACCCGGCCGTGCCGCCGAGTTTCGACAGCTCGATGGTGGTCAAGGATTCGCTGGTTCACGAGGTCGATGTGGCCCGGTTCCTCTTCGACGAGGAGATCACCTCGATCCAGATCATCAAACCGGCGACCAATCCCGGTGCACCGCAAGGTATTCAGGATCCGCAGATCGCGATCATGCGGACCAGTTCGGGCAAGCACGTCGACGTCGAACTGTTCGTCACCACCGGCGTCGCCTACGAGGTGCGCACCGAGCTGGTCGGCGAAAAGGGTTCGGCCCTCATCGGACTCGACGTCGGGCTCATCCGCAAACAGTCAGGGAGGTGGGGTGGCCAGATCACGCCCGGCTTCCGGGAGCGATTCGGCCGGGCGTATGACACCGAGTTCCAACGCTGGGTCAACGCTGTGCACCGCGGGCAGACCACCGGGGACTACACCGACGGGCCGGTCGCGTGGGACGGTTATGCCGCTGCCGCGGTCTGCGCCGCAGGCGTCGAATCCCTGCAGTCCGGCCGGCCGGTCGACGTGTCCATGGTCGACCGCGTCTCCATCCCCCGCGCCTGACGCGCTGCCCGCTCTGCCCCCTTTGCACCGCTCTGCCCCTTTGCACCGCGAACGTGCGTGTCTGTCCCTCGACACGCCGCTCGCGGTCGGCATTTTGCGCACGCTCGCAAGCGCCGACGGTCGCGGCCGGGCCCGGCGCGCGAAGGACTAAGTTGGAGCCATGAGCGGGAGGCGGCAACCGTGGGCCGGGTGACCACACGACGCCGGGCCACCCATCTGAACGCGACCGGGGTAGAGAAGCGGCCGGAGACGCTCGTCGTCGAAGAGCCGTTGGAGATTCGGCTCAACGGGACGCCCATCACCGTCACCATGCGCACACCCGGCTCGGATGTCGAGCTGGCGCAAGGCTTTCTGCTGACCGAAGGCGTCATCGGCACTCGCGACGATCTGCTGACGGTGCGGTACTGCCGCGGTGCGACGGAGAACGGCACCAATACCTACAACGTGCTCGACGTGACCTTGGCCCCCGACGTGCCTGCACCGGCGGTCGATGTCACGCGCAACTTCTACACCACCTCGTCCTGCGGGGTGTGCGGCAAGGCATCGCTGGAGGCGGTGCGGCTGATCAGCCGCTACTGCCCGGGTGACGATCCGTCGACCGTTGCGGCCGATACCCTCTCCGCCCTGCCGCCCCGGCTACGGGAAGCACAGAAGGTTTTCGCCAGTACCGGTGGCCTGCACGGGGCCGGCCTGTTCGCGACCGACGGCACCTTGCTGGTGGTACGCGAAGACATCGGCAGGCACAACGCGGTCGACAAGGTGATCGGCTGGGCGCTCGAACAGAACCGGATACCGCTGACCGGCACCGTGCTCTTGGTCAGCGGCCGTGCCTCGTTCGAACTCACGCAGAAAGCCGTCATGGCGGGCATCCCGGTGCTGGCCGCCGTGTCGGCACCGTCATCGCTGGCCGTGGACCTGGCCGCGCAATCCGGTCTCACCCTGGTCGCGTTCCTGCGGGGCGACTCGATGAACGTCTACACCCGTCCCGACCGGGTTACGCCCTGAATACTTCGTCGAAAATGCACTGAGGGTCGTGATCCGGCTGGGATCACGACCCTCAGTGCAAATTCGATGAACAGCTAGGCGCTCTTGTCGCGGCGCTCCGCCCGCGAGGGCTTGCGCGGCACGATGGTCGGCAGAACGTTGTCCTGCACGGTCTCCTTGGTGACAACCACCTTGGCGACATCGTCGCGGCTGGGGATGTCGTACATGACCGGCAGCAGCACCTCTTCCATGATGGCGCGTAGGCCACGAGCGCCGGTGCCGCGGTGGATCGCCTGGTCGGCGATGGCCTCCAGCGCCTCGTCGGTGAACTCCAACTCGACGCCGTCCATCTCGAACAGTCGCACGTACTGCTTGACCAGCGCGTTCTTGGGCTCGGAGAGGATCTTGACCAACGACTCCTTGTCGAGGTTGGTCACCGACGCCACGACCGGCAACCGGCCGATGAACTCGGGGATGAGCCCGAACTTGATCAGGTCCTCGGGCATGACCTCGGCGAAGTGATCCTGGGTGTCGATCTCGGCCTTGGACCGCACCTCGGCGCCGAAGCCCAGGCCGCGCTTGCCGACCCGGTCGGAGACGATCTTCTCCAGGCCGGCGAAGGCACCCGCGACGATGAACAGCACGTTGGTGGTGTCGATCTGGATGAATTCCTGATGCGGATGCTTGCGACCGCCCTGCGGGGGCACCGAGGCCTGCGTGCCTTCGAGGATCTTCAGCAGTGCCTGCTGCACGCCCTCACCGGAGACGTCGCGCGTGATCGACGGGTTCTCGCTCTTACGGGCGATCTTGTCGACCTCGTCGATGTAGATGATGCCGGTCTCGGCCCGCTTGACGTCGTAGTCCGCGGCCTGAATCAGCTTGAGCAGAATGTTCTCGACGTCCTCGCCGACGTATCCGGCCTCGGTGAGCGCCGTCGCGTCCGCGATGGCGAACGGGACGTTGAGCATCTTGGCGAGGGTCTGCGCCAGGTAGGTCTTGCCGCAGCCGGTGGGTCCCAGCATGAGGATGTTCGACTTGGTCAGCTCAACCGGCTCCGAGCGGGAGTCGCGGGACTTCTCGCCGGCCTGGATGCGCTTGTAGTGGTTGTAGACAGCCACCGCCAGGGTCCGCTTCGCGGTGTCCTGGCCGATCACGTAGCCCTCGAGGAACTCGCGGATCTCCGCAGGTTTGGGCAGCTCGTCAAGCTTGACGTCGTCAGCGTCGGCGAGCTCCTCCTCGATGATCTCGTTGCACAGGTCGATGCACTCATCGCAGATATAGACGCCGGGACCCGCGATGAGCTTCTTGACCTGCTTTTGGCTCTTTCCACAGAACGAGCACTTCAGCAGGTCACCGCCGTCTCCGATGCGCGCCATTCGGGGGGTCCTACTTCCTGTTCGCGGTCAGTCGTTTCGCCATTTCGAGGGTTTCCCCGGGCGTTAAACCCGACGCTACCCGTTCGCTCCTCCGCGGTGCGACCGATAAAGCCGAATCGCGTTGGTGATATTTACCTGTGCAGGAGAACATATCGTCTCCGGCGGCTCACGACCCGTCAGTGCGCTGACTGTTACACGGGCGTGTCGCTGCCGGAGACGATCGGTCTGGCCTACGACTTCTGCGCCGACAACTTCCGGTACTCCAGCACCGTGTCGATGATGCCGTAATCCTTGGCTTGCTCGGCGGTCAGAATCTTGTCGCGGTCGGTGTCCTTGCGGATGACCTCGGGATCCTTGCCGGTGTGCCGCGCCAGCGTGGTCTCCATCAGGGTACGCATGCGCTCGATCTCGGCGGCCTGGATCTCCAGGTCGGAGAACTGGCCCTGGATGACGCCACCCAGCGAGGGCTGGTGGATGAGCACCCGGGCGTTGGGCAGTGCGAGACGCTTGCCGGGGGTTCCGGCGGCGAGCAGCACCGCGGCGGCCGACGCGGCCTGACCCAGGCACACGGTCTGGATGTCGGCCCGCACGTACTGCATGGTGTCGTAGATCGCCATCAGCGAGGTGAACGAGCCACCCGGCGAGTTGATGTACATGGTGATGTCGCGGTCGGGATCCAGCGACTCCAGCACCAGCAGCTGCGCCATGATGTCGTTGGCCGACGCGTCGTCCACCTGCACGCCGAGGAAGATGATGCGTTCCTCGAACAGCTTGTTGTACGGGTTGGATTCCTTGACGCCGAAGCTGCTGTGCTCGATGAACGACGGCAGGATGTAGCGGGCCTGCGGCTGCACGCGGGCGTCCAATGACGGATGAATCTGGTCGGTCATTTGTCTAGTCCTGCTCCCGGTCCGGTGCCGTTGACGTTGGCGCTGGTGATGATGTGGTCGACGAACCCATACTCCAGGGCTTCCGGTGCGGTGAACCAGCGGTCGCGGTCCGAGTCGGCCTCGATGCGCTCGATCGTCTGACCGGTGAACTCAGCGTTGAGCCGGAACATCTCCTTCTTGATGACCGCGAACTGCTCGGCCTGGATCGCGATGTCGGCCGCGCTACCCGTGACACCGCCGAGCGGCTGGTGCATCAGGATGCGGGCGTGCGGCAGCGCGTAGCGCTTGCCCTTGGTTCCCGCGGCGAGGAGGAACTCCCCCATCGACGCGGCCATGCCCATCGCGTAGGTCGCGATGTCGCACGGCGCCAACACCATGGTGTCGTAGATCGCCATGCCCGCGCTGATGGAGCCGCCGGGCGAGTTGATGTACAGGTGGATGTCCTTGGTCGGATCCTCCGCCGACAGCAGCAGAATCTGCGCGCACAGCCGGTTGGCAATGTCGTCGTCAACTTGGGAGCCCAGGAAGATGATCCGCTCGGAGAGCAGTCGCTCGTACACCGAGTCGACAAGGTTGAGCCCTGCCCCGGCGCCACGCATGTCAGTCACGACTGGATACCTGCTTTCTCTTACGTCTTGGTACTGACGACATTAACCAACCTGCAACGCCGCGCACTCCCAGACAGGGGCGCGTTCGCTCACAGCGTCACTCGGCGCTGTCGGCGTCCTTGTCGGCCTCGTCGCTGCTGTCCTGCTCACCCTCGGCTTCGCCGTTGCCGACCGGGCCGAAGAGCTCGGTGGTGTCGACGACCGTGCCGTCGGTGTCGGTGACGGTGGCGGCGTGCACGACGGCGGCGATGGTCAACGCGCGCCGCACATCGGCGAACATGGCCGGCAGCTGGTTGTTCTGCTGCAGGAGCTGGATGAGCTGCTGCGGCTCGATGCCGTACTGACGCGACATCAGCACCAGGCGCTCGGTGAGGTCGTTCTGGCCCACCTGGACGTCGAGCTTGTCGGCGAGCGCGTCCATCAGCAGCTGGGTCTTGATGGCCTTCTCCGCGTGGGTGCGGTTGTCGGCGTCGAATTCCTCACGGCTGCTGCCCTGTTCGGTCAGCTGCTCGGCGAACTTGTCCTCGTCGTGGTCGAGGGCGTGGATCCGGTTGTGCAGGGTGTCGTCGACCTGGGCCTGCACGATGTTCTCCGGCAGCGGAACCTCGGTCTGCTCGAGCAGTTCCTCCAGCGCCTTGTCCCGGATCTGCTCGGCCTGCTGCACGCTCTTGACGCGCTTCACCTGCTCGACGAGGCTTTCCTTGAGCTCTTCGAAGGTGTCGAATTCGCTTGCCAGCTGGGCGAATTCGTCGTCCGCCTCGGGCAGCTCGCGCTCCTTGACCGACTTGACGGTGACGGTCACCTCGGCGTCCTTGCCGGCGTGCTCGCCTGCGGCCAGCTTGGTGGTGAACACCTTGGACTCACCTGCGGTCAGGCCGGTGATGGCATCGTCGAGACCGTCGATCAACTGGCCGGAACCGACCTCGTGCGAGAGCCCCTCGGTCTTGGCCTCGGGCACATCCTCGCCGTCGACGGTGGCCGACAGGTCGATGGAGACGAAGTCGCCCTCCTGCGCGGGACGCTCGACGCCGGTCAGGGTGCCGAACCGGGCGCGCAGCGACTGCAGCTCGGCGTCGACCTCTTCGTCGGTGACCTCGATCGGGTCGACGGTGATCTTCAGCGCCTCCAGGTCGGGCAGCGTGATCTCGGGGCGGACGTCCACCTCGGCGGTGAACACCAGCTCCTCGCCGTCCTCAAGCTTGGTGACCTCGATCTCGGGCTGGCCGAGCGGCTTGATGTCGGACGTCGACACGGCCTCGCTGTAGCGGCTGGGCAACGCATCGTTGACGACCTGCTCCAGCACGGCACCGCGGCCGATGCGGGCCTCCAGCAGCTTGCGGGGAGCCTTGCCGGGACGGAAGCCGGGCAGGCGGACCTGCTTGGCCAGCTCCTTGAATGCCCGGTCGAAGTCCGGCTCCAACTCGGTGAAGGGCACCTCCACATTGATGCGCACCCGGGTGGGGCTCAGCTGCTCGACCGTGCTCTTCACTCTTGTTGCTCCTAGATAGTTCTGTCGTTCTGGCGGGTGAGTCGGGGTGACAGGATTTGAACCTGCGGCCTTCCGCTCCCAAAGCGGATGCGCTACCAAGCTGCGCTACACCCCGTGTGCATCGTTTGTCTGCGTGGCCGATCGCAGGTGCGAAACCCACAAAAGGACCACGCGAGATACTACGGCCTGACCACCTGAAGCCTTCAATTGGATTTGATTGGGGGCACACCGGTACAGTGCTGATGCTGCACATGCGGGCGTAGCTCAATGGTAGAGCCCTAGTCTTCCAAACTAGCTACGCGGGTTCGATTCCCGTCGCCCGCTCCACAAGGACCGCCCTGTTAGGGCGGTTTTTTTGTGTACCGCCCTGCGCCCTGTGAGGCAGCTGCGTATCAGAGTTGCCAGTGTTGCGCGTCGTCAGGTTCCGGTGGCATAGGCCGACGGACAGTATTGATGGGGCTCGGGACACAGGTGGGGGGCGCGGGCGATTCCGGCGCGCGCAGCATCTCCTCCCAGCGCAGCCTGGTCTTGCTGCTCTGGTTCACCGACAGCGTGACCGTGTTGGGGCATACGGTGGCGGGCTGCACGGCCGCGGCGGGTGACAAGTGCCGGCCCCATGGCTACGTCACGTTCCTGGTGGTTCGCGCCGACGACAGCCAGGTGTTCTACGCGATTGATGTTCGAACTGCAGCGTCTTCGACCAGGGTCCAATGAGTCTGTGTCGATCCTGCCGCGGTTGCCGTTTCCCCTGAGACACAAGCGTATTCATCCGCACCCGATTTGTTACGCCGCGCCGGTTACCACCGACCCGAGCAGGCGCGTTGGTGAATCGGTTCCGCTGGCCGGAGTTCATTTGTGCCAGTGGGCAATTCGACGCCATCGCGAAATCGGCGACGTCGACGCCGACAGCGCACTGTGCCACAGGAAATTGACGCCGAGAACGACAATGGCGAACGCCACCTGAACCTGAGAGCCTGATCACGGCCCGGTCTCGAATTGCTTCCAATCGATTTCGGCCGTTGTGGTGGTCACAGCTCCGGCCCGTACATTGGTGCTCGACCCCAACTCACCGGCCAACGGCTCCGGTCCAACCCACAGGAGCCAGCATGATCACAACCGCTGCCCCGATAGCGGGCACATGCCTGCCGCAATTCGCTCGGGTACGAGACGCGTTCGAACGCAACTTCGCCGAGCGTGGCGAGGTCGGCGCCGCCGTCGCGGTCTGGGTCGAGGACGAGCTGGTGGTCAACCTGTGGGGTGGGTCGGCCGACGCGGCAGGCACGCGCCCGTGGCGAGAGAACACCCTCGCCAGCGTCTTCTCCGGATCCAAGGGACTGTTGAGCAGCTGCGTGCATCTGCTGGCCGATCGCGGTCAGATCGACCTTTACGCACCGGTCTCCCGGTACTGGCCGGAGTTCGCTCAGGCCGGCAAGCAGGACATCACCATCGCCATGGTGCTTGGGCACCGGTCCGGGGTGATCGGCCCGCGCGAACCGATGGACTGGCGAGACGTGACCGACTGGGACGGTGTCTGCGCACGGCTGGCCGCGGCCGAGCCGTGGTGGGAACCCGGCACCGCGCAGGGCTATCACGTGGTCAGTTTCGGCTTCATCCTCGGCGAGGTGGTCCGGCGGGTGACCGGCCGCACGTTGGGCCAGTACCTGCGCACCGAGGTCGCCGAGCCGCTGGGCATCGACGTCCATATCGGCCTGCCCGCCGACGAGCACCATCGCTGCGCCGAGATGCTGAACAAGCCGACCGTGCGCAGCGTGCTGGCGCAGAACAGGGTATGCACTCCGCCGCAGCACCTGAACGACCATCCGTGGGCCGCATTCGCGGTGTCGATGGACTTCGTGCCGGACGACGAGCTCGGCGCCCACGCCCTGAGCACGTGGCGGTCCGCCGAATTCCCCAGCACCAACGCTCATGTGTCCGCACTGGGCATGGCGACGTTCTACAACGCCCTGGCCCAGGAGAAGCTGATCAGCCGCGAGCACCTGGAGCGGGCCCGGGTGTCCCAGGGCGGTTTCGACCCCGACGTGGTGCTCGGCCCACGCGTCGCCGATCACGGCTGGGGCCTGGGCTACATGCTCAACCAGCGCGGCGTGGCCGGCCCGAACCTACGGATCTTCGGCCACGGCGGGTCCGGCGGCTCGTATGCGTTCGTCGACCTCGAACACCGCATCGGGTACGCGTACGTGATGAACTTTTTCGACGCGACCAAGTGCAATGCCGACCCGCGCACGGTCGCGCTCTCGGACGAGGTGTACTCCGCTCTCGGCGTAATCTGACGCCCGCTCCGACGCGCGGAAACGCCGTTTCTGCTCGGTACCCTGGACGCCATGAACAGCGTTTTGCTGGTACTCATCGTCCTGGTCATCGCCGCCATCGCGTTCGCGGTCTACAGCTCGTCGAAATCCGCCGGACGACGGTCCGCCGAATCCCTCGCCGACGCCAAGGCTGACGCGCGTCGCATCATCGAACGGCTCGGTGGCCAGGTGCTCAACCTGACCGGCACCGACGACGCTTCCAAGCAGGCGCTGGCCGACGCATCGGAGCGCTACACCGCCGCGTCCTCGCAGATCGACCAGGCGACCACTGCCAAGCAAGCCGCGCTGGCCAAGGAAAGCGCCATCGAGGGCCTGTACTACGTCCGCGCCGCGCGCACCGCGATGGGCATGGATCCCGGTCCCGAACTCGAGACCTTGACCGGCCAGCGGTCGGCGGGCGCGGTCACCGAGGACCGCACCATCAACTTCGAGGGCCGTCAGCTCGAGGCCTCCCCAACCCCGTCGCAGCGCACGCCGAACTATTACCCCGGCGGCCGCGTGGCCGGCCGGCCCGTGCCAGCCGGGTGGTATTCCGAGCCGTGGTGGAAGACCGCCTTGGTGGCCGGCGCCTGGGGCGTCGGTTCGGCGCTGCTGTTCGACTCGTTGTTCAGCGGCATGCACGGGGTCAACTACGGCGCGCAGGGTTTCGAGAGCGGCTACGGCGACGGCTACTCCGACGGATACGCCGCGGGGCAGGACGCCGGCGGGTACGACGGCGGTGGCTACGACAACGCCGGCTACGACAGCGGTTCCGGCGACTGGGGCGGCACCGACGCCAGTGGCTGGGACAGCGGCGGATTCGACGGCGGCGGCTTTGACGGCGGCGGATTCGACTTCGGCGGCGGGGACTTCTGACCCAGCGCGAGCAGACGCGAAGGTCCGCGACACGCCGCGGTTCGGGGACTTTCGCGACTGCTCGCCAATAGTCAGAACCGGCTGTCGAGCCGCGCCGAAACGCCGGCCTCCTGCAGGTCGAGCCGCTCGAGCATGGCCCGCACCGCCTCGTCTTCGATTCCGCCCGCGTCCCGCTCGGCGATCAGCGCCTGCCGCTGAGCCGCCAGCACATCGCGGTACAGCGCCGAGAACACCTCCGACCGCCTGGTGTGGGCCTCGGGGTCGGGCATTTCGTCGGCATCCTGTGAATGCCGCGCGATGATGCCGCGGATCTCGGTCAGCACCCTCGGGTTCATCCCCGGCGGTGCCTCGAAGTTCGCCAGCACTTCCTCGGCCGCGTCGTGCACCAACCGCTCAGCCTTGAGTTCCTCGGCCCGGTCGACCTCGTGGTCGTCGCAGAACCGCGACAGATGCAGCCGCCGGATCAGCAGCGGCAGCGACCAACCCTGGATCAACAGGGTGCCGACGCTGACGACGAAGGCGATGGCCTGAATGGTGGCCCGCTCGGGGAACGGTTCACCGGTGATCGTCGTCGCCGGGATCGCCGCGGCCGCAGCCAAGGTGACCACCCCGCGCATGCCGGTCCACGAGACCACCACGCTCTCACGCCAGGACAGCGGCCTGCGGTCCACCCGTGAGCGCCACTTGCCCATCGGCTTACGGCGCACCTTCGTGCCCAGCGCCCCGCGGCCACCACGCTCGGGCACCGGCACGCTCAGCCGGCTCTCGACATGCCGGAACAGTTTGTTGCGGCCGAACATCACGAACACCGACAGCGGCCGGATCACCAGGACGATCAGCAGCACGATCGCCGACGCGACGGCCACCTCCATCAGCGATTCATGCGCGTCGTTCAGATGCTCCAGCACGAACCGCAGATGCAGACCGATGTAGGCGAAGACGAACGCCTCCAACAGCACGTCCACCGAGTTCCACACATAGCGTTCCTGCAAGCGGGTCTGATATCCGGCGCCCAGCGAGCCGTGGCCCACGACGAAGCCGGCGACGACGACCGCCAGCACACCCGAGGCATGCAGTTCCTCGGCAGCGATGTACGCCGCGAACGGCACCACCAGCCCCTGAACGGTCTCCAGCCCCGGATTCGCGAGCCGCCGCCGGATCCACAGCGTGACGTAGCCCAGCAGTGCCCCCACCAGTGGCCCCACCAGGGCGCTGAAGATGAACAGCAGGAAAGGATCCTCGATGAAGGTATGGGTGCCCGCGACCTGGGCCACCGCGATGCTGAACAGTGTCAGCGCCGCAGCATCGTTGATGAGGCTCTCCCCGGTCAGGATCGCCATCACCCGCTTCGGCAGGCCGAGTTTGCGGCCCACTGCGACCGCGGTGACCGCGTCCGGAGGCGCCACGATCGCACCGAGGATCAACGCCAGGCCGAAAGTCAGCGGCACCAGCACCAGCCAGGCCGACACCGCGGCCACCGTGAACGCGGTCACCACCACCAACCCGACCCCGAGACCCAGGATCGGCCGGATGTTGCGCAGGAACGTCGGGAACGAAAATCCCAGCGCCGCCGAATACAGCAGCGGCGGCAGCACCACCGTCAGCAGGATGTGCGAATCCAGTTCGGGCGGCTCGAAATCCGGAAAGAAGGACACCGCGATGCCGACGACCACGATGATCAGGGCGGGTTCCAATCCGCGCCGGTGGGCAATGGCTGTGACGACAATGGCTCCGACGACGACGAGGATCAATTCCACTCGTCAATTGTCCCGTGCCGAATGCGATCCCGCCGCACTACCTCTGGCAGGCCGGGCACCAGAACAGGTTGCGCCCCTCCAATTCGGCCGTGCGCACCGAGGTTCCGCACACCCGGCATGCGTCGCCCGCCCGCCGGTACACGTAGGTGCGGGGCCGGCCGGGTCCGTAGGACGGGGCGCCGTGGTCATGCTCGGGCCGCACCACGACGATCTTGCCGCGCCGCACGCCGACCTTCATCAGCGCCACCAGATCGGTCCACATGTCGGCGAATTCGTCCTGGCCGAGGTGAACGCCGAGCCGGTAGGGGTCCATGCGATGACGGAACAACAGCTCGCTGCGGTACACGTTGCCGACCCCGGCGATCACCGACTGATCCATCAGCAACGCGCCGATCGATCTGCGCGACTTGGCAATCCGCTTCCAGGCGACTTCGGGATCGGCGTCGCCGCGCAGCGGGTCGGGGCCGAGTTTGGCGACGACGTCGGCGATCTCGGGTTCGCCGATCACTTCACACACGGTCGGACCGCGCAAGTCGGTGCCGTACTCGGCGCCGACCATGCGCATGCGGACCTGACCCACCGGCAACGGCAACGGCACGGCCGCTTCGGTGAACGTGCCGTACAAGCCCAGATGGATGTGGACGACGCGACCGCCGTCGTAGTGATGGAACAGATGCTTGCCCCAGGCATCGGATTTGCGCAGCACCCGCCCGCTCACGTCGGCCGCACCGTCGACGAACCTGCCCTGCGGGCTCGACACCACGACGGGGCTGCGGCCGAACCGGCGTTGATGCAGCCGGGCCAGCCGGTGCAGAGTGTGGCCTTCAGGCATGGCTCGGGCGGGACGGCTCGGGACCGAGGTTGACACACATGCCGGTAACCCTAACGAGTGCGGCGTGCCCGTTTGCCGATGGCGCAAGATGGCGGCATGCAGATCGACGTCGACCAGATCTACCCGTACCTGGTTCCCGACGACTATCCCGACGCGCCGTCGAGCGGCGCGCAGGCACAGCGTCGAGTCGGCCACGGTCTGTCGCTGGCGCTGGTCACGCCGACCGGTCCCCCCGATGCCCAGATCCTGGCCGCGGTGGGCGCCGCGCAGCTCGCGGCCGCCCGGATCGATCTGCCGACGGCATATGCCCACGCGGACCGGGCGTTGTCCCAGGCCCTGTCGGCCGGACGGATCGCGATGGAGTTCTTCGAGCGCGGACCCGCCGGGGCACCGACGGTGGTGATGAGCGGAAGCTGGCTGGCCGCAACCACACTGGTGGCCTCAGGGCTTCACGAGCGCATGGCTCGGCTCGTCGGCGACGACATCGTCGCCGCCGTGCCGCACCGGGACCTGCTGTTCGTGTTCGGCGCTGAGGCCTGCGCAGGCATGGTCGAGGTCATCGAAGCCGAATACCGCACCGCCCGAAAGCCGTTGACCACCGCGCTCTTCACCCTCAGTCGCGACGGTCCGGCGCCCAGGCCGTCGCTCAGCCGACCGTGATGGCGTCGAGGCGCTCCTTGATGAAGTCCGACGATGTGACGGGAGTCAGCCCAGCGACCCGCCCGATCGGCGGATCCAGCGGCGTCACCAGCGCGTCATGGTTGGCCTCGTAGAAGTAGATCAGCGACACCAGATCCTCTTCGGGGGCGTGCGGTTGCGGTGGCAGCACCCGGTGGCGGCCGGACGGCCAGCGCTTGCCACTCCAGTACTCCAGCAGATCCCCGATGTTGACCGTCAGCGCACCGGGTTCCCACGGCGCGTCCTCCCAGCCTTCTGCCTCCGAATACACCTGCAGCCCACCTGCTCCCGGCTCGCGGTCCAGCACGGTGACGGTGCCGAAATCGGTGTGCGGGCCGATGCGGAACTGACCCGGCTCCGGCTCGCCCACCACGCTCACCGGCGGGTAGTGGTTGATGTTCATGGTCCAGGTCGGTCGGTCGGCCAGCGTCGCAAAGGGATTCGCCGGCAGTCCGAGTGCGTGGGCGAACAGCGCGAGCAGATCGTCGGACAGCTTGCGCATCGCCGCGGTGTATTCACTGACCAGCGGCTGCAGTGCCGGCACCTCGGCCGGCCAGACGTTGGGCGCGAACCAGATCCGGTCCACCTCCGGGTCGCCGGTTGCCGTCTCGGCACCCAGGCTGTAGCTCTCCTTGAGGTCCGGCGGGGTCTCGGTGCCCTCGGCGTAGCCGTTGGCTTCGGCGCCGGGGCCGATCCAGCCGTGGCCGCCGACCGGTACCGAATAGCGCTGCTTGACCTCATCTGGCAGAGCGAAGAACTCGCGGCTGGCCGCACGCACCCGCGCCGCCAGATCGGGATCGACGCCGTGGCCGGTGATGACGATGAAGCCGGCCCGCTGCAGGCCCTCGTCGACCTCGGCGGCCACCGCGTCGGCGTCGGCCCCACCGCGGTACCACCGCGAAATATCCACTGTCGCAATGGCGCTCATTCGCCGATATCCTCCGCCCACAGCTCCGGCCGGTCGGCGATGAAGTCCTCCATCATCGCCACACAGCGCTTGTCATCCAGCAGCGTAACGGCAACCCCATGTTCAGACAGCCAATCGTGGCCACCCGAGAAGGTACGAGCCTCCCCGATCACCACGGCACCGATGTTGAACTGCCGCACCAGCCCGCTGCAGTACCAGCACGGCGAGAGCGTGGTGACCATGATCGTCGAGCGGTAGCCGCGCTGACGGCCCGCGGCGCGGAAGGCGTCGGTTTCGGCGTGAATCGACGGATCGTCGTTCTGCACCCGCCGGTTGTGTCCGGCGCCCAGCAGCTCGCCGGTGTCCCGGAACAGGGCCGCCCCGATCGGTATACCGCCCTCGGCCAAGCCTTTACGCGCCTGCTCGACCGCGACGTCGAGCATCTGTTCGGGGGTCATGCCGCCACCCTTTCTGTTGCGAGCTTGGACCGGCACAACACGAGGTAGCAGCCGCCCGCGATGAGGAATCCGACGAAGAAAGTGATGTCACCGAGTTGGGGCACCGCCCGGGCCACGTAGCCGACGAAGTTCGTCTGATTGCAGAACAGCGCCACCGACACCACCAATCCGATCAGGAACGACAACAGGCCCGGCCAGTTACTGTAGGTCCGGTCGTAGAGGAAGTGCGCCACCGGCTGGTCGCCCCGCAGATACTGGTCGGCGAACACCACGCCGAGCCACGGCCCGATCCAGTAAGCGATGATCAGCAGGAACGCCTCGTAGCTCGCGGCCGCGTCGGCCAACGCCCACCATGCGATGAGGAATCCGACCACCCCGAAGAACACCGTCGCCGCCGCTCGCGCGACGTGATGCGGCAGCTTGACCCCGATGGTCACGAAAGCCATTGCGCCCGAATAGATGTTGATGGCATTGGCGGCGATGGCGCCGATCGCGATGGCCAGCAGCGTGAGGTTGGCCAGCAACGGTGCCAGCTCGGCGGTGAAGGCCGCTGTCGGGTTGTCGGAGACGGCCGGCCCGATCGTCACCGACGCCGCACCGACGACCTGCAGCACCAGGCAGGACACGAACAGCCCCGCGGCTGCGAAGAATCCTGTCCGTGCGGTGGCGTCCGACTTGGGCAGGTAGCGGGTGTAATCGGCTGCGTAGGGAGCCCAGCCGGCGACATATCCGAACGCGGTGCCGACGGTCAGCAGAAAGCCACCGGTCCCGCCCACCCCGCCGGCCACCGCCGGGGCGCCGAAGTCGGCCTTGCTCAAGATCACCACCGAAGTGACCGCGAAGATCACCGCCAGCACCGGGAAGGCCCACCGCTCGAAGGCCTGTACGAGGTTGTGTCCGAACACCGCGAGCGCCGTCTGCACCACGACGACGAACACCAGGGCCAGCACCGGCGCCACCCCGACCAGAGTCGACAACGCGAACGCGCCGCTGACGCTGTTGGTCGCGAACCAGCCGATGCCCGCGGTCACCGTCATCAGCAGCGACGGCACCGCATTGCCCCGGAACCCGAAGGCCAGCCGGCCCAACACCATCTGCGGCACACCGTGGCGCGGTCCGCGTTTGGACAGGAAGTAGTGCGCGAGCGCTCCGAGCCCGGTCCCGACGGCCATGCCCGCCAGCGTCTGCCAGAAGGTCATGCCATAGACGGAGACTGCGAGCACGCCGAGGAAGATGGTGGCGAATTCCAGGTTCGGCGACGTCCAGGTCCAAAACAGCTGGCTGGGCTTTCCGTGTCGGTCGGCCTCGGCGATGAACTCGTTGCCCCCGGGTTCGATGGCCGCGATGCGATCCCGATAAGAACCGTCGGTACTGGGCTCAGCCGCTGTCATGCGTTACACCGTGGCGTGAACCGTGGTGTAACGCAAGCGGAATGAGAATATTCGGCGGGCAGTACCGCTCAGTCGAATTGCGGCGCCTCGGTGCGGCTGCGCTTGAGTTCCCAGAAATGCGGATACGACGCGAACGTCACCGAGGCGTCCCAAAGCTTGCCTGCTTCTTCGCCACGCGGGATCTTCGAGAGCACCGGGCCGAAGAACGCCACGCCGTTGACGTGGATGGTCGGGGTGCCGACGTCGTCACCAACGGCGTCCATGCCCTCGTGATGGCTCTTGCGCAGCGCCTCGTCGTACTTGTCGGTGGTGGCCGCCTCGGCCAGTTCGGCGGGCAGCCCCACCTCTTCGAGCGACTCCTTGATGACGGCGTCGAAGTCCTTGTTGTCCTGGTTATGGATCCGGGTTCCCATCGCGGTGTAGAGCGGGGCGAGGATCTCCTGGCCCTTGAGCTGCTCGGCGGCGATGGCGACCCGCACCGGGCCCCAGGCCTTCTTCATGAGCTCGACGTAGTTCTCGGGAAGGTCGCGGCCTTCGTTGAGCACCGCCAGGCTCATCACATGGAACTGCACGTCGATGTCGCGGACCTTCTGTACCTCCAGGATCCAGCGCGAGGTGATCCAGCACCATGGGCACAGCGGGTCGAACCAGAATCCTGCAACGTCTTTCTGAGTCATCAATGCGTCCTCTCGATGGTCTGGGCCACAGCCCCGTTCAGCACAACTGCGCGCCCACATAGAGTGTTCCCCGAGTCGGTGGTAACCATCTCACCGCGTGTTCCGATAAGCATGTCGACGTCACGGAAGTGGCACAGGAAACGCATAGTGTGCAGATTTTTATCGAACCGTGTTGTTCCTGTGACCCTGGTGAACCACTGTTTCCCAAGTGAGTGGGGCGCTGCAAGTGTCCTACGTGACAGCTGAGGAGCTGAATTATGGCCGCACGTGCCCTCCTGACGACCATGGGCGTCGTCGCCGCTGCCGGCCTTGCGCTGGCCGTGCCCGCCCAGGCCGACACGAACGACTCGTTCCTGAACGCCCT
The DNA here is from genome assembly GCF_002157835.1 of Mycobacterium dioxanotrophicus. Taxonomy (NCBI): domain Bacteria; kingdom Bacillati; phylum Actinomycetota; class Actinomycetes; order Mycobacteriales; family Mycobacteriaceae; genus Mycobacterium; species Mycobacterium dioxanotrophicus. The sequence continues at coordinate 2,420,633 of NZ_CP020809.1, read as the reverse complement.
GTCCAACGCCGGTATCGGCTACAACGACCCGGGTTCGACCGTTCAGCTCGGGCAGCAGGTGTGCCCGATGCTCGTCGAACCCGGAAAGAACTTCGCGTCGGTGGCGTCCCAGATGCGGGGCAACAACGGCATGTCCCCCGAGATGGCGTCGTTCTTCACCGGCATTGCCATCCAGATGTACTGCCCGCAGATGATGTCGTCGATCACTGACGGCTCCATCCTGAACAACCTGGGCGGCCTGAACGCACTGAGCGGGATCGCCGGCTTCCCCGGCTTCGGGCAGTAGCCCGGGACTCTCACGCGGCCAGCCGTTAGGTTGGACGCGTGGCTCTTCCGAATCTCACCCGCGACCAGGCCGTCGAGCGCGCCGCCCTGGTCACCGTCGGCAACTACCGCATCGAGCTCGACCTCACCGACGGTGAGGGCCGGCCCGGCGACCGCACCTTCCGGTCCACCACGACGGTGGAGTTCGATGCGCTTGCCGGCGCCGACACCTACATCGACATCGCCGCCGAGGCGATCCGCAGCGCGACCCTCAACGGCGTCCCGCTCGACACGTCCACCTACGACGAATCCACCGGCATCGCCCTGCCGGGCCTGGCCGCACACAACGTGCTCGTCGTCGACGCGGACTGCCTGTACTCCAATACCGGTGAAGGGCTGCACCGCTTCGTCGACCCGGTCGACGACGAGGTGTACCTGTACTCCCAGTTCGAAACCGCCGACGCCAAGCGGATGTTCGCGTGCTTCGATCAGCCGGATCTCAAGGCGACCTTCGACATCCAGGTCACCGCGCCGTCGCACTGGGAGGTGATCTCCAACGGAGCACCGGTTTCCGCCGAAACCTCCGGCGGCGCAACGGTTCACGTCTTCGCCACCACGCCGAAGATGAGCACCTATCTCGCGGCGCTCATCGCCGGGCCCTACGCGGTGTGGCGTGACGAGTACTCCGACGACCACGGCACGATCCCGCTGGGCTTGTTCTGCCGCAAGTCGCTGTCGCAGTTCATGGATGCCGAGCGGCTGTTCACCGAGACCAAGCAGGGATTCGGCTTCTACCACAAGAACTTCGGCACGCCGTACGTGTTCGGCAAGTACGACCAGCTGTTCGTCCCGGAATTCAACGCGGGCGCGATGGAGAACGCCGGCGCGGTGACCTTCTTGGAGGACTACGTCTTCCGCTCCAAGGTCACCCGGTATTCCTACGAACGCCGCGCGGAGACCGTCCTGCACGAGATGGCCCACATGTGGTTCGGTGACCTGGTCACCATGCAGTGGTGGGATGACCTGTGGCTCAACGAATCCTTCGCGACGTTCGCGTCGGTGCTGTGCCAGGCCGAGGCCACCGAATACACCGCGGCATGGACGACGTTCGCCAACGTCGAGAAGTCGTGGGCCTACCGGCAGGACCAGCTGCCGTCGACCCATCCCGTGGCCGCGGACATCCCCGACCTGGCGGCCGTCGAGGTCAACTTCGACGGCATCACCTACGCCAAGGGCGCTTCGGTGCTCAAGCAGCTGGTCGCCTACGTCGGGCTCGAACACTTCCTGGCCGGTCTGCGGGACTACTTCCGCGACCACGCATTCGCCAACGCCACCTTCGGAGATCTGCTGGGCGCGCTGGAGAAGTCGTCGGGGCGGGACCTGTCCGGCTGGGGCCGGCAGTGGCTGCGGACAACGGGGCTGAACACGCTGCGCGCCGATTTCGATGTCGACGAGTCGGGCGCATTCACCCGCTTCGCCGTCACCCAGTCCGGTGCTGCGCCGGGCGCAGGCGAGACCCGAGTGCACCGCCTGGCCATCGGCATCTACGACGACGGTGGCTCCGGCAGGCTGACGCGCGTGCATCGCGTGGAACTCGACGTCGACGGCCCGGTCACCGAAGTGCCCGAGCTGATCGGGATTTCACGCGGCCAGCTGATCCTGGTCAACGACGACGATCTGACCTACTGCTCGCTGCGGCTGGATCCGGTGTCCCTGCGGACCGTGCTGTCCCGGATCGCCGACATCGCCGATTCGCTGCCCCGGACGCTGGCCTGGTCGGCAGCGTGGGAAATGACCCGCGAGGCCGAGCTGCGGGCCCGCGACTTCGTGGCCCTGGTGATGAGCGGGCTGCACGCCGAATCCGAAGTCGGCGTGGCACAGCGGCTGCTGCTGCAGGCCCAGACCGCGCTCAGTTCCTACGCCGACCCCACCTGGGCCCACGAAATCGGATGGCCGGCATTCGGCGATGCGCTGCTCGATCTGGCGCGGGACTCCGCCCCGGGTTCTGATCATCAGCTGGCCTTCGTCAACGCGCTGTGCTCATCGGTGCTGGCCCCCAATCACGTCGCCGTCCTCTCGACGCTGCTCGACAACGAACCGGCCGCGGTCAACATGGCCGGTCTGGTGATCGACACCGATCTGCGGTGGCGGATCGTCACCGCGCTGGCCCGCTCCGGGCATCTCGACGCCGACGGCCCCGAAACGCCGTTCATCGACGCCGAGGCTCAGAACGACCCGACTGCCGCCGGCAAGCGCCACGCCGCCGCGGCGTCGGCCGCCCGGCCACAGGACGTCGTGAAGACGGCCGCGTGGGAAGAGGTCATCGAAGACGACGCCCTGGCCAACATCACCACCCGCGCGATCGTCGGTGGATTCGTGCAACCGGGCCAGGAAGAGTTGCTCACGCCGTTCACCACGCGCTACTTCGCGGCGATCTCCGGAGTGTGGGAGCGCCGGACGAGCGAGGTCGCGCAGACCGTCGTCATCGGCCTGTACCCGTCGTGGGACATCAGCCAGAACGGGTTGGATGCGGCGGACACGTTCCTGTCCGACCCCGAGGTGCCGCCTGCGCTGCGCCGCCTGGTTCTGGAAGGCCGTGCCGGGGTGGAGCGCTCACTGCGCGCCCGCGCCTTCGACGTCAGCTGAGTCCTTTGCACCTTTTGCACCGCGAGCGTGCGTGTCTGCCGGCCGACACACCGTCACTGGCCGGCAGTCTCCGCACGCTCGCGGTGTGTGGGCTGACCTGAAAAGCAGAAATCCCGGTATCGAAACCGTGGTCTCGATACCGGGATCTACGCACGAGTGTGCGCGTAATGCTGATCGTCAGCGGCGTGTCGGGCAACAGACACGCACGCTCGCGGTGCAGGTCAGGCGGGGGCAACGCCGGCGGACAGCACGCGCACCGCGCTGATCAGCCCGTCGATCAGGTTGCCTTCCTTGAACGAGGCGGCAGCCGCAGAGACACCCAAGGGGGCGGCCTCTTCGATGCCACGGCCCTTCACGTCGGCTCCGTAGACGACCTCGATCGCGTGCTGGTCGGGCGATACCGCCAACAGCACCGCGTTGTTCGGGGTCGGCACCTTGGCCAGGATCTCGCGGGCCGTGGCGGCGGTGTCGGCACCGAGCCCACCGATGTAGACCGCGAAGCGGGCCTTGGCGGCGCGCGATCCGTACTTCAGCGCGTCGTCGAGGACCACGAGATCCATCGTCGGGAACGGGTAGTGCACCGACAGCTCGCCGGGCTCGGTGACGCCGGAGATCCGTCCGCTGGACGTGATGGCGTAGCCGTACGGCAGGTCGAGTTCAGTTGACGAGGTAGTCGCGACAGTCGCGACCTCACCACTTGCCACTTGCGCCCCCTCCAATGGTGACTCCATGCGAATCGTGGCCGCCGTGCCCATGGTCGGCAGGCTCGGCAGCTGCCCACAGGATCGGCTCGTGGGTCCACGAGTCCGACATCTTGTAGGTGGCCGGGTGCGGTCCCCTGCGGGTCAGGAAGATCAGCGCCAGGATCACGAACAACAACAGCGGAACCCCTCCGAGGAGGGAATGGGTAAGTGCTGTGCTCACGGCCAAACCGTATCAGCCGCGCGCACCCGACGCGCCGACAGTTAACACTCCGCTACGCCGCGCCCTCGCCCAGGTAGCGAACCCAGGCCGGATCGAGCTCCTTGATGGTCGACAACAGCCGCCAATGCTGGCCTTTCGGCGGCATCGGCACCGTGCGCAGCGACCAGCCGAGCTCGGCCAACAGCTTGTCGGCCTTGCGGTGATTGCATGCCGCACAGGCAGCCACACAGTTCTCCCACGAGTGCTCGCCGCCACGGCTGCGGGGCACCACGTGGTCGACGGTGTCCGCCCGGCCCCCGCAGTAGGCACAGCGGAAGCGGTCGCGGTGCATCAGCGCAGCCCGGGTCATCGGAATGCGCGCGCGGTACGGCACCCGCACGAACGTCCGCAGCCGGATCACCGACGGCACGACGATGGTGCGGGTCGCGGAGTGGATCACCGGCCCGGCCGGGTCGTCGTGCACGACGTCGGCCTTGCCGCACATCAGCATGATCACCGCCCGGCGCAGCGGCAGCGCGGTCAGCGGTTCGTAGGTCGAGTTGAGCAGCAGAACCCTGCGGCGACCCCACACCGAGGCGTCGGGGCTGGCCGGGGCCAGTGTCTCGACACTGTGCAGCGGCCGATTTGGCGCGTGAGGCCCCGAAGGGCCGGATATGTGACCGGTCCGTCGTGAGTGGCCTTTTTTGCTGTGCGCCATAGAGCCTCCGAGCACACAGTCCACCACGGATCGGGTGCAATAGCACGACAAATTTGAGTGAGTTCACTGGTCGGGTTGGTGAACAGCGCATGACAATGCCGTTAGACCAGCTAAGTGCCGGTCGTCTGACCTGGGCTCATTCGAGCGTCACGGACACCCAGGTCGTCGGCCCGCCGCCGGTGCACGGCGGTTGGTCTGCACAATGGAGGGCGTGACGCAGGCTCAACAAACCTTCTACGACGAGGTCGGTGGCCACGACACCTTCCAAGCCATCGTGTCGCGGTTCTATCAACTGGTCCGCGACGACGAGATCCTGCTGCCGCTGTACCCCGAGGACGACATCAATGGGGCCGAGGAGCGGCTGCGGATGTTCCTCGAGCAGTACTGGGGCGGCCCCAGGACGTACTCCGACCTGCGCGGACACCCGAGGCTGCGGATGCGGCACGCACCCTTCCGCATCGGCCTGCTGGAACGCGACGCGTGGCTGCGGTGCATGCACACCGCGGTGGCGTCGATCGACTCGGCAACGCTGGACGACCCACATCGCAAGGCGTTGCTGGATTACCTGGACATGGCCGCAGACGCGATGGTCAACTCGGCGTTCTGATGGCCACGTGGTGGGAGCACGCGGTGTTCTACCAGGTCTACCCGCGCTCGTTTCGCGACAGCAACGGTGACGGGGTCGGCGACCTCGACGGGGTGACCGCGGGCCTGGACTATCTGAGCTCCCTGGGCGTCGACGCGCTGTGGCTCAACCCCGTGATGGTCTCGCCGATGGCCGACCACGGCTACGACGTCGCCGACCCACGCGATGTGGACCCCCTCTTCGGCGACCTCGAGGCGCTCGACCGGCTGCTGGACGCGGCGCACGCACGCGGTATCCGGATCACGATGGATCTGGTGCCCAACCACACCAGCTCTGCGCATCCGTGGTTCGTCGAGGCGCTGGCCAATCCGGCCCGCCGGGACCGCTACATCTTCCGCGACGGCGGCGGCCCCGACGGATCGCTGCCCCCCAACAACTGGATCTCGATATTCGGCGGCCCGGCCTGGACCCGCGTCACCGAACCCGACGGCACGCCCGGGCAGTGGTACCTGCACCTGTTCGACGCGGCGCAGCCCGATCTGAATTGGGACAACCCCGAGGTGTTCGACGATCTGGAGAAGACGCTGCGGTTCTGGCTGGACCGCGGGGTCGACGGCTTCCGCATCGACGTGGCGCACGGCATGGCCAAACCGCCGGGCCTGCCCGACATGTCGGTCGTCGACACCGCCGTGCTGCGCAACAGTGACGACGACCCGCGGTTCGACAACGACAGCGTCCACGACATCCACCGGTTCATCCGGACCGTGTTCGACGACTATCCCGACGCGGTGGCGGTCGGAGAAGTGTGGGTGCGAGGCAACGAGCAGTTCGCCAAGTACCTGCGCCCCGACGAGCTTCACCTGGGCTTCAATTTCCGCCTGGTACAAGCGGATTACGACGCCGACGAGATCCGCGACGCGATCGACAACGCGTTGGCCGCGGCCGCACTGGCCGGTGCCACGCCGACCTGGACGCTGTCCAACCACGATGTCGAGCGCGAGGTCACCCGTTACGGCGGCGGCGCCCGCGGGCTGGCCCGGGCCCGGGCCATGGCGCTGGTGATGCTGGCCCTTCCGGGTGCGGTGTTCATCTACAACGGTGAGGAACTCGGCCTGCCCAACGTCGAGCTGCCCGATGCGGTGTTGCAGGATCCCGTGTGGGAACGCTCCGGTCACACCGAACGCGGACGCGACGGCTGCCGCGTGCCGATGCCGTGGCAGGGCTCCGAGCCGCCGTTCGGCTTCTCCGGCAATCCCGATACGTGGCTGCCCATCCCGGCCGATTGGGCCACGCTCACGGTCGACCGTCAAGAGCCCGACCCCGATTCCACGCTGACGTTCTATCGGCGGGCAGTGCAATTGCGCGGCAGCCGAAGCGAATTCGGCGGCAACGGCATCGACTGGCTCGACGGGCTGACGTTCCGCCGACCCGGCGGGCTGGTGTGTGTGCTCAACGCCGGCGCCACTGCCCTACCGCTGCCTGCCGGTGAGGTGCTGCTCGCCAGTGGACCGCTCGGCGACGGCACAGTGCCCCCGGACACCGCGGTCTGGCTGGTCTAGTCCTGCCGCGAGCAGACATGAAAGTCCGCGACACGCCGCGGTTTCGGTACCGCCGTGACTGCTCGCGGGATGGTCTAGCCCAGCACCAACGCGGGGGCGCCGCGCCTGCGGTACACCGAGCCGAACCGGGCATCGATCCGCAGCCACGCGGCGTGCGCGCGGACCCGCACCATTTCCCCGGCACTGACCGACTCGCCCGACGCCGGCAGGAAACCCATTGCTGTCAAAGCGAATACGCAGCGCATCGGGATGCCGACAGTCAGCTCGTCGGAGCTGACCACCACCACCTCCTGATCGAGCAGCGACGTCGGCGGACCGTGCGCACCACCATGTTCCTTCGCCAGCGTCGTCCCCTGCTCCGCGAGATCGAGCATCACCCGTGCCGGAACATCGTCGACGTGCACGAAACCGGTGTCCGGCGGCAGTCCCCCACGCCAGGCCGAATCCATGGGCATCCCGGTGTCGACGTAGCCACCGTGCGACACCGAGAGCCCGGCACGCAGCGCGTCGGCGCCCGCGGACAGATCACCGGGGCGCAGCCGGGCGGAGAGCACCCGGCTGGCCAGGACATCGAATCCCGTTGCGACCCAGGCCACTACCTGCTCACCGTCACCACCCCTGACGCGCAGCCGCACCACCGCCGCGTCGTCGAGTCGCAGCGCCCGGTCGACGAACGTCACGAGGTCGTCGCGTTGGTGCGCATCGTCGACCCATAGCCCGCGTTCCGGACCGGTCATCGCAGATAGCGCTCCAGATACGCCCGCTGGTCAGGCGAAAGCCGTTGCAGCCGTTGCTCTTCGATATGGACGGCAGCCAGCTGTGTCTCGGCGATGACCGACGGCTTGCAGTCGGGGTCGGCGTGCACGGGCCGCACCTCATAACCCACGGTGAAGTCCACCGCACGTACCCGCTTGGACCACATCGTGACCTGCAGCGGCGAATCCACCAACCGCAGCTGTCCCTTGTAGACGATGTTGACCTCGGCGATCAGCAGACCGATGGTGGTGATCTCGGCGCCGAACGGCTCACGCAGGAACGGGATCCGTGCCTCTTCGAGAATGGTCACCATGGTGGCGTGATTGATGTGCTGGTACATGTCGATATCCGACCAGCGCACATGCACCGGCGTCGTAAAGCCTGATGTCACCCGGTTGTTCCCGTCCCACTCGTCCTCGTCATGCTGCGGATCTGGCGGGCCGCCACCGACAGCGTCGCCAGGTCCTGCAGCTCTCCCTGATAGATCTCGGCCAGTGTGCGGCGGGCACGGGCGACCCGGGAGCTGTTGGTCAGCTCCCACTCGGCGATCTTCTGTTCACCGGTCTCGTCCGGCTCGCCGACCGCCATCACATCGAAGCACAACGCCCGCACCGACCCGTAGATGTCATCGCGAATGGCCAACCGCGCCAACGAATGCCACCGGTCGTCGCGTCCCAGCATCGACACGGCCGTGAGCAGCCCGTCGGCGCCAAGGTGATCCATCAACGCGAAGTAGGCATCGGCCACCTCGACCGGGTCCCGCTCGATGATGTCGGCGATGTCGATCACGTCGAGCAGGCTGTACTGGTACAGCCCGGTGGCCACCAAATAGGCCAGCTCTGGGGAGACTCCGTGCGAGACGAGCTCGCCGGCCTCCTGGTTGACGATGGCCTTGTCGGCGCCGCGCAGCCACTCCCCGATGCGCGGCGTCAGCGTGGCGACCTTGTCGGCGAACCGGTTGATCTCGGCGCCGACGGCCAGAGGCTGGGGCCGGTAGTTCAGCAGCCATCTGCCCGCGCGGTCGACCAGCCGGCGCAGATCCAGTGTCATCCGGTCGGTCACCGCGACAGCGACGCCCTGCTCACCGGCCGCGCGGATCTGGCGCCAGACATCGCCGATCCGGAAGATCGCGTTGGTGGCCACGTAGCTGCGTGCCGCGTCCACCGGCCCGACCCCGACGTCCTCGGTGATGCGGTAGGCGTAGCTGATGCCGCTGGTGTCGACCAGATCGTTGACCAGCATGGTGGTGATGATCTCGCGGCGCAGCTGATGCGATCGGATCTCGCTGTGGAACTCGTCGCGCAACCTGGCCGGGAAGTACCGCGGCAGCCGGGAGGCGAACACCTCCTGGTCGGGCAGGTCGCTGGCCAGTACGTCCTCTTTGAGAGCCAGCTTGACGTGTGCCATCAGCGTGGCCAATTCCGGTGAGGTGAGGCCGATTCCGGCTTCCGTGCGACGCCGGATCTCCTTCTCCGACGGCAGTGCCTCCAGCTCACGGTTGAGCCCACGATCGGCCACGAAGTCCTTGATCATGCGGGCGTGCACCGAGAGCATGCTCGCCGAGTTGGCCCGGCTGGTGCCCATCAGATCGTTCTGGTCGCGGTTGTCGGTCAGCACCAGTTCGCCGACCTCGTCGGTCATCGACAACAGCAGGCCGGTGCGCTCCTGGGGGCTGACCCGGCCCGCGGTGACCAGCGAGTCGATCAGGATCTTGATGTTGACCTCGTGGTCCGAGCAGTCCACCCCGGCGGAGTTGTCCAGCGCGTCGGTGTTGATCCGGCCACCGGCCAGATCGAACTCGATACGGCCCAGCGAAGTCACGCCGAGGTTGCCGCCCTCGCCGATCACCTTGGCCCGCACCTGGTTTCCGCAGACCCGGATCATGTCATTGGCCCGGTCGCCGACGTCGGCGTCGGCTTCGGTCTCAGCCTTGACGTAGGTGCCGATGCCACCGTTCCACAGCAGGTCCACCGGGGCCTTCAGGATGGCCTTCATCAACGCCGGCGGGGTCAGCTCGTCGACGTCGCCCTCGATGCCCAGCGCGGCGCGCACCTGCGCACTGATCGGGATCGCCTTCTGATCGCGGCTGTACACGCCGCCGCCCTCGCTGATCAGCGACTTGTCGTAGTCGTCCCAGCTCGACCGCGGCAGCTGGAACATCCTGCTGCGCTCCGCCCAGGACGTCGCGGCATCGGGGTTGGGGTCGAGGAAGATGTGCCGGTGGTCGAACGCGGCGACCAACCGAATGTGTTGGGACAGCAGCATTCCGTTGCCGAACACGTCGCCGCTCATGTCCCCGACACCGACCACCGTGAAGTCTTGCGTCTGGGTGTCGACGCCCATCTCCCGGAAGTGCCGCTTGACCGATTCCCAGGCGCCCTTGGCAGTGATGCCCATCGCCTTGTGGTCGTAACCGATGGAGCCGCCGGACGCGAACGCGTCACCCAGCCAGAAGCCGTACGACTTGGCGACCTCGTTGGCGATGTCGGAGAACGTCGCGGTGCCCTTGTCGGCAGCCACCACCAGGTAGGCGTCCTCACCGTCGCGGCGCACGACGTCGGGCGGGGTCACGACGGCACCGGTCGCCTTGTCGACGTTGTCGGTGACGTCGAGCAGACCGGAGATGAAGAGCTGGTAGCACGCCACGCCTTCAGCCCGCGTCGCGTCGCGGTCGACCGCCGGGTCGCCGGTGGGTTCCGGGGGATGCTTGACGACGAAGCCGCCTTTGGCCCCGACCGGCACGATGACGGCGTTCTTGACCGCCTGCGCCTTGACCAGACCGAGGATCTCGGTGCGGAAGTCCTCCCGGCGATCCGACCAACGCAGCCCACCGCGGGCCACGAACCCGAACCGCAGATGCACACCCTCGACGCGCGGCGAGTACACGAAGATCTCGAATTTCGGCCGAGGCAACGGCAACTCGTTGATCAGCCCGGGGTTGAGCTTCATCGCCACCACGCCGCGCTGACGCGCCGAATCCGGCCGCTGCACATAGTAGTTGGTGCGCAGCGTGGCCTGGATCAGGCTGGCGAACGCGCGAAGCACCCGGTCGGTGTCGAGGCTGACCAGGGCATCGATGTCGGCAGCCACTGCCGCGGCCGCGCTTTGGGCGTCGCGGGGTGCCGCGGCGTCGCGTTCGGTGCCGGGCGGAGTGAACAGGGCCTCGAACAGCTCGACGAGTGATCGCGCGGTGTGCGGGTTGTCGTTGAGCACCGATTCGATGTGGTTCTGGCTGTAGGGGAAGCCGGCCTGCCGCAGGTATTTCGCGTACGCCCGCAGGATCACCACCTGCTGCCAGGTCAGCCCGGCGCGCAGCACCAGCTGGTTGAACCGGTCGATCTCGGCATTGCCCTGCCAGATGGCGGTCACCGCGTCGGCGAAGCGCTGAGCGGTGGCGGCCTGGGCTTCGGCGTCGGGCGCGTCGGGCATGTTGCGCTGCCGCGAGACCTTGAACTGGTAGATCCAGACCGGCAAACCGTCCGCGCGGGTGACGGTGTACGGCCGTTCCTCGAGCACGACGACGCCCATGGACTGCAGCATCGGCAGCAGCTCGCTCAACGACGCCGAATGCCCGCCGAGGTACCAGGTCAGCTGGGCGATGCGGTCGGCGCCTTCGCTGAACACCAGCTTGACCGAATTGTCCTGCAGCTCTTCGATGATCGCGATGTCGGTGATGGCGTCGGCCGGTGTGACCGCCTGCTTGTAGTCCTGCGGGAAGGCGGTGGCGTAGTGCTCGACAGCGGCAGGGTTGAGGCCCTTGGCCGAACCGATCAGCCGGTCACCCCAGTTCCGGGTGGCCTCGGTCAGCAGATTCTGGATCCGCGACTCGTTCTCGATCGAGGTGTCGACCCGGTGCGCACGTTCACCGTCGGGCAGTCTTACGGTGAAATGGACTACCGCCCAAGGGGATTCACTGACACGCGCGGAGTAGTCGATGCTCACGCCACCGAGCTCGCGGACCAGGATGTCCTGCATCTCCAGGCGTACCGCGGTGGTGTAGCGATCACGCGGCAGGTACACCAGGCACGAGACGAAATGGGCCAGTTGATCGGCACGCAGAAACAGCAGGGTGCGCCGCCGGGAGCCCAGATCGACCACGGCCATGGCCATTTCGAGGAGCTCTTTGGAGCTCAATGCGAACAGCTCCGGCCGCGGAATGGTCTGGATGATGTCACGCAGCAGCTGCCCCGGATGGCTGGGGTCGCGGTGGGCCATCGCCAAGGCTTCCTCGGCGCGCCGCGAGACCAGCGGGATCTCAAGCACATTGGCGTTCATCGCCGCGATGGTGAACAGCCCCACGAAGCGGTGTTCGATCGCACCGGCAGGGCTGCCGCTTTCGCGGACCACCACCAGGTACGGATAGGCGCCGTAGCGCAGGTAGCTCGGGATGGTCGCCTGGGCCAGCACCAGCAGATCGTCGGGATTGGTCAGCGGCGGCAGGACATCCTGCCGCAGCCGCAGCACACCCAGCCGGCTCGCCGGGTCGACCACGGCCTGGCCGTCACCCACCGCACACTGCTGGTAGCCCAGGAGCACGAAGTGTCCGTCGGCCAGCCAGCGCAGCAACGCCGCCACGTCCTTACGATCGGCGTTGGGGAAATGTCCCTCGACGTCGGTGGCCAGGTCGTTGGCCAGACCGTGCAGCGCGGCGGCCATGGCACCGGTGTCCAGGCCGACCTGGCGGGCATCGGCCAGGATTCCCGGCACCAGGCGCGTGGCCTCGGTGAGGGCGCCGCCGTCCGCCGCGCCGGTCACGGGAATGAGGATCCAGCATTCGTCGACGCCGTCTCCGGGCACCGCGTCGGCCACCGGCCTGATGTCCTGCAGCTGCCCGTCGGCATCCCGACGGACGCGGAACACCGGGTTCATGATGGCGCTGTAGGCGACGCCGAGACGGTGCAGCAGCACCGTCACCGAATCGACCAGCATCGGTGCCTGATCGGTGACGATCTGCAGAGCGGGCCCGGTCTCGGCGTCGCCGGGGTAGACCGCGACGTTGGTCTCACCGGGTGCGCGCCGGGCGCCCAACTTGTAGTGGGCCGCCACGGCGCCATCCGACACGAGCCGTTCGGGCACGCTGATGGCGATCGGCCCGGTCGTGATGGCGCCCGGCGCGTCGGCCTGCGGCCCCCGATAGGTGGACAGCAGAGCTACTGCAAGGCGTTGGGTGATGTCGGGCGTTGGCTCCGGACCTCCTGGGACGCTGTTGGTCTGGTGTCCCTGAGATTGCGGCCATGCCGTCATACCGAATACTCCTGACTCACGCCCACACACCGGCACTGGTGCGTAGGAGCGACACTAGTCGTACCCCGACTTGCTGCGCTCGATCCTCGCGAACTATCCCGTCTACTGGTCAGTCGCGGGTGAGGCGGCGATGCGTGACCCGGTGCGGGCGAGCCGCTTCGGCGCCGAGCCGGTCGATCTTGTTCTCCTCGTAGGCGCCGAAGTTGCCCTCGAACCAGAACCACTTGGCGTCGTTGTCGTCATCACCTTCCCACGCGAGGATGTGAGTGCAGGTGCGGTCGAGGAACCACCGGTCGTGCGAGATGACCACCGCACAGCCGGGGAAGTTCTCCAGCGCATTCTCCAGCGACGACAGGGTTTCCACGTCGAGGTCGTTGGTCGGCTCGTCGAGCAGGATCAGGTTGCCGCCCTCTTTGAGGGTCAGTGCCAGGTTCAGGCGGTTGCGTTCACCACCGGAGAGCACCCCTGCCGGCTTTTGCTGATCCGGGCCCTTGAAGCCGAACGCCGACACGTAGGCCCGCGACGGGATCTCGTTCTGGCCGACCTCGATGTAGTCGAGCTTGTCGGAGACGACCTCCCACACCGTCTTCTTCGGGTCGATGCCCGCACGGCTCTGGTCGACGTACGACAGCTTGACCGTGTCACCGACCCTGACCGTGCCACTGTCCGGTTGCTCCAGGCCGACGATGGTCTTGAACAGGGTGGTCTTGCCGACGCCGTTGGGCCCGATCACGCCGACAATGCCGTTGCGCGGCAGGGTGAACGACAGATCCTTGATCAGCTGGCGCCCGTCGAAGCCCTTGTCGAGGTGCTCCACCTCCACGACCACATTGCCCAGCCGCGGCGGAGTCGGGATCTGGATCTCCTCGAAGTCGAGCTTCCGCGACTTCTCCGCTTCGGCGACCATCTCCTCGTACCGGCCGAGGCGGGCCTTGTTCTTGGCCTGGCGCGCCTTGGCGCCCGAACGGACCCACGCCAGTTCGTCCTTGAGCCGCTTCTGCAGCTTCTGGTCCTTCTTGCCCTGGACCTCGAGCCGCTCGGCCTTCTTCTCCAGGTAGGTCGAGTAGTTGCCCTCGTACGGGTAGGCCCGGCCCCGGTCGAGCTCGAGGATCCATTCGGCGACGTTGTCCAGGAAGTACCGGTCGTGGGTGACGGCCAGGATGGCGCCCTTGTAAGCCGCCAGGTGCTGCTCCAACCACAGCACGCTCTCGGCGTCGAGGTGGTTGGTGGGCTCGTCGAGCAGCAGCAGGTCCGGCTTGGACAGCAGCAGCTTGCACAGGGCGACGCGACGGCGCTCACCACCGGAGAGGTGCGTCACGGGCTCGTCGGCAGGCGGGCAGCGCAGCGCGTCCATCGCCTGCTCGAGCTGGGAGTCGATGTCCCAGGCGTCGGCCGCGTCCAACTCCTCCTGCAGGTGGCCCATCTCTTCCATGAGCTCGTCGGTGTAGTCGGTGGCCATGAGCTCGGCCACCTCGTTGTACCGGTTGAGCTTGGCCTTGATCGCCACGCCGTCTTCGACGTTCTCGCGGACGGTCTTGGTTTCGTCGAGCTGCGGCTCCTGCATCAGAATGCCGACCGTGGCGCCGGGGGCCAACATCGCGTCACCGTTGTTCGCCTGGTCGAGCCCGGCCATGATCCGCAAGACGCTCGACTTGCCCGCCCCGTTGGGACCGACGACGCCGATCTTCGCGCCCGGAAGGAAATTCAGCGTGACGTCGTCGAGGATGACCTTGTCGCCGTGCGCCTTGCGGACCTTCCGCATCGTGTAGATGAATTCGGCCATGCCGTGATGTGCCTTTCTGAAGCTGTCCAGTCTTTCTGACGAGGCCCGCGCGGGGAGAGCACAAGTCCTGTCACTCGCGGCCCATCCTAGGCGTGACCGAGCGACGTCAAGCCGACAGTGGCAGCGCCTCCGCCTCCAGCGCCGCTACCTCCGACTCATCGATGTCGTCGTCACCGGTGTCGGGACGTTCGCCGTCCGGCGCCACCGGCTGGTCCGCGTCGGGCGCCGCACCGGCGCCGCCCGCCTTGGGCAGCAACTCGACCTTGGCGCTGCACCGGGACAGGTCAGGCCCGACGGCGGTGGCGCGGACCTCCACCGACGACCGTCGCACACCTTCTTTGTCCTCGTACTCATTGGTGTAGAGGTGCCCCACGACGACCACGGCGTCACCCTTGCCGAGCGAGGCGCTGACCCCACGGGCCAGGTTTCCCCAGCAGTTGACCGTCACGTACAACGAGTTTCCGGGCTCCCAAGTTCCGCCGGCGCTGCGGCGGCGCGAGTTGCTCGCCACCCGGAACTTGAACAGTTCCTGATCTCCGAACCGGAGCCGGACCGGATTGGTGACGATGTTGCCGACGATGGTGAACGGTGTCTCGAACATTGCTGATTCCCTTTCGCTGGTGATGTGGGCGCCGGGCCGCAAAGCCGCGATGCCTGACACCGCCATTGACCGCCGCGGCACCGACAAGGGACGGCCCACGGGGGCAGCCGGAAGGGAAGGCTGTGGATGAACTCCAGGTTGGGGATAACTCGTCAGTCCGCGGGCTTGTCGCGACGGGCCATCTCGGCGAGCATCGCGTTGTACGCGGCCAGCTCGGCGTTGTCGTCGCGGTCGGCGGCCCGGTCGAGGCGCTTGGCGGTGCGCTGATCGCTGCGCCGCCATTGGATCAGCAGCGCCAGCATCACGATGACAAGCGGGACTTCCCCTGCCGCCCAAGCGATTCCACCGCCAAGGTGCTGATCGCCGATCAGGTCGGTGTGCCAGGGCAGCTGCAGGGACCGGTAGAAGGTTGCGCCGAGCACCGTCTGCATGCCCATCATCACCACACCGAAGAACGCGTGCAGCGGCAGCGACGCGAACACCATCCCCATCTTGGCCAGATGCGGGATGGGCCGCGGGGTGGGGTCCACACCGATCACCACCCAGTAGAACAGGTAGCCCGACACCAGGAAGTGCACGTTCATCAGCAGGTGTGCGGCGTGATTACTCACCGCCGCGTCGAAGATGCCGCCGAAGTACAGGCCGTAGAACCCGGCCACGAACAAGACCGTCGCCACCACCGGTTGGGTGAGGACCTTCGACACCGGGGAATGCAGAGCCGTGAGCAACCACTCGCGTGGCCCCGGGGCGGCGCCGCGGCCCGCGGCAGGCAACGCGCGCAACGCCAGGGTGACCGGCGCCCCGAGCACAAGCAGGATCGGCACCAGCATCGAGAGCAGCATGTGCGCGATCATGTGCATGCTGAACATCGCCGGCATGTACCTGCCGAGCCCCGATGACGTGGTGAACAGCAACGTCGCGCAGCCGAGCAGCCACGCCGCGGTCCGGCCCACCGGCCAGGCGTCTCCTCGCTTGCGCAGCCGGCGCACCGCGAGCAGGTACACGACCGCGCCGATGATCGCTGCGGTGCCGAAGATCAGGTCGAAACGCCAGTCGAACAGCACGCGGGCGACTGTCGGCGGTCCGGAGAAGTCGTACCCGATGGCCACCTCGGTGGCGCTGGGAACCCTGGTCTCCGGTGGTGGCGGCGTGCGGCCCAGCCCGACGGCGATCCCGAACGTCGCCCCGAACAGTGCCGCCTCCCCCAGCGCCAGCCGGATCAGGGGGCGCCGGGCGTGCGGGTCGGCCTGCAGCGCGGCCACCCCGCTGCGGCGCTGCGCCCAGCCGAGTACCCCGAGCAGACCGAGGGCCACCATCTTGGCGACGACCAGCAGACCGTATGGCGTGCGCACCAGATCAGCCGGTTGAATGCGCACCAGCGCGTTGATCACACCGCTGAGCGCCATCGCGACGTAGCACCACAGCGCCATGGCCGAGAACCGACGCGCGGCCAGGGCGGTGTGTTCGCCGAGCTGACCGCGCAGCGCATGCACCAGCAGTGCCAGCAGCCCGCCCGCCCACAGCGCGGCGGCCATGAGATGGATGAACAGGCTGTTGGTGGCCAGGTCGTGCGCGCCACCGGCCGACGAGTGACCGGTCAGCGCCAGCGGCACCAAGGTGAGCATCGACCCGGCGAGCAATACCGGTGTCCAGCCCCAGCGCAGCACGGGCAGGCTGGCGATCGTCACCGCGGCGGCGAGGATCGCTGTCCACCGCCACGCCCCTGCGGTGTCGATCAGGCTGGCCACCGACCACACATCGGTCGGGCTGAGGTGGTCGAGCAGCGGTTGACCGGACACGTCCGACACGGTCAGCGGAACCAGCAATGCGGCGCACACCGTCCATACCGCCGACGCCGCCGACCCCAGCCGCAGGGCGCGGTAGCCGGACACGTCGAGTACGCCGTTGGCCTGCGGCGGCACCAGGAACGCCGCGAACAGGAACGCACCGACCGCGACCACCGCGGCGATCTCGCCGGCCGCCCGCACGAACGGCAGGCCGTAGGTGGTGATGGGGCCGGGGTTGGGCAGACCGGTCGCCGTCAGCGCGTCGGCCAGCGCGAGCGCCCCGATCCAGGCGGCGATGAGTCCGGCCAGCACCCCGACGCCGACGAGTACGGGCCACACAGCGCTGGTGCGCACGCCTGATACGGCCGGCGCGCCGGGAGAAGTCATGTTCCCAGCGTATGGCGTGGGCCGGCCCACTCTTCGTGGGCTAGGCCGAACCGGCGCGCTCCCGGTGGCGGCGCCGCTCCTCGGTGAAGAAGCGATCGCGGGCGATCTGTTCGACCTGGGTCATGTCGGCCAGGATGGCGCGGATCTCGTGCAGGAACGCCTTGCGGCGCTCGGTGAGGTCGGCTGCGGGCGTCAGCAGGTTCTGGTCGGCGGCGACCTGACGTGCCGTGGCGAACAGCAGGGCCGACACCGCCTCGTTGCTCTGGATCCGGCCTTGCGCGACCTGCTGTGCACCCAGGCCCAGCGCGCGCTTGGTGAGTTCTTTCTCGGAGATCTCGGCGGGTGCGTCCCGCAGTACGTCCGCGACGATCTCGTCGGCTTCGAAGAACGGCCGCAGCATGGCACCGGCGATCAAGGGTCGCTTGGCGCGCAGCAGTTGGAAGATCTCCTCACCGCCGGCCGACACATGCGCCTCCCAGCCCGAGTCGCCTTGTCCTCCTCGCGTGCGGGGCTCGCCTTCTCCTCCTCGCGTGCGGGTATGCCAGGACATCTCCTCGGCGATGTTTTCCCGGAACGCGGCCGAATCGGCGAAGTAGAAGTCGAACTTGAGCAGATCGCGCAGCCGCATGACCTGATCCCAGAACGCCTGCAGCGGATCGTGCGCGGCGTGCGCGGCGTGCACGAGGGCGAGTTCGACGATCGACGTCTCGAGGAACGCGTGGATGAGCGAGTTGCGGTAGAACGCCGCTTCCAATTCGTTCTCCGGGGCGATCCGCCACACCGGCTCGCGGCCACCGTCGACAAGCGTCACCGGGTGCCCGTTGGACAACGCGTCCACCGCCGAGCGCACCCCCTCCAGGGTCCGCAGCCGCAGTGCGCTGTTGGTCACCGGGGTGTTCTTGCGCTCCAGGTAGTCCAGCGAGTCCTGCAGGGTGTGGTGCAACTGCTCGAGGGTGAGCGCCACCCCCTTGGTGGTGAGCAGCAGCGCCGACACCAGCCCGGTCGCGTTGACGGGCGTGACCCGCAGGATGCGCCACGCCACCTCGAAGGCCATCTTCTGCATGGCCAGCCGCTTGGCGGCCTCGTCCTCCACCATCGGGCCGTGCGGCTCGCCGAGGTACTGGCGCATCGAAACCGCTTCGGGGAACCGCACGTAGATCTTGCCGTAGTTGCGTTCGCCCTGAGCCTTGACGAAGTCGTAGAGCCAGCTGAAGCTCTCCGGCCTTTTCTCGCCGCCGCGGGCATAGGCCGCGTACTCGGCGGTCTCGTGCAGCTGATCGAAGCTGATCGACACCGGCTGCAGCAGGATGTCGTCGCTGCGACCGTCCAGGTAGGCGTCGGCCACGTAGGCGAGCAGACCGAGCTTGGGCGGCAACATCTTTCCGGTGCGAGAACGCGTGCCCTCGATGGCCCAGCTGAGATTGAACCGCTTCTCGACGATGTAGCCGACGTACTGTCGGAGCACGTATTTGTACAGCGGGTCGTCGAGTTTGCGGCGCAGGAAGATCACCCCGGAGTGGCGCAACAGCGGACCCATCACCCCGAAGGACAGGTTGATCCCGGCGAAGGTATGCACCGGGGGTAACCGGTTCTCCTGCATGGCCAGTGGAACGATGCCGCCGTCCAGGTAGGACCGGTGGGAGAACAGCAGAACCGCCGGGTGGGTCTCCAGGTTGTGCCGCATCTTCTCGACCTGGTCGCGGTCGTAGTCGATACGCGGGTCGAATCCGCGGCTGAACAGCCGGCCCAGCGCGGGGATCAGATCGACCGAGAACCGGCTCCACCCGGTGGACAGCTCGTCGAGCATCTCGCCGGCCTTTTCCACGGTGGCGCCGGGGATCTTGTCCAGCCCCTCACGAAATCGCGCCGAGGCCAACATCTCCGGCTTGATCAGGCGCGGCGACTTGTACTCCGGTCCCAGCAGCCGCAGTTCCACGCGCTCGATCGCCAGCGCCGCCCGCCGTAACACGAAACGTGCGAATTCCCTTGGGCTTTCGGCTGTCGTCTGCTCACTCCACTGGCGGTGCAGCTCGGACACCTTGGCCGGCTCGCCGGCGACCACCCGCGCGCGGGACGGGTCCTTGCGCAGGATCCGACGCTGCAGGATCTCCGGTGGCCGGTAGGTGTCGCGGCCCGAGATCAGCCCGACCACCTTGAGCCGGGTGGGCAGACCGGCGGGCACCCAGAACACCCGCACCGGCACCACCAGCCGGTCCTCGTCGGCCTCCAACTCCTCGACCAGGCTGGCCAGCACGCCGGGCGCCGGTTCGTCGGTCGCGGGGAGCTGCAACACGTCGATCTTGGAATCGGGATGCTCGCGGCGGTGCGTCCTGAGCCAGTCGTTGAGCAGTTCGAGCTCCGCCGGTGATGACACCGACGCGAGCACCAGGGCATCGTCGGCGGTGCTGAAACTGGCGAAGTAATCCTCGGGCGCTGTCACGGCCGACCCTTCACAACCCGGCCGGTACCCGAATTGGTCCCTGCCGCACCGGTTTTGTTGGGAACGCTGCGGATCTTCGGTTTGCGGGTGCGGGGCCGCTCGTAGATCGGAAAGGACGGCAGCTCGTCATCGGGCCACGACTTGAGCGTGTCGAGGAAGATCTGCCGTACCTCGGCGATGCGTTCCGGCAGTTCGTCGAGCGTCCAATCGTCCACTGGGATAGGTGGGTATACCGCGACATCGACCGTCCCGGGGTTGAACGTGCTGGAATCGCGGGCCGCGATCACCTCGGCGTTGCGGATGACGATCGGGACGACCGGGATGCCTGCGGCCATGGCGATCCGGAACGGCCCCTTCTTGAAGGGCCCCACCTCGGTGGTGTCCAGCCGGGTGCCCTCCGGCGCGATGAGGACTGAAAGTCCTTTGCGGGCAAGCTCTTCGATCTTGTGCAGGCTCTCGACCGCCTTCTCGGGGTCATCCCGGTCGATGAACGCGGTGTCCATCACCTTGCCGAGCGTGCCGACCAGCGGGTCGTTGGCGAGCTCCTTCTTGCCGACCCCGGTGAAGTTGTCGCTGACCAAAGTTCCGGCGATCACCGGGTCGGCCTGGTTGCGGTGGTTGAAGATGAAGACCGCAGGCCGCTTGGCGGTGAGGTTCTCCTTGCCGAGCACGTTGAGGTTGACGCCGGTGACGCCCAGCAGAACCCGGCCCATCAGCGACGTGAAGAGATTGACGCCGCTGCGCTTACTGCGGTTGAGCAGGCCCCAGCTCACGGCACCTGCGGCCAGCGGCATCATCGAGGCGAAGCCTGCGGCGGTGCGCAACTGCGACACCGGGCTGCTGCCGCTGCGGCTGCTGAACCGCAGGATCGGCCAGCCGCGTTTCGCGGCGACGGCAGCCAGTTTGCCCGCCGGGTTGGTCGGCCGCGGATTGCCCACCAGGTACATCAGGGCGACGTCCTCGTCACCGTCGGCGTAGAAGTAACTCTTCGCCAGGTCGACGTCGTTCTCCGCCGAAAACTTCTGCACTGCATGGGCTTTGCCGGGACCCCAGATGACCGGTGTCTGCACTTCGCCGGTGATGAGGCCGTCGTCGTCGGTTTGGAACTTGTTGCACAGCACGTTGTCGATGCCGAGGAATCGTGCGACGGGCTCGACCTGGACCGTCAACGCCGACGAGCTGAGCACCACGGTATGGCCGCGATCCATGTGGGCCCGCACCATGGCCCGCATCTCGGGGTAGATCCGGTCGCGCACATGCTGGACGAACAACCGCTCCCCCAGCTCGTCGAGATCGCTCATCGAATTGCCGCGCAACATGCGGGCGCCCTTGCCGATCAGATCCTCGAATTCGGACCGTCCGAGCTGATGGTTCAGGCCCGCCTGGACCATCCCGATGAACTCACCCACACTCATCTGCCCGCGCCGCAGCCGGTCCTGGGTCATCAGCACTCCGGTGAACCCTGCCACCAGCGTGCCGTCGAGATCGAAGAACGCACCGATCTCGGGACCTGCTGGGCTCGCCTCGATTTCGGCCAACGAGCCCGGCAGCCGCTGCTTCAACTTTTCTGACCGCCCTGGTGACGTCACTGTGCTGTGCTCCCATTCGACGCGGTTTCGGCCGGAGCAGGCGCCTCGGCGGTGAACGTGGCCGGGGCGGCGCGACCGTCGCCGCCGAGCGCGAGCACCTCGTCGAAGCCGTCGAGCAGGCATTGCGCGAACAGTGACTCGTTGGTGATGGACGCGCGGTCGTAACGCGTCGTGACAGTCACGTAGCCGCCCCGCGAAATCAGCACGGCCATGATCGCGACGCCGGGCAGCGGGCCGATGCCGTAGTGGCGCAGGATCTTCGCGCCCGCGATGAACGTGTCACCCGGATACATCGCCACATTGCTGGCCTGCACGTCGGAGTGCACCACGTTGCCCGCCACCGATTCCAGGAAGTTGTCCGGCAGGAAGCTGAGCACCGGGGCGATCGCGCCGACCATGTCGATGGCACGTTCTTCGCGCTTGCTCGTCATCTGGGTGCGAACCGCTTTCATGCGGTGCTCCGGATCGACGATGCCGACGGGCGCGGCGATGTTCACCCCTGCAAAGCGGTTGCCGCCTGCCGGATCATCCTCCGAGCGCAGGTTCACCGGCACCGCCATCGGCAGGTTCTGGATCGGTATCCCCATCGCGTCGTGATAGAGCCGGAGCGCACCGCACAGTCCAGCCAGGTACGCGTCGTTGATCGAGCCGCCGACGGCTTTGGACGCCCGGTGCAGGTCACTGAATTTGATGTCGATCGCCTCGGTCCGCGACGAAAGGCTGCGCCGACGCAACAGCGGTGACGGGTCGGCCGCCGGGCCCATTACCCGCGCACCCGACATGGCGTAATCGACCACACCGCTGACCGCAGAGACCGGGTCGCGCACCACCCGCGTCGCGGCGCGTACGCCCGCGCCCAACGCCCCGAGCACGCCGCCGGCGATGGCGGCCGGAAGCCGGTTGAGGCCTTGGCGCATCAGGTCATTGGGCGACAGATCCTGCGGGATGGGCAGCGGCGGAGCCGGACTGGGCTCAGGGTCGCGTTCCAGGTCGTAGATGCTGGCGAACATCTCGATGCTGCCGACGCCATCGGTCACCGCGTGGCTCAGATGCAGGATGGTCGCGGCGCGGCCACCTTCGAGGCCTTCCACGAGCGTCGCACTCCACAACGGCCGGGAGATGTCCAGCGGCGACTGCATCGCCACCTCGGCGACGTCGAACAGATCACGCAGCGTGCCCGGAGCAGGCACCCGCAGCCGGCGCACGTGGTAGTCGAGGTTGAAATCGGGGTCCACCACCCAGCGCGGTGCTGCCGTCGGAAGCGACGGCATGACCACCTTCTGACGCAAGCGCAGCACCTTGCGCGACGCGTTCTCGAAGCGTGTGCGGAACCGCGCCCAGTCAGGGGTGGTGTCGAGGATCTCGACGCCCATGATCCCGGAGCGGGTACGCGGATTGGCCTCGCCGCGGTGCAGGAGCTGGTCGACGGCACTCAGTTCCTCGGGCAATCCGGCCGCGTCCAATTCCGGCACGTCACTCATAACGCGATCCCTCTTCCTCCCCGGCTGCCAAGTGCAGCGTCCACGCTAGTCCGCCGCCGATGACCGCGGGACAGCTTTGCCGGGTGTCACGATTGGCGGTCCACCCGGGCAGGGAAGATACACTTCAGCCGCGTTGCCTCCGTAGCTCAGCGGATAGAGCAGCCGCCTTCTAAGCGGTTGGTCGCAGGTTCGATCCCTGCCGGGGGCGCAGGTCAGAAGTGTTATTTAGTTGTTCTTCCGAACGGCAATCCATCGCTTATTCATCGCTAACGTCACCAACCGTCTTGTCCAGTATGTTCGCCACGATGGTGTGCGTACGGCCGCGCGCCATGTAGCGGTCCTGCGTCATCGAGATCTTGGAGTGCCCCAGGTGATCGGCCGCGATGCGCGCAGACAACCCCTCGTCATCGATCAGGGTTGCTACAGACTTGCGGAAACTGTGGCTCGTCACGTCAGGCGCCTTGAGTTCCTCGCGCACCCGGCGCCACTGCTTGCGGAAGTTGTCGGGGTCGCGCCACGTCCCTGCCGTCGACGGGAAGATCATCTTCTGCTGCCCGTAGAACGGCGTCTTGCGGCGCGCATCCAGCACGGCCACAGCAAACAACGGGACTGGCAGCGTTCGCGTGCCGGCATCCGACTTCGTCTCATCGATCCGAAGTAGGCCCTTGCCGCGAGCCCTGACGATCTTGCCCGTGATCGCGAGAGTGGAATCGGCGCGATTGAAGTCCGTCCACCACCAACCCAACACTTCCGAGATGCGGCCACCGGTGCCGATGAATAGCGTCATCGGGTCAATGAGGTCGGACTCCTGGCAGTACTCTGACGCGCGGATCCGGGCGAGTAGTTCGCGCAGTTCGTCGCCGGTCAGGCTCGGCGCACCCTTGGGCTTCTTCCGCTGCAGGGGGTCGACATCGCGTGCCGGGTTTGTGGTGAGCACTTCGGCGCGGACGGCGAGCTGCAGGCCGCCCTTCATGATCGTCTTGGCTTGAGCCGCAAGGGTGTCCCCGTGAGCATTGCGCATCGAGCGCATGGCGGCATCGATACGACCTGGTGTGCATTCCCGGACGCGGACTCCGGCTATCTGCTTGCGCAGTTGCAGTGCGCAGTATTTGTAGGTGTCGATGGTGCGCATTGCCCGGCCGTCTTCCTCTAGCCGTTCGATGTGCTGGTCCACCAGATCAATGAGTTTCGTCTCGGGCGTGATCTCCCCGGCGCCGGGAGCCTTGCGGGTGGCAAGCGACGCTACGAGTTCGTCTTCCGCGAGCTTGCCGTGTTGGTCGCGCCGCGGACTCTTGCGTTCAACGATGCGGGTAACCCCGTCGGTGTCGCGGTATCGGCACCGGGCGATCCACACACCGGGTTCCACCTCGATGCGTTTCACCTTGCCGTGCTGCCCGATACGCAGCGGTGGCCTGCCCGCCATGCATAAATGGTAGTTGACCTGCACGCTGGAACCGTCCGACTGTCTGCTGCGTCTAACCACACATGCGGACTATCGAGGTGATCGACACAGAGTTACGCCTGTTGGCGGTGTATCGGCGGGCGTGTGTTGAGGATGGGCGGCCAGTGACATCGACTGCGGTGGTCGACCAGCTGCTCGATGAACGGCTCGCGACACCTGGCCAAAGTGGTCCATGATTGCGGACCACTTTTCGCGCAGCCCGTCGAGCTCGGTGCACACCGAAAACCAGTTCGATACCCAGTCGAGACCGCTATCGGCTACCGTCAGCGGTAGTGGGAAAGCATGACAAAGACGTCAGGGACCTTGTCGATCAGATCCTGGCCCAGGGTTGGATCGAGGTCACCCGAAACGGGTACCGGAAATTCCTGTGCCCATGCGGTGAGCACCGCAAGACGGTGCACAAGTCGCCCAGTGACCCCAACTACTTCAGGAACACACTGGCGTGGTTTCGACGTCAATCATGTTGGAAGGAAGGTGAGACACGATGACCAGCTACTACGTCGAGCTGATCTTCGACATGGGCGCTCCCTTCGATGAAGAGATGGACAACCATCTCGATCAGATCGCCGAAGCGCTCACACAGATCCCCGATGTTGATGGCGATGTCGGCTCGCACGCCAACGCCGGCCGAGTCGAGATCTGCATCACGGTCGATGCCGTCGACCGCCCCGATGCGATCGCGAAAGCCTTCGTGGCCGCGCGTACAGCTGTCCACGCGGCGGGTGGTGGTACGCACGGTTGGGAGAACTGGCTGCCGAAACTGCTGGAGGCTGACGACTTCACCACGAGCGTTTCGCGTAGCTCAGTCGCCGCCTGCTGACACCTCGACATACAAAAAGTGCCGCCCCCGAATCTTCGGGGGCGGCTCTATGCCCTTGGAGTGGCGCGGCTGAGCGTACAGCGGGGCTACGACAGGCCCGCTACATCATGAGCACAGCGGTCATCAGCACGGCACACATGCCGATGACGACCGCGATGTAGACGGTCCGGTGCAGCTCTAATTGTGGGTCGGTCATCGCCGCTGCCTATCCCGACGCTGCTCACGCCACAACGTCACCAGCATCGGCACATACACCACAGCGCCCAAGCTGTAGATGATGAACCGGATGATCTGCCGGCCCGGATAGTCGTCCTGCCACCACACCGACAACACCGCCTGCGTCAACACCAAAGCCAGGATCGCTGACTTCGCCAAGTACACCTTCCCGATGCGGTTGGTCCACCACTTCGACCAACCCGCATAGCGGACCGCGAACACCGCCGACAGGACAGCGATGTAGATCAGGGAAACGTTGGCGGCGATCTCATAGTCGATGTCACACCAAATGTCGGAGACGATGGTTCCAGTGATGCCGAAGAGTCCAAGGAAGTACAACCAGCGCATCAGCGCGCCCCCCACGCGTTTTGCAGCAACTCAGTCCATCCGTTCTTGTCGATTTCGAAACGCAGCCGCGCGGTGACGGTGCGGGATTGCGCCGCCAGCTTCTTCGCCGCTTCCCGCTGCACCTCCGCAGCGTTCGCTTGGGCTGCGGCGATCTCCCGGTCACTGCGCGCTTTCCGCCGTTCGGCGCGGTGCCGCTGCCAGGGCCACATCACGCCCGCCCCTCCGCCAACTCCCGGAACGCCGTGAGCAGTTTCGTGGTGGTGTCATCCGTGGCGTTCTTCTCGATCAACGCCCGAGTCAACACATTGTTCGTTTCAGTGGATGCGGCGAGTGCTTTGCGGAGTTCAGCGTTCTCAGAGTCCCGGTCAGCGACGGTGGCGCGGTAGTAGCGGCCGATGACCAGCCACTCCCGCATCAGGGCCATGACGAAGAACCCGGCGGTGATCACGGCGAGGCCGACGACGCCGATGTTGTCCCACAACTCGGGGTTGAACCAGTTCACAGGTCACCGGGTCCTTTCTCACCGCACAGTCGCCGCCACACCCGGCGCAGCAGGATGAACGGCATCAGCGGTAGCAGTGCGGTGCGGTGCCGCCAGGTGCGAACGTGGTGGGGCCAGTAGGTGATTTGTCCGCGGCACAGCCAGCAGACGTCACCCACCGGGGATCCTGCATGGTGTGCCGGCGCGCCGCTCCTCGCATTGGGCGCCGAGCGCCCGGCAGCTGGCGCGTGAGCAGTCCCGCTGCACCGTGGTATTCGCCGGGGAGTTCGCTGCCGAATGGGTGGGTGGCCCCGACTGGATGGGCGCGCTCATGCCGCTGGCTCATCCTTGGGTGCGTTGCTCTTCCGGTACACCAGCCACGTTCCGCCGATGGTGGTGATGGCGAACGTGATCCAGTCCTTACCGGTCTCGGGCAGTGGTTCGCCGTTGGTGACCAAGCGTGTGGCGACATTGGTCGCCAGCAGGGCGACGAACGCGAGGATGGACTTCCAGTAGTGCTGCCAGTTCATGACGGTCCCTTTCAGGCGAGGTAGAAGATGCGAGCGACGAACAGGGTGAAGCGATGCCGCCACGTGCGGGCATGGGCCGGCCAGTCGGTGTAGGTGTCTTTGCAGAGGTCGCAGGTGCTCACGTCAGCTCCGGAGGAAGTCGATCGCGGGCCCGATGTTGTAGCCGTGGGCGGTGGAAGTGAAGAACCCGCCAGCGTCGACGATCGCTTTGAACATGGCGATGGTCTCCGGGATGGGACGCTGCACCAGTTCGAAGATCTGCGCGAGGATGGAGTCAGAACCGCCAAGGACGTTGTTCCACATGATGATTTTGGCGATGGCGCGTTCGTCTTCACCCATGTCATCGAACGGGCAGGATGCGTACATGTCTTGTTCGTGCGCGTAGTCCCGCACCTGGAATGGCGCGGTGTCGAGCCCTTCGAGACGGTCCTCGAGGATGCCCCCGGTGTCGGGGGGTGCGATGGGGTGGATCCATTCGTCGAACGCTTGGATGCCGGGTTGCCGCATGGGGTTTCCCCAGAACACCACCTTGGTCAGGTCCCCGAGTCGGTGATGCAGAGAGCCCTTGGGGTCCATGATGTGATGCTTGAGCACCTGCCCCACCACGACAGCGCCTTGCGAGTATCCGGCGAGTGCGAACTTGCCTGCCTTGCCGTTGATCTGGGCGATCAACTCGGCGACGCCTTGCAGGATGGATGGCCACATGGGGAATGCTGTGGCGGGGTAGTTTCCGATGGGCTGCCACTGGTACAGATCCAGGACCGCGCGCGCGGTGTCAGCGGGGAGGCCGGACCCGAGCGGGTCGGGTTGCCCGGTGCCGTGGACGGTGAACAGCCACGGCTTCACCGGTGGGGCAGGTTTGATGAACCCGCACTTGACCTTGAGTTCGTAGTTGAGAACACCGGATGCCGGAAATTGGTATCGACGCTGCAGTTCCATCACGACATCAGTGAGGGTGACGTCGAATGTTTCTGAGGCTCCGATGGATACGGGCCAGTCGCGCACCCATTGGAACTTCTTCAGCAGGAACGCTTTGAAGGCTGCGACTTCGGGTGAAGTGTCCCCTAATCCGAGTCCGATCCACTTGCCGTCGGGGCCGTTCATTTTCCGGCCTTCCAGTCGGCGTAATCGGTGACGCCGCAGACCTTGTCGCGAATCTCCCCGATGGCGTTGACGAGGGTTTGGCCGCCGAGCTGCGGCCACTCGATACGCAGCTGGTCCCACACCTCTTTGGCGTAGTCGGGCGGCAGGGCCGGTCCGGGCTGGGTGGACTTGTCGAACTCGCCGCGCATGTCCTTGGCTACTTCGCCGCGGAACCATGGCATGTCGAGGTTCCCGGGGTCCCACTTGCCTTGTGCCGCTCCGGCGTATTCCTTGTGGCCGATGACCCGAGTAGCGGGGACGCCGAGCTTCAACGCGAGAGCTGCGCAGGTGTCGCGCATCGCGATGATCTGCGCGTCGGGCCAGCGTTGAGCCTTGTCGAACGTGCCGTCTGGGCGGATGTCGGGCCAGGCGCATTCGATGCCGATCATGTGCCAGTTGGCGTTGTCGGTGGGTAGCCACGGGTATGAGCCCGCGCCGGCGTGCCAGCAGACGCCGACGGCGACGATGGTGACGGTGCCGTCGGGTGCGATGTGCAGGTTGGACAGCGGGCCCTCAAGGTCAGGGCGGCCGTCGGCGATGGATTGCGCTGTCTCGCGGCTGTTACCGGTGTGGTGCACCATGACACCACGGATGTCTTTGAAGTCACCGTGGCCGCGGTCCTGCCAGCCGGGCAGCGTCTTGAGCCGGTCGCCGAGTGCGGGGCGTAGGACGTCTTCGAGCCAGACGGGGTCGCCTGTCCATCCCATGGGTTCCTCCGGTGTGGTTGGGGTTGATGGCTGATCGGCCAGCGCGCGGTGCAGGACAGTCCAGGCTTCGTCCCACTTGCCCGCGTAGCGGTCGGGGAAGGCTGATCCCTGGACTCGTTGAACGAATTGGCCTGCGAGAGCGGGATTGTTGGCAGCGCGGCCGTAGTCGTCGGCGAGGCGTTCGAGGAACGTGTTCGCTGCTCGTGGCAGGGTCATCATGTCTTCGGGTGTGCCCCACCACGGTTCGCCGTTCGGGCCGGGCTGCTGCTGCAGATAGCCCGATGAGCGGTTGTCGTCGGACTTCGAGTCGAACGGGTAGTTCTTGGTGGCGGGTACGCGGTCGTTGGCTGGGCACCACCACTGCCGTTCCTCACCGGTGCCGGTGCCGACCTCGGTGGAGATGCCCATGAGGCACAGCACGGTTGCGAGTTCGTCGAGGCCGCGGGCCAGTGATACGGCGTGGACTTCGCGCGCAACCTGCTCACGAGTTCGCAGCGGCCGCGCGGCGAACCAGGTGAAGCTCACTTGTTGCCGCCGAGTAGTCCGCCGAGCCCGCCGATAACCCTGCCCAGGTTGAACTGTCCGGCGAGCAGCGACGCCAACGACGGCGCGAGCTTCGCGACGAGTGGGTCAATGATCTTGTCGTCCCACTGCCCCGGGATGAGATTGGTGACCTGGTCGACGGCAGCGGGGATCGTCTCGGCGACGCGATCGGCAATGAAGTTGCCAGCGGCCTTCACGTCGTCGGCGTTGGCGGGGTCTTTGATCCAGGCGATGGCGGCGTTGAGGAGTGCTTGGGCGAGGAGTGCGGCGAGTTTTTGCAGCATGACGGGACCTTTTGACGAAGAAACCCCGCAGCCGGATGGCTACGGGGTGAGCGATGTGGATGCTTCAGGAGAAGTCGGAGCCGAAGTCTCTGTCCACGAGCGGACACCCCCACAAGAACATCCACGTGAGCAGCGAGGAGAGGGCGATGCCGCCGACAGCTCCGGCGGCGATGGTGGTGAGTGCGCGGGTCATGGGTGCGCCCGGTTGTGCGGTTTGGGCATGGCGACCTCCGTGGGTGGGTAGGGTGCTGCGGGTGAGGTTGTGGGCGGCATTCACCGGCTGGCTGTACCGGGCACGGCATCGCGGTACGTGCCTGGTGTGCGGCCAGGTATTGCGCGACGATGTGACCGATGAGCTGTGCTCGCCGGCGTGCGAAGAGACGTGGTTGCGCGCGGGTGCGTGGTGATCAGGCGAGTGTGAGGACGGGTGTGGTGGTGCTGTTGAGCGTCAGCGTGTTGCCCGCGGTAACGACGACATCGGCCGGGGTGTTGTCGAGCAGCACATAGCCGACGACATCTCCGCCGACCTCGTAGAGCACAGCCCAGCGGGCCGTGATGCCCGACCCCGCGGCCGTCCAGACGGCGTTGGCTGCGAGCTTCGCGGTGACGCTCGTGGTCCCGGCCAGGTTCGCGGTGACGGCGATGCCGCCCGTGGTGTACCCGCTGCCGTTCGCCACCTCGCCCGTGACCCCGGCCCATGTGGTCGATGCCGCGCCGATGTTCGATGCGGAGGTGACCAGCGCGAGTTTGAAGCTGTCGGTGGCGAGATTGAATTGCCCGTTGAGCAGCTTGATTCGGGTCGTGTTGGTGAATTGCCATGTGCCAGCGGTCATGTGATCGCCTTTCAGCCTCGGATGATTTCGATGGTGTGGCCCGAGTAGCCGGTCGTGCCGCCGGTTCGGGTGACGGTCACAGCGCCGTCGGTCGTGGTGGCGTCCTTGGTGAGGACGCAGATCGGGCCGCCGCTGGTGATCTCTGTGCGCTTGGTGTAGCCCGCGGGTGCGGCTCCCCAGGTGACCGTCGCGCCGCCGGTGCGAGCACCCATGAAGTGCAGCAGGATCGACGACCCATCCGTCTTGGAGAGCGTGACGGCGGGGGCTGTGGCGTCGAGTGTGGACGCGCCGCCACCGGCCTGCCCGCCGATGGGCGATGCGGCCTGCCCGCGGATCACGACGGCGGTCACACTGTCAGCTCCGGACCATGTGCCAGTGGTGTGGTTGTTGGCGGTCGCGACGGCGGTTGCCACGACGCCGACGCACGCTGCGCCGGCGTTGCCCTGGTTGACAAACGACCAGGTGGGCACGGTGCCGCCCGCTGCGGGTGCTGGCGGAACGGTGGTGCTGTTGCGGGCGAACGCGAAGATGACGATCAGGTCACCAGCGGCGTGCGTGGGGATCGTTCCCGACGTGCCGTTGGTCGCCGCGATGCCCGTGATGCCGAACACCGTGACCGTCGGTTGGCCGCCGGCGAGGGTGAGCGTGGCGCTCGACGGGGCGACGACCTTGTGATCGCTGAGTGTGACTGACGGCTGGCCGCCCGTGAGTGCGAGCACCGCGGGCGTGGGGTTGGCCCAGTAGTGCGCCGTGGTGTCGACCTCGGGCGTGCCGCCCGTGAGGGTCAGTAGCGCGCCGTCGGGGACGACCTCGATGACCTGTTCGGCCCACCATCCCGGCATCAGCTACCCCCCTCGGCCTCGGGGTGGTGCGCCAGGTAGGCGTTCGCGGCGTCAATCCACAGTTCGACGGGCTCGCACTCGTAGCAGCGCGGGGTGTTGCTGCCCGACGGGATGACACGGGCACGACCGCACTGCGGGCACGGATAGTCCATGAGTCCTCCTACGGTGTGGGCTGCTTGTAGTTCGGCTGCGTGGTCATGCTGCCCGGATAGAGGTATTCGGCGACCCTGCGGAAAATCGTGGTGTAGGCGGCCAGCGGGACCGGACCATTGCCGGTCGTGGTCTGCATGTTCTCCAGGATCACCATGCACGCACCAGACACGCTGTCGAAACCGGTCTGACCGTCGTAGCCCAGCCAAGATCCGTTGTGCCCGAACCACGTTCCCGTCGACTCCAGCCCGAGCCCGTATCCGAACTGGACCGGAGTGCCCGCGGGGAACGGTGCCGGGTAGCCAAGGAAGTCGCTCGTGGGTGAGTCGGGGTCGGTCCAGTGCGCCCACGTCGCCGCGTCGAGGCGGGTGTGGTCGCGCATCGCCTGCGCCCACTTGATCAGGTCGCCAACCGTGGAGGTCAGAGCGCCCGCTGCGCCGAGAAAGTCGGGATTCCACTGCGCGGTGCCACCAGCCGGAGGCTTGACGACCGGCGAGCCCTTGCCGCTGGCGTTCACGTCCCATGTCGTCTCGATCAGGCCGAGCGGGGTGATCAACTCGTCCATCAGCAGATCGCGAATGTAGCTGCCCGTCACCGCTTTCAGGATCAGGCCCAGCAGAACGAAATTGCCGTTGTTGTACTGATAGGCCGACCCGGGTGTGAAAAGTGGCTTGCCGGAACGGATGTAGTTCACCGTCGTCTGCTCATTCCACGAGCCCGTGGGGGTGAGCATGAGGTAGAGCAGCACGGCGGGGCTGGCGTTGTAGTCCGCGATGCCCGACCGCATGGTGAGCATGTGCCGGATCGTGATGGACGACGAATTGGCAATGCCGATGCCGGGGAGGTACTGCTCGAGTGTGCCGTCCAGCGACAAACGTCCGGCCGCGATCGAACGCATCACCAGCGTGGACGTGAAACTCTTTGTGGTCGAGGCGATGCGGAAGTGGTCGTCGATCGTGACCGGACGCCCGCCCGACGCTTTGGTGTTGCCGTACGCCTGGAAGTAGTTGCCGCGCGGCCCGGTGATGGCCAGCACCACACCCGGGGGTTTCGACTCGGCCATCGACGCCGCCACGATCGCATCGACCGCGGCCTGATCCGCGGGTGACAGCTCGGAGCCGCGAGGATAGTCCAGCGTCACCAGCGTGCCCGGCGGCAAGGGCGACGACAGGTCCGACTCGATCCCCGCGTCGTTGACGTAGGTCGCCCTGATCCGGCCCGAGCAGTCGGTGACGGACGCCAGGCCATCGAGGGTGTACGTCGGGCCCGGCACCAGCGCGTCGTTTACCTTCGCGCCGTCGAAATAGACGTTGTACCCGGCCATTACAGAACGGCGATCTTCCCGGCGTCGTTCGGCCACGTGATCAGCTCGTCGGCACCCGACGGCGTGAACGGCAGACCGGTCATGCTGTCGATATAGAACAGCAGCGGCGAGGTGGCGGCGTTGCCGGTGTCCTTGTAGACGACGGCGGCGATGACCTGCGCGCCCGTGACCGCCGTGAACAGGGCGTCATCGGCATCGAGAACGCCAGCCGTGTACGACTTTCCAGTCAGGGCCGGGGACGTGCACACCCGGGCGAGTGACGGCACATCGGCCAGGAACTCGTGCGCCTGACTGAACGCGTAGGAAGCTGAGACGCCGACCGCCTTGATGGTGTCGCCCGCGCTGCCAATGCCCCAGGTGCATTGTCCGGCCGCGAATTTCTCGACGCCCTTGTCGTACCACTGATTTGCCATGCTGCTCCTAGCTGCTGAGTGGGATGTGGATTGCGGCCCACGCGGTCGGCGTCGACAGCGCGGCAGTCATCGTCGCCGCTGTCGTCTTGGTGCTGATCGCCTGCGACGTGCCCGACGTGGACAAGAGCGACCGGTTCGTGACGCCCGTGATCGCGGACAAGGTGCCACCACCACTACCGCCGCCGCCGGAGCCGATGATCTGCAGGCCGAACCCGGCCGGAAGCTCCTGAGTCACGGTGTCGCCGTTGCCGAACGCGATCGTCGGCTCACCAACGCTGCTCACGCCAGAGACCGCCACGACCTGCACCACCCACCACGCGATGCCTGAGCCGACCGCCTGCACCGACTGCGGTGAGCCAGTGCCCGTGCCCGCGCCTGCGAACCGGTACACCTTCGTCGACCCGTAGGTGGTGACGTTGTTGTGCGCCGAACCGGCGACCGGAGCGCTGTTGGTGACGCCATCGAGCTTCGCGCCGTTGATGTTCGACGTGCGATCCGTCGAGACCACGATAAACAGGTCCGCACCGGCCGGGGCCGTGAAATTGAACGCCGACGGGACGCCCGTACCGGTACCGCCTACGCCCTTGTCGACGTACGTCGGCATCGGAGGCGGCGCACCGATCGACGGCACGCCCACCGAACGTGTGCGCGGAACACCCGTGGCCGTGAGGATCTGCGTGCGCTTCGGGCTGCCCACCGAGCGAACCCGCGGCACGCCGGCCAGCGTCGAGCCCTGCGCCAGATTGATGGTGATGCTTGAGAATGTCGCCTCAGCAAGCGAGATGATCGGCGGCGGTGGGGGCACATTCGTCACTGGTGGCGGCGTAGAGCCGCCCACTGGATCACCCGGCAGGAACACCACCCAGCCACCCCCCTTGGCGCCGCGACCGCCGGCGGTGACCGTCGACCAGTTGCCACCGTTCGCGCCACCACCGGGCGCGATACCGTCACCGCTGTAGGCGTTCTGGTCGCCGCCGCCTGGGAACTCATATCCCTCATAGGCGAACGGCTCCGAGCCCGTGCCGCGGCCCACCGGCTTGCCGCTAGTCAGGACGAAGCGCACACCCTTGCCGCCCTTACCGCCCTCTGCGGTGACGCTGCGGCCCGGAATGGACATTGTGGTGCCCACGCCATCGCCCCCGTTCTGCGCGAGCGGGGACGCGCCTGCAGCACCACCCGGGCCAGGGTTGAGCGCAATGAGCGTCGTTCCCTCCCCAGGGAAGTCGACCCCGCGGTCCCACACCGCGACCGCGGCCAGGCCCGGCTCGCCACCCTGACCCGCGAACCCGACACTGCCGCCGAGATGCCCGCCACCGCCGTCGCCACGGGCCACCGCGATGACACGCGCACACCAGTTCGGGACGGCAATCTCCGTCGGCTCAGTGCCGAGGTACAGCCACATCGGCTCGTGCTGGGATGCTGTGTTGCCCGTCTCGATCGCCGTTTCAATCCACAGCACATCCGGCGACGACGTGGCTGCCGCCTTCGTGACTGTGGATCCGAGCGCGGGCGGCGACGACCACGAATGCTCAAAGCCGAACGACTTCACCTGCGCATACGGGTGATCCACGATCGCATCGGCGTACGACAAGCCCCAGATGTGGTGCGTCCCGCCGACGAACATCACCGAGTATTCCCAGTCCTCGCCCCGCTTCTGGGTTACGGCGTCGGCGGTCTCGATCTCGTAGAACACCCAGCCGCGGTCGGCCACGGTCGATCCCGGAGGCAGCAGTCCGGCGATGTTCGGCGACACATGCTTGACCGTGCGCAGGCCGGTCGTGGCGTCGATACCCAGCGCAATCACGTAGGCGCCGGTGATGCCGACGTTGCCGTAGCCGTACCAGGACACCACACCCATGGGCCTGTCTTTGCCGATCCGATGCGTCACACCCTTGGCAACACCCGGCGCGACCGGCACCCACGTGTTCGCGTTCGCCCATGGATAGTTCGAGTCGCCCGTGGCCATCATGCCCGACGACACCGGCTCAGCGTTGCGGACGCCGAGGATGCCCAACGCATCCTGGCCCATGCTGGCCGCGTTCTTCACCATGCCCGCAAGATTCAGCAGCTCGCCCAGCGATGCGTTGCCAGACCCCTTGTGCCCCAACGCCTTAGCCAGGATGTTCACGACCGCCTGAAGGTCATCGTCCAGCCCCGCCGCGCCCAGCACGCCCTTGATCACGTGCGCTGGGATGTTCACCAGCGTCTCGGCCAGGTCCTCCAGCGTGTCGCCCACGCCGCCGAACGCCCCCACGATCACGCCGATCAGCAGTTGCCAGCGACCCAACATGTCCTGCAACGCTTCCGGCAGATTGTCTACCGCAGACTGCGGAATCTTGCCCGTCTGTCGCCCCGACGCATCATCGAGAAAGAACGTGCCCGCTGTGGCGTCCGAGGTCAGGACATAACGCTTCTGATAACCGATCACACCGTCGGGGACCGCCCACACGCCCGACAACATGCGCCCCGGCCACGCCAGATCGGCAGCGGCCGGGGTGTACGCGTCGAGCTGCACCGGCGTACCAGCACCCGCCGCGGTGAACGGCACTACCTGCAACAGGATTGCCGCGCCAGTACCCGAATAGCCCTCGTGCGCAACAAAAACCGACTCCGTGATCGACTGGCCGGCGCCGACCGCGATGTAGTCATCCTGCGCCGACACGTCGCCGCGGGGCTCGCCGGAACGCAACACCTTCGTGCGCCCATCGGCCACCACCCGCGCGGCTCCGGTCCCGTCAGCCGTGCGCGATTTCGCGAGGTCGACAGTCCAATCCGGGTTGTCGGCGATAGACCCCTCGGCGAACGACGCCCACGGCGCGGCCTGCAGATTCGGCGTCTCGTTCGTGATCGCACCAGCCGGCACGCGAGTCAACAGGTGGATGATGCTGCCCACGATGTTCACCGCGGCAATGGGGGCGGTTTTGAGGACGGTCTCGACGATCTGGATGATGTCGCCGATAACGGGGATGCTCTCGGCGAAGTCCTTGAGCTGGTCGAACGCCGGAGACCCAGGGACAAGGACTCCGACGAGCGCGAGGACTACATCGCCGAGGAACTTCTCCAGTAGCTGGAGAACCAACCTCGTTAGGTCCGGGAGCGACGGCAGCGGCACACCCTGCTTGCTGTAGCCACCCCACGGAACATCCGGGAGATTGTGCAGGGACTCCAGATTCGGAGTCTGCCGCATCCAATCCGGAAGTGGATCGGTCACACGTACTCCACGTCAACCGAGAACCACGGCTCCGTCGTGGCATACGTCGCGGCACCAGACTTCTTCTCCGCCATCAGGTAGACGGTGGCCGCAGCGCCACCCGCCACGAAGTAGTCGGCGTTCGACACCGAGGTGCCCGCCGGCGGCCCAGAAACCACCACGGTGCGCTGCGTCTGAATCCCCGCAACGCCAGCCCCGTAGCCGATGATCGGGCCATCAGCGGCGCCCAGCCGTGCGACGATGTCCACCTTCAGGTCAGCGCTCGACCCGATTACCGTCGCGCCGGCATTGATGTGCAGGCGGAACGGATTCTTGTAGACGCCCGCCGAGATGCTGACCACGCCGAGCTGGAATGTCGCCGTCGTACCAGATGGCGCGTTACTCAGACTGCCGGGCCAGTGTGACCGAACGACCCTCTGCTGCACCAACTCGAACGCAGTCTTAGCGTCGTTGACCTGCAGAATGTCCTTCGCGTTCGGAGTCCCGTAATCGGTTGGGGTGAGAACCGTGTCCCCATCATCTCCGGGAGGTCCCTTG
The DNA here is from genome assembly GCF_002157835.1 of Mycobacterium dioxanotrophicus. NCBI lineage: Bacteria > Bacillati > Actinomycetota > Actinomycetes > Mycobacteriales > Mycobacteriaceae > Mycobacterium > Mycobacterium dioxanotrophicus. The sequence continues at coordinate 2,384,045 of NZ_CP020809.1, read as the reverse complement.
CGTTGCGACATCTGCAGCTTGACCACCTGAGACGTCGTGTCGCTACCGGGGACGGTTTCCACGAACTGCGCGAAATCCGGTGTCGGATCGTTCCATTCGAGCACCGTGCGATCAATGTCGGTGTCGACGATGGTGTGCTTTCCCGCATCGCCCTTTATCAGACCCGCGATACCCGTCACCCCGTCCAGGGGTTTGGCGAAGAAGATGTAGGCGCCCCGCTCCGGGTCTGACTCTTTCGGCACCAGGCAGGGAATCTCCCAGTATTCTTCCCCGTCAACGACTTTGGTCGGATATGGCTCATCAGGCACAGTGCTCTCCTACGTTCTCGGGGCGAGGGTTAGGACGTTGAAGCTTTCGAACAACCCAGATATGAATCGCTGATGTCTGGCGATCGGCGCTTCCTCTGCGCGGCCGTCGCCGATCTGCACCATCAGCTCGCGTTCCTTCGGCGAGTACCGCCACGGCGTGTCCTCGACGTAGTCGGTGTACATCTCCCAACCACCCCCCGGCACTGGGTAGATGAGTGACATGAGGCCGCCGCGGAAAATGTCGCGTCCCAACGCATACGGGCCGAACGGGGCGTTCTTCAGCACCGCCTGCGCCGACGTGTACCCCCGGGTATCAAACAGCGCCGTGAGGAATGAGAAGACAGCTTCGATGTTGTACGGCGGTGACTGGGTCGGGATGAACACCTCAATGTTCGGGTGCATCGGGCCCATCTCGGACCGCCGCGTGTAGTGCTGGATCAGCTGGAACGCGAACAGGGAATCCGACATGAAGCCGTCCAGAATGTTGGACGGCACCCCCGTGAAACCGATGACGATCATCAGGCTGTCGATTAGCCAGGACAGGGTTGCGTTGATGAAATCGTTAATAAACTTCGGCGAGTGACCGCCGATGGCTATTTGCCACGCCTTCGGTGTGTGGTCCGTGATCCTGCACGACACCAGGGGCGAATCCCCACCATGCTCGGGTGCCACAACGATCGCGTACGGCGGCGTCCAGTTCACCCCCAACACCGGCGACACGTACACACCCGGCATCGACTGGACCTGCTGAATGATCGGCTCGAAGATGCCGCCGAGCGAACCACCCAGGTCGACGGTGGTGCGGAAAATGGAATCCAGGATCGTGTGCGTCGGACCTTCGATCTGGGACCGGTCGGTGACCTTCACGACATAGGTGGGCTTGGTCAGGTTGGCCCACTTGTCGGGCTGCGGATCACCCTCACGCCACAGCGTGACGCTCACGTCGACGCCGTACGCCTTCGTCAGATCCTTGATCGTGGTGCCGCACGACTCCATCCGAACCGTCTTGGCCACCAACGGAGATCCATCACCGAGTGGATTGGTGCGCACCACATACATCGGCGTCTTGAGCATCTCCAGCAACGCCTGAGGATTCAGCCCGTCACGCTCGATCGCCTGCAGGATCGTCCCGAACCACGCCCGCACATCTGGATTCAGTGACAGCGCGTTGTTCAAGAACTCGTTGATGCCCGATTGGATACGGAACGCGCACTCGGAGATCATGTTTTCGATCACCGTCACCAGCGGGCCCACGAACACAGCGTGGGAGAACGGCTGCAGCTGGATCGGCAGGAACCATGACGGCCAGATCGTCAGGTAGTTCAGGATGTCCCAGATGCCAACGCAATTCGCGGTGCTGGTCCACGCTGCCTTCTCATAGGCCCAGTCGTGGGTGTCGATGTAGTACGGCAACCGAACACTGCCGGTCTCAACGAGGACACCGCGCAACGTTTTGCGGCACTGCTTCATCGGCCCGACGAGGTCGGAGCTGCCCTTGGTCTTGATGGTGGCCGCGCCCTTGTCGTTGCGCGGATCGGTGCCGGACGCCTCCATAAGGTCGGCGCCGAACTGGTCAATGTCGCGCCACAGTTCGTCGCACAGCGTGAACGTCCAGTCGATGTCCAGTTCGTCCTGCATGCGGGCGAGCGTCTCGGCGGCCTCGGCCTGCGCTGCGACGTCGCCGTGCAGCAGCCGGTCGTTCAGGCGCGCGAGGTCCGCGGTGGCCGCTGTCACGCGTCACCGCCCGATACCCACACCATCAGAGTGGGTATCTCCGCTGCGCGGTTCCCGACACGAGGATCTTCGAGTCGGCGTTGCCGTTGTCGATCGCGACCTTCACGTAATACGGCTCAGCCGGTTTACCCGAGGGCTTCGGCGGAATCGACGATTCCTTCGCCCACCGCCCCTTCAGCAGCGAGTACAGGTTTCCCTGCGGCGGCACGATCCCGAACGCGCTCTCAATCTGCTGCTTCAGCAACGGTGTGTTGTTCCCCAGCGACCAGGACAGGAAATCGTCAAGCGCCTTCTGCCACGAGTTGAGTTCCTGCGTCGTCGGCGGCACCGACGTCAGATCCTTGATCTTCGGGTTCTGCCGACTCGTGTCGATCCACACCACCTGATTCGGCAGCAGCGGACCGAACTCGATCATCTCCGACCTTCCAGGCCCCAACGCGAACTTGAATGTCCCCGGCCCGAAAACCGTGTACTTGTCAGCCATTGGTTGATCACCGATGTTGAGCCGCTTCACATATCCGGTCTGCGACACCGTCGAGTTGTCTCCGGCGGACAGCTTGGTGATCGGCGATGGGGTGGCCTGGGTGAGCATCGCGGCCCCAGCGAACATGCCGTTGCCGACACCGCGATGGTTCGCATCCACCAACGAGCCGGAACCGGATTCCTTGACCGACATGATCTCGGCACCGTTGCGCAGCGCCTTGAACATGCGCTCGTTGCCCTCATAGCCGCAGACCAGGCTGAACTCCTCACCCCGCAGCGGAGGGATGATCAGCGGCTGCTCACGCAGCACTCCGACCTCGACGTAGTTGATGTAGTACGACAGGCGAATCCAGCCGAGCCCGTAGTACAGGCGCACACCGTCACCGCCCCATGACCCGTCGGGCTTGCGGTTCATCCGCCCCCACAGGGTGTTCCGCGCCGACTCCGGCACCGAGAACTCACCGAACCCACCATGCTTCTGGCTGATGACCTGGTTGTTCGTGGTGGTTGAGAATCCCGGCCAGGGCCCGTTGACGACCTCGCGGGACTGCGTGCTCGTCGGGTGCGCCGGATCATCCACCCAAATCATCTGGGAGCCATCGGAGGTGCAGTAGCCACCACCGCTACCGGTGTAGCGCTGCGGCACTGTCCCGAGATTCTGCGTGCCGCGATAATCCACGGTGAACGAGTCGCTGACCGCGTCGTAGGTGAAGCGGAACGAGTCAGTGTGCGCGAAGGTCCGCCAGAATCCCGAGTCGGCGCGCAGCACCAATGTCAGTTCCTGCGTGACTGATTCGCCGATCTTGTACACCTCGGGTGGGCCCTTGAACCACCGCACATCCGACCACCACCGGGTACCTGTGCCGTGGTCGATGAACGACAGCTCACTGGTGCGTTTCTTGTCGATCGACGCGATCAGGTCCCGCACCACCTTGCGCAGATGCTGCGGGTCCCGGCCGCGGCAGACCACTTTGATCTCCACCTCGGTGGGGCCTTGGATGGCGTCGACGAACGTCACACCGTCCTCGGTGGCGCCCTTCTGGTCGACCATGTCCCAAGGCGCGATCAGACCCTTGAGGCCATCACGCTTGATCTGCACGCACTCGGGGGCGAGGAACCGGTCGGGCATCGCCTGCCCGCCAAGCATGGAGATCTTGATCGTCTCGTCGGGTGACCACAGTGTGACCAGTGGATAGCGGCCCTTGAGGTGGTAGTAGGCGGCGTGCGGGGTGAGTGGCCCCGACGGGTAGCTGATCGTCATCACCGCACCCCAGCCGGGGCGTTCGTAGCCTCCAGGTGGCGTGTCAGGTCAGCTCCGGCACGGTCCTCGGTGGCGCCCTGGTTGGTGTAGTTCAGCTCGATGTTGGTGTCACCCTTTCCACCTTGCTGCTGCCCCTGCTGCTGGGCGTTCGGATTCGGCGGGGCCTGCTGCCCGGCCACGTTCGGCAGCGCGGGCCGGGCGCCTGCGAAAACGGACGCGAGCTTGCCGAACCACGAGTTGCCGATATTCCCCAGCGGTGAACCGGATGGCAGGAAGGTCTCCATCAGTCCGGACACGCCGATACCGGCGAGCTGACCGGCGTAGCCGATGGCGCGGTTCGCGAGTTTCATGCCCATTTGGGCGGCCTGACCGGCACCTGGGGCGAGCAGATCCAGTCCCCCGGCGGCCATCATGGCCGCGTCCATCGGAGCGCCCGAAACGCCTTGGAATCCACCGCCGGGCTGCGACGGGAAGGCGACACCACCGATCGGACTGTTGAGGGCAAACGGTGCGGCATTCGGCATCCCCATACCCGGACCGCCGCCACCACCCCACCGAGTGGGCAGCGGCGCACCAGTGCCGTACGCGCCCGCCGTCGGCTGGAACCACTCCGGGTGCGCCGTCGACGTCGCCGGCCACGCGCTCGGGCCCTGCCCGGCCAGCACGTTGTTGCCTACCGCCATCTGCTGCTCAGGGGTCGCCTGCCACGCCTCCGGGGCGTACTGAGTGCCACCGAACGCTTTCCAAGTGTTCGGATCGAACTGCAGCCCACCAGAAAAGCCGTTGCCCGAGTTGATCGCCCATTCGCCGCCAGATTCAGCTTCGGCGATGTTGTTCCACTGCTCCGTGCTAAGTCCAGTCGACGGAGCCGCGCTCGATGGAGCGCCGCTCGACGAAGCGATGCCAGGTGCGGAACCCTGCGATCCGGGCCAGTTCGTGACGAATACCGGGGTCGCACCACCAGCCGCTGGCGCAGCGACAGCGGGCGCAGCGGCAGCAGATGCTCCCGGCACGGGCGCACCCGTCGGATTGATGTTGTCGCTACCTCCGGGCTTGTACCAAGCGTGAACATGATCTTGGTGGTCCTGCGTCGGATTGCCGGTATGCCCTGCGCTGTAGTCCTGGGGGGTCAGGCCGTGGCCGTAGCCGTACGTCTGGTTGTTGAAGATCGCGCCGTAGACGTTGGGGTCGGACAGCACCTGCTGGAGAACCTTCTGCCCTTCGGCGATGCTCGGCACCATGATGTCGAGGGCGCCGTTCTGGTGCTCCCCGTACTTGTCTGCGGCGTGGTCTCCGACCGTGAGGCCCTGGTTCTGCCAGAACGGCATCATCACCCGATGCGCGAACTCCCGCGCAGATTCACCAGGTTTGGCTGCGCCCACCGGACCAGCTCCTGGCAGCGCTGGCGTCCCCGCTGGGGCAGTCCCTGCTGGTGCGTATCCGTAGCCCGGCTGCTTGCTGTAGTCGACACCGGTGAACCGGTCACCGAACACGCCCCGGGCGCCCAGGATGCCCATCAGCCCGTAGCCACCCTGAGATGGGTTGGCCTGCTTGATCGCCTCCAACTGCCCCAACAGTGGTGCGGCAGCGAGGTTCGCGATGAACTTCGTCAGGTTCTCCGCGAGCCCCGGCAAGCCCTTCGAAATACCCAGATCGTTGTCGAGCGCGGCACCGATGTCCTCCATGCCCTTCGACGCCTGCTTGGCCGAGTTCTCCAGCTTCTTCCAGGTACCCTGCTGCGCCTCAGCCAGCTTCTGCTGCGCCGAGATGGCACCGCGCTCGGCCATGACCACCGCCTGCTTGGCAGCCGCCAATTCCTGCGCGGTCGTGGTGTTGTCCGCCTCCAACTCCAACACCCGGATGCGGGCCTGCTCCACACTGTTGCGCGCCGACATCACCGACGAATCCGCGTCAAAAACCCGCTGCGGATCCACCTGGTAGTAGCCATATCCCGGCTTCGCATACGGGTCATTGCCGGTGCCCCACATGATCTGGCCGTTCTGCACCTGCCCAACACCCGGAGCACCCAGTGCGCCAGCCGACCCAACAATGCCAGGGAATGCGCCCAACGGGATCGCATCGAGCGAGTACTGCGACGGATCGAACGACGGCTTCGCCTTCGCCGCATCAGGATCCAAAGGGATCGGCGTCGGCGTGCCCGCCACCGGAGCGCCCGGCACGAACGTGTGCGGCCTGCTCTTCAGGTCATCCAGCTGCCGCGGCGACAACCCAGCGGGGAACTGAATCTGAGGGAGCACCCCATCAGGCGGCGCGGAAATCCCCGGCCCCCAGAAACCAGCCGGCTTACCCGGGCGATCCGTGAACGCATCCTTGATCTGCCCCGGCAGATCCTTGATCACCGGCAGGCTCGTAAACCAATCAGCGATATCCGTCTTCAGGTCCGAAAAGTACTGCCCAACAGCCTTGGTCGCACCCTCCCACTGCGACTTGAAGTTGTCCGTCGCCGTCTTATTCGCACGATCCGAAGTGCCCTGCAGATCAGTGAACTCGCGCTTCGCCGGATCCAAGCTCAGTCGATTGATCGCGTCACCCATGTCCTCCCACTGGGTGCCGAACAACCGCTGCCAGATCAACGCCTTCTGCTGCTCATCATCGGTCTCACGCAGCTTGTCCAGGACAGCGGAGAAAGCCACCTTCGCCGAATCCCCACCGGCGGCGATCCGCTTCCCCATCTCCTGCGCATTGAACCCGAGCGCCTCGAAACCCTCCTTGGTGGACTTCGACCCGTCAACAGCGCGAATGCTGAACTCCTTCAGCGAATCCGCCACCTTGTCCGTATCCCGAGCGCCACCCTCGAGCCCCTGGTTGAGCAGGGTCATGAACTCGCTCGCATCCAGCCCAAGCTTGCGGAACTGGGTGGAGTACTCATTGAGGGTGTCCAGCCAGTCCTGCGACACGTTCAGGCCCCGCTGGAACCCGGACGTGATGATGTCCATCGCGCTGGCCGTGTCATGAGCGAACCCGGTCCGAATCAATGTGGTCGCCGAGCGCGCCAACTCCTGCGGCGACGCCTCACCGAGGCTGGTTTGCGACGCGCCCTGCAGCCGCTGCACCACGTCCTGGACCATTGCGTCCGACGAATCCGGAGAGATCAACCCCGCCTGTAACGCCGCCCGGGCGGCGGCGAGGTTGTCGGCCAACGATTCACCGAAGTTGTTCGCGAACGCGTGGCCAGCCGCAGACGCATACCGGGCCATCGACGCATCGTTGAGCCCCATCGCCGCCTGGAACTGATCCTGCAACTGAATGCGAGCCATACCCTCGGAGATGCCTTGAGCGAGTTCCTTACCCGCCACAACCCCCAGAGTTGCCACACCAGCAAGGGCCAGTCCGATCGGCCCGGCTGCGGCGCCCAACCGCAGCAGCATCGACGAGCCGGCGAAGCCCTCAACGAACCCGTTCGCTGCTTCCTGCCCGGTCTGTCCAACGCCTGACACCGCGTTGTGGAGCCCGCCGAGGAACCCTGAGCCGGCGTTCTTCGCGGCGTCCTCGTACTCTTTGTAGGCGTCCGTCGCATCGCGGACAGCACGGACTTCCGCACGCCGGGCTTTCTCCACCCGCTCGACCTGCGCGACGATCCGATCATTCGATGCGGCCTCGTTGCGCAGCTTCTGTAGCTTCTCCTCTTCGGTGCGCAACCGGCCCGCGGCGTCGCGCGCCTTGTCGTAGGCGTCAGAGGCTTTGTCGCCGATCTTCTTGACCGACTGGTCGACGTCCCGGGTGCCGTCGGCGAACGCGTTGGTGAATGACTGGCCGGCCTTCTTGCCCGCATCGGCGAACGTCTTCTCAGCCTTGTTCGCCGCGGCGGTGGCGGTGCGCTCATCGAGCTGCGGTTCAACGGGAATCGGGATGCCCAACGGTCACACCACCTTTCAGTCGTCGAACATGGTCAGCAGCTTGCCGAACTCTTCTTCGTGGAATTCCTCGGCCGCGGCAGCTTCTTCTTCACGCTCCCGGGCCTCCAGTGGGGAGATGAACACGGTGTACTCGTATTCGTGCTCAGTGCCCGCGTACTTGCTGGCCCGGTAGGCCGCCATCTCGTTGTGGTGCGCGGCGATCATCTTCTCCAAGATCGGCCAGTCGCCGTCGCGGCCGAACGGCGGAGCAGCGTTCGTCTTGAACTCAGACTTCTCATCGAGGCGGCGAATCAGGCTGAGTAACAGTCGACTCGACAGTGTCAGGCAGCCACGCTCGTCGCGTGTGCCTTGATGCCATTCGGCGATACGGATCCCGCGGAATCGGAGGTCCGCTTCGATCTCATCGGGGTAGCGGCACCACAGTGCCACTGCCTCAAGAACTTTTCGAGTCTTGCTTCATACGCTCCCGGAGCTGACGCTCCATCATCTGCCACGCCGTGTTCAACTGCCCGGGAACACCACCAGCCTTCAAGAACTTCGCGTAGACGGCAGGCAGGGTGCCGTCCTTCAAGTACGCGGCGCGGTCCTCCTCAGCGTCGGTACCCATCAGCGCGATGGCCAGCAGTTCCTCATCGTTGATGAGCTTGCCGCCGTGGCGGATCGGGAACTTCTGCACCGGACGCATCTCGCCCGTGATCGGGTCCTTACGCTCATCGGTGTCGAGATCCTCAGCCATGAACCGCAGATGCTCCAGATACCGGTTCTTCATGGCCGGCGGCATCATGTTCGGGTTGGGCAGGGTCCACGTTTCCCCTTCGCCGAGGTCGTAGACTGCGCTGCCCATGAAGCCGAGGTAGTCGGTGGCTTGCGCGGCAGCGGCTTCGGGTTTGATCGGATGCTTGTCGTCGTCGGACACGAGAGGTTTCCTTTCGGGCTGATGGGCTGAGGCTGGGCTGAAATGGTGGGGGCTCACCGGCGGGCGTCAGCCCAACGCCCGCCGGTGAGGTCTATTACGGGACTGGGGTGATGGTCAGTGCGCCGCCAGTCAGGCCGGAGCCGTCGCCCGTAAGCGTCTTGTTCGCGTCGGGCACAGTGACCGTGAACGTCGGCGCGGTACCGGTGACAGTCCAGTCGGCGGCCACGTAACCGTCGTCCAGTGCGACCAGTGCGGACTTCACTGCCGAGCTGGTCGCGTTGTAGGCGATGGTCGCCGTGGTCAGGCCGCCGTAGGACAGGGTGAATGTGCCGGCCGAAGCAGCGCCCACTCCGACGTTGTACTGAGTCACCGGAGACCCGAGATCAGCCCACGCGTCACCACCGACCCAGGTGTGCCGGATGACCGGGATGTACTTCCCGTCGACCATGGCCATGAAGTAGCCCGACGGTTCCGGCTTGTACGTCAGCTCGGCCGCGGTGCCCTTCTTGCCCATCTTCCGTTCACCAACATTGGACAGGGTGGCGAAGTCGTAGCCCTCCACCTCGTAGACGTACTTGGCGCCGCGCTTGCGGATGCCGTACAGCAGGAACTGCCGGGGGATCTTCCCGGACTCCAGCGGCTGCGACCATCCCGCATCGGCGCCGCCGGGCAGCTCCACCAGAGAGTTTCCGTTGGCATCAGCCAGGGGAAGGTTGTTGCGCAGCCGCATGATCGCGGGCTGCAGGTTCTGCAGTGCCTGGAACGTGAACGGTTCATCCTGCTTGGTGATGTCCGATTCGAACGGCCAGTTCGACTGCTCGATCATCTGATCGTCGGTGTCGATAGACGGCTTTGTTGACGTCCCGTTGCCATCCCCGAACGCGCCGGCCAGGTACCAGCCCTCGTTCGGGTCGGTGTTGATCTGCCAGACACCGGCGACGCGCTTCTGCGCGAACAGATCCTTACGCAGCTTGTTGTCCAGCGCCAGCGGGTTGAACTTCACCGAGCCGTCCGGGTTGTGTGGAGAGATGTCAGTCGCCGCGCCGCGGGCATCGCGGAACGCGACACCAATCAGGCCGGTGCGGTGACCGCCCTGGAAGCGGTTGTCGGTATCGAGGTAGCCACCGGACGAAGGATCGGTGCCGGTTGCGGGTCGCGTCATCTGACGCTCCTTTCGGGAAGGGATATACCGGAAGGCAATCCGGCAAATGGGATTTGGGCTGAGTCGGCCTAGTGGCCGTGCACCGTCAGGAGACGGTGACGTATGAGAGGCCCAGCAGATAGCGGGCCGTGTACCGCACGATCAAGTCGTGCTCATAGGGCATCCGGAACGGGCGGATCAGGCACTCGCCAAAATCCAGACTGGCGGGGGTGCCGTCGGACAGGATGACGGTCGCACCCGTCCGGAACAGCAGGTTCATCCGCCGGTGTCCCTGCTTCGCAGCAGATTTCGCCGCAGTAGTGCCGTGCGCATAGAAGTCGAGCTGCACCACCGGATCAGCAGTCCCCGCCTCCGAGTCATCAGCACCATCGACACCGGTGACTTCGCAGAACGGCAACACATCATTGAGGTCACGCTCCACCGCGGTGCGCATCACCGCCTGCATCCAACAGACGGCGAAGTCTTCCTCGTCGGGCGAATCCTGTTCGTACAGCAGCGGATCGGTCACTCGTCACCGTCCAGGTCGACAACGCCACCCTTGAGTTGACCCCCGAAGTGCGAGGCAACCTTCTGGGCGATACCGAGGGCTTTCGTCGGGGTGTTCGGGCCCAACTCGCGGATCTCGCCATCGGCCACCTCAACCGGCCGTCTCCCCTTCTTAGACCGCTTCCCCTTCTTGCCCTTCGACTGCTTCTTATCCGCACCGGTGCCGAACTCGACGAAATGGGAATACCAAGCCTTCGGGCCGAACACACCCTTGCCGTTCTTGGCTTTCTTCATCACCGCCCACGACGCCGCATACTTCCCCGTCTCGACCGGCGAGATGCTCTTCGCGTACGGGATGGCCTCGTTGACCATGAACTCGTTGATCCCATTGTCAACCTCGGCGGATTCCCGAATGTGCTTGGCCAGCTCAGCATCCGAGATGCCGAACTTGTCGAACGGGTTGCCCATCAGCCGGCCTGCCGCTTGCAGAAGATCGTGACGTGATGCACCTCGGCGCCGTCGTACTTCGGCATGATCGGTCCGTCGATCTGGAAGGTGGCAGCCTTGCCGGCATCTGATTCCAGGTCCAGCAGTTCGGGATGATCCGAACCGTCGTAGACCAGTTCACCGTTCGCTTTCACCGCCAACGCTGCAGCCTCGGGTGGGGCGGTCAGCTTCCACACCTCGGTCGTCACATCGATCTGCGTGTCAGGGGTCTCTGACGACGACGCGGGCCGAAAATGGCAGCCGCCCAGGGGCGTGGCCGTGCGAACCGTGGGTTTGAGACCGCCCCACCCGGGTGAACCAGTCTGCGTCACCGCCACGAACGCCACAGTCTGCCCACCGAAGCTCTCACTCATGGCGCGGGCAGGATCCTGAACGTCGAGAACAACGCCTCCAGCCGGGAATCGGTGGAGATGATGCCCTGCGCCCATTGGTATTGGACGTCGTCGATCCGCTTCATGATCATGTCGCCGCCGCCCCGCTGGGTGTCGTCGCGGTCCATCAGATCCGCGAGGCGCAGCACCGCGCGCCGCCAGTCCGCCGCCTCGGCCTCGGTGAAACCGTGAGTCATCGTCGCCGTGATAGCACCGTCCCGATGCGTCCAGTTTCCGTACGGGTGCTTCTCGACAGTGCCCTTGCGGCGCGACACGTCGAGTTGGGTGACATCCAGTGCGACACCACATTCCGTCAGCGCGCTCAGCGCGATGAGGTTGAGTGTCGGCAGGGACAGCACCCGGCCACCGGGCCCATCCACAACAAGTTCGTCGTCGGTGCGCACCGGTGACACGTGCCAGCCGCACCACCGGCGTGCCGCCGACAACGCCGCGTCCAGGAGATCCTGTGTCGTGGCGTCGGCCGGCAGGCGACTCTTGGTGTACGCCGACAGGTTGGCGGCGGTCAGTTCGGCCACGATGCCTTACGAACGCGCGACCGGGTTGTTTCCGCCGGCGCCCAGAACTGCGGTGGCGACCAAGACACCGCCAGTCGTGGCACCGGTAGCGGTGACGACGAGTCGGACATACCGCTTGTTGGGGCGGACCCCGAATGACTTCACCGTGTCGTCATCCGTCGCGGCGAACGACGGCAGCGGGCCCAGCACGCGCCAGGAATCCACTGCGGCGAAGCCACTGCCCGACTGGTCAGACTCCTCCGCGGTGATGACGTAGGTGCCATCAGTAAGGGTTCCAGAGGTGACCACGAACAGAATGTCGCGGAAGTTGTTGCTGAACGCCCCGGTATCCACGACTGCACCATTGACAGTCCCGGTCTGCACGGTCCCCGAGTTGAGGGCCTTTACTGCCAGCGTGTTTGAGTACACGTTACGCATCAGTCGTCGCCTTTCGGCTCGTTGTTCTCCGGCTCCGCTTCTTGCTTCACCTCATGCTTCGGTGCAGCCTTCTTAGCCGGCGCCTTCTTCGCCGCACGGTGTTCGCCCGGTGCGGCCGTTGCAGTTTCAGTACGTGAGGCGACCGGCTCGTCCACCCGCGCGAAATGCGTGAGGTGGGTCTGCAGGATCGGATCACTGTCCGCCACAAGGCAACCGCCGGGATACACGTCCCCGGAGGCGGTGGCGAAGGGGTCTACACAGCGGTAACTCATGACTTCCTCCCGTCCACTGCTGTGCCGCACAACTCCAGTTGTGCGGCACAGCAGTGGTTTTCGACTAGGTGACGTTCAGCAGCCGGAACGCGGCGTCGTTGACAGAGTCGGCGCCGACGCGCATCCACGCATGCCACCCCGCCTGGCCGGTCGGGCGGCCATTCGCGCCGAAGGTGTGCGGGATGTACGACATCGTGACGCCGAGGCGGTCGGCGATGACGTAGTTCTGGAAGTCGCCGAACGCCAGCAGGTAGTTCTCCTGAGAGGCGTTGACCACACCATCCATGGCTTCCGACACATAGTCGGGGCGGCCCAGCAGTTCCGGCTTGCGCCCATCTGCCAGGAATCCCCAGAGTGCTGCGCCACCGTTGGTGTCGAAGCGCCGCATGGCGTTGTAGGTGCCGCGGTGGGCGAGCCATGAAGCGTTCGCCGCGTAGCGGGCCGGCAGAGCAGAATCCAGCGCGTACACGTCAGCCAAGGCGAACGTGTCGGTGGTTGCCGAGTTCACCACAACAGTCGGCGACGAGGCGACCAGGGCAGTCACAATGCCGGTCGGCTGGCCCGAACCGGAGCCAGTGGCGAACGCAATGCCTTCCTTCGCGTCCTTCTCGAACGCGATGAACTGGGCGATGTCGTTGGCCAGGCCCGGTGCATCCATGGCGATCTCATGAGACACCGGGACGTACACCTGGAACTTGTACACCGGGACGCTCGGCTGCCCCAGTGTGGGTGCATCGTCGGAAACCTCGACGGCTTCCCCGTCCCACGAACCGGTCACTCCAGCCGACGAGATGCCGTTCCACACATCGCCAGTGGCCGTGACCACCCGGGAGATCTGGCGGATTTGGTTGACCGAGCCGTTGGCGGTCAGGATGACCGTCGGATCGAGCTGGAACGGCACCAGGAATCCACCGGCGGTGTCGGTGAGCGACATCGCGCGGGTGATCTCACGCTGCTCCTCGGCGTTCAGGGCAGCCATCTGTCCGTTCGACCGGATCACCTTGGTGAACGCCTCGGAGTACAGCGGGGAGGTGGTGTTGAGCACCAGTTCGGTGGCCTTGCCATCGCGGCCGTCGCGCTCGACGAACTTCGTCGCGGCTTCGCGGACCTTGTCGGTGGCGAACGGCATCTGCTCGACAGCACTCAGCGCGCGGCCCCGCAACTCGGCTTCACGGTTGCCCGCGTAGCGCACCTCGGACAGATCCCAGGGGTTGCGGTACTTGCCGGCGATGAACTCGGGGCCGCTGCGCTTGGCGTCCACCACCTGAGCGCCGGTATCGGCAGTGTCTGCAGTTTCGACCTTCGTAGCCGAACGGATCTCCGACAGCGCCATGTCATGCTCCAGGTCCAGGCGGTGCGCGTGCACCTGCCGGAACTCGTCGAGCAGCGTCGGCACCGCAGCGTGATCCTCGGGCGTCTTGTCCTTCTTGGCCTTCAACCGCTCCAGTTCGTCCTGGATGTCCTTTTCGCGGTTGAGTGCCTGCTTATGGGTTAGTTCGACAGCCATCGTCAGATTCCTTTCAGTGGTGGCGTCGCGTCCCGCGTGTTCTTGACCTCGTTGAGGGCATCGGCGAACACCTGCTCCAGCGCGGCGGCGCGGGCTTCATCGACCTCATCGGTCGGCGGGGCTTCGGTTACGGGTTCCGACTCGTGCTCTCCGGCCTGTTCGGTGGATCGCGGCGTGTCGTCGTCCTGACCGGAGTGCTCAACGGCCACCACGGGGGCGGTGTCTTGCGGCTCGTCGTTGGACGAATCCCCTTCTTCAGGGGTGTCTACTGCGTCAGCACGCAGCAACATCTCTGCGAGCAGCCTGCGCTGCTCGGGCTCTTTCAAACGAGACCGGTACAGCACAACCGGCTCTTCGTCGGTGGATCGGACACTTGCGGTGGTGTCCGAGTATGCCGGCCACACCACGGGCCCAACCTCTGCGATCTTGACCTCTTTGAGGGTCCGCAGCAGCGGAAGACGCTCCGGCTCTTCGCCATACAGCAACCGGTTGAGTTCACTGTCGTCCTTGATGGCCTTGCCGGCGTTGTCTTGCCACTCGTCGCGCACTACGGAGAACCGGAAGCTCATTCCATCGATCGCGCCGGACGCGATGGCCTCACGAATCAGATCGATCACGATGTGCTGCCCGAGTCGCGCGGCGACGTACAAACCGCGGTCGTCCTCGTGGATGTCAGTGATGGTTCCGATCGGAACGCTGCCGATCAGTGGATGGTGTCCGTGGTCGAACTGGAACTTCGGGGTGCGTTCCCGCAGCGACTTCCGGAACGCGCCTGGTGCGATCTGCTCGTCGAAAACGCCCTCCCACGAGTCGATCCGAGTCGGCGAGTTGAACACCGCGCCGTACCCCTCGAATGAGAGCCCGTCGCCGTCAGCTTCGCCGTCGCGAGTCAGTGTGAATGGCACCGACCGGCATACGTCGTCACGCGGTGGAGTCTTCTGTGTCATCACTGGACTCCCTCCTGTTCTGTGTGTCAGATGGCGCGATAGCCAACGGGTTCGGCCGAAAACTCGGAACGTGGCGTGCTTGAACGCCCGACTGCGGTGCGCCGGATCCCAACTCCTGCAATTGCACTGAGTAGTAGCCACTGTGCTTCAGCAGTCGCAGATCATTGGCATTGACCGCCGCAATCACGGAATCCGGCTCATACCCCGCGGTGATATACGAATTCACAGTCTGCGCCGTAACGGCTGCGATGTCGGCGGCATCCTTCTCGTCCTCGCGCAGGAATGGAACGTCGGCGGCGTCGTACCACAACCGCACACCAGTTCCCGGTGGCGGAAGCACACGCTCCATCGATCCTGCGAGGTTCGCCCAGAGCGGGTGGGCAGTCCCGTCAGCCAGCCGACGCCGGGCCTGTGAGTAGTTCGAGTAAGTGGACGAATCCAAGCCTTTGGACAAGCCGACGATCACCGGCGGCACACCTGCAGCTGCCGCGATCCGGACCTCCCCGCCGGCGCGCACGTCACCGAAGTCAATGTCCTTGAGATTCGCGCCCACAACCGTGGCGTCGGCACCCGGGTAGAGATTGAGGTTCTTCCATGCATTGTCGACACCGCCGTGGGTGGAATCGAGTTCCTTCGCCCACTTCAAGATCGCGTCACGATCCGCAATCGGGTTGTGCTTGATGATCATGTTGGGCGTCGCACCATGTTCGAAAAACTTGCGCTGATGCTTCGTCATCGCCTGATCGGCCTGGATCTCACGCAGAATCGGTGTCACCCACGACATTCCCGTGAACACGGCCAGCGGATCGGGGATCGGCGCGAAATGCACGACCTCGTCGACGGTGAATGCCACGGCTTCGTTCGAATTGCCCGGGTGATAGCCACCCTCGGTGTAGAGGTATCCGACCTTGACCCAACCGACCTGCCCGCCACCGCGACCCGAATCAGCGGATCCCATGTGTCGAGGCTTCCCGATGACCTGCACCCAGTCCGGGCGTAGCCGCACCAGTTCATCGCCTTGCCGTACCCAGTACGAATTGCCCGCCAAGTCGGCGTCCTGGATCATGCGGGACAACAGGTCTTGCGTCGTGCCGCCGGGCCATGGACGCTCAACGAGCGCCAGGGTCTGATCACCGAACGTGTCCGACGGTGATCCATTCAGCAGGCGTTGCCATTGAAACCGGACTGACGAAAACACCAACTGCCGCACCAGCATGCACGCGAACACCACGCCATTGGCGGCGTACGCCTGCGATGCAATGCCGGCGAACGTATCCGCAGGGCGTTCCGTCGACGTGCCCGCAATCGTCTGCTGCAGGCCGATCCCGGTGTATCCGTAACCGCCCAATTGGAACTGGTTCAGCATCTGCGCGTACTCGTCGATCGAGATCACAGATGTCCGCGATGGCGACTTTCGCCCGGTCAGGCGGTCCAGCAGGTTCACGTGTCGTCACCCCGCACCAGCACGGCGGCGCAACTCACAGATGCCACGATCAACAGGACCCCACCGGCGATCAGGGCCCACCCGGATCCGGCGAGAACGGCGACGCCAGACACCACCAGACCGATAGCCACGACGACCACCGCGATGGTGGCGGCGAAAACTACCTGCAGTGCTGTCAACTGAGTCACTCCGAATCCTGTTGTCCTGTCATGTCCACAACGGCTCCCACACCTCAACGGCCGCGGGCTGCAAACCCCACCGGTAGAACGCACCTGACACCGCCACGAGTGGGGAGTCGTCGACCTTTGCGTCCTTGCGGTCCCAACGTTCCGACTCCCCCGACATGCGGGTGCGGGCGTTCTTCACGGCCTTGTCCAGTTGCACCTGCCCGAGATGGACGAGCCCACCGTTCTTCACGGCTTCCTGAAACGCCGCACAAGACGCAGCTTCTCCGCTTCCGTTGAGAGTTTCGAACTCGATGCCGGCCTGCACGAAGTCCGGCTGCAGAGCGTTCGCCTGGGCGCCCACCAGCACAACCTCCGCGACATTGCGCTCACCCTTGAGTTCGGCAACCTTCGTAGCCACGCCACCGATACCGGGCACTGACTGGCACATCACCAGCGTTCGCGCCTCGTCGCCGACCATCACTTCACCCGCCACCGCAATGCACGACCACGAACGGTCCTGCGCCACAGCCACCGCCATCACCACGCGGTCCGGCGGCTCCACTGAAGCATTCAGCAGAGACATCCACCGCGCGTAGTCGATGACATCCATACCCGACTTCGGCCAGATGCCGCGCGCCTCACGGTTCCACGACTCATCGTCCGGGATGTTCTCCCGCATCCGCTCCATCGCCTCCAGCGGCGTCCGATGCGGAAACGACGGGTTCATGATCCGGTACTGCGATACATCGTCTGGTTTCGAATCCGGATCCGCCGAAAACTCAAACCAGAAGATGTTCTTCGACTTCCCCGACAATGCCTGCTCACGCTTCGCCGTGAACGCCTCACCAGGGTCTGACGGCCTAGGCGGCGTGCCGAGAAAAAACAGAAGGCCGCCGTGCGGATTTCGCGCCTGGTTCGTCGCCGGCACCATGTCCTCCAACGCCTTCAGCGTCAGAATCTGGGCCTCGTCGAACACTTCCGAGTCGAGTTCGTCCAAGCCACGGCCGAAGCCCTGCTCGCGCGCACCGAACATCATGATCGACCCATTGGCGAACCGGATCTCCTGCTCACCGTTGGTGGTCCGGATCCCATTCGGCGCCAGGAACGGCGCAATCTGCTTGCGCCTCACCAACCCCTGAACGGACCGAAACGTGTTCGTCGTCGTCCGGTTATGGTGCGATGTCCACGCACATTTCCATTCCGGAAACTCCAGGCACAATCCGAGTTCAAGCCGGCTGACGAAATACGTCTTGCCAACCTGCCGCGGAATCGAGCCGCACGCGCCGCCGATCGACGCCGCGAACTTCCCATCCTCCCGGCAGCCCAACGCCACCGTGCCTGCCCCCTGCTGCCACGGATCGAAGAACACGCCAACATCGTTCAGGCGCTTCTGGACCCGCGGGAACACCGACGTGACGATCCCCTCGGGGATGACCAACTCGCGGGCCGCCTCCGACAGTTTCGGGCTAGACGACGGAGGCGTCGTAGGTGTCATCTACCGCGTCACTGATCAGCGGATGGTCCGGAGCCACTTCCCGCAATGCCACTTCCAACTCACGAACACGCAGCTGCGAATCTTCGCGGGCATCCATTGCGTCGATCGCATTCGCAATGTCCTGCAAGCGCTTCGTCAATGACGCCAACTCGCGAGCCGGACACGTAGGGTCAGCCACTGTAACCGCGATCCGGTCCCGCATCGCCACCAGCAACTCCCGTGGAGTCCCATTCTTCGCTGCCTCGGCAACATCCTTCGGCGGCTTCGGTGGTGCGGTCTCGCCCTCTCCTACCGCACGCAGCGATTTTGTCCGAGTCACAACCGTTCACCACCCTTCGCTACATGTTTGCCACGAAGTTTGCTGGAGCGGTCAGTCTGGCGATGCCCAGATTTGGCGGAAAACTTCGGGGAGAGATTTGACTGGAAGGGGTGGGGTCAGGTGGCCGGCTCGCCTTCGATGGCGACCCACCCCCCCTGACCTGCGGTTTTGCTACTGCCCGCTGCCGGGCCGTTGAACCATCCGAGCGCCGGGGCGTGGCCGGGTGTTTGCCGGGTCGCGCCGGGTGTTTGCTGGCGGTACCAGAGTTTGGCGGCCTGCTGGATTTGCCATGGCCGTTCCGCTCTGCATCGGGCCATCACCACGTCCTGTCCCGGGTCGATGGTGACGATCTGGGCTCCAGCGTCCCGGTAGCGCTGCACGGTGGCTGCGCTGGGCATGGAGTGAATGATGTACACGTCGTGGTCGCCGGCGGTTTGCAGCGCGGTGTCGATGGCTGCTTGCCGCGCCGCTTTGGTGATGGCCTGCACCGCTGGTGTGTGCTTGTGCGGCTTGCCATCTGGTGGTGTGAGGACGTTGGCGATGGCGTCGAAGTCGATGGTGATGTCGCCAGGGCGCGCGTGTTCACGGACCCAGGTGGACTTGCCTGATGCGGGCGGGCCGGTGACGAGGTAGATAGCGTTCGGTCCGCTGCGCTTGTTGCGGCCCTTGGTGGCGCGGTTTCCGCCGGCGGGGCAGTCCTTGGCGCGTGCGTGTTCTGGTCCGCGGTATTTGGTGCGGTCGTGGTCGTCGTGGCCGAGGTCCCATTGCTGGTTGGGTTTGATGGGTCGGCCGCATCGCCAACATGTGGCTTGTCCGGTTGCGACGTGGTCTTGGTAGCGGCGGCGAAGCGCCTGGTGTGCGGAGCCGTATCCGCGCTTGGTGGTGCTGCCCTCGCTCGGCATGGTGGCTACTGCTCGGTGACGGTGAGGGTCCAGCTTGTGGCTGTGTGTTGCAGGGTGATGGAGAGGGATTTGCCGAGGGTGATGCCTTCAGTCATGGCGATCATGAGTGCTCGGAGTCCGGGTGGTTGGGTGCGTGGGTTTTTCATGGCTTCGACGAAGCGTTGGGGTTGTTTCTGTTCCCATTGGCCGAGGTCGCCGTCCATCCAGGTTTCGTCGTCGACGACGATGCGCATGCTGGGCATCAGGCTTCCTTGAGTGCGTTGAGGGCGATGTCGGGGATGACGATCTTGTCGTCCTTGCCGACGGTGATGGATAGCACTGGTGGGGTGGTGATGTTGTCGCGGTGCAGGGTGATGATGCGTGTGCAGTCGGGCATTTCGGAGGCGTCGGTGCGGAGCTGGTCCAGTTCCGTCTGTTGGATCATCTTCCAGCCGTTGGTTTCCAGTAGCGCAACGATGGCTTCACCGGTGAGCTGGGCGATGTCGAAGTGGGGTATCCCGGCTTCTTGCGCGAACTCTTGAGCCATGCCGGGTGGGATGGCGCTGGTGCGGAACATGGGCAGTGGGAGCGGGATAGGTCCGCTTTTGCCGTCTCCGGGGTGGATGAGTGCGGGCAGGTTGTCGGCGATGAGCTGCGCGACTGGCTGATTGGTCATGCTGTCGGCTGTCCGCCTGCGAGTCCTTCTGCGATTCGCTGCGACCATGTCATGCCAGCGAGTTGCCCGGCGTACTGCATCGCCCTGTCGGACAGGTCAGTGTTCGGCGGTTCGAGCTTGTTGGACTGCCGGATCAACGCGCGCGCGGTTCGGCGCATGGCGTGAGCGAGAGCGTGTTTCACGGGTTACTCCTGGGCTGTGGAGCGGGGCAATCGGTCGATCAGCCGGTCGAGTCGGCGTTGCGCGATGGTGATGCATGTGGCGTCACCATCGAAGCGTGCTTGGCGCAACTGCATCAGTGCGTAGGTGATCTGCGCGGTCAGTGGCTGGGGTTTCGCGAAGGTGGTCATCGGCGGGCTTTGTTGCGTGTGGCTCGTTCGGCCTTGGCGACATCGAGTAGGCGGTAGATCTTGCGGCCTTGCCTGTTGATGCCGACGGGTGTGATGCGGCCGTCGCGTGCCCATTTGGTTATGGTGCAGAGGGCGACTCCGCACAGGGCGGCGGCTTCGGTGGCTGTGATCTCGCTGTCGATGCCTTCAGGTGTGAGCACTGCTGTTCCTGCCAACCTGTCCTCCATACGAGAAAACCCGCGGCCAATGCTGGTCGCGGGTGTGGGCACAGTTGTGCTAGTGGCTTCCACTGTACCAGTACAGTTCCCCGCTGTTGGGCGCATCGTCATGGGGTGTGTCACGCTGCGCCGTTGAGGTACGCATCGAGGGTCATGCGGATGAGTAGTGGGTAGTGGGCTTCCTTGAAGGTGTAGCCGCAGGAGTCGCAGGAGATGAAGTCCTGGCCGATGCCTTGGATACGGGCGAGTGTGCGGAGCTCGCAGTCGCTGTTGGGGCATGGGATTGGCAGGGTGTATTTGGGGGTTGAGACTCCTAGTGCCCGGCGGATCTTGTGGTGGAGGTCTGGGAGTTCTTTGAGTGCTTCGGCTTCGACGATTTGGGTGAGTTGTTCGACTCGGGGTTCGAGGTATTTCCAGGCGGCGACGAGTCGGCGTTCTTCTGATCCGGTGGGCGGTGGGGTTTCGTTGCGTTGTTCGGCGAGGTAGTCGTGCCATCCGGTGAGGAGGTTGACGATTTCTGCTGCGCGGTCGGATGCCCATTCGGCTGGGTGTCCGTATTCGCGGGTGGTGGCGGATCGGGTTCGTTCGCCGGTGTGGGTTGGGGTTGGGAGTGTGGTGTGGAGGTGGATCCAGTCGAGGGCGAGCCAGTAGAGGGTTTGGCGTAGGCGCCTGGGGTTCATGGGTTTCGGCTGGGTTTCGCCGTCTTCGTTGGCGGGTTGGGTCACTGCTCACCCTTCCCGTACTCGCAGTTCTCATTTGGGCAGGGTTTCTCGTAGACGCGCTGGAATGTGTGATCGTTGGTGCACTTGTAGGCCACCTGAACAGAGTTGGGGTTATGTGCGTGGTACTGGCCGTCTTCGTCGTAGTAGGGCGACCACCCCATCGCCCAGGTGCTACCGCCTTGGTCATACACCTTGCTTCGCTGGCCGCTCTCGATGCACTGCGGACACTTCAGATAGTTTGGTCGAATCACGCTGCTAGCCCTTCCTGATTTCCATGTGATTGGGGTTGACGCACGAGCATTCGGTTCGTTGCCTCCAGCAGTCAGGGCACGTCGGGGAATTGGCTAGGAATTGCACTTGTGCGGCAACGATGTCGGCGAGGGTCACCATGGCGGTCCCCAGGCTTCGATCAGGGCATCGAACGCGGCCGTGGCCACAGGCGTCAGGTCGATGCCGCCGTCTATGAGCAGCGAATGCTCGCCGCTGTAGCCGGTGCCGACGTATCCGCCGCCAGGTTCATCTCCCTGTTTGCGGATCTCGATTTCGATGACATCGCGGACCTTGGCGATGATCTTGTCGCGGTCATATGGATCGGTCATGGCAGGTTGTCGATTTCGCCGGTGCCAATGGCCGCGACCTTGAGGTAGCCACTGCCAACTGCGAATCGGAGTGCGTCGATCTCTTCGGCGAAGATGGCATCGATGTGGACGCCCATGTCGTGGTGATAGCAGATCCATGCGAATGGTTCTGGGCAGACTTCGCCGTCATCACCCGAGTACCAGCCGAGCGGCTTGCCGGTGATGGCCTGCAGCGCAGCCAGATCACTCGCTTTCCTGGCGCGCGTCAACGCGAGAAGGTGCGAGTCGTAGTTCATCTGGTCAACCATCGACAGGCCGAGAGCGTCAAGGGTCAGCTCGGGCTGGGCCGAATTGTCTGGAAGATCAAGGGTCGGCTTGGGATCGCCTGAAAACCATTGCACTGCAACTATTTTCTGAAAATCCCTGGGCTGCCCACCCTCGGGCGTGGGGAGGATCTGAATCGTGTCCCGGTACGGCGCGGGGTAGAGGAGCGCGATCGGGGCCGTGTCCAGCGCCCTCGCTAGGACGATCAGCTCGGCAGTCGTAACGTAGCGCCGCCGGCCTACCTCGATGTCGGAGATCACGGCGCGCGTAAGCGGGTAGCCGAGTTCCCTGGTGCGGTCTGCCAGCCACTGGCCGGTGCGCTTGCCGCGGAGGCGACTGACCTCAAGCGCCACGCGGTGCGCCTGCTCCTCGGCCCAATCGCGTGGCGGAACTTCTGTCCAATTCGGCTTCTGCTTCGGCTTCTGCGGTCCATCCATGCCGTCAGCGTACGTCAGACGCACGACGCGCGTCATATGCCGTCGCTTGCGGCTGATGGCGACCAGGTGTTAACGTCGCCATTGGACGCGCATCAACCACAATTATCGCCTATTTGCGTCCCACGGCGACGGGAGTTGATTATGGAGAACGTTGTCTGGCTCACCCGGACCGAGCTGGCCGAGCGGGAGAAGCTGCCCGTCGCCACGCTCGCGCAGTGGGCGAGCCAGGGAAAAGGGCCGCGCTACGCCCGCTTTGGTCGGCATTGCCGCTACAGGCTGTCCGACGTAATCGCTTGGGAGGAACAGCAATTCGGCGATGGCGCCGCATGATGCGGACATACCCGCAGTTCGAAGACCTCGGCCTCGATCCGGAGGCCGACCGGACCGAAGATTTGCGGCCCGGAAAAGACGACGACCCCAGGGCTGCCACCCCGAGGCCGTCAGTAACCCATCACTCAGCAGAGATCTAGGAGAACACCATCATGACACAAACGGAGATCGCCCTGCCCGCCGGTGCTGACACCGAATCAGACGACTGGTACGCCGACGAGGGAGTCACACAACGGCTCGTCTGGTCACGGCCGATGCAGCTTCCAGAACACCTCGCCACCAACGACATCCGAGTGGTTGTCGTACAACGAGCGGACGGCACGATCATCAACGTCAAAGGAGATGACGAGCCGCTCGTATACCACGGCTGCTTCGACTACACGACGGAAGATGCCCGGACAGTCGCACGGGCGCTCCTTGAGGCCGCCGACCTCGCCGACACGTGGGCTGGCCGTTCTGACGCTGCGGACACTGCAATGATCGCCGCCCATCGAGCGGTGCGGGCCGCGTACGCGCTGCTGCGCACCACTCCAGGCAACGCAGGAGACTACTTGCGGGCCGCACTGGACAGCCTCATCGACGCCACCGAAGCGATCCGATGACCGATCAGGCCACAACTCGCGACAAGCTGGAGACCCGCACCGATAGCCACGGTGCGGGTTCTCCCGCATCCCAGCAAGTTTCGTGGTGGCCAGTTCATCAGTTCCTCGAAAGCGTCGTCGCTCAAGCGAATTACGGACCACTACCGATCGCTGGTACACCAGCGTGGCAGCAGCTCGCCGACGGCGACCCCAGGAAGTTGTTGGCCGTCGCCATGAGCGGCGAGCACTGGGTGCTGCGCCGGGCGGACTTCTTTGCCGTCAACCCATGTCCAGGTGCTGATGGTGGGGTTGGCGGCTAGCTCTTGGATGGCACGCTGTTGCAGGGCTTCGAGGGGGATGCGATGCGCGGTAGTCGTCACTGGTCGGCCTCCGCGTCCCACAGGAACACCTTCACGGTGCGGCCGTCGTCCTGGAGTGTCACGTATATCTCGCATGACCTGACATCCATTGCCCGTGCGAATGGGGTTGTTCGTGCTCTGCGGTAGTCGACGAGGACGAACCGGTCAGCGTTCGGGGTTTCGAAGTCTGAAACGAGCCCTGAGAGCCCTTCTGGCATGTTCGGGGTCCGTTCACACGCGGTACCCGGGTTTAATCCGTCTCCGTCGATCCTGGGCGGCAATCCCGCAGTGTTCTCACTCATCGCTTCCCTTCCTCGCGTCTCGGATACGAACCTCATGCGCCGGGAACGCTTCAAGAGGCTTCGAATGCGCCTTGTCCATGCACACCTCCCCGACCAGTGCATGGCAGTACCGGCACCCGACAGTCAGTGCCTGCTGCTGAATCGTCGTCCCAGTCCAGTTCTTCACTGCGCCTCCATGTGTGGCTGGCATGGATGGACACCGGTCTCGTCTTCGTAGGTGTTGTGGCCGTGGCAGCGGGGGCAGTTGATGCGGAGTTGTTCTTTCGCGGCGCGTTTGCGTTCCAGTTCGTTGGCCAGGACGCCGGGGTTGGCCTTGTCCCATTCGCGCCTTCGCCCGCACGCGAAGCACGGGCCGTCGTGGTTCTCTTTGTGCTTCGAGCATTTGGGGCGGGGTTCAACGCTCGCGTCTACTGACGTAACCCCCCCACTTAACTCAACCAAAG
The DNA here is from genome assembly GCF_002157835.1 of Mycobacterium dioxanotrophicus. Taxonomy (NCBI): domain Bacteria; kingdom Bacillati; phylum Actinomycetota; class Actinomycetes; order Mycobacteriales; family Mycobacteriaceae; genus Mycobacterium; species Mycobacterium dioxanotrophicus. Next base: position 2,359,634 of record NZ_CP020809.1, on the reverse strand, counting down.
AAGAAGGGTTGGGTTGGGTTGGGTTGGGGCTCGGGGACTCCCCGGGGGACACGTTTTCGCTGGATTCAGTTGTGTCCCCTGGGTTGTCCCCTGGGGACATTTGGTCATCTATGCCGGTCACGAAGTTGCGTCCGCGCCGTCTTTGGTTCCGTTTCTTCTCCGCTTCGCGTTTGCGCTTGGATTCGATTTCGGCCTTAGTTGGTTGCCATTTTTGCCAATTCTTGACCTGAATACCGTCCACTTTCAGGTCACAAAGTGGCGCATCCAGAGTGCCAGGCCCCGTGATCGCATCAATGACAGCGCGTGGAGCGCGAAGGGATTTCAGCTTCGAAGTGGGTATGAATCCGTCCAGTTCCTCCTTTGCCGACCAGCTCCCGCCGAGCACCCACAACCCGCATACGGCAAGGCGCATCGGCACGCGCACGAGGTGATCGGGGATGCTCATCACGGGCTTGGAATCGCTGAACCCGTCATCGACGTAGAACCACGGCAATTACCTTCGCCTCCCGTCGGTTTCGATGGAGTCAGTGGCTGCGACACTCGCTGCCCGCTTTTTGGCCTGGGTGCATGTGCGCCAGTCGCCATGCCAAACAGAAGCCTTGATGTCGTATAGTTCCCAGCGTCCACTGGGAGTGTTCTCGGGGTGTCTGATGTGCCAGCGGCCGTCGATGGATTTGCGGTCCATGCCGAATGAGACCCAACGAATTTCGGCCATCTAGTCCTCTTCCTCTCGGTTTTGGCATTCTGGGTGGTGCCCTTGCGTTTCGGGATGCCACCCACAGTCAGGACAGCGGCGCATTCCGATCGCTTCTCGGCGTGTGAACAGGGAACGCACCTCACCCATGAGTCACCTCCGCGCCGTACAGTCCGCGCCACCGGACGAGTTGGTTCTCAGCTCTGTGGCGGAACCAGAACTTGCGGCGCGCCACCACCTTGCCGTCGCGACGCAGCACCGCCTCGTACTCGTTGGGGATACCTGGGGCGCCGAACTCGTTGGACAGTTGGCGGTACGAGCACGTGTAGTCAGGCATTGGCCAGCTCCAGGAGAACCGAGGCATGGCACGAGCGATCGGGTGGGCACCAGCAGACGAGGTCGTGGCCACGGAGTTCTTCGAGGCTTTCCACGATGGTGATGAAGCGTGAAGCGCCGCCGGTGAACCACCACACGGATTCCTCGCCACGCTCAATGCAGGACCTGAATGCGACGACGACCAGGCGGTGCGCTTCCTCGCGGGTTGACGCGTAGCCGCTCTCAAGAGCCCCCTCGATGGTGAACGGGTTGCCCCACTTCGTTGGCCGCCCTACGTAGATCGCGCCCTCCGGTTTGCGCCATCCGCGTTGCCGGGACCGCTGGATACGCTCAGGCATCAGTCGACCTCCGGCATGTAGAGCACACGGGCAGGCAGTGAGATCAAGGACGCGTCCCTGCCGACGCCGCTGATAGATGCGGGCCACCATGCCGCGTCGTCTTTGTGCCAGGGCATCCCCGTGCGACCGCGCACGACCGAATCCGGCGGCAGCGCGTCGAGTTCCTCGATGTTCTCAATGACCGGACGCAGTGCGGCGTCAATCACCTGGGCAACGTGGGAAGCGTGATCGTCGACGGTGTACCACCAACCGCAATAGCATTCGATGATGTCGCCCTCGCCCGCCGTAGGGTCGATGGTTACCGCGCGGTGGTCTCGGTGGATCTGGACGATGCGGTCAATGTCGCTCATTGCTTGTCCTCCAGCCATTCGACGCTGTTGCACCACAGGCACTGTCGATGCGCATCGCAGTAGCCTTCTTCGGCTTCATGCTCACGCCAGTGGTGTTGGCAGTTGCCTTGCAGGTAGGCGAGTAGCAGCGCGTGCATCTCCTGCACCTGCGGCTTCTGTGGGGCAAGCGCGAGCGCGTTCTCCAAATGCCACAGCAGCCGGTGATCAGTGGGCGTCTCGATTACTTCGCCGCCGGGCCCGTACTTGTCGAACACGCCACGAGGCAGGAGTAGTTGCGGATTGCGGTCGTGTGTCGGTTGCCATTCGGGCACGACGTCGGATGGCCAACTCGGGGCGCTCATTTTTCCTCCAGCACTTCCAGGATCCGTTGCAGCACATCGGTTGACTGCTTGAAGTCTCCGTAGCCGTCGGGGCGGATTCCGTGGCTTTTGATGGCCCCTACGACCTCGCCGCGGCGCTCCTTCTGCTGCCACGCCTCCGGTGTCCAGATCTTTCGAGCGCTACCCGGATATTTGGTCTTCTGTACGCCGGTCTGTGCGTTGTAGGCGGTCCGCCCATCACCGTGCAGGTACACATACCTGCGGCCAACCTTGGCTACCGTGTCCTCCCAGAACTTCTTCCCGTACCGGGATTCGTTGTAGGACGCCTCGACGATGACTGTGTCGCCAACTTTGAACGGTCCGCTCATTTGTCCTCCAGGATTTTCAGCAGTGGCACCATGTCTGCCCGTGCGTGATGAGCACACACTGGATACGGGTCACCGGTTTCAGGGTCGTAACGAACAGCCACCGTCGTAGAACCACACGGTTGGAAACGACCCTTGCGCGAGACACCCTCAGTGCAATTCGGATACAACGCAGCACGGAGAAGGTCACTCATGGTCTGGCCTCGGAACATCCGGGTGCCAATGCCCGCACGGTGGTGTACTTCCCCGCTTGTAGGTGTCATCGGGGTAGGTCCAGCAGCAGTGCCCCTCGTGGCCGAATGATGTGGTGTTGATCCAGCAGGGGCACGGTCCGGCGCTCATCGTTGGGCCTCCGCAGCATCAGCAGCAGCGAGCAGCAGCTTCGACACGGCGGCCCGCACATTGCTCCCACCGATGTACCCAGATCGCCGGTCCTCCAGCCGGTCCGCCACCTGCCGGAAGAACTTCGCGTCGGTGTCTTCCGGCCCCTTGTGCGCAACCGTCGGCAGATGAATCACCGCGTACCCGTCGGCCTTGAGCGCTTCCATGTGCGCGGCGATAGCCGCATCGGCGACGGTGGTGTACGGCGCGAATGGGTGCGGGGTGTCGTGTATCGCCGTCTCGATCGCGGTGGCGACCTTCTCGATGATCTGCTCCCATGAAGCACAGGACCGCCAGAATCCAGGCTGAAACTGTTCGGCTGCGATGGGGATCGGGATATCGCGCAGGATTTCGGCGATTCGGGATTGCGGGTCAGACATCGTCGTTCTCTGTAGCCGTTCCACCTCGGCAGCCAGGCGGACTAATTCATCCGCCAGGAACCGGTATTCGCGTCCATGCCAAGGGCAGAACTCGTCCGGGCCTTCTGTGTCGGGTCCGGTGTTGCATGTGCAGTCGCCGTCACGCTGCAGCTTCATGGCTCGCTGGAACTCGACGTGCTCCACCCAAGGCCCGCCCGCCCGCAGCCGCTCGACTTCTGCGTTGGCAGCGTCGCATTCAGCCCACGCCTGGTCCCGTTGCTCGCGATACACCGAATCCGGGTCGATGATGTCGGTGATCTTCCGTAGCCGCTCCACCTCGGCGACCAGCTCTGGCACGAGAGTGCGTGCAGCGGCTATGAACTCGGCGTCGGCGGTCTTGATCTCCAAGCCGGATGCGTCGTAGCCGCCGCTGGTGATCACGTCATTGTCGGCCGAATACTCCTCGATCGCGCTGCCGTCTTCGTTGCCGCGTACCAGATCTGGTCCGTGATCGGTCCATTGCGTTCCGTGAGGGCACTTGTGCTCGGCGGCGTCTGAGAACGTGTCGCCGTCCCATGTCCACGGTCCCGGCGTCACGCCTTCCAGCGCGGCCTTGGCGCGCTCCACAACGTCGCTCATCGGTCGGCCTCAGCTTCCCGCGCTATTCTCGCCAGCGCACCGTCGGACAGGCGTCCGTACTTGGCTCGCATGTCGGCGATGAACCGCAATGCCATCGCGCCGACCTGCACCGCCTCCTCGATGGCGTGCGGGACATCGTTGCCCTTCACGTCATCCCACAGTTCATCCAGCTCTTCGGCGATGACGGCGTAGCCTTCGTGACTGCTGTTGAATGGCGCGAACTTGGCGCGGGCGCTCTCCGCTTCCCGCAGAATCTCGTTGGCCGCATCGGTGTACGGCTGCTCCCAGTCCTTCATCGTGTTCTCCTGGTCCACATTGATCCGGTGATGCGTCGTCTATTTCGGTGTCGGCACACCGATTCCGCGGTTCATCGGTCACGCTCCCTGCGTCAATCTGCGCTTAGGCAGCAGGCGACCGTCCGCCGCTGAGACCCACAACTCGACCGGCTCATCCTCAAAGTCGGCCCACCGATCAAGCGAGATGCCGAGATCGAGCGCCACGGAGAACGGGCAATCGCGCAGATCAATACCGCTGTCCTTGCACTCATGTGAATGCAAGATGTAGACCGTCTCCTCAGCTGAAACGGCTCGCCCGAGGTGTTCGGTTTGGTGTCGGTCCGCGCCAACTATCTGCTCAATTTTGCTGGCGGGCACTAGGTCAGTCATGGGAATTCCTCTCGGCCGGTAATTTTCGCGGGTGCGTTGGATTTCTTCGGCTACATGCCGAGCCCACTCGTCGGCGGTCAGCACGATCCGCCGACACCCACACCTCGAATGCGTGCCATGAAAGAACGGGCCCTGATGCACACGCAGGACGGCGGCAAGCTCCTCGGTGTTCATGACGCGGCCGAATCGAACAATTGAGGAACGGCCATTGCAGCTTCAAGGCGGCGCATGTTGTCCACCGCAGTCGCCCAGTACTCGGGCTTCAACTCGATCCCGATCGCGCGCCGCCCCCGCTTCACCGACTGATACAACTCCGACCCGATACCCGCGAACGGTGTCAGCACCAACTCGCCTGGGTTCGACCACAACCGCACGCACCGATCAATGAACCCTAACTGCAGCGGGCAGATGTGCCGCTCGTCCTTGTCTGCTTTCGCCACAGCGGTATTCAGGGTGTCGGTTTCTTTGATGCCGTACCAGACGGGGCACAGGTTGCCTTCTTCGGTTAGCCATCCACCGTCGTGCATGTCGGCCCAGATCGGTGATGCCCAGTCGATCCAGTCGTCGTTGGTAACCTCCCCCGTCGTGGCGTTGTGCGGGATCTTCACCTGGTTGTCGCCGGACTTTTTGAAGATCAGCAAGTAGTCGGCTAGCGCAGGTCGCGACGTCGCCGAGTCGCGGTTTTTCGACTGGAACGCCAGTGCGTGCGCCCTGGTCCGAATCGACTGTGCTTGCGGGTCTTTCCACACCGTGGTTTCGCCGTAGAAGATCCACCCCTCATCCTGGAATGCGCGGATCACATCGCCCCGAAAATCGGTCAACCCCATGTGCCCGTGGATGGCTTTGGTGGTGGTCAACTGCTGGACGTGGATGCAGGCGTTCCGGCCTGGTTTCGTTACCCGCAGCTGTTCGCGGATGATGAACTTGTAGTGCTCGATGAACTCGGTTCGGCTGCTGGAGTTGCCGAGGTCCCGGATGCTCGGCGAGTACACGAACAGGCTGGCGAACGGTGGGGAGCAGATCGACAGGTCAATACTGTCGGTGTCCAGTTCGGCTAACCGTTCGCACGAGTCGCCCAGCAGTAGTGACCAGCTGTCGCCGTGCGATTCGTCAGTCTGGTAGTCGGTCACGCAACACTCCTTTTCCTCGCGGCGATCAACGCATCGGTAATTAGGTTGGCCTGCCGTTCTTTCCGTGCCACGTTGGTGGCGATCTGCGATTCCAGGTCGGACAGGATGATGTGCGCCTGGACGATGCGGGACTGCCCATACCGGTAGCAGCGCCGGATCGCCTGGTAGTACTGCTCGTAGCTATCCCCGAGTCCGACGAACGCCATCCGGGCGCAGTGCTGATAATTCAAGCCCTGCGAGGCGATTTGGGGCTTTGTGATCAGAACCCGGAACCCGCCATCTGCGAAGTCCATCAACGCATCCGCCTTCTGATCGGGGTGTAGCGCCCCGTGAACGTTGACCGCGCCGGGGATGGCATCGGCCAACGCTTCGGCTTCCGCGTTCAGCGCGCACCACAGCAGCCACGGTTCGTCCGGTTCGGCAGCGACCAGCTCGGCGGCCACCGCAACCCGGTCATCCAGGGTTTGTTTGCGGACCTTGGATCGGCCCGTCACCCCACCCAGGTCGACCGCGAACAGTGCCCCATCTTCCTCTACTCGCGACTCCACCAAGTGCGGAACGATGTCCAACCCAGGCAAGATGTAACCGGTGTCGTCGCCGCCCATGTCAGACGGGCGCCGCAACGCCACAGCCCACGACGTCATCCAGTCGACCATCGGACCGCCGGCATGCCCTTTGATGCGCCAGCCGTCCTGGTCGTGCACGAAATACGCGGCCAGCATGTGAGTGCGGGTCATTCGGCCCAACCATTCAGCTTGGTTAGTCAGCTCTTCCGGGTCGTTCGGCGCAGGGGTCGCCGAGCATGCCAACCGATGCGGAATTGTGGATGCCCATTCGATCAGTGCCGTGCGTGTCGCGCCGTCGGACTGCTTGAGGATCGACGATTCGTCGAGCACCACAGAATCGAACAAGCCAGGGTCGATAGCATCGACGCGTTCGTAGTTGGTGACAGACAGCTTGAACCGATTCACGTCCGCGGTGCTGCGGACGTACTGCGCCGCAATACCGAGCTTCTCAGCTTCCCGAATGGTCTGTCGGCACACCGCGAGTGGAGCGATGACGATTGGAAAACCATCGGTTATACGAGCCCATTCGAGCTGCATCCGGGTCTTGCCCAATCCGGTGTCAGCCCAGATTGCGGCGCGTGACGTCCCTACTGCCCACTGGACGATCTCGGCCTGCCAACGGTGCAGCGACGGGTGAACGTCCGACACGGGAATAGTGCGGCCATCATGCGGTGCTGCGGCAGCTTTCGCGGCGAGAAACTCTACGTACGTGCTCACATCGACACCCACCCTGTCGTCGTCTGGCGGTACGGTGCCGTGCATGCCCCGCCCCACTGACGCTGACTGGTCCTGGTACCAGTCCGCGATGGTGCAGATCCGCCCCGACGCGTGGATCGCCACACTCCCCATGACATGCCCACGCTGCCTACTCCCCTGGTCCGACGACGGGCTTGACCCGATACGCGGGCAGGTTGAACGCGGACGAGGCCACCCACCAGGCGCAGCGGTAGCGACGACCAGCTACCGATGCGCCCAGTGCGGACACACCGCCTACGAACAGAAGTGATCACGCCGCCACCGCCTGAACGTGTAGCAGCCAGCGCAGCGCGGCGATGGCCTGCTGCGGGCACACACCGTTTCCGATGATGCGCAGAGCGTCGTTACGCGAGATAAGCCCGAGGACCACCAGCGCCGTGACCCAGCCGGCGGGCCAGCCCATCATCCACTCAGGGAACGGCGCTGCGAGACGCGGGTTTCCAAGCGTGTTCGGCTCAGTCGGCGACGGTGCTGGTCGGGTAACCGCTTCCCAACGGCGGATCGCCGGCTCGTACTTCCCCCACGCCTGCGCCATTTCGATTGCCCGGCCGGGAAGTAGGGGCTCGCCTGATCGAGCACCAGACCGCGACAGGTGACCTCCGTCGCCGTCAGCCCTGCTAGGAGTGTTCAGCAGTCGAATGACGCGGGTCTCAACGTCGTCCATCCGCTCGGCGCGAGACAGCGGGTTAGCTCCACCATCGCCATCGCTTCGCCTCGGCGTCGGTAGAAGATCCGTGATGCTGTCCAGTGACGGCCGAACAGCGGCACCCGGCGACGCCGACTGGTTGTTGCCCGACCTGGACGCTGCCGGTGTCGGCAGCAGGTTGTCTACGGTTGCCAGCTCGGCGGCAGCTCGGCCCACGAGTTCGCCTCGCGCGGAAGCTGACCGCTCGCGATCTCGATCGCCTGCTCCAAACTCGGTGCCGCCATACTGTCCCGGCGCACCGCCGCACCCCGCGACGTCCGTTCCGCACCCACACGCGGAGTCGGCAGCAGATCCATCACCGCCGACGGCAGCATCAGATCCCCCGACGAGCCGCGCTGATTCGGGCCACCTTTCGTCCCATCCGTCGCGCGCGGCGTTGGCATCAACTGCGAGGATGATGACCCGCTCACGCCTGTGGGGTGCGCCGACGCTGGCAGCGGAAACAGTCGTCCATTGCGCGTCATACCCGAGGTCGGCCAGGTCTCCAACAACTGTCCCGATCGCTCGTTGAACAAGTCGACGCTTGACGGTTCGGAATCGAGCCAATGCCCGGTCTCGGAGTCGAACCATCCGATGCAACTCGAATTGCTTGCGCTGCTTGTACTGTCCATGCCACCAGTCCTCTCGCATGGCTCGGTTGATCTTGCTGTGGATGAGGGCGACGACGCGAGCAAGGCGCGCCCATTCGGCGTCGGCGGCTACCACTTCGGCCGGCCACTCTTCGCCGTCCGCGCTGAGCAGTCCACGCACGTTCTCGATCACCACCACCTTGGGTCGCAGCACCGCGATGGCACCGGCGAACATCGCCCACAAGCCCGATCGGGTGCCATCCTTCAAGCCAGCCCGGCGGCCGGCTGGGCTGACGTCCTGGCACGGAAACCCGCCGCACAGAATGTCGATGGCCTCGACGGTCGACCAGTCAACGGCCGTGATGTCGCCGAGGTTCGGCACTCCCGGCCATCGATGAGCCAGCACCTTCGACGCCGCCGGGTCGAGCTCGCAATGCCACACGGTGTGGCCACCGAATGCCTCCTCGACGGCCAGATCTAAGCCCCCAGCGCCAGAGAAAAGAGACCCGATCCTCACGCGCCGGCCGCCTCGATGAGCGTCAGAATGGACTCCGCTACCGCCGCGGCAATAACATCGGATCTCGTCGGCGCAGCTCCATGTCCCCTACCCTGGGCAATCAAGTCGCCACATAGCTCCCGGACCGCGTTGAGCGCCTGGGTTTGTCGTTCGGCGAGCTGCTTGACGGCCAGCACCTCATCAGCACCCCGCCAAAACCCGCGTGCCGCCCCGTGCTCGATCACAGCCAGGGTGTCCACAGGCCCCCCACCGAGAGGCTCGGTTTCGTCTTCGCAAGCGTTCATTTTTCGGCTCCGTTCAGTTCAGGCGTGTAAGTGGTGCAGGTGCAGGGGGTTTCGTTGCGTCCGGTGTGCTCGTAGGAGTCACCAACCTTCCGGCCCTTGTCGGATGGGGGTCCGTCGATACGCACAACACGGCATCGACGATCAGGGTGGGGTAGATGACCACAGTGGGCACACATGATGCTCATGGCTGAACCTCGCTCCAGCCGGACACCCAACGCGACTTCAGCGCCGAGTCTTCGTATTCCGCCACGTCAGCCTCAGCCTGCTGGCGCGCCTCGTTGCGCCTGATCTCATAAGCTTCGTGGTACGGGCCGAAATACGAATCATCGGGCAGAACTGCAGCCCATGCGCGCGTGAGTCCTCCGAGTGCCTTGACGATCTCAGCGGCAACATGCTCGGGGTGGTTGCGCCCCTCGGCCTGATCCCACCACCAGCCGCAGTCGCATGAATCCCCACCGTTCAGCGGCTCATGTCGGACGAGCACGTCGGTGATCAGGTTCTCTGCGTCGTTCATGCCGTCTCCTGGATGTCCACGACATGCCCCGCGTACATGCGTGTGTGCCGATCCGCGAACTGTTCAGCGCCATCCCGATCAGGAAAATGGGATGGGTTACGAGCCCACACAGGGCAATCCAGGCACACAGCGTCGAAGCTCACGACGCCCTCCCCTCAACAGGTTCAGGCGCCGGACGCCAACCACCCTCGTCATCAAGGAACACCCACTGCTCACGCCGAAACACACGCCGCGCCTTCGGGTCATGGGACTGCCGGACCAGCCAGCCGTCATCGAATGCCTTGGCCCGGTAGCTTTCGACGTGCCGATGACACTCTGCACACAGCAGCACCCCGTTGGAGGCATAGTTGGTTTCCGGCCGGCGGGTCGATCCAGCCCCGCGTGGTCGACGATGATGTATCTCGCAGTCGCTCGCCCACTCGTCGCACCGCTCGCACCGGCCCGCGGACCGCTCGTAGATAAGTGTCCGCACGAGAGGGGGGAACCCCGTCTGGCGGCGGCTCACGATGCGGCCCCCAGTTCCTGCTGCACCGGCTCTGACTCAGCAGGCGGTGCAGCCTCCAACACCTGCGCGCGGGCCATGATGGCGTCCTGCACCGTCGGCCCATCCAACACACCGACGTTCAACACCTCACTGGCCTTGGCCTCACGCCAAACCCCGGTCAGCTCATCCTTCGACCCAGCACGATCCACCCGATCCAACAAATCCAGAACCCGGTCCTGCACCGATGCGAACTCCCGAACATGCGCCGTCTTCGGATCACACCTCAAAATGTCGAACACCAACTGTTCCAACGTCATATCCGGAACACGCTTCGCCTTGTCCTCACCCGGCACGATCCCCGCATGCACTGAGCGGGCCCCGATGATCTGCGGATGCTCACCACGCCCCAACCGCACCCACACCGACGCATCGAACGCTAAATCCTTCTGCCCCTCCACCTTCCACGTCCGCCTGGTGGTGGGCTTACCGTTCTCCATCTCCATCTGATCAGCACCCCGCGCCGTCATCACCACAATCCCGGGGAACCTCATGAGAATCCGCATCAAATCCTTGTGGCGGCCGTTCGCGAGGTTCCACAGGTCCGGGGTGATCTGAATCTCGGCTTCAGGATCCTTCTCCAACTTCTTGCGGTTGGCGTCACGCCTCCTCGCCTTCGCATCCACCCACTCCTTGAGGTCAGACCATTCGGCGGTCATGGAGTCGATCACCAGGACGACGGGTTTATCGCCGGCGTCGACAGCGCGTTGGGCTTCATCCCGAGCGGCCTTGACCTGCTCGATGATGGAGGGCCAGGTGCCGTCATGCTCGACCACTTCGTACCGGGCCCCGGGGATGGCGCCGTACTCGTCGGCCGCACCTTCACCCCAGTCGATCCAGAGTGTCCGGCTAACCTTGTCCGACGATGAGAGGACCGCAGCCGCCCACGATTTGCCCGCTTTCTCACCACCTTCAACGAGCAGCAACGGCCAAGGAACAGAGCACGTCGGTGGTCTTGTCTTGAGGGTCATTGTTCGATCTGCCTCAGCCCGTCGATCCCCAGCGCCCCGCGTGACAGCAGCCCAGCGATCGTGATGTCCGCGTCCTCCGCAAGCCGTGCCGTGGGGTACGGATCGCCCTGCGCTACGTCGATCAGCCCGTCGATCACCACACCATCGGTGTCGACGAACGCACCCTTCTTCGCCGTCTCATCCAGGAGCTGCTTGAGGAACGCGGGCCGGATCCGCTCCTCCACCTCAATCTCACTGGGGTAGTTGGCTTTCACGTAGGCCAGGAGTCCAGCTTCGGAGACGACGCGGGCAGTCTTACGGCCTTTCGTCATGGTGATGTGACCGATCACCTGCCCACCCACCACGGCGGCTTTCCGCTCCCCCGCCAACAAGCCGAGCTGCGTCTTCGCTTCGGCCTTCCAGTTCTTCAACCGGTCTTCGAGCCACTTAACCAACGCCAACGTTGCCGCTGGATCACTCATCGTCTTGCCCTCTTCTCCCAATCGGCTATCGCCGCAGTAACTTGCTCATCGGTCCACTCGTAACGACCGTGCGGAAGCGCGCGGCAGTGCGGCCCGTTATGGCCTGTCATGTGTTCGCATTGGCCGCCCGACATGGTCCTGGCCGGGCATTGCGCGAGCCTGCGTTTCGCTGTATCAACGTGCTCGCGGGCCACGCTGATCGCAGCCAGCGCTGCCGCGAGACTGTCGTCTACCGTTTCGTCGTACAGGCCGCCAGGTTCCCCGATGATCGAAACCGCCTGGGACAAAAGTCCGAACACCTGCGTGAATCTCGAATCGATATCGATCATGCTGACCTCCGCTCATACAGCCCGTGCCGCATCAACTGGCGTTCAAGGGATTCCGGATCGATACCCATCCGGCGGGCGATCATCTCGTCGGAGAGGCTCATCGCCCGCAGTTCCCGGTACCGCTCGGGGAACGGGACACGGCGTCTGCTGCCGAGGTTCGGCTTCTCCCCCGGGTCGTCGAGTTCGTCCCACGCCAGTGGTGGCGCCCACCCCTTCGCGATGGCTCGCAGCCGTGTCAGTGACGACGGGCCGAGGGTCATCGACCACCGCTCGAACAGTTCCTTCACTGCGATAGCGGTCTCCGCTGTGACCTTGCCGCGCAACGCGATCGCAGAGACAGCAGTCTGCTTCGTGCCCAACTCGGCCGCGATCTGACCTTGTGTCCAGCCCAGCGCCACGAGAGCCTGTATGCGACGGGTGGTGCCGATCGCGTCCACATGCGCCCTGGTGCGCACCAGGCTCTCGGGGACGGGGATGGAGAAGACCTTGGCTTCGGTGGCCTTGCGGATCCTTTCAGCGGTCTGGACTCGACGGACGCCGAACTTCGACAGGCCGTGCTGGTTCATCATCGCGATGGTGACGCCCCGGGAGCGCAGGAGTTCGATGCGTTCACGCGACGGCCCCGGGTCGACGTATCCGCGTTCGGGATCAAGGTTGTAGTGCTTCTCGCACATGCCCCGGTTCTTGCCGGGCTGTGCAGAGTTGGGGCAATTGGGCCTGGCGCAGGTGCTCATGGCTGCATCCACACGATGGTTGTGGTGTCCGGTGGGGTGAAGTACAACCCGTACACCGCGCCGATGATGATGAGGAACGCGATAGCCAACCAGCATGTGCCATCAGTGAAAAACCTGCGGATCATGCGGGACCGCCCTCTTCGATGTTCACCGTCAACTCTCTAGTCGCCTCGTTGGCGTCGAACATCCCAGTGACCCGCTCGAATACCTCGCGGCGAATCGTCTCCATCGCGGCAGGGTCTTTCTTTATTCCAATGACGACGTCATCGGCGAACTTGTCGGCCATATCGCCACCGCATCCCGAGAGATTCTGTGCGGCAGTGGTCAATCCGGACGTGAAGCCGTCGAGCCAGATATCAAGCAGGGTGCTGCGGTCGAACTCCTGCACCTTCACTAGCTTCTGAGTCATGCGAAGTTCCCCTCTGCCAGAAACTCGATGTAGGCAAGTACGCGCCCCACCTCGCCGCTCTCGATAAGGCTTCGTGGAGAACGCATATCAAGCATTCGGTTCGGCGATTCCATCCAAACCTCCACTCCCTCGTCGGTGTAGATCTCAAGCGCCGCCTCACGCACGCGGTCGATGTCACTCATCTCTGATGGCGCTAAGTGAAAGTGCTCAGTCTCGCTAATTGAAAGTGCCCAGTTGGCAGCGGTGGTTCGGCGTGTCGTCGGACTGCTTGTCGGGGTTCTGCTCATCGTCAGCGGAGTTGTGTTTCCGCTGATGAATGGGAGGGCCGTCGTTTGCTGTCGCTGGAGGGTGATGTGGAAGCGCATGCGCTTCGGGAGCAGGGTTGGTCGATATCGGCGATCGCTCGCCATCTCGGGATCAATCGCCGAACCGTTCGGGCCTATCTGGCTGGGGAACGAGTACCCGGGCAACGCCAACGCTCTGAACCGCTGGTGATCGATCCGTTCGTCGAGTACTGCCGGATCCGCCTGGCTGACGATCCGCACCTGTGGGCCTCAACCCTGTTCGACGAACTCGTCGAGCTAGGTTTTACCGGCTCGTATCCGTCGCTGACCCTGGCAATCCGAAACCTGGGGCTGCGACCGCATTGCGAGCCGTGTCAGTCGGTCAAGGGCCGCGACGTCGCGGTCATCGATCATCCGCCGGGGTCGAGACTCAGTGGGACTGGGTCGAGCTGCCCGATCCACCAGCATCGTGGGCGGCTGACCGGCATGCCCACCTGCTGGTCGGGGCGTTGGCCCATTCGAGCCGCTGGCGCGGGGCGCTGGCCCGGCCGAGGACTTCGCGCACGTCGTGGAAGCGATCGAGGCGGTCAGCATCCGGTTGGGTGGGGTCACCCAGCGGTGGCGGTTCGACCGGATGGCCACGGTATGTCATCCCGAATCGGGCCGGATCACCGCGGCGTTCGCCGGGGTGGCCAAACACTACGCTGTCGCCGTCGATGTGTGCCCGCCACGACGGGGCAACCGCAAGGGTGTGGTGGAGAAGTCCAATCACGCTGCCGCCCAACGCTGGTGGCGCACCGTCACCGACGACACCACGATCGAGCAAGCCCAGGCGTCGCTGGACCGGCTGTGCGTGAAGCTCGACGGGCGCCGCCGGCGCCGCGACGGGCAGGCCACCACCGTCGGCGCCCTGGCCGATGCCGAACCACTACGGTCACTGCCGACGGGTTCGTATCCGGCCGAGTTGACCGAACACCGCATCGTCACTCCACAAGCGTTGGTGTCCTGGCGGGGCAATCAGTACTCGGTGCCGCCGGGGCTGGCCGGGCCACGGTGACCGTCACCCACCGCCTGGGCTCTGACACCGTGCAATTGACCACGGCATCGGGAGCCGTTGTTGCCGCGCACCGCCGCGCGGTCGACGGCAGCGGCGCGGTGGTGCGCGATGCCGGTCACGTCGTCGCGCTCGAACAGGCAGTGCTATCGGGGTTCTCGACGGCCAGGCCTTGCACTCATAAGACCCGGCGACCGCCCTCGGTGGCCGCCGTTGCCGAGGCCGCGCGGCTGCGTGGTGCCCCGGCGAACGATCCCGCCCAGAAGGTAGTGATCGATCTGGCCGTCTATGCGGCGACCGCAGCACGGCTATCCGTTGTTCCCCAACACCATCCAACCGAACAGAACCAGGAGTAACCCCTTGAGCAAAACCGTCCCACAGATGAGCGAAGCCCGCCGATACCAACAACTCCGGGCACATCTGTCCTATCTGAAACTCGGCGACGCAGCCGAAGCGCTACCCCGCATCCTCGATGCCGCCCGCGCCGAAAACCTGTCCCTGACCGCCGCTTTGGAGCGGCTGTTGGAGATCGAGGTCAACGCCACCGAAGCCCGCCGGCTGACCTCACGGTTGCGGTTCGCCTGTCTGCCCGAACCCTGGACCATGGCCGATTTCGATTTCGCCGCCCAGCCGGGGTCGACGCCAAACTGATCAACGACCTGGCCAGTCTGCGCTTCCTCGACGACGCGGCCAACGTGCTGTTCGTCGGCCCACCCGGGTCGGCAAGACCATGCTGGCCGTCGCGTTGGCCCGCGGCGCGGTCGAGGCCGGCCACCGGGTGTATTTCACCACCGCCGCCGACCTGGCGGCCCGCTGCCACAAAGCCGCCCTGGAAGGCCGCTGGCACACCTGCATGCGGTTCTTCGCCGGACCGAAACTGTTGGTGATTGACGAACTTGGCTACCTTCCGCTGCCCGGCGATGGGGCATCCGCGTTGTTCCAGGTGATCAACCAACGGTATCTGAAGTCGAGTACGATTCTGACAACCAATGTTGGGATCGCTGACTGGGCAACCGCTTTCGGAGACGCCACCGTCGCAGCCGCCATGTTGGACAGGCTACTGCACCGCGCCACCGTGGTCGGTATCGACGGACCCAGCTACCGGCTGCGCAACCACCAAGCCACCGCCGAAACGATGCGTAAGGCGGTCGCCGCCCATGTCAGCTGAGACCCGTTCCTGCCAAGCCTGCTGGACCGAATTCACCGCCACCACACCGACCAAGATCTACTGCTCAGACCGCTGCCGCAAACACGCCTGGGAGCAACGCAAACACAGCGACACCGCCGCCACCGTCACCGAGGCCCGGCCACCCGCCCCACAGCCGGCCGCCACCCGTTCCTGCCCGCATTGCGGCGAACCCATCACCATCGTCGCTTTGCTGACCACTCCAGAAGCTGCCCGCCCCAGCACCCCCGGCGACGGCACAATCGTTCCCCTGCAACGACGAACCTGCTAACCTTAGCCACTCAAGCCAACTGGGCAATTTCGCTTAGCATCTCTGGGCAGTCTTCTTTAGCGCCATCATCTCGATGCATCCCCGCTTTCCACTCGTCACACCAATCAGCGTGTTCCAGCAGCTCCCTCGCCAACCCTCGCGCGGTGTCTGGTTCCAGGAATGCCTGAATCTCGTTGACACCGTCGGGGAGCACATCGGTAAGCGCCAGTCGCACATGGGCTTCGCAGCCAGGTTGAACGTGCACGCTCCACTCGCCGGTAGCGCCATCGCCTACACTCATCGCGACTCCGTACGCTTACCGACCGCACGCCGGGCATCCATATGCCGCTTGTAGCGCGCGAACTGCTCAGGCAACTCGTCGAGTCGCCGCCGAGCCTCAGCAACCTCCGGATCGGTGCGTTCCAACTCATCCAGGTCCGCTTGCAGGCAATGGTTCACAGGTCGAACACCACCCTCTCCGTCTCGCCACCGCGGCGCAGCAACACCTCGTCGCCGCGGTCTATCGCGGCCAGGATGAAGCCAGCCACTCCGACATGCTTCCAGGACTGGTAGCACGACTGGCATCGACCATGGGGGGCCCGCGCAGGCCGCTTCCCGCACTTGATGCACAGGGTCATGGCTGTTCCCACACGATGGTTGTGGTGTCCGGTGGGGTGAAGTACAACCCGTACACCGCGACACCAACGAGAGCACCGAAGAGGACCATCCAGTACAGGCCGTCAGCGAAGAACCTTCGGATCATGCGACCGCCGCCTTCGATGGGCGCTTAGCTCGAGGCTTGCGGGCCACAGCTTTCTTCGGTTCGCGCTTCTCGGGCGACGGATTAACCCACTCCGGAACAACCCAATCCATCGAATCGTCATCAGCCATCCGAACCGGCATGACCATGCCGACGAAACTGTCACCAATCACAACCCTTATCGGCCTCGTGTGCCCGAAGAAATGCACACGCATCCTCGACGCGCCGGACACCCGCGCGAACTTCGCCAGAAACTGAGGGTTCAGGACCATCGCTTTGGATGGCTCGCTATCGGGGCTCGACTTCAGCAGAGTCAGCCATCCACGATGGACACCCGACTCAATTTCGGAGGCCGGCAGGGTGATGGTTTCTCCGCTGCTGAACGCGACCCGAATGGTCTTACCGTCAGCATCAAGCGCCACCTTCGAGAACGCCTGCTTGCACGCCCCGGCCAACTGGATGATGGTCTTGACTTGTTGAAGTGTAAGAGCCGCAGCGAAACCCCCTGTAGCTTCGTCGAGTTCCGTTTTTGATGCGCCGAGCACGAACCTGTCCGTGCCCACTGCGACCAGCTCCTGGCCGCTGGCCTCCAGATGGACGGCATTGATAATTGGAATCGTCGTAGCGCTACTGGCGAATAGTGATGCTTCCTTCAGGATGCGCACCAATTCGGTCGTCATCAGTTGAACAGTCATCCGAGTACCCCAGCGCATCCACCCGGTCCGGCCAAGGGTGGGTTCATGGACCCGTCAGGGATGATGCAACGTAGTGGTTGCCAGTAGTAGCCGATGCGGAAGGTGTTGAGGCGACTACCGTCTGGGAATGTGCGGCCCTCGCAATAACCGCCCCAGCCTGATGCACTCAGCCCGGGCCCGTTACCTGGGCACCAGAACGGTGGCACAGGCGTGAACGGATCCGGCAACGCCTCAGCACGAGCCGCCCAACCCACACCCGTACCCACAAGCACCGCAGCCGACAATGTCGCGACAATCCAACGGGCAGTGCGCTTATGAACAGTCCTATACATCACGCCGACACCGCCAGCTCTTCGGCCTGGTGACGACCAACGTAGCTACCGGGATCGATTTCAGCGCTGGCGGAATGCCTTCCCACCGCGCCGTCCTCCACCCGGATCGGCCTGGCACCTTCCATGCGGAACAACACTCGCTCCAGGGGTGTCGCCCACGCTGGTATAGGCCACAGGGTTTCAGTGGTTGATACGCTCGATGTTGACATCGGATGGGGTTCCTCTCTTGTGGTTGGGTTTTCCGGTGTTTCGGCGGGTCACCCGGGCAGGGGTGGCCCGCCGACTTACTTGGTGACGCGGTAGTCGGCGAGTAGTGAGGCGGCGATCGCGTCGTCGCTCGCATCCGATCCAGTGGCCCTCACGTAGGCGTTCCTGATTGCCGTGATGTGCGCGGCCAGATCCTCCTGCGAGACAGGCCTATCCGACTCGGACTCATCTGCCTCGAACTGGGCAGCTAGGTCACGCAGTTCGGCGACGAGCTGCTGGCACCGTTCCAACGGTGGCCGCGTCCCATCGAGCCCGACGAACCACTCCAACCCGAGCGCAGCTTCGTACAGCAGATCCGACGGTGGGCGTTCCGGGGAGGGCGACTCGTGGCCACCCACCTCCCCGAAACTATCCGCGCACTGCGTCCCCTCAGCACGCGGCGAATCCGGTTTCTTGGCGTGGTAGTCAGCCCACGTCGTTGCGTAGAGGTAGTCCTCGTCGGCTTCCGCCTCATCGCAGATGTCCTCAGCTCGCAGCGGGCATTCGACTGTCGGGCAGGTGCATTCAGCTGCTGGCGGGTCCAGCAGGTTTGGTGGTGTGTGATTCGCGGGGCACACGGTTCGCAGACCCAAGTCGATCCCGTCAGCGACAGCATTCAAGGCAGCGTTGACAACCGGCCAAAACCACCGCGCCGTCACCTTGTCCACCACCAGCCGAGAATCAAACGAGCACCACCAAACAACGCCAACAGCAGGGCAATCACGAAGAACAAGACATCGATCATGACGCCACCTGCGGAAACACGTGACCGCACTCAGTGCTGATCACCACTCGACGCGGCTGATCAACCGCAATCTTCACCCGCCGTCCGTGATGCTCAATCACCTTCCCGAACAGGTACTCCATGCAGCCAGCCGTCTTGTGCCACTGGTGAATACCGACACGGGAACCAACCGCGTGATGCGGCAAAGCACACGGTGGAGCAGGTGGCGTAGGAACACGGATCGGCTGGGTAGTCATGCTGCACCGCCGGTCATCTGCTGCTCTTCCCACGCGATGACATCAGAAAGCCTGTACCGCACATACTTTCCGAACTTCGCGTAACGCGGCCCGTACGGAACCTTCGCCCACTCAGCCAACGTGTTCGGCGGCAAACTCCAACGCTCCGTCAACTCCGGGCGGGTAAGCCAAATCCTGTCCGGATCCTGCTCATCAGGTGTAGTCACTTCGACCTCGGTTTCGACTCGTAGAGTGGACGTTTCGGCTTCGGCCAGTGCTGAATCGCCGGGCGCGGGATGGAGTGGAATGTCATGCCGTCCGCACCACCCGAACGTGGATCTCCTGCGTCTCCGGGTAGGTGGTCACCTCGTAGATGCCGGGCGACGGGATGTCCGGGTCATAAGAGGGGAGGTTGCCGCGCCACGAGGCAGGCTTCTCCTGCGCCGGATCTGGATGCCAAACATGTGACGTGCCAAGGCTGTCCCCATCGATCCATGTGCTCGTCTTGACGTAACGGCCATCCGAGTAGACGTTTGGATCTCCGAATAGCTCAGCCAGGGAAGCGATGTCGACTGTGATGTCGTGAATCGCGTTGGTCTGCAGCTCGTGACCTTCCTGGTCGCACATCGAACCGCCAATTTCGTCAAGCGCCCAGTCGGTGCGCTCCCGCAGGACCGCCGCGGCGTACTTGAGTGCATCGTCAGCGCGCATCAGGCAGCGCTCCTGAGCATTTCGATCAGCTTGTCGATGCCGGCGGGGCGGACCCGCACCTGCGGGGTACGGAGGTGGACACGCCCGTCCTCGTCCTCCCACTCGCCCATCGGCTTCTCACGGAGCCAGCCCTTTTCAATCGCCGTCTGGTACGCGCGCGGCTTTCCCTTGTGGTCCTTGTAGATCCAGCGGACCATCCGCAGCGTCTCCCACAGTCGGGTTTCACCAATCTCGATGTCGGCCCGATTGATGACCTTCGCGGCCTCATTGACGTCGTAGTCACCTTCGGCCGAGATGAAGTTGTCGAACTTCGCGGCCTTGGGTTCAACTTCCTTGAGCCGGTTCGATGCGATCACCAACTTGTTGGCGGTGTCGTGGAACATCGCCGCCATGTACGCGACACCCTCGGGCGTGGACAGGTCTGGCGCACGGAGTTCCAATTTGGCTTCCCGATGGACGTCCAGCAGGTGCGCGCGAAGCTCTTGGGCCACCTCGCTGTCTCGGAGCAGCATCCCGACGTTCAGCACGGCACGGTGGGAGAACAGCGCCATGGATGCCGCGCGGCTGGTAGATCCACTGAGGTTCTTCAGGGACCTCAGTTCGTCGCCAGTGATGACACGGAACCCATTGGCGGCCAACTCTTCGCGGTTGTCCTTGACGAGCGACTTGATTGCCTCCAGCCCTACGCCGTAGAACCGGGCGACCAGCTCGGTGGTGATATTGGTGTCGTCCGGCAGTTGGCAGAACGCGCGCACTTTGCGGAGCACATCGACACGGCCGGCCAGCGCGTCACGCTGGGCGCGCGCCGCGCCGTCGGTCAGATCGACCGCTGTAGTCTGGATGTCTGACATTCGAGCTACCTCTCGTTGTCGGTCGAAGCCCTCGCCCCGTACGGCGGGGGCTTTTTCGTGGATTTAGGCCACGCCCTTCTGCTCGACTGGGCGCTCCAGCACGGAGACGGGGACCTTCAGCGCGACGGCGAGCTTCTTGGTCACCGTGGCGTTAGGCCAGCGGTCACCGTTCTCAAGCTGAGAGAGGTAGGGGGCGGACACTCCGCTCGTCCTGGAAAGTTCTGCCGATGACCATCCGGTGCGTTCGCGGATGATTCGGAGCTCCTGCCAGACCCCGTAGGACTGTTTGACCATGCTGCAAACTGTAGTGCGAACAAGTGCAAACCGCAACCTGTTTGCGCCAACGGGACGGAAACGTGGCATTGACCTGCGATGTTCGATAACTACATCGACGTAACTGCAAAGATTCGGCCGACTGCGACGTATGGACTTTGCACCTGTTTGCACGCCAACATGTAGACGTGACCGAGAACAGTGGAACCCGCAAAGACTGGCCGTTTGGGCCAGAGCTGAAGCGGCATCGAGAACGCGCCGGGCTGTCCCAGCGCGAAGCATCGCGGCGCACCGCGCCGCCGGGTTCAGATAAGCCGGCAGTCAGCGCAGGGCGCTGGGCTCAGCTGGAAACGGGATGGCAGATAAACAAAGGGACGCTCATCCCCATAGGGACGACGGCCGCGACGGTTGCCGCGGCGGCCAGGGCGGTGCAGTGGGACGTGGACGATGCCCTGCAGATTGCGGGCTTTCGGCGGGAACACCTACCTGCGCCGCCCCCAGAGCCGACGATCGCCCGCTACTCAGATGACGAACTGATATCCGAAGTAAACCGACGCCTGAAGGAGGCACGGAATGTCATGGAAACTGCATCGCAGACGCGAACACCGCGCGAAACGCGTCAAGACGAGGAGGTAGACCTAGGTGCCAGGACGAGTGAGTCGACGGATGCGGGCGAGACGCGGGGGCGCGACACAGCCAACGAGATCCACGACAGGTTTCGGCGAGCTGTCCGCACGAAGGCTGGCGAGCACCCGCCGCGCCTGCATGAGTGACCAGGTGGTCGGCGGGCGAGTGTCCAACTCGGCAAGGATCAAATCGAGTGTGGCGCTTAGCTCGTCGTCTTCCATCTTCCGGTCCCCTCTGATACTGCGATGTTGCTGTGAGTCGAGAGGGTAGATGGTTGCTCCGACAAGTTTTTGACGACCCAGCAAATTACAATAGGGTGATTTGAACGCCTGGTTAATCCCGTCTGCCACTGGCGAAGAACCCCAAGTTAGCGATATCAGCAAAACAGCGGGGGGGGGGCGTCCAGGCAATCTCTTCCCACTGACCATCCGCAGATGCAGGCCGAAAATCGCCAGCTAACACCCGTCGGCGGTAACCCTGTTTCTCGCACGCACCCACACCTGGAAGCAGGGTTGCCGGGCACCATGGCAGCGAAGAGTGAGCCGCCGCGCGGTCAGCCTCCCCGCCTCGTTGACGCGACCGTTACGGCAAACGTCCACAGGCAACCCACAGTGACCATAGGATCACGTCCATGACTGAGGGGTCCGCGCGCATATCTAAGCCCGCAATCGTCGGGATAGCCTTCGGAGTGGTGATGTTGGTGGCCATGATCGCCGGGGGTGTCTACTACTTCACCCGCGGCCCGTCCGAGGAAGACGTTGCGGCTTTCGTCAAGACGGACATGCAGGGCTACTTCGACAGTGACCCGCAGATGGCCAAGTACCACTTCCCCATCACGGTCAAGCGGGTCGACCTCATTCACACGTCCGGCACGGAGTACAAGGGCATCGCCACGGTGCGCGCCAAGGGGGCCGACCACAACGTTGCGATCACGGTAAATTACGACGGTGAAAAGGGTATGTGGCAGGCAGACCGCGGCGCGTTCCTGTTCCTCTTGACCGGCTGAGCGCGGGGTCTGTATCGGGGGGTGGCGTGGTCACAGTCAGGCCATCTTTACTCATCGTTTATTCATCGCCAATGATGCCACCGACCGCCATTTTGCGCCCTAGCGTTCCCGGTTGATAACACCGTTACAGCAGGTCACAGCACCTGTGGCCACTTCGGTCCATGCCACTCCACGCGTCCTACTTAGAAGCGGTTGGTCGCAGGTTCGATCCCTGCCGGGGGCGCAATCTGTCTTCGCAGCTGAAGCGAGCTGCGAAGATGCACTAACGGCGTTGCCGCCAACCCATGGCCGGGTGCGTGTGCCCACCGGGTACGCACTCGTGCAGCATCGAGAATTCAGCTGCTGCACCCGTACCGGTCACCGGTACGCGGCTTCGGTCCGGTCGTCGCGGGCGCGGAGCGCCCGCAGGCGCCCGTCAGCGCGCGCACGGCGCGATGTCCATGTGACGACGTCGAAAAGATCGTTGGCCCAGATACTTTCGAGAGTCGCCGAAAGCCGGCGCACGTCCGCAGGTTCGACACCACATTTTCCCTTGCCGCAAGACCGGTGTGAACCGGCCTGACACGCGTTAATGTCCTGGTTGTCCTCGCAAACCGGCAGCTTGGAGACGCCATGAGCACCTATCGGACGGTAGTTGTCGGGACCGACGGCTCGGACTCGTCAATGCGAGCGGTTGACCGTGCCGCCCTGATCGCCGCGCAAGACAACGCGAAGTTGATCGTCGCGAGCGCGTACCAGCCCCATGTCGAGAAGGGCGGCTGGTCACGACCGCCGTCCCACGATCACGTCGATGACCCCCGCGCCGCTGACAGCCTCCGCGGCGATGGCTACAAGATGCACGGAGCAGCCCACATCTACGAGATCCTCCAGGAGGCGCGCGACCGCGCGAAGGCGGTCGGGGTCCACGACATCGACGAACGGGCACTCGAAGGCGCGCCGGTCGACGCACTGGTGAAACTTGCCGAGCAGACGAAGGCCGATCTGGTTGTCGTCGGAGACGTCGGGCTGGACTCGGTGGCCGGGCGTCTGCTGGGCTCGGTGCCTGCCAACGTCGCCCGTCGAGCCAAGGTCGACATTCTCATCGTCCACACCGCGGACTAGGACGCGTCGCACGGGTGACCGTGCGCGAGAATCTCGCTCTGACATGAGCACACCCCCGAAACGAGATGACGTTCGTCAGCGGCTCGCGCAGCGCTACCGGCAGTTGGCCGAACTCCGCAAGGAGGGCCTGACCGCGGCGGTCGCCTCCCGCTATCGCGAGATCGACGGCGGGACGCTGGGCACACTCGTGTCGGTCCAGTTGTTCACCACGGTCATCCCCTTGATGATCATCGGATTCGACTACTTCGCCGGCTTCGCCGAAAACGCCAGCCCGGGCGTCGTTTTCAGCCGCGAGGTGGGCCTGGTGAGCCCGCTGACCGACCGGGTGCGCGCGGCGTTCGGGGACTCCTCGGCATTCCGGTCGAGTTGGACGTTCATCGGGGTCGCCGGGTTCCTGGTCTGGGGAATCCCGATGTCCATCACCATCGCCAGCATCTTCGCCAAGGCCTGGCGCCGGGAACAGTTCGGGCTGGGGCAACGGCTGCTGCGCGGCGTCATCTGGTTCGTGCTGTATCTGACCATGCTCGCCGTGCGCGGGCTGATCGCGCTCGACCACGACCACCCCGGTTCGTTCCGGCCGCTGCTGTTCATGATCGCGCTGGTGCCGGTGTGGATCTTCTGGTCGCTCACACCGGTTCTGCTCGTCCGCGACGGCGCGCGGGGCATGCGGTACCTCGCCCTCACCGGACTCGGTGGAGTGCTCATCAACGGAATCGCTCTGCCGCTCGCCGCCCGGGTCGCGTTCCCGCCGTTGCTGCGCGGGTGGGAGGGCTTCGGCCCGATCGGCGTGGCGATGGCCTTGATGACGTGGTGCGGGGTCAGCGGCATCGGGTGGGTGTTGACGGCGTGTGTGGGCGCGGTGGTGTGGGAGCGCGCCGCCCCGGCCGACACCGTCATCGCATCAGAGGTCGACGTCGACTCGGAACTGGCGGAAGACGCGTAGAGCCAACGCTCCCGACCGGGTAGCGTGCCCACCCGTGCATGCCAATGGACTGGACCCCGACGACGAGTACGACCTCGACGAGGATGAGGCGAAGCTGTCCGAAGAGGACTTCAACGCCCACACCCTGGAAATCCGCCGCGCTGACGGCACCGCGGTGGTGACGCTGTCGGCGTTGGGTTCGGGACAGCAGTGGGCCGTGTACATGCAGCCCGGCGGCACGGTGCAGAACGCCTATCTGGGTGAGCCCGGTAGCCCCAGCCTCTGGGTCGACACGAACGACGCCGCGGTCACCCGCGACGACGACGGCACCTACGTCATCACCATCGATTAGTCAGCAAGCTCGTCATCTGCGCCAGAACAAATGGTGGGTGACGCCACTGGGGCTCGGCACGATGTCGTGGTGGAACCGGTCGTCCAACTCCTCCGGTGCGCACCACAGGCGGGAGCCGCCACCCAACTCGATCGGGGACACCGCCACGTGCAGCGTGTCGACGAGGTCGGCATCGAGGAACTGTCGGATGGTGGCGGCACCGCCACCGAGTCGCACATCCTTGCCTTGCGCGGCATTGCGTGCCTGATCCAGCACGGTGGCCGGGTCGGCGTCGACGAAGTGGAACGTGGTGTCGGAGAGGCGCAACGACGGCCGCTGGTAGTGGGTCATGACGAAAACCGGGGTGTGGAACGGCGGCTGCTCGCCCCACCAGCCCTGCCAGTCATGGTTCTCCCACGGTCCGCGGTACGGGCTGAACTTGTTGCGGCCCATGATTTCTGCGCCGATGTTGTTGGCGAAGTCGCGGGTCATGTAGTCGTCCAGACCGCGACTGCCTCCCGGGTCCGTGCGATTGGGCCAACTGGCCGTGGCGCCGGCCCAGGAAAACATGGTTGCGGGGTCGGCATGGCCGAACGGCCGCTCGCGGCTCTGATTCTCACCGGCGCCGAAACCGTCGCTGGAGACGTTGAAATTCTGAACTTTGAGCAGTTGCACCACGCGTTCACTCCCGATCGGTCAGTAGTCGATGTGACTGTGACCCGCGATGGCCGGAGAACTCATCGCGGGCGGCTCACAGAAGTGCTCACCGGAAGGTGAGCTTGAGATGGGCGACCAGGGCTGCACCGTCCACCCGACCACGTGACACGTAACCGACATAGCCGTCCGGTCGGACGACGTACATGGTTGGGTCCGCCGCCGCGTAGGCGCGTGCGAAACCCCCTGCGCTGTCCCAGACCAGCGGCAGGATCGTAGTCTGCGCAGCCGCATCGGGGTGGGCGATCAGGTACGCGTCGACGAGTCCGTGGCAGGCCTCTGCGGCGTCGGCGACCACCTGCTCGATCGCAGCGATGACGTCGTCGTCGCACCGCGGCCCGACATAACAGAGCAGCGTGTGCCGGGGCCCGGCCAGCAACGTGAACAGCCGTTGCGGGGGTACGACCGCCTCGCGCGTCAAACCGCTCGCATCGGGGGCCCGGGTGCCGGGTCGCGGTATCGAAGCGTCGTCGCCGGTGCTGACGATCGGACTGCCTCCGTAGTCGATCAGCAATTGCGCCTCACGTCGCATGACCTGGTCGGGATCGGCGGAGTCCGCACCGATGCCCTGCCGGGCGTGACGGACGGTGCGGCCGACCACCTCCTCCCCCACCGGGCGCCGTTCGGCGTCATAGCTGTCCAACAACCCCTCGGCCGCAACGCCTGACACCGCCAGTGCGAGTTTCCATGCCAGATTCTGCGCATCCTGAATGCCGGTGTTCATGCCCTGCGCCCCGGTCGGCGGATGGATGTGTGCCGCGTCGCCGGCCACGAACACCCGGCCGCGGCCGTAGGCGTCGACGATGCGATGGCTGATCCGGAACACCGACGACCACCGCAGGTTCCTCGCGGTGGTGGGCTCCGGTGCGAGCCGGTCCAGCACCGCCTGGAGGTGAGCCAGCTCCGGGGTGCGCTGCCCCTGAAACCCGTGCTGCACATCACCGTTCGGCGCGACGGCGAGTTCATCGGGAACCAGCATCGACATCCGGTAACGCTTGCGGCCCGGCAGCGGAATGCAGACCAGCAGATCGTCGGTCTGACCGGCGGTCTGGTGCATGGCCCGCACGGTGTATCCGGGCGGCATGGACCAGTCCACCTCGACATCGCCGAGCATGTACTGTTCATCGAACGCCGCGCCCTCGAATGTCAGACCAAGTTGCTTGCGCACCAACGAATGTGCACCGTCCGCGCCCACCAGATAGTGTGTCCGCACGCTCTGCCGGTTCCCGGCGGCGTCCGTCAGTGTCGCGGTGACACCGTCGGCGTCCTGCTCGAATCCGGTCAGTCGCAGGCCCCTTTCTACCGCGACGCCGCGGGAAGTCAACTCCTCGCCGAGGATGCGTTCGGTGGCGTACTGCGGTAGCCCGATGAATTGAAAGGGCACATCGTCAGGAAGGGTCAGGTCCAGCCGCCCGACCTGCTCACCGTTCACATAGACGAGTTGACCACGCAGCTGGACAGCAGCGTCGAGGATCTGCCGCAGCACACCCATCCGCTCGAACAGTTCCAGCGTACGGGGCTGGATGCCAACGGCTTTCGCATACTGCGGCGGTTCCAGCAGCGGGTCGACGATACGACATCCGATACCGTTGCGGGCCAGTTCGATCGCGGCGCTCATGCCGATCGGCCCCGCTCCGGCGATCAGCACATCGGTGTCCTTCACGCCGAGATTATGCTGCCCCCGTGGGCCCGGTATCGGCGATTACCGGATTTCAGCCCTCACGACAGTGCGCGCTGCGGCTGACCGCTGTATTCGCTCAGCGGCCGGATCAGGGCGTTGGAGCCGGCTTGCTCGATGATGTGGGCGGTCCATCCGGTGATCCGGCTCATCACGAAGATCGGTGTGAAGCTGGGAATGTCGAAGCCCATCAGGTGATACGCCGGGCCGGTCGGGAAGTCCAGATTCGGCGCAATCCCGGTGGCGGCACGCATGTCCTGCTCGAGCCGCTCATAGATGTCGAGCCACCGCTGCCCGTCACGGACGGCGGCGACCTGCTGCAGAGCCGTCTTCATGGTCGGCACCCGGGAGTCACCGTTGCGGTACACCCGATGACCGAAGCCCATCACCTTCTTCTTCCGGGACAGCTTGTCGTGCAACCAATCCGCCGCGCGATCGGCGGAGCCGATCTCCAACATGTCGTGCATGACCGCTTCGTTGGCCCCACCGTGCAGGGATCCCTTGAGCGCCCCGATCGCCGCGGTCACCGCACTGTAGATGTCGGACTGCGTCGAGGTGACCACGCGGGCCGCGAAGGTCGACGCGTTGAAACTGTGTTCGGCGTAGAGGATCATCGACTGCTCGAAGGCCTTGACGACCACGGGATCAGGGACGTCCCCGAAGCACATGTTCAGGAAGTTCTCGGAGTAACCCAGGCGTGACTGCGGGCCGATCGGCTCAAGCCCGCGCCGCCTGCGCATGTCGGCTGCCACGATCGTCGGCAGCATCGCGAACATCCGGAGTGACTTGGCATAGTTGGCAGCGGCACTGCTGTCGTCTTCGTCGGGGTCCTCGGCGCCGAGATAGCTGATGGCGGTCCGCACCACGTCCATCGGGTGGCAGTTGTCCGGGAGCTTGTCCACCAGCGACAGCAGCGAGCGGTTCAACCGCCGGGATGCCCGCTCCCGCTGCTCGAACAGGGCCAACTCCCGATCCGAGGGTAGTTCACCGTGCCAGAGCAGATGCGCCACCTGTTCGAAACTGCAGTGCGCGGCGAGATCCTGCACGGGGTACCCGCGATAGGTCAACGTGTTGGTCTCGGGCACCACCTTGGAGATGGCGGTGGTATCGACCACCACTCCCGCCAGTCCCTTGTAGACCTTGGGCTTGCTCTCTGTGCCAGTCACCGCGTTGTCCCTTGCAGCGAGAAGTTGTAGACGTCGGAGTCGAATTGGCTGTACTCGGGGTAGCGCAGCAGCTCGTAAAGCCTGCTGCGATGCTGCATCCGGTCGAGCAGGCCGGATTGAGTACCCGCGGCATCGATTTCGCGTAGACCTGCCTCGACGGCGTACATCGCCAGCCGCAAGGTGGTGACCGGATAGATGACCATGTTGTAGCCGATGTCGGCCAGCTGACGCGCGGTCAGCAGTTCGGACTTGCCGAACTCGGTCATATTGGCCAGCAGCGGGGTGTCGACGGCGGCGCGGAACTGCTCGAATTCGTCGGGCGTGCCGAGTGCTTCGGTGAAGATCAGATCGGCACCGGCATCTGCATAGGCCTTGGCCCGGTCGATGGCCGCGGACATCCCCTCGAGTCCCGCGGCATCGGTGCGCGCGCAGATCACGAAGTTCGGGTCACGCCGGGCCGCCACCGCGGCCCGCAACCGCTTGACCATCTCGGCGGTCTCGACGACGGCCTTGCCGTCGAGGTGACCGCACCGTTTCGGATTGACCTGATCCTCCAGGTGCAGCCCGGCGAGACCGCTGTCTTCGAGTTGCGTGACGGTGCGCGCCGCACTCATCGGTTCACCGAACCCGGTGTCGGCATCGATCAGCGTGGGCAGATCCGTCACCGACGCGATCTGTGCCCCACGTAGGGTGACTTCGGTCAACGTGGTCAGGCCGATGTCGGGCAACCCCAGGTCGGCCGAAAGCACCGCGCCCGAGACATACACGCCCTCGAATCCGATCTCCGTGACCAGCTTGGCCACCAGCGGCGAGAACGCGCCTGGAAAGCGTTGCAGTTTCCCGGATTCCAGGCCGGCGCGAAAGCACGCCCGTTTCTCGGCTGCCGAACTCGCCGATGCCAGCAGGCCGCTCATTGGAAAATCCCCGAGGGCACCGTCGGCGCCTTCTCCAGCACCCGCGCATCGACCCGCACGTTGAGTGCGTTCAGGCCGCCCGGCTTGATTTTGGCGATGCCGTCGACGGCAGACAGGAACCGTTGTTGTTCTTCAGGTTCCACCACACCGTCGGCAAGCTCGGCGAACTTGGCCACGTACTGCTCGCGTTCGAAGGGCCGTGCGCCCAGCGGATGCGCGTCGGCGACGGCGAGTTCGTCGACGATCGTCTCGCCGTTCTTCAGTGTCACCACGGCCCGTGCCCCGAACGCTTTTTCGGCGGGGTCGGTGGAGTGGTAGCGCCGTGTCCACTCCGGATCCTCGACCGTGCTGATCTTGCGCCACAGTTCGACGGTGTCGGGCCGGTGTGCCCGTTCGGGGGCATAGGATCGCTCGTGATGCCAGGTCCCGTCCTGCAGCGCGACGGCGAAGATGTACATCACCGAGTGATCCAGGGTCTCGCGGGAGGCGTCGGGATCGAACTTCTGCGGATCGCCCGATCCGGTGCCGATCACCACGTGGGTGTGGTGGCTCGTGTGCAGCGTGATGGACGAGATCTGGTCGAGATCGCCGATGCGCTCGCGCATCCGGCGCGCCAGGTCGATCGGCGCCTGGCTCTGATACTCCGCGGAATGTTCTTTGGTGTAGGTGTCCAGGATGGCGCGCTTGGGCTCGCCGGGACCGGGCAACGGCACCCGGTAGGTGTGTGCAGGGCCCGACAGCAGCCAGGCGATCACGCCGTCCTCGCCCT
Source organism: Mycobacterium dioxanotrophicus (assembly GCF_002157835.1). Taxonomy (NCBI): domain Bacteria; kingdom Bacillati; phylum Actinomycetota; class Actinomycetes; order Mycobacteriales; family Mycobacteriaceae; genus Mycobacterium; species Mycobacterium dioxanotrophicus. Next base: position 2,329,870 of record NZ_CP020809.1, on the reverse strand, counting down.
CCCAGATCGGGGCCGGCGAACCCTCGCCGCGCATCGCGCGATCAACCGCTTCGATGGCGACCTTGCCCGCCCACGCCGGCGCATACGCCTTCCAGCTGGAGATCAGACCCTTACGGGATTGGCGGGTGGCGGTGGTCAGGTGCAGGGCCTGGCCGACGGCTGCGTAGATGGTCTCCGGGTCCAGCCGCAGCATGGTGCCGAGACCGGCGGCCACCGACGGTCCGAGATGGGCGACATGGTCGATCTTGTGCTCGTGCAGGCAAATTCCCTTCACCAGGTCGACCTGCACCTCGTAGGCCGTCGCGATACCGCGGATCAGGTCCGCTCCGCGCACCCCGAGCTGCTGAGCAACGGCCACCAGTGCCGGGATGTTGTCACCGGGATGCGAGTACTCGGCGGCGAGGAAGGTGTCGTGGAAATCCAACTCCCGCACCGCCACTCCGTTGGCCCAGGCCGCCCATTCCGCCGACACCGTGCCGTCGACGCCGAACACCGCAGCACCCTGGCGGGTCTGGTGGGCCAGGGCCTGGGTCCGCGCGACGGTGACGGGCCGGCGGATCACCGATGCGGCTGATACTGCGGCGTTGTCGATGATGCGGTTGATCACCATCGCCTCGGTCTCCGGCGGCACGTCAACCGGGTCGGCGGCAACCTGGGCGATTTTCCAGGCGAGGTGTTCGTTGCGGGGAAAGTCCTCGGCACTGCGCCGGGTGCGGACGTCGTGAACAAGCATGATCCGCACGGTACGCAGGGCGCTGAACTCAGAAAAGTACCTGTAAATGCGTAATTTTGTGTCCTTGGCAGACGAATTTTGCGAATGTTGTGTAAGGGCTTCGCGGTAGCCTGAGGGCGGTGGCGAAGACATTCGCGGGCGCCCGACTCAGACGGCTCCGAGACGAGCAAGGCCTCACGCAGGTCGCGCTGGCACGCGCGCTCGGCCTGTCCACCAGCTACGTGAACCAGCTGGAGAACGACCAGCGTCCGATCACCGTCCCCGTACTGCTCGCGCTCTCCGAACGATTCGACCTGCCGACGCACTACTTCGCACCCGACGCCGACGCGCGACTGGTTTCCGACCTCCGCGAAATCCTCGTCGACGCGACGGCCGCGCAGATCGAAGAGCTCGTCGCCCGGATGCCCGACGCCGCCCAAACCATGGTGAGTCTGCATCGGCGCCTGCACGACGCCACCGCCGAATTGGAGGCGATGCACGACCGGACGAGCCTCGATGTCCAGACCGGCACCCAGCAACCCATGCCCTTCGAGGAGGTACGCGACTTCTTCTACGACCGTCGCAACCACATCGACGCGCTCGACCGCGCGGCCGAGGAGCTGTTCGCCACGCACCGCTTGCACATCGGCGGGCTCGACAGCCAGCTGGCCGAGCTGCTGTCCGCCAAGTTCGGCATCACCGTGGTGGTCGACGACGGCGGGATCTTGGGCCCCAACGTAAAACGCCGGTACCAGGGCGATGCCCGCACCCTTCACGTGGCGCGATGGCTGCTGCCGGGTCAGCGGGCATTCCAGCTGGCGACGCAGATCGCGTTGCTGTCCCACTCAGATCTCATCGATGCCATCGTCGCCACCGATGACCAGTTGAGTTCTGAGTCAAGGGATGTGGCACGGATCGGGCTGGCGAATTATTTCGCAGGCGCCCTACTCTTGCCGTACCGGATGGTGTTGTCGGCCGCCGAGGAACTCCGGTACGACATCGACCAACTCGCGCGGCGATTCGAAGTCGGATTCGAAACCGTCTGTCATCGTCTTTCGACGCTGCAGCGGCCGGACGCGCGCGGCGTCCCGTTCATCTTCGTCCGCACCGACAGCGCCGGGAACATTTCAAAACGACAGTCCGCGACGGCATTCCACTTCTCTCGGGTGGGCGGGAACTGTCCGCTGTGGGTGGTGCATCACGCCTTTTCCCGACCGGGGCAATTCCTGACGCAGGTGGCCCAGATGCCCGACGGCCGTAGCTACTTCTGGATCGCCAAGACCTCGACGTCGACACCGAGCCGATACCTCGGTACTCCCAAGAGTTTTGCGATCGGCCTGGGTTGCGATCTCGCGCATGCGCACAAGCTGGTGTACTCGGTGGGCGTCGATCTCGACGATCCCGAGGCGACGGTGCCGATCGGTGCCGGCTGCCGGATCTGCGACCGCCCCGCCTGCCCGCAACGGGCCTTCCCGTACGTGGGTCGCCCCGTTCAGATAGATCCACAGACCAGTAGCAATCTGCCGTATTCGGGCACCCTCTAGGGTCGCACGTGACTGCCCGGCCGCCGTGCCGCCGACGAACGTGTTCAGCGGCGACACGACGGCCGGCAGGTCCGAATCAGCTCGATCGCAGCGCCGCGGCCGCAGCGACCATGTGCCGCAGCGAAGCCATCACCTCCGGCGTGGTCCGGGTCTTGAGGCCGCAGTCGGGGTTCACCCAGAGGCGTTCTGCGGGAACGGACTCCAGTGCCTCACGCAGTGATGTCGTGATCTCGTCGACTCCGGGCACCCGCGGCGAGTGGATGTCGTAAACGCCGGGGCCGACACTGTTCGCGAATCCGACATCGTTGAGGTCGGCGAGCACCTCCATGTGCGAACGTGCTGCCTCGATGGATGTCACGTCGGCATCCAGGTCGGCGATCGCGCCGATCACTTCACCGAACTCCGAATAGCAGAGGTGCGTATGGATCTGGGTCGAGTCGGCAACACCTGAGGTCGACAGCCGGAACGCCTCGACGGCCCACCGCAGATAAGCCTCCTTGTCTTTCGACCGCAACGGCAGCAGCTCGCGCAGCGCAGGCTCGTCGACCTGGATGATCGCGATGCCCGCAGACTGCAGATCGACCATCTCGTCCCGGATCGCCAGGGCCACTTGAGCCGCGGTCTGGGCGAGCGGTTGGTCGTCGCGGACGAACGACCAGGCCAGGATGGTCACCGGACCGGTCAGCATGCCCTTGACCGGCTTGTCGGTCAGCGACTGCGCAAACGTGATCCACTCGACCGTCATCGGATTGGGCCGGGCCACATCGCCGTACAGGATCGGCGGGCGTACGCACCGGCTGCCGTAGGACTGCACCCAGCCGTTCTGGGTTGCGAAGAACCCGTCGAGCTGCTCGGCGAAGTACTGCACCATGTCGTTGCGCTCAGGTTCGCCGTGCACGAGGACGTCCAGGCCCAGCTGCTCCTGCAATGCGATGACGCCGGCGATCTCGGCCTTCATGCGGCGCTCGTACTCCGCCGCGTCGATCTTGCCGGACCGCAGGTCCGCGCGCGCCACCCGAATGGCCGAGGTCTGCGGGTAGGACCCGATCGTCGTGGTGGGCAGGGCCGGCAGTTTCAACCGGTCCTGCTGCACCACCCGGCGCTCGTCGGCGGGAGCACGCTTGGCGCCCGACGCGAGAAGGGACGAGATACGCGCCCGGATCTGGCCGTTGTCGAGCCGTGGATCGGCGGTGCGCGATGCGATCGCGGCGTCGGACGCCGCGATCTCCGCGGCGATGGCCTCACGTCCGTTCTTCAGCCCGCGGGCCAGGGCGGCCACCTCGCGGACCTTCTCGGCCCCGAATGCCAGCCAACTGCGCAATGCCGCGTCGATGCCGTCCTCGGCCTCGAGGGTGTACGGCACGTGCAGCGTCGAGCATGACGTCGAGACGGCCACTGCACCAGCGCTTTCCAGCATCCCGACCAGTTTGCCGAGGGCAGCGTCGAGGTCGGTGCGCCAGATGTTGCGTCCGTCGACGACGCCGGCCACCAGCAGCTTGTCGGCGAGTTCCGGCACGGCGGCGACGGGTGCCGAGTCTCCGGCGCTCAGGTCGAAACCGATCGCCTCGATCGGAGTGCGGGCCAACGCCGGGAGAGCATCGGTGAGCTCACCGAAGTACGTGGCGACGAACAACGCAGGCCGGGTGGTCAGCGCACCGAGCCGGGCATAGGTGCGCTCGGTCAGCTCTGGTGCGTCGGGCAGGATGTCGGTCACCAGGATGGGCTCGTCGAGCTGCACCCAGGGGACGCCCTTGTCGGCGAGCAACTCCAGCAGTTCGGCGTACACCGCGACGAGCTCGTCGAGCCGGCCGATGGGGGTGGTGCCACCGTTCACGGCCTTCGACAGCGCCAAGAACGTGATCGGCCCGATGATCACCGGCCGCGCCGGAACGCCTTGCGCAGCAGCCTCTTCCACCTCGCCGAGCACCTTGGCCGGGTTGAGTTCGAAGGCGGTGCCCGGCCCGATCTCCGGGACGATGTAGTGGTAGTTGGTGTCGAACCACTTCGTCATCTCCAGCGGCGCGATCTCGTCGTTGCCCCGCGCGGCCGCGAAGTAGCGGTCCAGGTCGTCAGCTACGCCGGCCACTCGGACCGGTAGTGCACCGACGAGCACGGCGGTGTCGAGCACCTGGTCGTAGTAGGAGAAGGTGTTGACCGGGACGGAGTCCAGCCCCGCCGCGACGAGCGATGACCAGGTGTCGCGACGCAGGGTGGCGGCGACGGAATCGAGTTCTGCGCGGTCGATGCGGCCCGCCCAGTATTTTTCGACCGCGCGCTTGAGTTCGCGGTTCGGGCCGATGCGCGGCGACCCGAGAATGGTGGCGGTGAAAGGTGAAGCGGTTGTGCTCATGACGGCGTCCTTGGGCGTGCGACGGGATGGTCACCGCCAGGAGGCGTCGAGCCGAGCACGGTCGCCCGCCACGAGCGAGCCGCGTTCGGCCACTGCCCATTCCGCGAGGCGATGAACCACCGGGCGCGGCGCGCCCGGTACGGCTGGCAGGTCTTCGGACTCGCAGGCTCGCACGAGATCTCGTGCACCTAGTGGCCGTCGCTTCCCAGCCGCAGTTACCTGCGTGCCAGTGCTGATGACGGCGGTCGTTCCTGCATACCGCTGCGGGACAGTCCCGGATTCCCACCGGGTTCCCTCTCACGTCGCACCTGTCTGAGCGTGCGGCGTTCGATGTCGGCACGGGCCTGGGCCTGTGTCGACAAACCAGCTGCGTGACTCAGACTACCCGTTGCCTGGTCGTGAGCCACCGCTCATCGAGGCATCGCGGCCTTGATCTTGTCGACGATGTCAGCGGCCTGGGTGACCGACGAGCCGTCCGGCTTGCAGGCCTGAATGTCCATGACCAGGTTGGAGGCGGCGGCCAGGGCGCGCTGACAGGCCCGGGTCTGGTCGCCGTTGACGCGGGTGAACGGCATGGTGAGCTCGGAATCGGTCTTGGTGAGGTCGCCGCTCGTCCACCTGGGCAGAGGTTGCCCGTTGAGGGTGATGTTCACATGGTGGTTGGTGCATTTCGACCAGCGGTCCGCGGATTGGTTGAGGAAGTCGGTGGCGTCCTGCGTCGACGGGAAGATGACCACCGACTGCACCACCAGGTTGTTCCAGTCATCGGTGTCGGGCGCACGCAGCAGCACCTGCCGCATGGCGGTCCACTTGGTGCCGTAGATGGCCGACTCGTCAACCTGCCACGCGCCCAAGCAGTTCAGATTGGGCAGCAGGTTGCGATGGTCACCCATTTCGGTGACCGGCGGGTGCGCCACCATCCCTTGGGTTCCCATGAGCGCGTTGATCTGGTCGGTGCTGAGCAGCAGCCCCTCAAGCGCGGACGCGGGCACGTCCTTCGGCGGGCCTTGGGTCTTGTCGCCGTTGCCGGCACAACCTGTTGCCAGCAGCACGAGCATGAGCAACGAAATCGCAAGCCGGATCACGGTTGTCCTTGCTGAAGGCGCGCGTGAGCGCGCTGGGTGAGTACGTGTCGAACGTGGCGAATGCCGGCGGAGAAGCGTGTGTTGGATGAACGCCGTCAGGCGTGCGTGCCCGCGGCAGCGCAGGCCATCTGAGCATTGGTGGCGTCGTTGTTGAGTTGCGTGGCCGTGTCATTCAGCGATTGGCCGCCGGTGCGCAGCCCCATTTTCAGCAGCAGCTTCGTGGCCCCGAAGGACCATGACCGCATCGGGTTGGCGATGTCCGGCGAAAGTCCCGGTGTCCCAGCGGCACTCATCGCCGTCGCGGCTGCTTCGCGCAGGGCGGTCCGACCGCTGGTGTTGGTGGTACTGATGGTCGGGTCCCCGTAGTCAGGACGCTCCAGACCTTCGATCGAATCGGCGAAGTCGCCGTAATACGTCGACGCGGAGTCCAGCGCGTTGGCGAACTGCGAGCAGGCCGCGACGGCGGGCGCGCCAGGGTCATCCGTCGTGGCGACGGGCATGGACACCGGACCCGCGGCCGGCGCACCCGCGGTGACCGGAGGCAGCTCGGGAACGGCGGGAGCCGCGGGTCCCGGGGCACCCGACGCATCTCCAGGGTCCGCGACGGCAGCGGGCATGCCGGCCAACCCAATGCCGAACGCAATGAGCAGCGCCGCAAACCCTCTCTCGTACACCTGAGACGACCTCAAAGCTTCCTCCGTCAATCCGTTGACAATTTGCCCACATTCGGCGTCCGCGCGTCATCGACACGTCAGCCCTACCCCCCGGACTCCCTCACGGTCGGTGGTTCACATGTCCAAAAGGTGAACAGTCGGGTAACCGATCAAATCGAGATGCCATCCATCCCGTGCCGCGGGTGTCGAACTCCGACGGCCGCCGGTAGACCTTCCTTCTAACTGCGCTGTTCCTTATATATCTGTTGCCTGGCTGGCGGAGGGGTGTTGCGGGATGCCCACTAGATGGGAACGAGGCCCGAATTGTTGGCCGCTCGTTCACCGTTTCGAAACTCGACCCGTCCATGATTCGACGCGACAGATCCCCGGCAGTACCGGGATCCGAAGCATCATGTCGTTCCCCGGATTTCAACCACGAGAGGCGCATAAACCCGCATGTTGAATCGTTTCGCCACCCTGGCTGCTGTGTGCATGTTGGCCCCGGTAGCGGTGACGCCCCTCGCGTCGGCCGACCCGCCCCCACCACCGGATCCCGCCGCCCCGTCGCCGACGCCGCCGCCCACCACCACCCCGGCCGACACCGGCGCCGTGCCCTCCTCACCCCCGGAGTCCTCGACACCCCGACGGCTGGCACGTCACCGTCGTCGGATCCAACGAAACCCTGCTCCCGTCGCCCCGCTGACCACCGCGGTGTCCTCCCGCGAATACCTCGTCGGCGGCACCTTCACCGGCAACGTCACCGGCTCGGGCAAAACCAAACTCACCGGCGGCACCCTGGAAGCCGGCGCCCAGATCGGCTGCGGCATCATCACCGACGAAACCGAAATCAACCCCGGCATCAGCTTCACCCCCGGCATCAAAATCCCCTTCACCGGATCCGCCAGCGACATCAACGCCGGCACCGGTATCAGCCTGCAAGGCAAGGTGTACCTCAAACCCGGCACCGTCACCATCGTCCCCATCGACAAAAAGTCGTTCAAGGGCAAGGGAACCCGCGTCACCATCACCGGAGTGCGCATCAAATTCGACCAGTGCGCCGGACAATCGTTCATCCGCACCTACTCGACACTGACCAGCTCCACCGACAACACCGACGACGTCGTCACCTACCTCGGCGTGACCAAGGCCGTCTAAACACCGGCCCCCACGACACCGATGACATCCACCGATCCCTGCCCGGTTTCGACACCCACGAGAGGCACAAGTTCCCGCATGTTGAATCGTCTCGCCACCCTGGCAGCAGTGGCCCTGTTGGCCCCGGTCGCCGTGGCGCCCCTCGCCGCCGCCGACCCACCACCCCACCACCGGCCGACCCGCCGCCGACGGCCCCCCACCGGACAACGGCCTGGTCGCCTCCGCCGAACCCGGCGTCGTCACCACCCCCGACGGCTGGAAACTCACCGTCGCCGCCAGCAACGAAAGCCAACTGCCCATCGCCCCGCTGACCACCGCCGCGTCCTCCCGCGAATACCTGGTCGCCGGCACCTTCACCGGCACCGTCACCGGCGGCGGCTCCACCACCCTCACCGGCGGCACGCTCGACACCGGCTACCAAATCGGCTGCGGCATCGAACTGGGCCAGGTCCGCCTTATTGGGTCGATCGGCCTGAGCACCTCCGGATCCACCCTGGCCGGCATCATCCCCACCGGCGTGAGCATGCCCCTCTCAGGCACCCTGGAAATCCACCCCAAACCCGGCACCGTCACCAACGTCTCAGTGGACAAGAAATCCTTCAAAGCCGCCCCCGTACGCGTCACCCTCAAAGACGTCCACATCAAAGTCGACGGCTGCGTCGGACAATCCTTCCTCCGCTCGTATGCCACCCTCACCAGCTCCACCACCGACACCGACGACGTCGTCGCCTACTACGGCGTCACCAAAGCCGTCTGACGACCTGAGTGAAAGCGAAACACGAAGGCATGAGCGAGAACTCGGTCAAGAACACCATGGCCACCCTCGCCGCAGCCGGGCTGTTCGCGGTCGGCGCGGCGGTTGCCTGCTCGGCAACCGCCGCCGCCGACCCGGCACCGCCACCGGACGTTCCCGGTCCTCCCGCGGTGGCCGCCCCGGCCCCGGCCCCCGAGCCGCCACCCCCGCCCGGACCAGAGGTTCCGATCGTCGGTGCACCGCTCGGGCCGAACGGGCTGTCGGTTCTGGCCCAGAATGGCGATGAGTCGGCACCCGGCAAACTGGGCCTTCCCAACGGAATCGACATGAGCCCGGGCGCCCTGCTCGGGCAGTACACGGTTCCTTCGGCGCCCGGCGCGGGGCCGCCCACCAACGCGCCAAACCTCCGGGCGTTCAACAACGGGAACTTCTTCCCGCAGAACGAGAAACCGTCGGCACCCGGCCAGGGCACCGTCGTCGGCGTCGCTCCGGGTCAGGAGAACGCTGACATCTCCGGGCTCGACTGGCTGCGAGGGATCCACACGCTCTACCGCAACGGCAACCTGCATGGCGGCATGCTCGGCCAGGTGCCCAAAGAGCAACTGGGCGAACCTCTTCCGGGTACCGCACCGCCACCGGGGACCAACATTCCGCAGGGCCTCGGCGAGAATCTGCCGGACCCCGCGAATCCCGCAGGGCCGCCACCGGCCCCGGGCGCACCGGAGATCCCGCCGCCGCCCGGCGCACCGCCGGCCCCATGACACATTCGGGCAGCGTTCGGTGATATCCGGACGCTGCCCGAACGTTTATGCTGGATAGCGCATACGCAGTCCAGCTGTCGGGAGGCCGCGATGTCGGTTCGACCGAAACGCGCTCTGTTCGCGATAATCGCTGCCACCCTTGGCATCTCGCTCGGCTACGCCGCCGGCGCTGCTGCTGACCCTCGCGCAGGTACCCAGTCGGCCGCCGACACCATCGCCGATCTCACCGCCCAGGGCTACAACGTCCAGATCAACTGGGTCAGCGGTGTGAGCAACGAGCCCCTCTCACGCTGCAGGGTCACCGCGGTGCACAACCCCGACCGCTCCCCCGGCACCGTGCCAGCCAATACCACTGTGTACGTGGATGTTTCGTGCCCGAACGAACCCGATGACTCCGGCCCCTGGGGCGGGATCGGTATCGGGTTCGGCTGAGCTGACGTCAGAACGCGGCGCCGTTGGGCGCTGTCGTGGTCTGGTAGGGGTTCGACATCGTGGTCGTGGCGGGAGCGGTGGTCGTCGCCGGCGCCTCTTCCACCGGCGGTGGAGCCTCGACCGGCGGCGGTGGCGGGGTATCGGATGTGGCCACCACGCCCGACGGGCGCGGGTACGACGAGCTCGTCGATGACGTGCGTGACGGCGTCGGCGACGTTGCGGCAGTGGTCGATCCCGGCGAGTCGACAGGTGCGGGTGGCTCGCTGGAGTGCTGCGCGGTCATGACAACCGCCACGATCAATGCCACTATCGCGACAATCCCGCCGAGACCCGCCAGCGCGACCGCAGTAGGGCGCTCGTGCCACGGCGTGGTTTCCGCTTCGCGGTGGTGATTCGTGTCCAACACGGTCAGGAAATTCCATCCGCGACGCGGACGTCGTTGTCGGCCAACATCGTTTCATTATCGGGTAGGAACCTCCGGCGTCGACTACTCGGGGTGCACAAGGGCTACGCTCACGCCATGGCCGAATCCGTGCTGCTCGATATCACCGACCGCATCGCGCTCATCACCGTCAACGACCCCGATCGCCGCAACGCGGTGACGTTCGAGATGTCGGCGGCCCTGCGGGCAGCCGTCGATACCGCCGAAGCCGACCCGGGCGTGCACGCCGTCATCGTCACCGGGGCCGGTAAAGCCTTCTGCGCCGGGGCTGATCTGACCGCTCTGGGCGCCGCCACCGAGGACGGTTTGCGCAAGATCTACGACGGTTTCCTGGCCGTCGCGCACTGCACGTTGCCCACCATCGCGGCGGTGAACGGTGCCGCTGTCGGGGCAGGCCTGAACCTGGCGTTGGCCGCGGATGTCCGGATCGCCGGGCCCGCGGCACTGTTCGATCCTCGCTTCCAGAAACTCGGCATCCATCCCGGCGGGGGCGCCACCTGGATGCTGCAACGAGCGGTCGGACCCCAGGTGGCACGGGCCGCGCTGCTGTTCGGAATGCGGTTCGACGCCGACTCGGCGGTGCGCCACGGCCTGGCGCTGAGCATCTCTGGCGATCCGGTGGGTGCGGCCAGGGAACTCGCGGCGGGCCCCGCAGCGGCACCGCGAGACGTCGTCATCGCCACCAAGGCGTCGATGCGGGCCACCGCCAACCCGGGTGCCATCGACATCGAGCAGCATCGGATCGCCGTCGACACCGAACTGGGACCGCAGGCAGCCTCCATCGAATCACCCGAATTCGCCAGTCGGTTGGCGGCAGCGAAGCGCAAGTAGCGCGGTCTACAGGTCGAGCAGCGCCAGCTCCGGCGTCTCGATCAGGCCCCGCAGCTCGAGCAGAAACGCGGCCGCTTGCGCCCCGTCGGCGATCCGGTGGTCGAAGGCACACGTCAAGGTCATCGTCGGACGGGCCGTCACGGCTCCATCGACGACCACCGGCCGCGGCTTGAGCGACCCCATGCCGAGAATCGCCGCCTCCGGGAAGTTGATCACCGGAACTCCGTCGTCGAGCCCGAGCGCACCGTAGTTCGACACCGTGAATGTCGATCCTGTGAGTTGCTGCGGCGTCAGCGATCCGGCCCGCGCACCGTCGATGAGTCGCGAAACCGTCTGGGCCAGTTCTCGTGTGGTGAGACGCTGGGCATTGGCGACGACGGGCACCAGCAGGCCCCGCGGTGCGGCGACGCCGAACCCGAGGTGCACGGCGGGGTGCTGATGGATGCGGGGACGTTCGTCGGTGGCCACCCACGTCGAGTTCAGGATCGGATGCCGGCGCAGAGCGATCACCAACATCCGCAGCGTGAGGACAAACGGCGTGACGGGCAGTTCCTTGTCCGCGGCGACGATCCGGTCCCGCAGCGCAAGCAGCGCAGTGCAATCCACCTCGACGCTCGCGTGCGCATCCGGTATCTCACTGTGGGCCAGCATCATTCGTCGTGCCATCTCGGCCTGCACGCCGCGCACGTCGAGTAGTTCGGCGCCGTCGGCCGCCGCAAGCACATCGTCGCGGGTGATGATGCCCTCGGGACCGGATCCCGGGGCCAGCGCGGTGAGGTCGACGTGCAGTTCGGCGGCCAGCTTACGCACCGGCGGTTTCGCCCGCGGCCGTCCGGATTCCGGCGCGGGGGCCCGGCGCCGGCTGGCATCCATCGAATCGTCAGTGCCGTAGCCGACCAGGACGGCCTTACGTGTCGTGCCGGTGCCGTTCGTCGGAGTGCTTGCCGGGGCGGATTCGCTGGTCTCGATCCTCGCCAGCAACGCGCCGACGGCCAACGTCTCGCCTGGCGCCCCGCCGAGTTCGAGCACCTGCCCCGCATAGGGGCTGGGAATCTCGACCTCGGCCTTGTTGGTCTCGACCGTACACAGCGTCTGGTTCAACGCGACCGTGTCGCCGATGGCCACGTTCCAGCCGGTGATGGTGGCGTCCTGAAGCCCTTCCCCGAGATCGGGAACCAGGAATTCCCGGTTCACGGCTGGGCCATCGCACGCTCGACGCAATCGAGCAGCCGGTCCACCCCGGGCAACCACAGCTTCTCCAGCCGGGCCGGCGGATACGGCGTGTCAAAACCGGTGGCGCGCAATACCGGTGCCTCGAGGTCGTAGAACAGTTCCTCTGAGATGCGGGCGGCCAGCTCTGACCCGAACCCGAGGGTGCGTGGACCCTCGTGCATCACCACGGCACGCCCGGTCCGGCGCACCGAGTCGGCGATCGTGTCGAAATCCAGCGGGTTGAGCGTCCGCAGATCGACGACCTCCAGGCTCCAGCCACGTTCGGCGGCCAGATCCGCGGCGCTCAGTGCGGTGGCGACCAACCCGCCGTAGGTGAGCACCGTGACGTCGGTTCCGGTGCGCCGCACCGCCGACCGCCCGAGAGGCAGCCCAGGGGTGGCCGTGTCGACGGTTTCGCGCGCCCAGTACCGACGCTTGGGTTCCAGGTAGATGACCGGGTCCGGACAGGAAATGGAGTGCCGCAACAGCCAGTACGCATCCGACGGTGTGGCGGGCACGACCACCTTGAGACCGGCGGTATGCAGCCAGTAACTCTCGGTGGATTCGGAATGGTGCTCCACCGCACCGATCCCGCCGAACGACGGGATGCGGATGGTCACACCCAGATTGACGTCGCCGTGGGTACGCATCCGGTACTTGGCCAGGTGACTGACGATCTGATCGAAGGCCGGGTAGCTGAAGCCGTCGAACTGGATCTCCGGCACCGGGGTGAACCCGCGGATCGCCATGCCGATCGCCAGGCCGACGATGGCCGACTCGGCCAGCGGCGTATCGAAACACCGGTCTGCACCGAAGGTTTCGGTCAAACCCTCGGTCACCCGGAATACCCCGCCCAGGGTGGCGACATCCTCGCCGAACACCAGCACGTGATCGTCGGCCGCCATCGCATCGTGCAGCGCACGGTTGATCGCCTGCACCATCGTGAGTTCGGTGGTCGCCGGCACCGGCCGGAGGATCGGTCCCCATGGCTCGTGCGAATCACCTTGCGCGGCGGGCCGGTCAATGATCTGAGTCATTTTGCTCCTCGCGTCCGCGGTGTCATCGTTCACGCCTCCTTCGCCAACTCCGCCAACAGCTCGTCGCGTTGCCGCGCGAGCTCCGGCGTGATCTCGGCATAGACGGTGTCGAACAACTCGGCGGGGTCGTGATCAGCTCCACCGACGATGGCGTCGCGCAGCTCGGCGCACAGCCGGTGCGACCGCGCGGCAACCCGCTCTTGCAGGCGCTCACTGAACACCCCCACGGATTCCAGATAGGTGCGGTAGCGGGCGATCGGATCGCGGGCCAGCCAGTCCTGCACCTCGTCGGCGGACCGGTAGCGGGTCGGGTCGTCGGATGTGGTGTGCGGACCCATCCGGTAGGTGACGGCCTCGATCAGCGTGGGGCCGCCACCGTGGCGCGCACGTTCGGCAGCCTCGGCCATCACCGCGTAACAGGCCAGCACGTCGTTGCCGTCGACGCGGATACCGGGCATGCCGTAGCCGACGGCCCGGTGGGCGATGGACGGTCCCGCCATTTGGTGGCCGACCGGGACGGAGATGGCCCACTGATTGTTCTGGATGAAGAACACGCACGGCGCCTTGGACACCGACGCCATGTTGAACGCCTCGTGCGCGTCGCCCTCGCTGGTGGCGCCGTCACCCATGAAGGCGACCGTCACCGAGTCCTCACCGAGCCGCTCGGCGGCCATTGCCGCACCCACCGCGTGTAGACCGTGGGTGCCGATCGCGATCGCGATCGGGGCGACGCAGTGGTTGGTGAATTCGAGGCCGCCGTGCCAGGCACCCCGCCACACCGCACCGATCTGCCCCGGGGTGATGCCGCGCAGCAGGAAGGCACCGATCTCGCGGTACTGAGGGAACAGCCAGTCGGTTTTGCGCAGGCAGGCTGCGGCGCCGATCTGAGCGGCCTCCTGGCCCCGGCACGACGCGTACAGCGCGAGTTCGCCCTGGCGTTGCAGGTTGATGAACTCGGTGTCCAGGTCGCGTGTGACGACCATGGACTCGTAGAGCCAGCTCAGCGTTTCGGGCGGCAGATCGCGGCTGTAGCGCGTCTCGGATGTCGGTGACCCGTCGGCCTCGACCAGCCGCACCGGATCCAGATCGACGCTCTGTGGCGTCGCATATGGCTCAGCCATACCGCCTCCTGTTCGGTGACGGCATGTTCCGCCGTCGGTCCGCGAGGTGCTCAGCGCGGCGGCGGTACCAACAAAACCCCTGGTGAGAGGCCGCCAGCTAGTCGCCTGGGTGTGGCGCTAGCTGGACGATCGCTCGGACGTCGCAGCGCTGGGGCATCACCGCCATTATGCGCCCGAATCAGATGTGGTCGCGGTCAACGCTGATAACGGATTGGAGGCGTGTCGGCTACGGCATGCGGGTCGTCCGTCCCCAATGTCTGCTGCGGACGCTGTGACGAGCGTGCAGCTCGACGACGTGACGGAGTGCAAATGCCACAGCAAGCTGCACACTCGTCACAGGGTCTGGATCAGGACATCACATCGGAGCCAGGGCGGCGATGCGCTCCGCGCGCCGCAGCACGGGAGCGTCGACCATGAGACCGTCGTGCTGGAAGACACCGCGTTCGCTGGCCACGCGATCGAGGACGGCCCGCGCCCACTCGATCTGCTCATCGGTCGGGGTATAGCCGGCCCGGATCACCGCGACCTGCGATGGATGGATCGCGACCTTGGCGTCGAAACCGACCGCGACCGCGTCGTCGACTTCCGCCCGCAGTCCGTCGAGATCCTTGATGTCCAAATACACCGAGTCGAGCGCCACCTTGCCGAACGCCTTGGCCGCCAGCAGCGTCTGTGATCGGACGTGCTGGGCCACGTCGCGATAACTGCCGTCGGGCCAGCGGTTGGCGGTGCCACCGGTTACCGCGAACAGGTCCTCGGCGCCCCACATCACCGCGAACGCGTTGTCGGCCTGCACGAGGTCGACGACGTTGAGCGCGCCCAGTGGCGTCTCGATGAGGACCACCACGTCCAATGGCGCCAGCGCGCGCACCTGGTCGACGTGCTCGGATTTGGCCAGCATCACCGTGGTGTAGTCGGTCGCGGCCACGGCCTCGAGGTCGAGTTGGTGGTCGGCGGTGGTGGCCGGGTTGACCCGCACCACGGTGCGAGCCGGGTCCAGTCGGGTGTCGAGCAGCGCCTGCCGCGCGGCGGGGCGGTCTTTGGCCGCGACCCCGTCCTCAAGGTCGAGGATCACGACATCGGCAGCCGCAGCGGCCTTTTCGAATCGTTCGGGCCGGTCGGCCGGGCAGAACAGCCAGCCGGGACCGGCACTTGCGATGCCCACTAGGCCTCCTCTGCGGGACGCATACGGACCATCGTCTTGCGCGACGCGGTCGCCACGATGTCACCGTGCTGGTTGCGCCCGGTGTGTGCCAACGTGACGATGCCCTCCCCCGGACGGCTCTTCGACGCGCGTTTCTCGGTGATCTCGGTCTCGGCGTACAGCGTGTCACCGTGGAAAAGCGGTTTGGGGAAAGCGATTTCGGAGAACCCGAGATTCCCGACGATGGTGCCCTGGGTCAGCTGCGCAACCGAGAGACCGACCAGCGTCGACAACGTGAACATCGAGTTGACCAGCCTGGCATTGAACGGCGGCAGCGCATCGGAGAACGCCGCATCGAGGTGTAGCGCCTGGGTGTTCATGGTCAGCGTGGTGAACAGGACATTGTCGGCCTCGGTGATGGTCCGGCCCGGCCGGTGCAGGTAGCGCACCCCGATCTCGAACTCCTCGAACCACAGCCCACGCTGCTCTATGGTCTTCTTGTCGGTCACAGACCGGCCTCCCGCGCGATCAGCATGAGCTGCACTTCGGTTGTGCCCTCACCGATTTCGAGGATCTTGCTGTCGCGGTAGTGCCGCGCCACCGGATATTCGTTCATGAAGCCGTAGCCACCGAACACCTGCGTGGCGTCGCGGGCGTTGTCCATCGCGGCCTCACTGGCGACCAGTTTGGCCACGGCAGCGGCCTTCTTGAACGGCTTGCCCGCGAGCATCAGTGCGGCGGCGTCGTAGTAGGCGGCCCGGGCGGTGTGCGCGCGGGCCTCCATGCGTGCGATCTTGAAGGCGATGGCCTGGTAGGTGCCGATCGCCGCGCCGAAGGCCTGACGTTCCTTGGCGTACTTGACACATTCGTCGACACACCCCTGTGCGACACCGACCGAGAGCGCGGCGATCGCGATGCGGCCTTCGTCGAGGACGCGCAGGAAGTTGGCGTAGCCCCGCCCGCGTTCCCCGAGCAGATTCTCCGCGGGCACCCGGACATCGTCGAAGCTCAGCGGGTGCGTATCCGAAGCGTTCCAGCCGACCTTGTTGTAGGCCGGTTCGGCCGTGAAGCCCTTGGTCGGCACCGGCACCAGGATCGACGAAATCTCCTTCTTACCACCGGGCTTCTCGCCTGTGACCGCGGTGACCGTGACGAGTTTGGTGATGTCGGTGCCGGAGTTGGTGATGAACTGCTTGGAGCCGTTGATCACCCAGGTGTCGCCGTCGAGCTTCGCGGTGGTCTTGGTGGCTCCCGCGTCGCTGCCGCCGCCGGCCTCGGTCAGGCCGAACGCGCCCAGCGCCTTGCCGCTCGCGAGCAGCGGCAGCCACTCCTGCTTCTGCGCGTCGTTGCCGAAGCGGTACACCGGCATCGCGCCCAGGGACACACCGGCCTCAAGCGTGATGGCGACGCTCTGATCGACCTTGCCGAGTTCCTCGAGCGCGAGGCACAGCGCGAAGTAGTCCCCGCCCATGCCGCCGTACTCCTCGGGGAACGGCAGGCCGAACAGTCCCATGTCGGCCATGCCGTCGATGACCTCGTAGGGGAACGAGTGTTCCTCGTCGTGCTTGGCGCTCACCGGTGCGACCACGCTCTGGGCGAAGTCGCGGACCGTCTTGGCCAGCTGCTCGTAGTGATCGGGCAGGGTTCCGGTGGACAAACTGATGTTCATGCGCGATCCGCCTTCGCTACTCGCTTGCCGGTCATGATTGGGCCTCCTCGATTGCAGCGGTGATTCGGGCCAGCGGCTGACCCACTTTGACCTGGTCGCCCACGGCGACAAGTAGTTCCACGGTGCCGTCGACCGGGGCGGTCAATGCGTGTTCCATCTTCATGGCCTCGACGGTGACCACCATGGCGCCCGCGACGACCGCGTCGCTGTGGTTGACGCCAACGGCGACAACCGAACCCGGCATCGGGCTGGTCAGCTCGGCGTCGCCACTGTGCTCGTCATCGGGACGCACCGGCGCCTCGCGCACCTCCTCGACCGTCCAGACACGCCCGCCGCCGGTCAGCCACAGCCGACCGTCGGTTGCGGCGACCAGGTATTCGGTGCGCAGGCCATCCAACGTGACGGCCAGCAAGCCACCGTCGAAAGCGGCACTGACGGTGTGGTTTCCACCGTTCTCGACGGTCGCCGTGGCGCGGTCCGGGGTTCCGGTGAGATAGACGTGGTCGGTGCGGCCACTGGTCTGCAGCCGGAACGCCGCGGCTGCGCGGCCGCCGACGCGCCAGCCCGACGGCACCTGCCAGAGGCTGTCGCCCGCCTCCGACCAGTGCCGCAGCCACAGGTACGCCGCAGCCGCGATCATCTGTTCGTCTCCGACGGCGGCCGGGGTGAAATCGGGTGCGCGGCGGTCCAGCAGGCCGGTGTCGAGCCGGCCCGCAACCACATCGGGGTCGGCCAGCAGGAAACGCAGGAATTCGGTGTTGGTGGTGACGCCCAGAACCGCGGTGTCGGCCAGCGCCCGGTCCAGCGTGTGCAGCGCCGCGGCGCGGTCGTCGCCGTGGGCGATCACCTTGGCGAGCATCGGGTCGTAGTCACTGCCGACCACGGTTCCGGCCGTCAAACCGGAGTCCACGCGGACACCGGCTCCGGTGGGTTCGCTCAGCCCGAGCACCGGTCCGCCGGTCGGCAGGAAGCCGTTGGCGGGATCTTCGGCGTACACCCGGGCCTCGACAGCGTGCCCGGTCATCACGATGTCGTCCTGACTGAGCATGAGCTTGTCGCCTGCGGCGACCCGAATCTGCTGTTCCACCAGGTCGATACCGGTGACCATCTCGGTGACCGGGTGTTCGACCTGCAACCGGGTGTTCATCTCCATGAAGAAGAACTCGTCGGGCTTGTCGGCCGAGACGATGAACTCCACGGTGCCCGCGCCGGTGTAGTCGACGCTGCGTGCGGTATCGCATGCGGCAGCGCCGATCCGGGCCCGGGTGGCGGGATCCAACAGCGGGGACGGCGCCTCCTCGATGACCTTCTGGTGGCGGCGCTGCAGGCTGCATTCACGCTCGCCGAGGTGGATCACGTTGCCGTGGCCGTCGGCGAGTACCTGGACCTCGATGTGCCGGGGCCGCAACACGAACCGCTCCAGGAACAGCGTGTCGTCGCCGAATGCGGCGGCGGCCTCGCGGCGGGCCGACGCCAGCGCACCCGGCAGTTCAGCGGCCTCGTGCACCACCCGCATACCCTTGCCACCGCCGCCGGCGGAGGGCTTCACCAGTACCGGGAAGCCGACGTCGGGGGCGCCGCCGATGAGGTCGTCGTCGGTGAGTCCCGGACGCGAGATACCAGGCACGACAGGGACTCCGAACGCCGACACCGCCGCCTTGGCGGCGATCTTGTCGCCCATGGTGGCGATCGCGGTGGCCGGCGGCCCGATGAACACGATGTCGGCCGCCTGCAGGGCGGCGGCGAATTCGGCGTTCTCGGAAAGGAATCCATAGCCCGGGTGCACGGCCTGCGCTCCGGTGCGCCGGGCGGCGTCGACAACAGCCGCGATGTCGAGGTAGCTCTGCCGTGCCGCCGCCGGGCCGATGCACACCGCGACATCTGCTTCGAGGACATGCCTGGCCCCGGCGTCGGCCTCGCTGAACACGGCGACCGAGCGGATTCCCATTTCGCGCAGGGTGCGGATGACCCGCACCGCGATCTCGCCGCGGTTGGCGACCAGCACTGTGTCGAAAGTCGTCATCTCTGCCTCACATCCGGAAGACGCCGTAGGAGACCGGCTCGAGCGGAGCCTGGCCCACAACCGAAAGGGCAAGTCCGAGCACGGTTCTGGTGTCAGCGGGATCGATCACGCCGTCGTCCCACAGTCGCGCCGTCGAATAGTAGGGATTGCCCTGGTGCTCGTACTGGGCGCGAATCGGCGCCTTGAATTCTTCGGCCTGCTCGTCGGTCATCTCGCCGCGCACCGTGGCCAGCACCGACGCGGCCTGCTCGCCGCCCATCACCGAGATGCGGGCATTGGGCCACATCCACAGGAAGCGCGGCGAATACGCCCGGCCGCACATGGAGTAGTTGCCTGCACCGTACGAGCCACCGATCACGACGGTCAGCTTCGGCACCCGCGCGCAGGCCACGGCGGTCACCATCTTGGCGCCGTGCTTGGCGATGCCGCCTGCCTCGTAGTCGCGGCCCACCATGAAGCCCGAGATGTTCTGCAGGAACAGCAGCGGCGTCTTGCGTTTGTCGCACAGTTCGATGAAATGCGCACCCTTGAGCGCGGATTCGCCGAACAGCACACCGTTGTTGGCGATGATGCCGACGGGGTGGCCGTGGATGCGCGCGAAGCCGGTGACCAGCGTGGTGCCGTATTCGGCCTTGAACTCGTTGAACCGGCCGTCATCGACGATCCGGGTGATCACCTCGTGCACGTCGTAGGGCACCCGGGGGTCGACGGGTACGACGTCGTAGAGCTCGGTCTGATCGGCGACGGCGTCGACGGCGGGCTCCACCGCCCACGGCGGCTCCTGGGCCGGGCCCAGTGTCGAGACGATGTTGCGCACGATGCGCAGCGCGTCCCGGTCGTCATGGGCCAGATGGTCTGTGACGCCGGAGATCTTGGAGTGCAGGTCGCCGCCGCCGAGGTCCTCGGCGGTCACGACCTCGCCGGTCGCGGCCTTCACCAGCGGCGGGCCACCCAGGAAGATGGTGCCCTGGTTGCGGACGATCACCGCCTCGTCACTCATGGCAGGCACGTACGCGCCGCCTGCGGTACACGATCCCAGCACGGCCGCGATCTGGGCGATGCCCTTGGCGCTCATGGTGGCCTGGTTGTAGAAGATCCGGCCGAAATGCTCCCGGTCCGGGAACACCTCGTCCTGGCGCGGCAGGAACGCGCCGCCGGAGTCCACCAGGTAGATGCACGGCAGCTGGTTCTGCAGCGCGATCTCCTGTGCCCGCAGGTGCTTCTTGACCGTGATCGGGTAGTACGTCCCACCTTTGACGGTTGCATCGTTGGCGACGATGACGCATTCGCGGCCGGACACCCGGCCGATGCCCGCGATCATCCCGGCGCCCGGGCATTCATCGTCGTACATGCCGTTGGCGGCCAGCGGCGCGATCTCCAGGAACGGGCTGCCCGCGTCGAGCAGGCCGTCGACCCGATCGCGCGGGAGCAGCTTGCCCCGGCTGACGTGTCGTTCCCGGGCCCGTTCCGGTCCGCCGAGGGCCGCGGTGGCGAGTTTGGTGCGCAGCTGCGCGACCAACGCCAGATGGTCGTCTGTATGCGATGACAAGGCAGCTCCATTTGAGTTAATGACGACTAACTCGTGGTATGTTAGTCACGATTAACCGAGTTGTCTACCCCCGGAGGCGCCATGCCGAACAGCGCCGTCACCCGACGCAGCCAGGCCAAATCCGATCGCCGCAGCCAGCTGATCGCCGCCGCGGAACGTCTGGTGGCCGAACGTGGCTACCTCGCGGTCCGACTCGAGGACATCGGCGCAGCCGTCGGTGTCAGCGGGCCCGCGATCTACCGGCACTTCCCCAACAAGGAAGCGATGCTGGTGGAGCTGCTGGTCGGCATCAGCACCCGACTGCTCGCCGGTGCGCGCGACGTCATCGCCAAAGACGACGATGCGCGCACGGCACTGGACGACCTCGTCGACTTCCACCTTGACTTCGTGTTCGACGAACCCGACCTGATCCGCATCCAGGACCGCGACCTGGCCCACCTGCCCGATACCGCGGCGCGCCAGGTCCGCCGCTCGCAGCGACAATATGTCGAGATCTGGGTGTCGGTACTGACCCGGCTCGACCCGCAATTGGCCGAGGACGACGCCCGGGTGATGGCGCACGCCGCGTTCGGGTTGCTCAACTCCACCCCGTACAGCGTGAAACCCGCTGCACCCAAAGCGCGTTCACGTGAGGTGCTGCGCCGGATGACGCTGGCGGCGCTGCACGCCACCCGTTAGCCGGCGAACGCCGCGAGCAGCCACTTCGTCATCGCCTCGCCCAGCACGGCCCGGTTCTCCCGTTTGACGATCTCGTGGCCGTCGTCGTCGAACATCAGCAGTTCCACCGTGCGCCCCAGTGCGCGCAGCGCGTCGTACATCTGCTCGGACTCCCCGACCGGCACATTGGTGTCGTGGGCACCGTGCACCAACAGCAGCGGTGCCGTCAGCGCGGGTGCCCGCACCAACGGCGACAACCGCTCCAACAGGTCGCGATCGGCCACCGGGTGCCCGTACTTGGGATGCGCCGCGGCGGCGATCCACGGTTCGGTATTGCGGTAGAAGGTGTTCAGATCGCTCATCCCGCAGATACTGATGCCCGCGGCGAACAGTTCGGGATGAAACGTCAACGCCGCCTGCGTCAGATAGCCGCCGTAGGACCAGCCGCTACATGCGATGCGGTCGGCCCGCGCATGTCCGCGCTCGACGAGATAGCGCACGCAATCGGCCACATCGTCGATGGCTGCGAAACGCAGTTCCCTGTCGTCGGCGTGCATGAACGCCCTGCCGAACCCTCCGGATCCGCGCACGTTCGGCGTCAGCACCGCGATACCGGCCTCGAGCAGCCTCGGATAGAACTCGTTGTAGTCGGGCCGCGCCTGCCCCTCCGGGCCGCCGTGCAGGAAGATCATCGCGCCGATCGGCTCCCGGTCGGGCCGGTACAGCCACGCGTTGAGTTCCAGGCCGTCGCGCGCGGTGATCCGCTCCAAAGTCGGTGTGCCGGTGAGCGGTCCGAGGCTGGGCTGACGGTCGATACGTTCCCATTCCCTCGTCCGCGGGTCGACCAGTTCCACAGTCGGCGGCAGGGACGGCCCCTGCACGGTCATCGCGACCATGGAACCGCCTGCGCTGATGCTCAATTCGCTGGCCACCATGCCGGGCAGCGGGATCGGTTCGGACAGCGTTTCGTCGGCGTACTCCAAGATCTGCAGTTCGCTGCAGCCGTCGATGTTCCACAACATCGCCACCGTCGACAGGTCGTCGCTGACCACGAACTCGTCGAGCTCATAGCCGGGCCGTTCGGCGACGACGTGATACGACACGCCTTCCGCGGTCACCGTGACCTCCATCAGCCGCGCGTGAGACGCGCCGTTCTCACTGCGGATGAGCGCCCGCACATAGCCTTCCGAGCTACCCAACGGATAGTTCTTGGCCGGCTCGATCAGCGCGGTCTCACCCTCCAGACCGCTGCGCATCCGGCGCGGCTGATGATCGTCGAGAATGACGCCTGCGTCAGTGGTGGACCCGGGGTCGAACGGCAGCAGCGCGATCTCCCGCTGACCCCACAGCATGATGAGCTCGCGGTACCCGCGCGGCCCGACCCGCACCAGCGACGCGCCTGCCCAGGAGTCGACGAGACGGCCTGCGGACCGCCGGTCGAGCACAGTGGTGTCACCGGTCGCCGGGTCGATCAGGCACGAGCTGCCGACGCCGTCGTCACCGGTGAGAATCGCGGCCACCTGCGTGCCGTCCCAGCCGATCAGTTCGGCGGTGCCCTCCGGGGCGTCCGGCGGCCAGATGTCGACGCGGCGGGCATCACGGTCGTCAGGATCGGTTGTCACCACCCAGATCTGGCTGCGGGTGCCACCTTCAGGCGCGACCTCACAGGCCAGCCAATGCCCGTCGGCCGAGTGGATGACCCGCGTGACGGGACCCACGATGGGCAGTTCCACGTCACGAGACGAGCTGGCCCGCCAGCCGCGCAGGAACCTCTGCACCGCGCGCGGATAACCACCGTCGTCGACCAGGTGGGCGAACGCCGTCGCATCCGGCGACAACGACGCGCCGTAGTTCACCCGAACGTGCCGCTCCACTCCCCGTACTCCTCTCCGCCACTGTCCGTGCGAGCACACTGAGCGCCCGCACAGGTACCCTGCTGCCATGAGGTGGGCATGACCGATTCACCACGCCGCGAGGGTTCTGATCCGACCCAACCGCTCGGCAGCGGATACCCGGTGGACTATCCGGAGCCGGCCTACGCCGACCAGCCTCCGTACCAGCCACCCGGTTACCCGGCCGGGCCGAATTCGATGTCGAATCCGACCCAGCAACTGCCCCCCTACCCTTCCTATGGGTACGGCCCCAACGCAACCGGCCAGTACGGGACGGGCTACCCGCCGCCGGGTCAGCCGCCTGAGCAGGAGCCCGATGACGATGGGCCGCGGATGTGGCTGTGGATCCTGGCGGCGGTGGCGGTGCTGCTCGTGGTCGGCCTGGTGATTGCCCTGGTCATCATCAACAGCTCGCAGCAGGAAACCGTCGTTGCCCCGCCGGTGAGCCCGCAGCCCAGCGCGACCACCACCCGCAGCACGCCGACCACGACGTCGCACATCCCGAGCCCGACCGCGGCACCACCGATCACCACCCCGACCTCGCCCACAACGTCGTCGGCGCCCGGCGCCACCGACACCGTCACCTACTCGGTCACCGGGGAGGGCCGGGCGATCAACATCACCTACATCGACACCGGCAACATGCTGCAGACGGAGTTCAACGTGATGCTGCCGTGGAGCAAGCAGGTCGAGCTGCCGCAACCGGCCTCCCAGACCGCGAGCGTCACGGTCATCAACTTCGGACCGGAGATCAGCTGTTCGGTGACCGTCAACGGGGTGCAGACCCAGCACCGCACCGGGACCGGCCTGACGGTGTGTGCCGGCGCGGCGCCCTGACGCGCTTACACCGCGTTGTGCACATGCTGCGGCGTGCGCACGGCCACCATGGCCGCCAGGCCGATCGCCAGCACGAGGCACAGCCCGCCCATGCCTGCCCGGTCGGCGCCGAACGCGTCGATGAAGGTGAAGAACAGCCACGGCGCCAGGAACGACACCGCACGCCCCGTCGTCGTGTACAGGCCGAACGCCACACCTTCCTTGCCCTCGGCGGAGATCCGCAACATCATCGTGCGCGCTGACGACAGCGTCGGTCCGATGAACAGGCACAGCATCAAGCCGCACACCCAGAAGGCCACCGGTCCCGACAGCGACAGCAGGGTGAGTCCCACCGCGATCAGACACGCCAGCGAGCCGACGATGACCGGCTTGGAACCGACCCGGTCGTCGAGCATGCCGCCGACGACCGACCCGAATGCCGCGATCACGCACGCACTCATGCCGAACAGGAGCACGTCGGCCTCGGACACGCCGTAGGCGTTGACGCCGAGCACCGCGCCGAACGCGAACACGCCGGCCAGCCCGTCGCGGAACACCGCGCTCGCCAGCAGGTAGTAGACGACGTTGTGATCACGACGCCATTCGCTGCGGATCTCGTCCCACAGCTTGCGATAGGCCCCGAAGAGCCCCACCCGTTCGACCGGTAACGCATCGGTCACTCTCGGCACCACCACGAACACCGGCAGCGCGAACAGCACGAACCACGCCGCAGTGAGCAGCATCACCGCCCGCACGTTCTGACCATCCTGCGCCGGGATGTCCAATAACCCACGGGTGTCGCCGTTACCGGCGATGAAGCCGACATAGGCCAGCAGCAAGAGCAGGACGCTGCCGCCGTACCCCAGCGCCAGGCCCAGTCCTGAGATCCGCCCCGAGGTTTCCGGGGTGGACAGTTGCCGCAGCATGGCGTTGTAGGGCACCGTGGCGAGCTCGTTGCAGGCCGCCGTGCACGCCAACAACACCAAGCCCGGTAACAGGTAGCGGTTGTCGTCGCGGATCAGGCTCATCGCCGACGTCAAGATCACCGCCGCACCGGTCATCACCGCGAGCACCCGGCGCCTGCGCTGTGGCGCGTCGACCCAGATTCCGGTGGCAGGCGCCAGCAGCGCCACCACCAGACCCGCGACCGTCATGGCCCGGCCCAGCCAGCTCGCCGGCGTCGTGTCGCCAGGCAGGCCCGCCCCGACGCTGCCGGTCAGGTACACGGAGAAAACGAAGGTGACGACGATCGCGTTCAGGCCCGTCGCGCCGCAGTCCCACAAGGCCCACGCGACCACCCGCGCCCGCCTGGGGTTGATCATGACCGACACTTTATGGCTCCTGGCTACTTCTAGGATGAGCCCCATGCCAGTTCCCGCACCCAGTCCGGACGCCCGCGCCGTCGTCACCGGCGCCTCGCAGAACATCGGCGAGGCGTTGGCCACCGAGCTCGCCGCCCGCGGACACCACCTGATCATCACCGCCCGGCGCGAGGACGTGCTGAACACGTTGGCGCAGCGACTCACCGAGCGCTACGGCGTGACCGTCGAGGTGCGCGGTGTCGACCTCGCCGACCCGGCGGCCCGGGCGACGCTGTGCGATGAGTTGGCGTCCCGGGAGATCTCGATCCTGTGCGCCAACGCAGGCACGGCCACGTTCGGGCCGGTGGTCAACCTCGACCCCGCCGGTGAAAAAGCGCAGGTTCAGCTCAATGTCCTCGGCGTGCACGACCTCGTCCTCGCTGTTCTGCCGGGCATGGTCAAACGCGGAGCCGGCGGAATCCTGATTTCCGGTTCGGCGGCAGGCAATTCGCCGATTCCCAACAACGCTACCTACGCGGCCACCAAGGCCTTCGCGAACACCTTCAGCGAGTCGTTGCGCGGCGAGGTCAAGGGCTCCGGTGTGCACGTCACCGTGCTCGCACCCGGCCCGGTACGCACCGAACTGCCCGATCAGTCCGAGCAGTCACTGGTCGAACGGCTGATCCCGGATTTCCTGTGGATCTCCACCGAGTACACCGCGAAGCTGTCGCTGGATGGCTTGGAGCACAACAAGATGCGCGTCGTCCCCGGCGTCACATCCAAGGCCATGTCGGTGGCCAGCGGCTACGCTCCGCGCGCCATCGTCACACCGATCGTCGGTGCCGTGTACAAGAAGCTCGGCGGCGACTAGCTTCTGCGGCTTTTCGCCGGCCGCCGGTTTCGCCGGAACTGCATTCCCGGTCGTTAAACGTCGCGTTTGACGACCGGGAGTGCAGTTCCGCGGCGGCAAAGGGCGGCGGGCGAAGGCTAGCGGCGGCGGCCGACCCCGAAGATGCTGCGGGTGATTTCCCGCCCCGCGACGGTGGCCGCCGACCGCAACGCGCTCTTGAAGGCCGAGCTCGCCAGCACCTGCTGCACGATGCCCGGCTCGGCACGCTGAGCCGGCGCGGGCATCGGTTCCACCTCACCGGACGCCTCGACGCCTGCGAAGCCACCGGCGTCGCCTTCCTCCGGCGCGGGCGCGGCGTTCAGCTTGGCGTTGAGCAACTCGTACGCCGACTCGCGGTCGACGGTCTGCCCGTAGGTCGCCTGCAGCTGGCTGGCCTGCGCGGCCGCCTTGATCGCGTCGTCGCCGATGGCGGCCATCAACGAGCGCGGCGCTCGCATCCGGGTCCACGCCACCGGCGTCGGCGCGCCCTGCTCGGAGAGCACCGTCACGATCGCCTCACCGATGCCCAGCGACGTCAACGCCTTCTCCAGGTCGTAGACATCGGTCTTCGGATAGGTGCGCACCGTCTTGGACAGCGCCTTCTGATCGTCGGGGGTGAAGGCCCGCAGCGCGTGCTGGACGCGGGCGCCCAGCTGCGACAGCACATCGTTGGGCACGTCGGTGGGCAACTGGGTGCAGAAGAAGACGCCGACGCCCTTGGAGCGGATCAGCTTGACGGTCTGCTCGACCTGCTCCAGGAATGCCTTCGACGCGTCTGCGAACAGCAGATGCGCCTCGTCGAAGAAGAACACCAGCTTGGGCTTGTCGACGTCACCGATCTCGGGCAGTGTCGTGAACAGGTCGGCCAGCACCCACATCAAGAAGGTGGAGAACAGTGCCGGACGCGCCGCCTGCGCGCCCAGTTCCAGCAGCGTGATGACGCCACGGCCCTGGGCGTCGACGCGCATCAGGTCCTTCGGTTCCAGCTCAGGCTCGCCGAAGAAGGTGTCGCCCCCTTCGGCCTCCAGGTTCACCAAAGCTCGCAGGATCACCCCGGCGGTGGCAGGCGACACCGCGCCGAGCGCCTTGAGTTCGGGCTTGCCCTCGTCGCTGGTGAGGTACTGGATCACCGCCCGCAGATCCTTCAGATCCAGCAGCGACAGCCCCTTCTGATCGGCCCAGTGGAAGATCAAGCCGAGAGTCGACTCCTGAGTTGCGTTGAGGCCCAACACCTTTGACAGCAGGATCGGGCCGAAGCTGGTCATCGTCGCACGCACCGGCACGCCGAGACCCGACGTGCCCAGCGACAGGAACTCCGTCGGGAACGCGGTCGCGGCCCAGTCGTCACCGGTGTCCTTGGCGCGCTGCGCGGTCTTGTCGTTGGCCTCCCCTGGCTTCGACACTCCCGACAGGTCACCCTTCACATCGGCCATCACCACCGGCACCCCGGCCGCCGACAGCTGCTCGGCGATCACCTGCAGAGTCTTGGTCTTGCCCGTGCCCGTGGCACCCGCGATCAACCCATGCCGGTTGATCGTCGCGAGCGGGATGCGGATCTGGGCGCCCGGGTCGACGGCCCCGTCGACAACCACGGCCCCGAGCTCCAACGCCTGTCCCCCGACGGCGTAGCCGGCGGCGATCTGCTGCGCGGGGGTTGCTGTCGATTCGGTGGTCATGCCGCGGTCCTCCCGTATGCGCGAACGAGCCAATCGGGACCTGACACTACTGGGCAATCCGCCCGCGCGGTGGGTGCGGGCGACCGCTTGTCGGGTTTGGGCATACTGTGGACCTTCGTGCGAGACGAACTGGTGTGGATCGACTGCGAGATGACCGGCCTCGACCTCAAGAATGACCGGCTCATCGAGATCGCGGTGCTGGTCACCGACGCGGACCTGAACATTCTGGGTGACGGCTTGGACGTGGTCATCCATACCGACGACGCGGCGCTGGACTCAATGGTGGACATCGTGACCCAGATGCACACCCGGTCGGGGCTCATCGAAGAGGTACGCGCCTCCACCGTCGACGTGGCGACCGCCGAGGAAATGGTGCTCGACTACATCCGCGGCCACGTCAAACAGGCCAAGACCGCACCGCTGGCCGGCAACTCCATCGCGACCGACCGCGGCTTCATCGCCCGCGACATGCCCAAACTCGACGATTACCTGCACTACCGGATGATCGACGTCAGCTCGATCAAGGAGCTGTGCCGGCGCTGGTACCCGCGGATCTACTTCGGCCAGCCCGAGAAGGGGCTCGCACACCGCGCGCTGGCCGACATCCACGAGTCGATCCGGGAGTTGAAGTACTACCGCGCCACGGCCTTCGTCGCCCCGCCCGGGCCGTCTACCAGCGACATTGCAGCCGTGGCCAGCACGCTGGGACCAGATTCAGACAACGCCGGAGATAACGATTCGGCACTCCAGCGTCCGAGCGGCTAGTATCTACGACGCCGCGTGTGCCGAAAGGCGAAAGCGGCGATGGTGGCTGTAGTTCAGTTGGTAGAGCACCAGGTTGTGATCCTGGTTGTCGCGGGTTCGAGTCCCGTCAGCCACCCCGACAGAACGCCGTCTACGCAAGTAGGCGGCGTTTTTCGGTGTCGGGACCGGTAGGTGCCCGGCACCCGGGGCCCCGCAGTTTCCCGAAAGTCAGTTCTGAGAGGACGCGCGAAGCGGGATGCTTGACTGCTGACCGGTACGTCGAGCGGGTCGGGGACGGTGATGGCCGAGAATCTTGAGGTCGACATAACGGACCTACAGCAACTCGCCGGTGCACACGACAAGGCAGCTGCCACCTTGATCGGCACCCCCGCGCCCTCCTTAGCCGGGTCGCCGGTATGGGCAACCACAAGCGCTGTCAGACCGGGCACAGCCTGGTTACCGCCGCCGCGGCCACCCTGGCCAACCGCTCCCGCGCGACCGGCGCAAAGGTCCGTACGCGAGCGGCTCCTATGCCCTCGTCGATGAGGACTCGGCGAACCACGTCACCGAAGTCGGCCAGACC
This sequence comes from Mycobacterium dioxanotrophicus, assembly GCF_002157835.1. NCBI lineage: Bacteria > Bacillati > Actinomycetota > Actinomycetes > Mycobacteriales > Mycobacteriaceae > Mycobacterium > Mycobacterium dioxanotrophicus. The sequence continues at coordinate 2,300,838 of NZ_CP020809.1, read as the reverse complement.
ATGCAGGTCTGATGACTGCTATCACCGGGGCCACGACCCTGACGCGTGCTGATGTCGAAGCCCTTGACGTGGCCCACCTCGAGACCCCTGACAACCATTGGTCCACCACCGCACAACGGTGGGAGTCCACTTTCGAGTCTCTGCACACCCAGACCGTCGGCACCATGTGGGAGGGTGCGGGATACGATGCCGCCGCCGCCCGCGCTTGGGACGATGTCGTCACAGTGCGCGGTGCGGCCGACTGCCTCCACGCCGCCGCCTCCGCCGCTCGCCACGGTGCTGGGGACCTGATATGGGCCAAACGCCAGGTTCTCGACACCATCGAAGAAGCCGAGGCGACAGGCTTTACTGTCGGACAAGATTTTTCGGTCACCGACCAGTCCTGGACCATGCTCCGCGCAGCGCAGACTCGACAGGCCCAGGCCAAGGCGTTCGCCGCCGAAATCTCCGAACGGGTGCAAAATCTGGCCCGAATCGACGGAGAAACCGCCGCCAAGATCACCGCCGCACTGGCCCCACTCGACGGGTTCAACTTCCACGAAGCACCGGAGACCAGCACGGTGCGTTCCGTGGACTTCAAGACGGGTCCTGCCAACCCAGCGCAGCCACTGTCAGAAGCGCGGCGACGTGCCATTGAGTACGCCGACCGCTGGGCCGGAAGCGCTGCTGATCCACACCGGGCGAACCCCGACTATGAGAACTTCGGCGACGGCGGCGGGGACTGCACCAACTTCGCCTCTCAAGTCATGCGCGCCGGGGGCTTCAAAGATGTCGGGGACGGGATCGATGATTGGCACCGCGGCGACGCTGACGACTGGTATTACAACAATGGTCTCCACTTTCCGGGCAACGACCGGTCCAACACATGGTCGGTGGCGCAAGCCAATCGCGACTTCATCGTCAACTCTGGTCGTGGCGAGGTCGTCGGAACGTCACCGATGCCCACCCGAGCCGCACTCGACCCCCTCGCACCATCAAAAGCCGGGTTAGTGCCTGGAGACCTCATCTACTACCACGACGAAGCCACTGGAACGATCAACCACACCGCTGTCTACGTCGGCCAAGAAATGCAGAACAGCAGGCTGGTCGACGTTGTAGACCAACATGCGAACGGCGACAACAACTTCCATAACGACTGGATGCCGGACGGTCCCGGTTTCACTGGCGGATCAGCGAACGTTGAGTTCGTCCACCTGCACTACCCCGGAGAGTGAACATGCCAGTCAACAAGAACATCCGACGAACCGTGACCGTAGCCGGCGTTGTCGCCGTGATCGTTGTAGGTGGGGCCGTCACATGGTTCTGGTACTGGCACATCGTCGATAGCAGAAACCCCTACGGAAGTCACAACTCATACGGGATGAGGGATTACACCCCCGCTATTCAGCAAAAAGCCGCCGAGGCCATCGTCTCAGGACTCAACACCAGGAATCCCGACAACGTTGACCTCCTCCGATTCCATGGCCACCCAGAAAACGATGTCACCAACAAGACGATCGCCGAGAACATCACGGCAGTGCTACCGCCACCTGCGTGCCAATACGCCCTCGTCAGTGTCGAAGACAAAGGCGACCAAGAGCATCCCGCTACCCTCGTGCCCTGGTACGGCGACGCTGTTGACCATGCCCGCGCCTTCGACATGAAACTCCAACAACTCTGCCCCGGACAACAACCGACACCACGCACCATCCGTGTCATCGCCATACCGTCAGGAATGGGTGGCTACTGGGCCGAAGCGGCGCTTGAGAAGAGGGACTAGCTTCCGCGTAGGCAGGCGGCAGCACACCGGCCGCGACCCTTGCTTCTGGAAGCGAGACGGATACGCGCAGAAGGTGTGCGCAAGCGCAGGCGAGTGTCTCCGACCGTTCCCGTCAGCCACCCCGACAGAACGCCGTCTACGCAAGTAGGCGGCGTTTTTGGGGTCAGCCCCGATGATGCCCGGCAGAACCTGGTATCCACGAAGTAGTGGACAACCAACCGTGGAACATCAACATTCACTACGACGGGCTGCTCGATTCGAAGGTCCCGCAGGATGCCCACACCGTTCTCGACGTCGGGTGTGGCGATGGCTTCCTGGCCGCCCGGCTGGCCCAGCGGGTGCCGGACGTGATGGCAGTGGACATCGATGAGCCGGTGCTCGACCGCGCCCAGATCCGCTTCCCCGCGGCGCCGGTCAACTGGATCCACGGCGATGTCATGTCGACAGACCTCCCCGCGCACGCCTTCGACGCGGTGGTCTCCAACGCCGCCCTGCACCATTTCGACGACACCGGGGCCGCCCTCACCCGGTTCGCGTCCCTGGTACGTCCCGGCGGGACGGTCGCGGTGACGACGTTCGTGAAACCGTCGCTGCGCGAAATCGCTTGGCACGTCCCGGCCTGGACCGCGTGTGCCGTCGTCAACCGCGCCAAGGGCAAGTGGGAGCACTCGGCCCCCATCAAATGGCCTCCGTCGGAAACGTTCGGCCAGTTGCGCGCCAAGGCCCGTCAGGCACTTCCCGGCGCAACCGTGCGGCGGCTGCTCTACGGCCGCGTCCTGATCACCTGGCGGGCACCGGTCTAGCCGTCAGTGTGCCGCTTCGGATTTCGCCGACCGCCGGATCCTTGGTGCCAGCTGCACGAATTCCGGCACCACACTGGGGTTTTCGTGTGCGGTGCTGACCAGCGACACCAAGGTGTTGGCGACGTCGCGCAGTGCCGACATCCGCTTGGGCAACTGCCCGTGCTCGACCCACGAGTCGTACAGCTGGGCCAGCAGATCACGGTCGGCACCGCGCAGGATCTCGGTGTCCTCGGTCGGGCCGATACCGACCCGCAGGATGGAGAGCTCGGGATGCTCACTGCGCCAGGAGTGCAGGATCTCGTCGAGCGCGGCCTTGCTGGCGCCGTAGGCGGCCACCCCAGCGCGTGGCCGGCCCACGTCGTGGCTCGAGGCGATCAGGATCACGCCGTTGTCGGACAGATGCGGCAACGCGGCCCGCAGCACGTTGTTGGCACCGACGGTGTTGACGCTGAACGCGTGCAGCCAGGTGGCGACATCGGTGTCCTCGACATAGGCGAACGGCACCACGGTGCTGGTGAACACCACGCCGTCGAGACCGCCGAGGCTCTGCGCCGCGGCGTCGACCACGCGGGTGATGGCTCCGGAGTCTTCGACGTCGAGCTCGAACGCCGAACCACCGATCGAGTCCGCCAGCGAGGTCAGCAGTTCGACGCGCCGGGCCGCCACCGCGACCTTCGCTCCGCGCGCGGCGGCGCTGATCGCGACGGCATGACCGATGCCCGAGGAGGCGCCGACGACGAGAAGTCGCAGCCCGGCAGTATCGGGTTGGTGGCCGCTCATCCTGGTTGCCCCCGCTTTCTGAGATGTTAGGTAACCCTTCGCCGTCGGACAGTACCGTGCGCGATGAGTTCCGGACGCACGGCGGGTCAGTACGAGAGACCGGCGTCGTGTAAAGCATGTAGCGAAGGAGCATCCGATGACGACAGCCAAGCCACCCGTGGTCGACGAGCAGACCTGGCGCAGCGCGCTGGGCGATCTGCGTCGTCGCGAGAAGGCCGCCACCCGCGAACTGGACGCGATCGCCGCCGAGCGGCGTCGCCTCCCCATGGTGAAACTGCCCGAGTACACGCTCGTCGGCGCCGAGGGGCCCGTCGGGCTGGCCGACGTGTTCGCGGGCCACTCACAGCTCATCACCTACCACCACATGTGGAACGACGGGGCCGAATGGCAGTGCGGTGGCTGCACCGGGTTCACCTCTCAGTTCACCCGGTTGGAGTTCCTCGACAATTACGACGCCCGCTTCGTGATCGTCACCAACGGGCCCATCGAGGAAGCTCTGGCCTACCGGGACAAGGTCGGCAACAAGATGCACTGGTATTCGTCGTCGGAGAGCTCGTTCGGCACCGACATGGACGCCGCTCCCGGTGACGGCTTCGCGGTGAATGTGTTTCTGCGCGACGGGGATACCGTCTACCGGACTTGGCACACCAACGGCCGCGGCACCGAACAGCTCAGCCACAGCTTCGCGCTCATCGACCTGCTGCCGTGGGGCAGGCAGGAACAGTGGCAGGACTCCCCCGAGGGCTGGCCGAAACGGCCCACCTATTCGGGGTGGCTCGACAGTCCCGATATCGCCCGCTTCTACGGAGAGGATTCCCAGTGACCGAACCCGAGCGCTACGTCGTCACCCACACCATCGCCGCCGCACCCGGTGCGGTCTTCGCCGTCCTGTCAGATCCGGCCCGGCACAAGGACACCGAACCCGGAGACTGGGTGCGCGACGCGATCGATCCACAACCCATCACCGGCACCGGGCAGATCTTCGCGATCAACATGTTCCTGCCGCAGGCCGGCGGACACTACGTCATGCACAACCTGGTCAGCGAATTCGACAAGAACCGCACCATCGCCTGGATTCCCGGTCAGCTCGATGAGGCCGGCAAGCACAATCCGGGCGGTTGGTGGTGGCGCTATGACCTGGCCCCCAACGGCGAGAACACCGACGTCACCCTGACCTACGACTGGACCGGTACGCCGCAGAGCTTCCGCGATCAGGTCGGCATGCCCCCGTTCGACAAGGAGTTCCTCGCCGAATCGCTTGCCGCGCTGGACCGTTCGGTCAAGTAGGTCACGTTCCGGCGTTGCCGGCGCGCCATTGGTCCCAGGGGATGTTCCAGTCGCCCAGGCCTTCGGTGCCCGGCAACACCGGACCGACGGTGTTGGCCACCTCGACGATGTCACCCCGTTTGGTGTTCTCGTAGAACCAGCGGGCGTTGGCGGTGCTCACGTTCAGGCATCCGTGGCTGGTGTTGCTGTAGCCCTGGCTGCCCACCGACCACGGTGCCGCGTGCACGTAGATGCCGCTGTAGGACATCTGGGTGGCGAAGTCGACCTCGGTGCGATACCCGTTGGGCGAGTTGACCGGAACGCCGTAGGTCGACGAGTCCATGATCAGGTGACTGAAGCGGTCGCCGATGATGTAGGTGCCGTTGTTGGTCGGCGTGCTGTTCTTGCCCATCGAGATCGGCATGGTCTTGACGACCTCGCCGTTGCGCCGGATGGTCAGGGTCTTGGTGTTGTCGTCCGCGGTCGCGATCACCTCGTCGCCGATGGTGAAGTGGTTGGCGACGTTCTTCTGCCCGAACAGCCCGTCACCCAACCGCACACCATAGGTGTTCACCGTCACGTCCACCGCAGTGCCGGGCTTCCAGTATGTGGCTGGGCGCCAACGCACCTCGCGATTGCTCAGCCAGTAGAAGGCGCCCTCGACGGGCGGATCGGTCTTGACGGTGATGGCGCGCTGCGCGGCCAGCCGGTCGGTGATGTTCTCGTCGAACCGCACCGCGATCGGTTGGCCGATGCCGACGACCTCGCCGTCGTTGGGCAGCACGTAGGGCATGGTCAGGTTCGCCGGGGAATGCGTCTGAAAGGTGATGCGCCGGTTGGCCACCCCACCGAGACCGAGTGATTGAGCGCTGAGGGTGTACCGCTCGTTGAAGTCGAGCGGATCAGTGCTGGACCACGTCAGGCCGTCGGCGCTGAGCTTGCCCGCCACCGGGGTGCCGTTGGCGTCGGCCATGCTGACGCTGCCAAGCACGCCGTTCTCCGCACTCACGGTCACCGGGGCGTCGACCGCCACGCCGACCGCTCCGTCGGCCACCGAGGCATTCACCCTCGGCACCAGCAGATCACCGAATGGCGTGCCCTTGTCGGCGATCACAGGCGGTGGGGGCGCCGAGACGGCACCCGTGCATGCCGATATGCCGAAGATCACAGCCGGAGCCAGGGCAACGGCCGCGCGGCGGAGCCGTTTTCGCCCCGGCCGGGTCAATGCCTGCACCTGCCACATTTCTCGTTCCACCTCACATGACGTCAGCAAACCGACGAATTCTGGCAATAGTCTAAGGGAACGTCTGATCGAGGACTTACGCACGGTCTCGAACGAGCGACACGGGCCAGCGGATTTCACCTTGGGCGCATGGCCTGTTATCGTTCCATGCGCGCGCCGTTAGCTCAGTTGGTAGAGCAGCTGACTCTTAATCAGCGGGTCCGGGGTTCGAAACCCTGACGGCGCACAAACGAAAAGCCCCAGTGATCCTGGGGCTTTTTCGTTTGCGGACATCAGCCGGCCTGATAGCGCTCGCTGATACTCTGCTCGGCTTCCTCAAGCAGCATTTCCACAGCGCCGGCGAGATGGGCTGCGGCATAGCCGCGGTCGCGATACTGCTCACTCTTGAAACGATTGAGCTCTCGGCGTAGCTCATTGAGGGTTTCGTCACTCACGTGCGCCATGTGACCTCCAGGTGGGTGGGTGAACGACGACTCGCACCGGCACCACTGGCGCACCGATGCGAGTCGTCAGAAGGTGTCAGAAGACGGTCAGCGAGCCTCGACCTTGGCCTGACCGTCGGTATAGGTGATGGTCCCGTGTTGGAACTGCGACTGCCATCCGCCGGGGATCGTCGCCTCGTCCGATGTGGGATACCCCAGGCGGCCGCCTGCGCCGCCGTCGCGCTCCCACGCGTCGCGGATACCGCCCCAGACGATGTGTGCCCCGGTCTGCGGCGTCCAGTAGATCGCACCGCCATTGAAGGTGCTGAACTGACCGCCGTTGGGCGCGGCCGCCTCGCTCGCGGTCGGTAGACCGAGCGGGCTGCTCGCGCCGCCGGTCGCGTTGTACTTCTGCAGGATGATGCCCTGCACGACGAAGGAGCCGTTGGGCGTGACGATCGTCGTGCTGTCCGCAGGACCGGTATTCGGCGCACCGGGTGCGGGGCCGCCGGGGGCGCCAGGTTCGCCAGGGACACCGGGAGCGCCCGGCTCACCGGGAGCACCAGGGGCACCCGGAGTTCCTGCATTGCCTGGCGCGCCGGGTTCGGCGGCGGGCGCACCTGGGGTGGCGGTCCCGTCGGCACCCGGGGCAACCGACTCGCCCGGAGTTGCACTACCGGATTCCGCTCCGGTGGTGGCTTCGCTGGCAGGTCGGCTGGTCTCGCTCCCCGAACCCGTCGAATTGTTCGAACACCCGACGCCAAGAGCGCCAGTAGCGGCAAGTGCGATGATGCCGGCAAATCTCAAATATGTTTGCTGCATTGCAGATCTCCCCTTGTCACACGGCAGGCCCGTGTTGCGATTCCGCTCGAATCCCGGCGCGTCTCCCCCGGCCAAGATCCGCTTTTGACCTTAGCCTCGATTTTTCGTCCAAGGTGATTGCGGTGGAGCGTTGGGGCAAGATGGGCCGTGAGGTGGCTTCTGCGGTCACGGGGCGTGGCGGGGTGGTCCCTTATCGCCGGGCTGGGCGGGCTTTCCCAGGGCCAGTGGGCCTTTCGTCAGTTGGATCAGATGAGCTGTGGATCAGTCGAAGGCGGTGCGGATGTGCTGCCAGGCGGTCGCGATCTGGGCGGCCCATCGCCAGGTGGCGTCGAGACGTAGGCATGTTTGGCGGGCGCTGCGGGTGATGCGGGCGGCGACGTGGAGGACCCGGTAGCGGAAGGTGGCGATCTCGGTGCGGGCCAGGCCCGGGTGGGTGCGGAATCCGATGAGTCGGCACCAGGTGACCAGGTCGGCGGCGGTGAGGGCGATTTCCAGCCATGCGGCGTTGGCCCAAAATGAGTGGCAGGGCAGGTTGCGCAGGCCGGTGGCTTTGAGTTCGCGGATGCGGTCTTCGACGCGGGCGTGCTGACGGTGGCGCAGTTCCAGGCCGGCGACCTGTCCTGACACGACGCCGGGTGGTGTGTCGGTGATGAACGCTGTGATCCGCATCCCGTCGGCGTCGGTGAATCGCAGCTGGGCGCCCGGATGCGGCCTTTCTTTGCGCAGGATCAGCCGCGTGCCCGGTGGCCACGACGACAGGTTGACCAGGGTGGTGGCTTCGGCGATCCAGGCGCCGTCGCGGAGACCGCCGGCGGTGCCGATCGCCGGGTACCAGCCCTCGGCGAGGTTGAGGGTGTCCACCGCGTCTTGGACGCGCCAGTCGACGGGGTAACCGAAGGAGAACCCCACCCCGGCGGCCCGGCAGGCGTCGGCGAAGGTGTGGGTGGCTCCGGCGGTGTCGCAGCGCACCAGCACCTTGGGCTTGTCGGGATGATCGCCAGCCCTGGGGTCGGGTCGCCAGGCCGCGGGCAGCGCTGCCAGCGCTTGGGCCAGCACGATGACGTGGTCGCTGGCGGTGTTGGAGCCGGCGTTGCCGGTGCGTAGCAGCCCGGCCAGGGCTTCCCCGCCGGCGATCTCGGGGCGGTCCAGAAATGCCAGCAGCGGATGGTGCCCGAACGACTTCTTCCAGGTCGGCGTCGCACCGCCTTTGTTGTCGGAGTGATCGATCACCAGGGTGGCGTCGATGTCGATGTGCAGCCAGTCACCCGGAGCGGGGCGGCACCGGCGGCCCAGGCCGCCGCCCGCGCGCCCGCTCGGGCCGCCCGCACCGCGGGTAGGTGTGCGGCGTCGATGCGCTCATCGACCAGCCGCCACATCGTGGTCGTCGAGGCTTTCGCACCGAAGGCGTGCTCACGGTCGCCGCAGAGCTGGCCGACCCCGTCGATGCAGTCCGCCCCGTCAGCAACCGCAGCCGCCAGATCAGCGAACACGTCTCCGGGCGCATACACCCACGGCCCGCGGTAGGTGTCGGCCAAAGCAGCCGTGACCTGCGCCGATAACCCGGTCCGATCGGCCAGTTCACGTAGCAGGCCCATCCCGGCATGCGACACGACGCCATGGCCGTCGGCCGACACTTTCACCCGCGATGCGGCCGCGATATTCTTCACCTGCGAAGTGCCTTCCCGTCAGGATCTTTGAACCGTAGAGAAGTCCAATTATCCCTTGCAGGACAGGCACTTTCGCTTATCTACACACCGCCAAAGGCAACATTCCGCGAAAAATTCGGGTTAGCTGGCGACCCATGCGGTAGCAACCACTTGGACAATAAGAGCCGTTCACGACACACCCTGGGTTCAGTTCGAGAGCCTCACGCCGTTCGCCGGAGAATCAGCGGAATTACCTTGCGCAGCAGCGGAAATACAAATTGACGCTGCCGGTTCACGTAGCTGACGGATCAATTCTGAACCCGAGCATCAGACCCAGAGCAATCTCACAGCAAAATCGATCATGATGCGCCAATCGGTGGCCAGATCAGGTCCGACGCCTGCGTGCCAGTTGTCAGCAATCAGCCGACGATTGCGAATAGCGACATACCACGAGCCTCCATCTGATGCCCTTGCCGGCATCGCAAATGTGCTATCGCGCGGAGAACATTACCTAGCGGCGCTCCATACAACCGAGTGTTGACGCTGGCGATAGTTACTGTTTGACAATCGGCAGTGCGCTGATTCGCTGGTCAGAGGGCGAGAATGCTGCTAGCCTGTAATTAGCTGAACTGCCGACATCACGAGACATCGGCGCAGATTGCGAGAAAGCGAGGTGTTAGCTATGCCCACGAGTGCCGGTGCGGACAATGCCCACCCCTCGCATCGTTCCGATGTTGCTGCGCAACGTCCCCTGATGGTGCATAGCTGCAGTCGCCTCGGCCGCACCGCCAATCCGCCGGGTTTTTCGTTGGCAGACTGGCTCCTCCCGGGCCGCCGCCGCTGAGCGGCGAGTTAGCTTTGGGCCGCTGAGCGGCGAATCGGCTTGAGCCGAACTCCCGCACCGCCACGCGGTGCGTCAGCCGGGCCGCAAGGCGTCAGCGGTTCTTGACCCGGCGGATGACGACGAAGACCACCAGTAGGCCGGCCCCGGCCAGCGAAGCCGTCACGGCGGGCTTGCGCAGGAATCCGATCACCGCGGCCTTGGCATCGTCGGCGAGCCGTTGCGGATTGGCCCGCTCGGCCAGGGAGTCGACAGTCAGCGCCAACTGATCGCGAGCCTGATCGATCTCGCGCTTGATGCTCTCCGGGTCCCGGTTCGCCACTGTGCTCCTCCAAGCCGCTCCGTGTCGTGCTGCCCTGCCGAACTACCCTAGATCAGCCTGCTCCATATCAACGGCACCGGTCGACCAGAAGGGAATTTCGCGCATGCCGCCAACCCCGCGTCTCGAGGTGGGTGCCACCGCCCCCGCGTTCAGCCTGCCCGACGCCGATGGCAACATCGTCAAGCTTTCCGACTACAAGGGCCGCAAGGTCATCGTGTACTTCTACCCTGCCGCGTCGACGCCAGGCTGCACCAAACAGGCCTGCGATTTCCGCGACAGCCTCGCCGAGCTCAACGGCGCGGGTCTCGACGTGATCGGGATTTCGCCGGACAAACCCGAGAAGCTCGCGAAGTTCCGCGACAACGAAGGCCTCACCTTCCCGCTGTTGTCGGATCTGGATCGCAAGGTGCTGACCGAGTGGGGCGCGTACGGCGAAAAGACCATGTACGGCAAGACCGTTCAAGGCGTGATCCGCTCGACGTTCGTCGTCGACGAGAAGGGCAAGATCGCCGTCGCGCAGTACAACGTGCGGGCGACCGGCCACGTCGCCAAGCTGCGCCGTGACCTATCGGTCTAGCTGACCGAGCCGCTCCAGCAGCAGCGCCTCGGCGGTGGCCGCCTTCTCGAACACGCCGAGGTGCAGGCTCTCGTTGATGCTGTGGGCCTGGGTGCCGGGATCTTCGACTCCGGTGACGAGGATCGTCGCGGCGGGGAACGCCGCGGCGAACTCGGCGATGAACGGGATCGAGCCACCCATGCCCATGTCCACCGGATCGGTGCCCCAGGCCTGCCGGAACGCGGCGCGGGCCGCGTCGTACACCGGGCCGCTGGCGTCGATGGCGTACGGCTGCCCGACGTCACCGGGTGTGACGGTCAGTTGCGCGCCCCACGGGGTGTGCTGCTGGAGATGACGCGTCAGCGCATCGAGGTGCGCACGGGCGTCACCGCCGGGCGCCACCCGCATGCTGATCTTGGCGCGGGCGCGCGGGATGAGGGTGTTGGAGGACTTGCCGATCGGCGTGGTGTCGATACCGATCACGGTGATGGCGGGCTTGGCCCACATGCGTTGGACCACTGAGCCCGAACCGATTTCGGATACGCCGTCGAGCAGTCCGGATTCCTGGCGGACCCAGCCCTCGCCGCGGTCGACGTCCGCGGCGGACGCCTCGTGCAGGCCGGCGACTGCGACGTTGCCCGCGTCGTCGTGCAGGCTGGCCAGCAGCCGCACCAGCACGCTCAGCGCGTCTGGCACCACTCCGCCCCACAGGCCCGAATGCAATCCATGGTCCAGGGTCGCGACCTCGACGACGCAATCCGCAAGCCCTCGCAATGACACCGTCAGGGCCGGGGTTTCGGTGCTCCAGTTGTCCGAGTCGGCGATGACGATGACGTCGGCGGCCAAGGCATCACGATGGGCCTCCAACAGGGCACCCAATGACGGGGAACCCGATTCTTCTTCCCCTTCGACGAACACGGTCACACCGACCGGCGGTGTGCCGTCGAAGGCTCTGATCGCGGCCAGATGCGTTGCGATACCCGCCTTGTCGTCGGCGGTACCGCGGCCGTAGAGCCGGCCGTCGCGCTCCTGCGGTTCGAACGGCGCGGAGTTCCATTGAGCGGGATCGCCTTCGGGCTGCACGTCATGGTGGGCGTACAGCAGGACCGTGGGCGCTCCCGCCGGGGCCGGGTAGTGGGCGATGACGGCCGGCGCGCCGCCTTCGCTGACGATCTTGACGTCGGGAAAACCCGCATCGGACAACAGCTTTGCGACGGCTTCGGCGCTGCGGGCGACCTCGTCGCGGCGGGCCGGGTCAGCCCACACCGAGGGAATGCGGACCAGATCCTCCAGATCGGCCCGCACCGACGGCAATACCTGTTGCACCCGCTGCACCACGTCACTCATGGTGATGACACTAGCGTCACCGTCGAGCCCAGCGAGCGTGCGCGAAATGCTGACCAGGCACGGCGTGTCGGGCAACAGACGCGCACGCTCGCGGTGCTGAGGTGGTGCTAGGGCTCGAGCTCCTCGATGATCGCGACGGCGGCGGCGGTGTCCGCCTCGTGGGTGAGCGACACGTGGATGGTCGTGTTCTCCAGGTGCCGGGCGATCTCGCCCGACAGCCGGACCTTCGGACGGCCCCACATGTCGGTCACTACCTCGATGTCGCGGTGGATGTCCTCCGGCAGCACCGGACGCTTGGAGAACCGCGACCCCGACCAGGCCTTGATCACCGCCTCCTTGGCGGCCCACCGGGCCGCCAGGTGCCGGGCCGCCGACGAACTCTTGTCCGCGGCGTCCCGGCGCTCACCTGGCGTGAACGTCTCGGCGAAAACCGTGCCTGGCCGATCAACCTGCTCAGCGAAATCCGGTATGGAAACCAGATCGATGCCTACTCCGACTACCGCCACGCAGCGACCTTAGCGGACATAGAGATCGCCATCGCCAAGTCGGGCATCTGCGTCGAGCAGCATGGCCGCTTCCTGAGGCTTCTCCGGCCCGTCGTGGTCGAACCGGCGGTCGGCGGGCTTCTCGTACATCGGACGCCCACCGGCGATGGCCGAGGCCAACCGGCGCTGACCTGCCAGCGTGCGCTGCTCGGCCCGCTTACGGTAGCTCTCCCGCTCAGCGGGATCCATGGACGCGATGAACGCCTCCGGGTGGACCAGCGCGACCAGGCCCGACACGTGCCCGAACCCGAGACTGGTCACCAGACCGGCCTTGAGCGGGAACTTGCCGCGCAGGTCGAGGGGCTCGCGCACCCAGACGAAGTGGCCGGAGGTGGCCAGCTCGTCGTCGACGCAGTCCAGGCTGCGGTTCGGCGGAATGACGCCGTCGCGCAGGATCTGGCACAGACCCATCATCTGGAACACGGCCGCGCCGCCCTTGGCGTGCCCGGTCAGCGACTTCTGGCTGACGATGAACAGCGGCGCACCCGCCGAGCGGCCCATCGAATCAGCCAGCCGCTCGTGCAGCTCGGTCTCGTTGGGATCGTTGGCCAACGTCGAGGTGTCGTGCTTGGAGATCACCGCGATGTCGTCGGCACCCACACCCAGCTTGGCCAGCGAACGCGACAGCGCCGAGTCCTTGCCGCCACGGCCCGCACCCAGGGCACCCAGGCCAGGGGCCGGGATCGAGGTGTGCACACCGTCGGCGAAGCTCTGCGCGTAGCCGACCACGGCCAGCACCGGCAGACCCATCTTGGCGGCCAGGTCACCGCGAGCCAGCAGGATGGTGCCACCACCCTGCGCCTCGAGGAACCCGAGCCGGCGCCGGTCGTTGGCGCGGGAGAACTTCGAGTCGCTGATGCCCTTGGCCCGCATCATCTCGGTGTCGGCGGTGGCCGCCATGTCACCGAAGCCGATGATGGCTTCCAGGGTCAGATCGTCGAAGCCGCCGGCCACCACCAGGTCGGCCTTGCCGAGGCGGATCTTGTCCACACCTTCCTCGACCGAGACGGCCGCGGTGGCGCAGGCGCCGACCGGGTGGACCATCGCGCCGTAACCGCCGACATAGCTCTGCATGACGTGTGCCGCAACAACGTTCGGCAGCACCTCCTGCAGGATGTCGTTCGGCTTGGCCCGGCCCAGCAGGTTGCCGTGGTACATGGTCTGCATCGAGGTCATGCCGCCCATGCCGGTGCCCTGCGTGGAGGCCACCAGGCTCGGGTGCACCCAGCGCATCAGCTCGGTCGGCGTGAAGCCCGAGGACAGGAACGCATCCACGGTCGCCACGATGTTCCACAGCGCCACCCGGTCGATGGAGCTCGCCATGTCCGGGGTGATGCCCCACACCGTCGGGTCGAACCCGGTGGGGATCTGGGCGCCGACGGTCCGCGACAGCTTGGTCTTGCGCGGTACCCGAATCTCGGTGCCCGCCTTGCGGATCACCTGCCAGTCACCGGAGTCCGGCACCGGCCGGGCCACGGTGTGCTCGGGGTCGAAGGACACGAACGCCCGGGCGTCGGCCTCGCTGGACACGACGAACGAGAAGTCCTTGTCCAGGAAGACGCTGACCAGCAGCGGCGAGGCGTGATCGGGATCGATCGCACCGTCGTCGACGAATTCACGGATGCCGCAGCGCTCGACGACGGTGTCGTGGTAACGCTCCACGATCTCCGATTCGTCGACCAGCTCACCGGTTTCGGTGTCGTACCAGCCGGCCTTGGGATCGTCCTCCCACTTGACCAGTCCGGTCGTCCACGCCAGTTCCAGCACGCCTGCCGCCGACAGCTCGCCGGAGACCTCCATCTCGTAGCGGGTACGCGAGGAGCCGTACGGGCCGAGCTCGGCACCGCCGACGATGACCACCAGATCAGCCGGGTCGACGTCGAGGTCTTCGAAGACCGGCGCGGGTGCCGGGGCGTATCCGCGCGGCGGCGACGGCAGTGCGGCGATGATGCCCTCGGCCGTGGCGTCGTCGGAACCCGCTGCGCCCGAGGACATTTCCTCGCGAGCCTTGGCAGCCAGCTCGGCCATGTCGATCTTGATGTCGCCCAGGCCACCGGTCAGGTCGACCTTCACCGGCGAATTCGCCGCAGCCACCTTGGATTCCACCGTGCACAGGTCCAGCAGCATGGCCGCCATCTCCGCAGTGGTGTAGGTGGTCACGCCTGCCTCTTCGACGGCGCTGACGATGGCGTCGTTGTGACCCATCAGGCCCGTGCCCTTGGTCCAGCCGATCAGCGCGTGCGCCAGGGTGACCCGTTCGGCCCACGACGTCTCGGCGCTCCAGCGGTTGACCAGCGCGTCGAGTGCCGCCTTGGACTCGCCGTAGGCACCGTCGCCGCCGAACATGCCGCGGTTGGGCGAGCCCGGCAGCACCACGTGCAGGCGCGAGGCGATGTCCCGCTCGGCACCGATCGTGGAGAGCCCACCGATGAGCCGCTGCACGGCCCACAGCAGCACCTTCATCTCCATCTCGGACCGCGAACCGGCCTCCGACAGGTCACCGGCCACACGTGGCGCGGCGAACGGGAACAGCAGCGTCGGGGTCTGCGCGTCCTTGAGGTGGATGGATTGCGGCCCAAGGCTTTCGACCTGATCGCTACCGACCCACTCCACCAGCTTGTCGATGTCGGAGTAGGACGCCATGTTGGCCGGGACCACCCACAGCGTGGCACCGAAGCGGGCGTTGTCGCGGTAGAGCTTCTTGTAGAAGGCCAACCGGTCGTCGTCCAGACGCGAGGTGGTGGCGATGACGGTGGCACCGCCGTCGAGCAGCTGCCCGACCACCGCGGAGGCGATCGAACCCTTCGACGCACCGGTCACGACCGCGATCTCGTCGCGGTAGCGGCCCACGCCCGGGTTCTCGGCGCCCGCCGCGATGCGACCGAACAGCGACGCATGCACGTTGCGGCCCGCGGCCAGGGCCTTGCCCTGCCACCAATTCGCCTGCGTGCCAACCACATGCCCGGCACCTTCGAAGCGCTCGGATAGTCGCGGCCAGTCCGCGTCGATTTCGTTCTCGTCGGCCAGCCACAGCTTGACCAGGTCCTCACGGGCACTGGCCCACCGGTCGTCGAACACGACGGCCTTCTTGGCGTCGAACGCCGGGGCCACGAGTCGCGGCCAGTCCGAACCGAGTTCGGTGGTCACGAGGTCGATCAGCTCGGCGTCGGTGGCCGCCTCCGGGGCGGTGACGGCGTTGTCGAGCCCGAGCTGCCCCAGAATGGTCCGGGCCGTCGAGGCCAGCACGCCGTCACGTCCGGTGACCTTCTCGGCGAATTCGCTGAGCGCGGCCGAATCCACCACGCCGCCACCGGCACCGCCGGCCGACGGCAGAGACACCGGCACACCGCGCCGGGCACCGACCGCGGCCACGGCCGCGTCGATCACCTTGTCGACACTGGCGGCGTCGGCCAGCGCACCCGGGTGCAGACCACCCAGATCGCCACCGCGCACGCTGCTGCCCTCGCGGGTTCCCAGCGCGACCTCGACGGTGACGTGCTTGGCCCAGCCGGCACCCAGCTCCCAGGTCTTGGTGACCCGCTCGGTGATGTAGGCCGGACGCTTGCCCGACGGCCCGAACACGGTCCGCAGCTGGTCGTTGATGGCATCCGAGAGCACCGGGCCGAACGGCTTGTAGGTACGGGCGAGCTTGCTCACCTGTCCCTTCAGCGCGCCCAGGTCGGCTTCCGCGGCGCCGTCGATGGCGCCGAGGTTCAGCTCGGAGCCCAGGTCGACCAGCAACTGGTTGCGGCGCGACGAGGCACCGTCGGTGATGTGCTCGATGGAGTCCAGCGCCTCGATCTGGTCGATGCGCATCTTGGCCGAGAGCGCGATGAGCGCCACGGTCGCATCGGAGGCATCGAACGTGATGTCGTCGGGACGCGGACCACCGGATGCGGCGACCGGAGCCGGGGCTGCCGCAGCGGCCGCGGGAGCCGCCTCGGTGGCGGCCGGAGCCGCGGGGGCCTCGTCGACCTCAGGTTCCGGTTCCGGATCGGTGTCGGTGGCGAACAGCACGGCCGCGTCGCGCTCGCTGTTGAGCACCTCGACGGTGCTGTGCGAGTACTCGGGCAGCTTGAGCGTGTTGGTGGCCAGGCCGGCGACCGTCGGGGCCGACTTCACGCCGATCTCGACGAACCGCTCGACACCGAGACCGCCTGCGGCCTCCTCGATGAACAGCAGGTCCTGCGTCTCGATCCAGCGCACCGGGCTGGCGAACTGCCAGGCCAGCAGCTCGATGACGATCTTGCGGCACAGCTCCTTCGGCTTCTCGTTCCGCCAGGTGTCGTAGTCGGCGAGGATCTCGTCGAGCGGCTCGGCCGGGACCAGGTCGCGGATCTCCTGGATGAAGTCCTTGTCCAGGGTGAACGGCCGCGGCACCAGGTTCGGGATGTACTTGCCGACGATCAGCGACGGATCCTTGTCGCTGGGCATCACGCGCTCGAGGCTGCGACGGAAGTCGTCGACGCCCACCCGCAGCACGCTGGAGTGGAACGGCACGTCGATGCCGGGCACCAGGATGAACGACCGGCGACCGCCCGAAAGCTCGCGACGCCGCTCGACCTCTTCCTCCAGCGCTTCCAGACCGCGCACCGTACCGGCGATCGCGTACTGCGAACCACGGAGGTTGAAGTTCACGATCTGCAGGAATTCGCCTGTGCGCTCGGCGATCTCGGCGACGAAGTCCTTGACGTCTGCGTCGTCGAGGTCGATCTGCGACGGCCGGATGGCGGCCAGTCGGTAGTCCGACCGGCCCTGCGCGTCACGCTCGACGATGTCATGCATCTTGCCGCCGCGGGCGAAAACCACCTCAAGCAGCGCCTCGAGCTCGTACACGCCCGACACGCACGCCAGCGCGGTGTACTCACCGACGGAGTGACCGCAGGCGATCGCACCCTCGACGAAGGCGCCCTGCTCACGCATCTCGGCGACCTGAGCCGCCGCCACCGTGGCCATGGCCACCTGGGTGAACTGCGTCAGGAACAGCACGCCGTCCGGGTGGTGGTAGTGCACGCCGGAGGCGATCAGGCTGGTCGGGTTGTCCCGCACCACGTGCAGCACCGAGAAGCCGAGGGTCTGGCGCGTGAACTTGTCCGCCGAGTCCCACACCTTGCGGGCCGCCTTGGACCGGGCCCGGACCTCCATGCCCATGCCCTTGTGCTGAATGCCCTGGCCGGGGAATGCGTAGACGGTCTTGGGCGCGGCCAGCCGTGCGGTCGCCGACATCACCAGATCGGAGCCGATGCGCGCCTGCACTTCGAGAACCTCTGCGCCGACGTCGATTCCGACCCGGTCGACGCGGAAGTCGACCTGGTCACCGGGCTTGACCATGCCCAGGAAGCGGGCGGTCCAGCCGACCAGCTTGGCCGGCGGAGCCGGCTTGCCGTCGGTGGCGGTGGCCACGTGCTGAGCCGCGGCCGAGAGCCACATGCCGTGCACGATGGGCGATTCCAGCCCGGCGAGCAGGGCGGCGGCCCGATCGGTGTGGATCGGGTTGTGGTCACCGGAGACCACGGCGAACGGCCGCATGTCGACCGGTGCGCCGATGGTGATGTCGCGGCGACGGCGACGCGGGGTGTCGGTGGCGTTGTCGGAGATCGCGCCGCCGGCCTTGATCGGGTCCGTCAGCTCGGCATCACCGGTGCGCCCGCGGATGGCGAAGCGCTCTTCGAGCGTGGCCAGCACGGTTCCGTCAGCCGACTTCACGACCACCTCAACCGGGACAACCCGGCCGACCTCGGTGTCGTAGGCAGCCAAAGCCGTTGCAGAGACGGTCAATTCGGCGTTCTCGGTGGGCAGCGCAGCGAGCAGCTGCGCGGCGTGGTCCAGATGCACCAGGCTCAGCAGGCCCTCGACGACCGGGAATCCGTCCTCGGTGACCGCCGATCCGATGGCGGCGAACACCGCGGGCCAGCACCGGCCGACCAGTGCGTCGGGAACCACGGTCAACGTCGGGGCCAGCGGGGCGCCGAAAGTGGCGGTCACACCGGTGTGGTCGGCGACCGTCTCCGGATCCCAGGCGACCGTCACGGTGGCGGTCGAGTCGACCACCGGCGGCAGCGCGTCGGGGCCGCTGACCCCGGCAGCGATGGCCAGCACCGACCGCATCGCGGTCGAGGCGTCCTCGACGGAGACGATCGGCGCGCCGCCGCTGCGCACGGCGTCGGTCAGGCTGAACTTGATCTCGATCCAGGTGCCCGAAAGCGGCACCGAGAGCACGACGTGCGTGTCGTCGAGGACCTCGAGCCGGGCTCCGGTCGAAGGATGCGAAGCGGAACGGTTTGCAGACCCTTCGCGGACCTGCCAGTCGGCGGGCGGGGCGATGCGGTGCACCGGGTTAGTGGCGGTACGCCCGGCCCACAGCACGTCGGGGGCGTCGAGCAGGACGGCCAGCGGGCCGCTGACCCCGGCCCGACGGGCCCGGCGGGACAGCACCGGCACCGGCTGGACTCCGGCGGTCAGCGCTTCGTCGACGGCGGCCTGCTCGAAGCGGTCCAGCAGCTCGCCGACGGGCTCGTCGACGCGGGTGATGCCGGCGACGGCTGCGGTGCCGGGGATGACGCACACCTGGTCGGCCGCGTAGCGGGCGTCATGCGCCTGCCACAGCGAGTCGCTGCGCCACCAGCGGCGCACGTCCTTGTCGATGACCGGCACGAAGTTGACCGGCTTGCCCAGCGTCTTGCACAGCTCGGTGAAGAACGGGACGTCGGCGGGGTGCAGCTGCACCGACGCGGCATCCGGGTAGGCGCCGACGAGAGCGGCCAGCGCACCCTTCGGATCCTCCAGCAGCTCCTCGTTGTCGAACAGCGTCTCGATCGGACCGAAATCCTGTGCGTGCAAACGTGCCTCGGCACGCTTGAGCATCTGCTCGAAGCGGTCACGCCAGGTGATGTCGAGCCACGGCGAGTGATCGCGCTTGGTGTCGGCGGTGCTGTTGCCGTCACCGATGGCCAGCTCCACGTAGCGGCGCAGCCACTGCAGGTAGGTCATCTCGGCGACATCGCCGAAGTAGGGCTTGGCGGTGTCGGCCATGGCCGCGATGATCTCGTCGCGGCGGGCCGCGACGGCGTCGGCGTCACCGGCGACCTCGTCGAGCAGCCGGCCGCAGCGCGACGCGGTGTTGTCGATCTCGTGGATGTCGGCACCGAGCTGGCTGCGCCCGGAAGCCATGCCGCCCTGGGCCTTTCCGGCGCCCACCCACTGATCGGTGCCCTGGG
Organism: Mycobacterium dioxanotrophicus; assembly: GCF_002157835.1. NCBI lineage: Bacteria > Bacillati > Actinomycetota > Actinomycetes > Mycobacteriales > Mycobacteriaceae > Mycobacterium > Mycobacterium dioxanotrophicus. Next base: position 2,281,269 of record NZ_CP020809.1, on the reverse strand, counting down.
TGGCGACCAGCAGCTCCTTGACCTGCGGGCTGGTGGTGGCCTCGAGCGCGGCCATCGCGGCGGTGCCGACGAGGATGCCGTCGACCGGCATCAGCGGGTAGCCGTGGCCGGCCGACCAACGGCCGGACAGGTAGTCGGCGGCCTGCTCAGGCGTGCCGATGCCACCGCCGACGCAGATGGTGATGTTGGAGCGGCTGCGCAGCTCGGAGTAGGTGGTCAGCAGGAGGTCGTCGAGGTCCTCCCACGAGTGGTGGCCACCGGCGCGACCGCCCTCGATGTGCACGATCACCGGCTTGGTGGGTGCCTCGGCGGCGATGCGGATCACCGAGCGGATTTGCTCGACGGTGCCCGGCTTGAAGACCACATGGCTGATGCCTGCGTCGTTGAGCTCGTCGATCAGTTCGACGGCCTCTTCCAGATCGGGGATGCCCGCGCTGACGACCACGCCGTCGATCGGGGCGCCGGACTGCCGGGCCTTCTGGACCAGTCGCTTGCCGCCGACCTGAAGCTTCCACAGGTAGGGGTCGAGGAACAGGGTGTTGAACTGGATGGCGCGGCCGGGCTCCAGCAGCGTGGTGAGCTCGGTCATGCGGTCGTTGAAGATGGGCTCGGTGACCTGACCACCACCGGCCAGTTCGGCCCAGTGGCCTGCGTTGGCGGCGGCCGCGACGATCTTGGCGTCGACGGTCGTCGGGGTCATACCGGCGAGCAGGATCGGCGAGCGTCCGGTGAGCCGGGTGAACTTGGTCTCGAGCTTGACCGAGCCGTCGGGCAGCGTGACCAGGGTCGGGGTGTAGCTGGACCACGGGCGGGCCACCTCGGGCACCGCGCCGATGGTGAAGAGGTTGCGCTGGCCGCCGCGGGTGGCGGCGGGCACGATGCCCACCCCGAGTCCGCGGATGACGGGAGCGGTGAGGCGGGTGAGGATGTCGCCGGGGCCCAGGTCGAGGATCCAGCGGGCGCCTGCCTCGTGCACCTCGGTGATCTCGTCGACCCAGTCCACCTGCTCGACCAGGATCGCCTCGGTCATCGCCTTGGCGAGCGTGACGTCGAGGCCGACGGCCTCGGCCCACCGGCCGACGATCTCGATGCCGTCGGACAGCCGCGGGGTGTGGAAGCCGACCTCGACCTGCACCGGATCGAAGATCGGGGCGAAGACCGCGCCGCCGCGAACTTTGCTCTTGCGCTCCGCTTCTTCCTTCTCGGCGATCTGGGTGCAGTACAGCTCGAACCGGGACAGCTGCTCGGGCGTGCCGGTGATGACGACCGAACGACGGCCATTGCGGATGGACAGCACCGGCGGCAGCACGGTGCGGACGTCCTGGGAGAACTCTTCGAGCAGTTCGTAGATGCGCTCGGGCTCGGCGTTGGTGACCGAGACCATCGGCGGACGGTCGCCGAGCACGGTGATACCGCGACGGCGGGCCACGAGCGTGCCCGCGGCACCGATCAGCTGCGCCAGGGCCAGCATTTCGACGTCCTTGGCGCCGGCGGCCTTGAGGGCCTCGACGGCCAGCACGCCCTGCGAGTGCCCGACAACCGCCACCGGCGGCGTGGCGGTCAGGTCCATACCCTGGCGGGCCAGCGCACGGATGGCGGCCATCTGGGTCAGCAGGACGCCCGGCACGGATACTGCGGCCGACGTCAGCTGCTTGGCCGAGGGCACCGGCTCCTCGGAGGCCAGCGCGCGGACCCACTGCAACGGCTCGAAGCCGATGGGGCGGACCACGACGAGTTCGGCGGCGATCGGCTCGAGCATCAGCTCGGCCTCGCCGGCCAGGGTCGCCAGTTCGGCCTCGATACCGGCCGAGGACACCAGTTCTTCAAGGGTCTCCAGCCAAGCGCTGCCCTGGCCGCCGAAGGCGACCGCGTAGGGCTCGCCAGCGTTGAGGCGGTCGACGAGTGCCTGAGCGGAATCGGCCGTCCGTCCGTCGGATCCAGACTCGTCGTTCCGGTCGGCGGACACTCGGTCGTGTTCGTAGATCGTCACTGGCGCTATCTCCTCGGTGCTGCTGGGGTGTTGTCGCGTACGGGTGGCCGTATGCCTGCCATGTCTGTCGGGGTCCCAGAGGGTGTCCCCCTAGGCGTCAGGCCATCGGCGATTCAGCGTCGAATCCGGCCAAGGATGGCCTCCCATCCAGTTCGGACCCGGACGGTGGGCGTGCATCCCTGCCGTACTAAGACTGTCATAAGAACTAGCGGGCATTTCCGCAGCAGATCGGTTACTGGCGAGTTCTACGCGTGGGTAACCGTCGGCGACGTAACACCGCGTTCGACAGTGACAGAACGCATTCGGTACAAACATCCTGCTGGCAGGTGGTTACGGCCGAGTAGGGCCAACAGTGCAGATCAAAGCAGTATTGTTACCAAATCGTTATCTAAATTTCAGGACTCGCGAAACGCCGTCGAGCGGCACGTTGCCAGTCGACAATGGCACCAAAAGTGTCAAGCGAAGCGTACGGCTGAACCGAAAAAGTTTGCTGGAAAACCTTACCAGTCAGTAATGTTTAGTCCCACTGGCCGAACTGGGGCTTGAGGATGTTGTTGATGTCGACACCAACTCCCCCGACGCTGCGCTTGTCGATCTCGATCTGATGCAGATGCGCCGCCGGGTGCGCGACGCCTCCCGGCGATCCCCAGTTGTGCTGCCAGAAGTACGAGCCGAGCCCATCCTGCAACGCCCATTCGATGGTCTTGGAATTCGCGTAGACCCCGGTGCGCTGGTGGCCGATCACCGATTCCCAGCCCCGGAGATACGGTGCGACCTGCTCTTTGTACTGCTGGGGTGTCGGGTCGTCGTCAATGGACGCGTAGATCGGGGCGCCGTAGGAACCACCCGCAGCAACGTGCAGATCCCAACCCCGTTTGGCATGCTGCACGCCCGCAGCCTGCCCGCCGAGCCAGTCGGCACTGTCCTGCTTGCCGTACTGGTAGCAGGACACGATCTTCAGACCACCCTGATAGAGGTCCCGAGCCTCTGGCAGCTGGATCGGCTTGCCGAGCATCCAGGCCCCGCCCGGGCGGCGATCGGACACGTAGCGGATCGCACCGAGAGCGCCCGCCGATCGGATGTCGGAGGCCTTGATGACGCCGGCGGCGTAGTCGAGCAGGACGCCCAACGGCGCGGCGGCAGCCGGTGGCGCGGCAGCCAGCTCGCCCAGCCCGAGCAGCGCGGGTGCAGCGGCGGCACATCTGAGCAGCTCGCGCCGGGACATCGACACGCAGCTCAGATTACGACAGGTGTCCCAATATTCACATCAACGCCACTGGCCACATCTCTTTCAGTATTCACACCCGGGCCGAAGGCACCGAATCCGTCGCGACAGGGGCTCCGTGGTACGAAATCGGCAATGGCGCCCCGCCAGGACCGACGAATCCCTACGATGACCCACCATGTCCTCGGGGATGGTCAGCTCACCGCCCGATACCCCCGGCGCGCCCTCCGGCACCGAACCGCGCATCGAACTCGTCGGCGTGCGCAAGGTGTTCGGCGATGCCCGGCACTCCGTGGTCGCGGTCGAGTCGGCCGACCTGTCGATCGCCGATGGAGAACTGTTCGCGATCCTCGGCCCATCCGGTTCGGGGAAATCCACCGTGCTGCGGATGATCGCCGGTTTCGAGGAACCCACCGCAGGCACCATTCGGCTCGGTGGCCTCGACGTCACCTCGGTACCGGCGCGAAAACGCGACGTCAACACCGTTTTCCAGGAATACGCGCTGTTTCCCCACCTGACTGTCGCCCAGAACGTCGAATACGGTCTGCGGGTCAAGGGCGTGCCCAAAGCCGAACGGCGCAGGCGCACCGCCGACGCGCTGGACATGGTGCGGCTGACCGACCAGGCGCCGCGCCGGCCGGCCCAGTTGTCCGGCGGTCAGCGCCAGCGGGTGGCGCTGGCCCGGGCTCTCGTCGGCCGGCCACGCGTGTTGCTGCTCGACGAGCCGCTCGGTGCGCTGGATCTCAAGCTGCGCGAGCAGATGCAGGTCGAGCTGAAGGCGATCCAGCGTGAGGTCGGCATCACCTTCGTCATCGTCACCCACGACCAGGATGAGGCCCTCACCCTGTGCGACCGGCTCGCGGTGTTCAACGCCGGCCGCATCGAACAGGTGGGCGCCGCGCGCGACGTCTATGACCGGCCCGCCAACCGGTTCGTCGCCGATTTCGTCGGCACCTCCAACGTCCTCGAGGGCGCCGATGCCGAGACCGTGTTCGGCAGATCCGGGACGCTTGCTGTGCGGCCCGAACGAATCTCGGTGCAGCACAACAACACACCCGCAGCGCCGGGGTACCGCGCCGTAGACGCCACGGTGACCGAGATCATCTATGCCGGTCCGCTGACCCGCGTCGCGGCACGAACCGCCACCGGAGTCTCGTTGGCGGCCAACGTCCTCACGGCCACCGCCGGTCTGCCCAGCGATCTGGCGCACGGTTCGGCGATCACCCTGACCTGGCCGGAATCCGCAGTCCACCACCTCGACGGTTGAGTCACGAGATCAAGGAGCCGACGATGAGCCCGGATTTTTCGTCGATGGTGATGGCGGTGGATCTGTAGGGCGTGATGGTTGGTCGGGTGACGTCTGCGGTCACAGGGCATGGTGGGTTGGTCCCGTGTCGCCGGGTGGGGCGGGCTTTCCTAGGGCCGGTATGTCTTTCGTGATCGATCGGTCAGGAGGCCGGCTGTTATCCGAAGGCGGTGCGGATCGTCTGCCAGGCGGTCGCGATCGAGGTGGCCCAGCGCCAGGTGGCGTCGATGCGCAGCCGGAGTTGGCGGCGCCGCGGGTGATGCGGGCCGCGACGTGCAGCACGCGGTAGCGGAACGTGGCGATCTCGGCGCGGGCCAGCGTCGGATCACTGGTGAATCCGATGAGCCGTGCCCAGATGACCAGGTCGGCGGCGGCCAGGACGATCTCGAGCCAGGCGGCGTTGGCCCAGAAGCCGTGACACGGCAGGTTGCGCAGGCCGGCGTTCTTGAGTTCGCGGATGCGGTCCTCGACGCGGGCGTGCTGGCGGTGCCGCAACTCCAGGCCGGCGACTTGGCCGGCCACGACACCGGGCGGTGTGTCGGTGATGAACGCGGTGACGCGCATCCCGTCGGTGTCGGTGAACCGCAGCTGGGCGCCGGGATGCGGTCTCTCTTTGCGCAGGATCAGCCGGGTGCCCGGCGGCCAGCTGTTGAGGTTGACCAAGGTGGTGGCCTCGGCGACCCAGGCGCCGTCGCGCAGCCCACCGTCGGTGTCGATGGCCGGGTACCAGCCCTCGGCAAGGTTGAGTGTGTCCACGGCGTCCTGGACGCGGGCGTCGACGGGTAGCCGAAGGAGAATCCGACCCCTGCTCACGGCAGGCGTCGGCGAATCGGTGGGTGGCTCCGGCGGTGTCGCAACGCACCAGCACCTGGGCCGGTCGGGATCACCGCCACGACTCGAGTCGGGCCGCCACGGCGCGGGCAGCGCTGCCAGCGCCTGGGCCAGGACGATGACGTGGTCGCTGGCGGTGTTGGAGCCCGCGTTGCCGCTGCGCAGCAGCCCGGCCAGGGCTTCCCGCCGGCGATCTCGGGCGGTCCAGGAACGCCAGCAGCGGATGGTGCCCGAACGACTTCTTCCAGGTCGGCGTCGCGCCGTGTTTGTTGTCGGAGTGATCGATCACCAGGGTGGCGTCGATGTCGATGTGCAGCCAGCCACCCGGTTCGGGGCCGCACCGGCGGCCCAGGCCGCCGCCCGCGCGCTGGCGCGGGCCGCGCGCACCGCAGGCAGGTGTGCAGCGTCGATGCGCTCATTGACCAGCCGCCACATCGTGGTCGTGGAGGCTTTCGCGCCGAACGCGTGCTCACGGTCGCCGCACAGTTGGCCGACCCCGTCAATGCAGTCCGCGCCGTCGGCGACCGCCGCGGCCAGATCAGCGAACACCTCGCCGGGTGCGTAGCTCCACGGCCCGCGGTAGGTGTCGGCCAAAGCCCCGGTGACCTGCGCTGATAACCCGGTCCGGTCGGCCAGTTCCCGCAGTAGGCCCATCCCGGCGTGCGACACGACCCCGTGGCCGTCGGCTGACACTTTCACCCGCGATGCGGCCGCGATACTCTTCACCTGCGAAGTGCCTTCCCGTCAGGATGGTTGAACCCTAGAGAAGTCCAATTATCCCTTGCAGGACAGGCACTTTCGCTTATCTACACGCCGTCACCAGCGATAATCCCCGAAAAATCTGGGTGAGAACTCAGAGAATCCGAGCTCTGCGTGCGGGATTGGTGATCGCCGCGTGCGTCACGCTGGTCGTGGCATGCTCCGGGTCCAAGACCCCGGGAACCACCGGAAACGCGCCACCGAAGCTCGAACCGCTGAGTTCGGTCGGCAACGGCGAAGGACAGTTGAACCTCATCGCGTGGGCGGGCTATGCCGAAAACGGCTCGAACGACAAGAAAGTCGACTGGGTCACGCCGTTCCAGCAGCAGACCGGCTGCCAGGTCAACGTCAAGATCGGCAACACCTCGGACGAGATGGTGCAGCTGATGCGCAGCGGGCAGTACGACGGTGTCTCGGCGTCCGGAGATGCCACGCTGCGGCTCATCTACGCCGGTGACGTGTCACCGGTGAACACCGACCTGGTGCCCAACTACGCCACGATCTCACCGTTCCTCAAGGACAAGCCGTGGAATTCCGTGGACAAGCAGATGTACGGGATCCCGCACGGCTGGGGCGCAAATCTGTTGATGTACAACATCGATGCCGTGCGCGACGCACCCAACTCCTGGGCGGCGGTGTTCACCGACGCAGGCAAGTACAAGGGCAAGGTCACCGCCTACGACAACCCGATCTACATCGCCGACGCCGCGTTGTACCTGTCCAAGACGAAACCGGAGCTGGGCATCAAGGACCCGTACTCGCTGACCAGCGAACAACTCGACGCCGCAACGGATCTGCTCAAGGCCCAGCGCGAGAACATCGGCGAATACTGGTCGGACTACACCAAGGAAGTCCAGGCCTTCGAATCCGGCACCACGGTCATCGGCACCACGTGGCAGGTGATCGCCAACACCATCGGCGGTGACAACAAGGTCCAGGTCAACACCGTGCTGCCCAAGGAAGGGTCGACGGGCTGGTCGGACACCTGGATGATCTCGTCGAAAGCCGCCCACCCCAACTGCATGTACAAGTGGATGAACTGGATCACCTCGCCCGAAATCAACGCCCAGGTGGCGGAGTACTTCGGTGAGGCACCGGCGCAGACGAAGGCCTGTGAGCACACCACGCAGAAGGATTTCTGCGACATCTACCACGCCACCGACGCCGACTACGCCGCACAGATCCACTACTGGACCACGCCGCAGACCCAGTGCGTCGACGGCAGCGGCAACAACTGCACGGCCTACAGCCAGTGGGTCGACAAGTGGCAGCAGGTCAAGGGCTGACCCGTCGGGTGCGGCTGGCGTTCCTGCTGGCGCCGCCGCTCACCTGGCTGGTGGTGGCGTATCTGGGTTCGCTTGCCGTTCTTCTGGTTTCGGCGTTCTGGAGCACCGACGAGTTCACCGGCGCGGTGGTGCGCACCTTCACCGGCGACAACATCGTGCGGGTGCTGACCGACGAGGTGTTCCGGATCGCGACGTTGCGCACCCTGGCGGTGGCGGCCACGGTCACTGTGTGCTGCGCGGCGCTGGCCGTACCACTGGCGCTCTACATGGCCAAGGTCGCCTCTCGACGGGTGCGACTGGCCCTGGTGGTCGCCGTGACCACGCCGCTGTGGGCGAGCTACCTGGTGAAGGCCTACGCGTGGCGCATGCTGCTGTCGCCGGCGGGCCCGTTGTCCTGGGCGACGGGCTTCACCCCCGGCTACGGGCTGGTCGCCACGATCATCACGCTGACCTACCTGTGGTTGCCGTACATGGTGATGCCGGTCTATGCGGCGTTCGAACGCGTCCCGGACTCGCTGATCGACGCCAGTGCCGATCTCGGCTCCTCTGACCTGACCACGTTGCGACTGATCTTGGCGCCCTTGGTGTTCCCGGGCATCGCGGCAGGTTCCATCTTCACCTTCTCCCTGTCCCTGGGCGACTACATCGCGGTGACCATCGTCGGCGGCAAGACCCAAATGCTCGGCAACATCATCTACGGGCAACTCGTCACCGCCAACAACCAGCCGCTGGCCGCGGCGCTGTCGGCCATCCCGCTGGTCGCGATCGTCGCCTACCTGCTCGCGATGCGGCGCACCGGCGCGCTGGAGAACGTGTGATGTTCTCCAGCGCAGGACGACGCGGGCTTCGCATCTGGACCGTCGCGGTCATGGTGTTCCTCTACACCCCACTGATTCTGGTGGTACTCAACGCGTTCAACGCCTCACGCACGTTCGCGTTCCCTCCCACCGGTTTCACCCTGGCGTGGTGGTCGGCCGCCGCACACAGCACGGGCATGTGGCAGGCGCTCGCCAACTCCGTCGTGGTGGGCCTGGCCGCCACGGTCATCGCCCTGGTGCTCGGCACCATGGTGGCGTTCGCCGTCCAGCGGTACCGGTTCTTCGGCCGCAACACCGTGAGTTTCCTTGTGGTCCTGCCGATCACGCTGCCCGGTATCGTCACGGGCATCGCCTTGAACGCGACGTTCACCTCGACCTTGGCGATGACGCTCGGGCTGGCGACGGTCATCATCGGCCACGCCACGTTCTGCATCGTCATCGTGTTCAACAACGTTCAGGCCAGGCTGCGTCAGATGGGCACCAACCTCGAAGACGCATCAGCCGACCTCGGCGCCTCGGACTGGCAGACGTTTCGCCTCGTCACCTTCCCGTTGATGCGCGGGGCGCTGCTGGCCGGGGCGATCCTGGCTTTCGCGCTGTCGTTCGACGAGATCGTCGTCACCACGTTCACCGCGGGCCCGACAGTGCAGACCCTGCCGATCTGGATCTTCGCCAACTTGTTCCGCCCGAATCAGGCACCGGTCATCAATGTGGTCGCCGCCGCCCTTACCGTGCTGGCCATCATCCCGGTGTGGCTGGCCGGGCGCTTCGGCGGTGATCCCGCAACGTCGCGGGTGTGACGCTCAGGCGATTGCGGCAGCCTGTTTGACCGCCTGGTCGAGCAGGTCCGACAGCACGGCACGCGCCAACTCGCGGTTGTCCGACTCAGGCAGGGCGGTCAAGTTCTCGGAGACCGTCCCGACCGCCGATTCAGCGAGTGCGTCGATCGCCGCGTCGGTCGCCGCGACCACCTGCGCGATGGTGTGGACCCAGAGCCGCTGATCAGCTACCTGGTCGACGATCTCGGCGAGCACCGGGTCAGTCAATGCCACGGCGCCCTCCACGATCCGCGCCAGACCGCGCGAGACGAGGATGGCGACGTCGGGATGCGATGGGGCGATCTGCAGCCGACGCATTTGTCGACCCACCGCCGTCGGGGGGATGCCGAGCACGTCGACCAGGCTGCGGCCGCCGCGCAGCCCGTCGAAAAACTCGGCGATGTGTGCGGAGCTGAACCCTTTGCCCAGAAGCTGGCTGATGGCCGCCAGTTGAGCCAGGTGGGCATCCCCGTAGTACGCCGAACGACCGACCCGACGGGGCGGATCGAGCAGCCCGCGCTCACGGTAGGCGCGGATGTTCCGGGCGCTGATGCCGGAGATTCGCGCCAGATCGTCCAACCGATACTCAGTCAATCTGGCCGTCCCTGCACCGAACCGGACAGCGATACATTGCTTCACCCTACCCCGGCTGAACAGCTCGGAGCGAAGTTTTGCCGTCACCGCCGAATCATTTGTTGAATGAGCTATCAAAGCTTTCATCTGCAGATATGCCGATCGAGCGACAGTAATACACACCCGCCCCTGCAATCACAGCCAACTACCACCGGGGCGAGGACGCAATGCGGTGAGTCAATTCACCCGGCCAGAATTGGAAAGCAACAGCCCAGGTGCGCGACCATGTTGCAAGACATCAAGACAATCCGTTCGACGAAAGGCCGCGAGTGCGTCCCTGGATCGTCTGGGCCACCGGACTGCTCGCGTACATCGTCGCGGTACTCGACCGCACCACCCTCGGCGTCTCCGGTTTGCAGGCCGCCGACCGGTTTGCCGCCAATCCGAGTGTGCTGTCGAGCTTCGTGGTGCTGCAGGTGATCGTCTACGCCGGCGCACAGGTGCCTGCCGGCCTGCTGCTCGACCGATTCGGCTCGCGCATACTCATCGTCTCCGGCGCGGGGCTGATGGCCACCGGGCAGCTGGTGCTGGCACTCAGCGAGTCCTTGCCCGCGGCCTTCGCCGCACGTGCGGTCGTCGGCCTCGGCGACGCGGTGACGTTCATATCGGTGCTCCGGCTGGTACCGCATTGGTTCAAGCCCTCGCAGGTCCCGTTGGTCACCCAGTTGACCGGCATCTGTGGGCAGCTCGGTCAGGTGTTGTCCGCGGTGCCCTTCCTGGCGCTGCTCACCGGCTCCGGCTGGACGCCGGCATATCTGTCCGTCGCCGTGTTCGGCGTCGTTGCGATGGCGCTCGCGCTCGCGCTGGTCCGCAATACGCCACACGGGCGGGTCGTCGCAGCCGAGACCACCACCGTCCACGACATCCTCGCGAGCGTGAAAACGGTGTGGCTGCGCCCCGGCACCCGGCTGGGCTTCTTCACCCACATGGGCACCCAGTTCTCGGTGACGGTGTTCGCGCTCATGTGGGGCGTGCCGTATCTGACCGTCGCGCAGGGACTCTCCACCACGGTCGCCGGCTCCCTGCTGACGCTCTCGGTCGTCGTGGCGATCACCGCGGGCATCGCGATCGGGATCTTCACGGGCCGCCATCCGCACCGGCGATCGCGTCTGGTGCTCGCCATCATCGCCAGCAATGCCCTGATCTGGACGGTCGTTCTCGCGCTACCCGGCCGCGCCCCGCTGTGGTTGCTGGTGACGCTCATCGTGATCATCTCGGTGGGCGGGCCAGGTTCGATGGTCGGCTTCGACTTCGCCCGCACCTTCAATCCGAGCGCCACGCTCGGGACCGCTCAGGGCATGGTGAACATGGGCGGCTTCCTGGCAGCGCTGCTGGTCATGCAGTCCATGGGGCTCATCCTCGCCCATGCCGGCGACTACTCGGCCGCCTCGTTCCGGGTGGCCTGGGCAGTGCAGTACGCAGTCTGGGTGCTGGCCACCGTCGGCATTCTCATCACCCGTAGCAAAGCCAGGAAGCTGATGCGGGTCGAGCAGGAGCGAATGCTGCTGGAAGGCTTCGAGGCTCACCCGCCGCGCTGATCGGCCAGCCGTCTGGCGACGATCTCTCTGGCGTGCCGGTGGCCCACGAGCTCGAAGCCCGCCACGATGACCATCGGCGCCGCGGTCACCACCAGCAGGCACGGCGCCAACGGGATGTCGGCGGCGGCCATCGCCACGGCGGCGGCCAGTACGGCGCCGGCGATCACCAGCAGTCCGGTGTGGAAGACGTCGAATGTGCCGACCAGCATCGAGTAGATGACGAACATCGCGGTGACATACACGGCGACCGGGATCGCGACCGACAGCACGGTGGCCACAGTGCTCAACTCGGACTGTTCTTCGACGTAGTACGCGGCGACGTGCAGCCCGGCGCCGGTCGCCACGATCGCGCCGAACACGAACAGGTGCAGGTACCCGTACAGGAACGACACCTCGCGGTGGGCGTGCAGCAACTCCGCGGCGGGCACCAGGAAATACACCCACCACATGCCGAAGGTGAGGCCCGTGCCTGCCACGGCGAGCACGACCGCATCGGCAGACCAGCCGTGTTCACCGACCGCGGCCGACAGCGATGCCACCGTCCCGACCACACCCTCGCCGAGCGCGATGATGGCCAGCAGGCTGTACCGCTCGGCGATGTGGTGCGCGTGCCACGGCGTGCCACCCATGCGGCGCTCGGCGAGGAACGGCCCGGAGATCTCCAGGGCCATCAGCACCAGGGCGCCCGCCGCGAACACCCACACCGACGTGCTCACCAGGATCTGGGCGATCCAGCCGATTTGCGCGACGACGATGACGGTCGCGTACGTCAGGCAGGCGGCCCGCCGGTCCGGATCCTGGCGCGCGGCGCGCAACCACTGCGTCACCATGGCAATCCGCATCACCACATAGCCGGCGACCATGACGGTGTTGTTCACGTGACCGCCGTGCTCGATGGAGGCGAAGGTCTGCGGGAGTCCCAGCGCCAGGATGATGACGCCGACCATCTGCACCATGGTCGTCAGCCGGTAGATCCAGTCGTCGGTGTCGTATGCCGAGGCGAACCAGCTGAAGTTCATCCACGCCCACCAGATGGCGAACACCGCGAAGCCGAAGCCCCACAGCCCGTCACCCACGTGTCCCTCGGCCAGCAGATGCGCGAACTGTGAGGCCGCCACCCCGAATGCGATGGCGAACGTCAGGTCGAACAACAACTCCAGCGGCGAGGACACCCGGTGCCGTTCATGGGGATCGCGTCCCGACATGCGGCGGATCCGGTGGGTCTGCACCGGCGAATTCGAATCGCCCTCGGTCACGTATCAGCGTCCTCCCGGTCGGTGTCGACGCTGACGGTACCGGGGCGGCCGGCATTCCACCGCTTGGCGGCGCCGGTCAGACCGGGTCGAAGGACGAGATCAGCCAGCTACCGTCGACCTTGGTCAGTCCGACCTTGACTGTGCTGGCCGCGAAGCTGCCGTCGGGATTCTGGTTACTCGTGGTGGCTTGATTGACGAAGACCATCACCACCGCCGAATCGGGGTGCATCTCCATGACCGCGCTGCGTACCACGGCCGCCGAGGTGGACACCGCCTTCTGCTTGGCGGCGGGTGTGACGATCTCCTGGGTGAACTTGTTGTAATACGACAGGAAGTCGCCGGTCAGATGCGACTTGGCGGTGGTGAAGTCGTGATCGAGGCTGTCCGGTTTGTACGACAGCAGCGCCACGGTGCCGTCCGTCGCGGCCTTGAGAACCGTCTGCTGCACAGCCTGATCGGTCGCGCGGTCCGGCCGGTACTGCGCGAAGTACAGCCAGCCGGCCAACGCCGCCGACAGCACCAGTGCGAATGCCAGCGTCAGCGGAAACCAGCGGCGCTGCAAGGGTGTCCACCACCGACGCTTCCCTGCCTCGACGCGTACGTCTTCGGCGTCGGCTGTTCCGACCAGGTCGAATACGTCGACTTCTTCGTTGTCAGTCTTCACGGTCACGGTACGAACTCGACTTTCGCCAGCTTGATCTGGCCGCCCTCCCTGGTCAGGCTCACCGCGACCCGCCAGGAGCGCGGCTGCTGTTGGGCGCCCGCGGTGTTGGTGACCCGCGTGGTGGCGGCGATCAGGACCACGGCATTGTCGTCGCTCATGGTGTCGACCGCTGCGGCGTTCACGGTCGACTCGGTCACGACCTTGGATTGCTGAGCGAGCTTGATGAAATCGTTCTGCTGCGCTTCGAAGTCCTTCTTGAAGTCGCCGGTGGAGTTGTCCAGGATGTTTTTCACGTCGTCCTGAACGTGGTTGAAGTCCAGCGACATCAGCGTCACGACACTCTGCCGGGCCGCCGCGGTGAATTCCGCCGTGAGTTGGCGCCGATGATCGGCCTGTCCGTGCTTCCAGATCATGAATCCGCTGGCACCCAGCAGCGCACAGATGGCGATGATCGCCAGGCAGCTCGCCAGGACTTTCCAGAACAGCCGCGGGATGTGCAGCCGCCGACGCCGCGCCGTCGCCTCTTCTTCTTTTTCTTCCGCTTCGTCCGCATCTTCTGCGCCGGCAGTCTCGGTCGGCTCAGCCTGCTCTGTCACGGTCGACTCGGCCGACGAGGTCTCGGCCTCGGTGTCGTTGCCGGCCAGCAGTTCCCGGGCGGCAGCCTGGTTGCGGAGCCGGATCGCACGCGCTCTGGCGCGTGCTGCCGCCGCGACCGCCTCGGCTTCCTCGGCTTCGGCCTCGGCCTGTTCGGCCAGCGCCAATGCGTCCTCCGGAGACGGGTCGTCTTGGCTACTATCGAGTAGCGACGCTGAAGGCTTGCGGGACGGCATGTCGACCTCCTGTCCGTTCAGCAGCCTGCTTAACGAGAATCACGTTATCAGTTTTGGGTAGTGCCCCGACAGTACCCCATCTGCAGAGGGTAGATAAATGCCTATTTATCTGCGGAAATGTTATTTACGAGTTGTGTCAGCACTGTGCTTAACCGGCACCGAGTCGCGTCCCGAGCCGATCTTTCATGACCTTGCCTGTCGCATTGAGGGGTAGCTCGTCGAGGAACGCCAGGTAGCGCGGTACCTTGTAGCCCGCCATGCGCTCGCGACTCCAGGCGAGCAACTCATCGGCGGAAGTTCCTGCGGCACCAGGGTTTTCGTCGAGCACGACGAACGCCTTCCCAACCTGCCCGAGCCTGTCGTCGGCGACGCCGATGACGGCCACCTGCGCGACGGCGGGATGTTCCAGCAGATATCCCTCGATCTCGGCCGGGTAGGCGTTGAAGCCGCCGACGATGAACATGTCCTTCTTACGTCCGACGATCCTCAGCCGGCCCGACTCGGTGAACTCCCCGAGGTCCCCGGTGTGCAGCCAGCCGTCGGTGTCGATCGCCTCGGCGGTCGCAACGGGATCGTCGAGGTACCCCTGCATGACGCTGTACCCGCGGACCAGCACCTCACCGTCGTCGGCCACCCGCACCTCGACGCCTTCACACGGCAGGCCCGCCGTCGTCGCGACATCCACCGACGAATCTCCCGGCCGCGACAGCGTGACATTGCCTGCCTCGGTGAGCCCGTATCCCGTCATCAAGGTCTGGAACGGCAATTCGTCGTGGATCCGGCGGACGAGTTCGACCGGGATGTCGGCGGCGCCGGTGACCCCGGCCCGCAACGTCGCCAGCCTGTTCTTGTCAGCGACCGTCAGCAGCGAGTGGTACAGCGTCGGCGGCCCGGGAAGCATCGTGATCCGTTCGACGGCAATCAAATCCACTACGCGGTCGATATCGAACACCGCTACCGGCAGCATCGTCGCACCCCGCAGGAACGACGCCACCAGACCTGCCTTCAGCCCGAAGGTGTGAAAATACGGGTTGATCATCAGGTAGCGGTCGCCCTCGCGCAGGTCCGCGAGGGTCGCCCATTCCTCGTACATCCGAAGGGTCTGGCTGTGATTCATCATGGCGCCCTTGGGACGCCCGGTCGTGCCGCTGGTGTAAATGACATCCGAGATGTCGCCGCCATCGACCGCACCCTCGAATGGCGTACCACCACTGAGGAAGTCCGACTTCAGATCGATCGTGGGAACGCCCGGGATGTCGAAATCCTGTCCCAGGAAGCCTTTTTGGGCCAGTACCGCCTTGGCGCCGCTGCGGGCGATCACGTCGGCGGCCTCATCGGGCTTGAACCGGGTGTTCACCGGGACGAGCACTCCGCCCGCGGTCATCAGCCCGAACGCCGCGATGATCCATTCCGCGGAGTTGGGCGCCCACAGCGCGACCCGGTCCCCCTTGCCGACCCCGAATCGGGAGAATGCGCCCGAGGCGGTGCGGATGCGTTCGGCGACTTCGGCGAAGGACAGGCGCAGCGGACCGTCGGTCCCGGCCGGATTGTCGCCGTAGTCGACGACGGCTTCGGCGTCGCCGAACCGGTCCGCTGCGCTCAGGACCATCTCGGGGATGGTCCGCCACTGCGTCATCTGACGCTGCTCCTCAACGGGCGCAGGGCGCCCTTGAACATCACAGCGCGGCTTTGTGTCACACCGTGACTAGACGACCGAGGTTGCCGCCCATGATCTTGGCCTGGTCCTCCATCGACAGATGCTCGAGCGCGGTGACGTAGTGCGTCGGCTCGGCCAGCCCCTCGGGGTGCGGCCAGTCCGATCCGTAGAGCACCTGGTCCACACCGATGAGGTTGATCAGATCGTCGATGCCCTCTTCGTAGAAGGGGCTGACGAAGATGCGGTTCTTGATCTCCTCCATGGGGTTGCCCAGGAACGCCTCGGGTGCCTTCTTGTATACCTCGGTCATCGAATCGAGCAGGGGGAACATCCATTTCGAGCCGGCCTCGACGATCCCTACCTTGAGCTTCGGGAAGCGGAACAGCGCGCCGTGAATGACCCACGAGGCCACCGCGTCCTGGATCGGGCGCCATTCGTTGAGGATCGACATGGCATTGGTCTGGAAGGGCAGCATCTCCTGTGCGGCGCCGTCCCATTCGGAGGTGTAGCGCGAATAGCCGCTGTCGGATGAGTGCATGCCGACGAACACGTCGTATTCGACGCACTTCTGCCAGAACGGGTCGAACTCGGGCAGCGCGAAGGATCGTGGGCCCCGGAAGCCGGGCACCGGCGCAGGCCGGACCAGGATGGCGCGCGCCCCGCGCTTCACGGCCCAGTCGAGTTCCTCGATGGCCTTCTCCACGATCGGCAGCGTGATGACAGGCGTGGTGAAGATGCGGTTCTTGTAGTTGAAGCCCCAGACCTCGTCGAGCCACTGGTTGAGCGAATGAATCAGGACGTGGATGGCGATCGGATCGTCGCGCAGCCGCTCCTCGATGAGGCTGGCCAGGGTCGGGAACATCAGCGAGCGATCGACACCCAGCTGGTCCATCAGCTCGAGGCGCGGACCCGGCTCGAAGAACGCCGGGATGGACTTCATCGGTTCGCCGAACAGCTCACGCTTGCTCTTGCCGTCGGGGTTGCCGAACTTGAAGTACTCCTCCCACGCGCCGGGCTTGGCGACCACCGAGAACGTCGGGTTGGGGATGTAGTTGCTGATCTGACCCTTGATCGCGATCTTGGTGCGGCCCTTGACCTCGACGTACTGGACGACGTCTTGGTACTCCTTGGGCAGGTAGGTCAGCAACGCCTCTGGCGGCTCATAGAGGTGGTTGTCCGCATCGAACAGCGGAAACGGAATGTCGACGCGGTGCGACAGTTGCCCCATGGAATGCTCCTTTTCAGTTCACGAGAATATTATTCTCCCTTTGCGGATGTCGCAATGCCGCCCCTCGCGTCGGATGCGAGCTCACGCCGGATGACGAACTTCTGCACCTTGCCGCTCGCCGTGCGCGGATAGTCCTGTCCGTCGGGAATCTCGTGGAGTACCTCCGGCCATTTCTGGCGCGCCACCCCGGCCTGTTCGAAGTGCGCGCGGACCCGTTCCAGGGTCGGCATGGCATGCCCGGCCCGGACCCGCAGCACGGCGGCGACGCGTTCGCCGAGCCGGTCGTCGGGCGCGGCCACCACCACCGCCTCGACCACTTCGGGCAGCGTCAGCAGCACGTCCTCGACCTCGATGGCGCTGATGTTCTCGCCGCCGCGAATGATCAGGTCGGCAGTGCGATCGGTGATGGTCAGGTAACCCTCGTCGTCGAGCACGCCGATGTCCCCGGTGCGGTACCAGCCATCGGCGTCGAAACACCTGGCCGTCAGCTCGTCGTCGGTGTAACCCAGACACAGATCCGGCCCACGGCTGAAGATCTCGCCGTCCGGACCGAGCCGGATCTCGACGCCGGGCCGCGGGTTGCCATCGGTGAACAGCCGCTTGGCCTCCGGCGCCGACGGCCCCGACCCGGTTATCGACGGGTGCTCGGTGCTGCCGTACGCACGGAAGACGAACATGCCGAGGTCGGCCAGCCGACGCGTGACCGCGGCGGGCACGGTGGACCCACCCAGCCCCACCGTGGTGAACCGTGACCGGTGTGCCTCGGTGCAGTCCGGGTGGTCGAGCAGGCTGGTGACGAAGTACGGCGGGCCGCCGCCGATCGACATCCCCTCGGCATCAAGGAGTTTCAGCACCTTGCCGGGATCCCACACATCGCACAGGTCGATCGGGGCGCCCTCGAGCACTGGGATCAGAAACGCGCCGACCATGCCGATGAAGTGCCCGACCGGGGTGGCGGTGAGCTGGCGGCCCCGGTTGGGCGGATAGTTCTCCAGCAGCTGGCGGGTCTCGAATGCCAGCGTCTGATGACTGTGGATGACCCCTTTGGGCGCTCGGGTGGTGCCCGATGTGAACGCGATGAGCGCGGGCCCGGCCGGGTCGGCAGGCAGGGTGGCGGCCATCGGTTGGTCGGCCAGCAAGTCGTCGAAACTCTGGCCACCGACCAGACCCACGATCGGCACGTCGACGCACAGGTCCGGCTGAAACGTCATGCGGCCGAAGTGTTCGGTGGTGATGAAGACCTTCGGCTTCGCGGTCGTCATGATGTGCGCGAGTTCCTTGCGACCGTAGAAGTGCACGATCGGTACGGTGACGGCGCCGAGGAACGCCGACGCCCAGAATGCGGCCGCAGCTTCCATCCAGTTGGGCAGCTGCAACGCCACCACGTCGCCGGGGCCGACACCGCGTTCGGCCAGGCCCGCGGCCAGTCGCCGCGCGGTGCGTTCGACGTCGGCGAATGTTCCCGCGTAGGGACGTATCTCGGAGTGCGCGTGAAAGCCGGCGTCCGGACTCGCGGCCAACCCTTCGGCCAGCATTTCTCCCAGCGTCTCGGGGCGCCACCACCCTTCCTCGACGTACCGTTTGGTCAGCTCAACGGGGATGTCGCGCACGGTGGTGATGTTATTCTCACGCAGCGAGAATGCCAATATCGGAAGTGGAGAGCGCGGTTATGGTCGACCTGGACATCGCCGACGGCCTGGCCGTCATCACCATCGACCGGCCGCACGCCCGCAACGCCATATCGCTGGGCACCATGGACGAGCTCGACAAAGCTCTCGACGGGGCCGCCGACGCACGGGCACTGGTCATCACCGGCGGCGGCGATCGAGCCTTTGTCTCTGGCGGAGACCTCAAGGAGCTCGCCGCACTGCGCACCGAACTCGAAGCGTCACAGATGGCCTGGCGGATGCGCACGATCTGCGATCGCATCGCCGGCTTCGGCGGCCCGGTGATCGCAGCACTCAACGGTCATGCTCTCGGCGGGGGCGCCGAGGTCGCGGTCGCCGCCGACATCCGTATCGCGGCCGACGACATCAGGATCGGCTTCAATCAGGCGTCGCTGGCGATCATGCCGGCCTGGGGCGGCGCCGAACGCCTTGGCGCCCTGGTGGGCCGCAGCCGCGCGCTGCTGCTGGCCGGAACGGGACAGGTCCTCGACGCCGACGCGGCACTGCACATCGGCCTGGTCGATCAGGTGGTGCCACGGGCCGAGTTCGCCGAGAGTTGGCGCACGACAGCGACACTGCTGGCGCGTCGACCAGCCGGTGAAATCAAGCGGGTCCTAGGCGGCGTTCCGGCGACCGAAGCCGTCAGCGCGTTCGCCCGCCTCTGGGCGTCCGACGAGCACTGGACGGCCGCCGAGGCCGTCATGAAGAAAGCCAAGTAGCCCGGCTCACCCCAGTTCACGAATCGGGTCGTCGCCGTTCCATTCCAGGGCCGCCCGCCGCACGAAGTCGGCCATGCCGGCCATGACGTCGGTGAGTTCGGTGATCTCCACGACTGTCGCACCGATCGGCGGCTCGAAGTACGCGAACCTGACTCCTTGGGCGTCGCCGCCGGACCACACCTTCGGCCAGCCGGCCATCTCCAGTCGCGCCATGGCGGCATCGAAGTCCTCTGCCCAATAGGCGAGTTGGTGAAATCCGCCGCCGGTCGCGGCCAGGAATTCGGTGAAGACACTCGGGGTGGCACAGGTCTGCTGAATGACCTCGACTTGCAGATCGCCGGTGTTGGCCAGCGCCAACGACACGGTGACAGTGCACGGTTGGCCGCGGTAGCACACCGTCTGCCCGATCCCTCGCATGACGAACCACGGCCCCACCCCCAGCTGCAGCCACCGGTCCAGGGACCCGTCGAGGTCGTCGACGACATAGCCGATCTGACGGACCACTCCGGGCAGGGCGGGGTTCATGGTCAGGCAGCTTATCGGTATAGCGTTCTCACTGGACGAGAATTCCATTTCCGGTTATCGTCAGCGACGTGCCAACACAGATTGCTCTCGCGCCGGAGATCTCGACGTGGCCGGAGGCCGACCCGCAGCTGATCGGCAGCCATTGCGCCGATTGCCAGGCCACCACCTTCCCCACCCAGGACCGCTGCCCGAAATGCAGCGGCGCCAACACCTCCGAGATGCTGCTGCCCCGCCGCGGCACGCTGATCGCATGGACCACCCAGGGTTTCCCGCCCGGCGCCCCGTACAAAGGCCCGACGGGTAAAGACTTCGTGCCCTTCGGCGTCGGGCTCATCCAACTCGGCGACGTCATCCGCGTCGAAGGCCGGCTCACCGAAAACGATCCGGCCAGACTGCAATTCGGCCAGGACGT
Organism: Mycobacterium dioxanotrophicus; assembly: GCF_002157835.1. Lineage (NCBI taxonomy): Bacteria > Bacillati > Actinomycetota > Actinomycetes > Mycobacteriales > Mycobacteriaceae > Mycobacterium > Mycobacterium dioxanotrophicus. The sequence continues at coordinate 2,261,107 of NZ_CP020809.1, read as the reverse complement.
CGAACTCACCATGATCCCCTTCACCACCGACGACGACGGCAACGAGGTTGTCACGTTCGCCTTCCGGCCGATCTGAGGAACGACATGAACGACGTAGCCATCATCGGCGTGGGTCTGCATCCCTTCGGCCGCTTTGACAAGACCGCGATGCAGATGGGCGCCGAGGCCATCCAGCTCGCCCTCGACGACGCCGGGATCGCCTGGAAAGACATCCAATTCGGGTTCGGCGGCAGCTATGAGGTATCCAACCCGGATGCGGTCACCCGGCTCGTGGGCCTGACGGGCATCACGTTCACCAACGTCTTCAATGCCTGCGCCACGGCGGCGAGCGCGATTCAGCAGACCGCCGATACCATCCGGCTGGGCAAGTACGACATCGGTATCGCGATCGGCCTGGACAAGCATCCGCGTGGGGCGTTCACCGACGACCCGGCCAAGCTCGCCCTGCCCCAGTGGTACGCCGAGAACGGTCAGTTCGTCACCACCAAGTTCTTCGGGATGAAGGCCAATCACTACATCCACAAGCACAACATCTCGCAGGAGACGCTCGCGCGGGTCGCCAACAAGAACTTCCGCAACGGCGCGCTCAACCCGAATGCCTTCCGACGCAAGGAGATTTCCGTCGATGAGATCCTGAGCTCGGCGGTGCTCAACTACCCGCTGACCCAGTACATGTTCTGCGCTCCCGACGAAGGCGCGGCCGCGGTGATCATGTGTCGCGCCGACATCGCCCACAAATACACCGACAAGCCCGTGTATGTGCGGGCCAGTGAGATCCGGACCCGGACGTTCGGCGCCTACGAGGTGCACGCCACCTCTGCGCCGCTCGACGAGGATGCGTCGCCGACGGTGTACGCGGCCAAGGCCGCCTACGAAGCGGCCGGTATCGGACCCGAGGACGTCGACATCGCACAGCTGCAGGACACCGACGCGGGCGCCGAGGTCATCCACATGGCCGAGACGGGCCTGTGCGCCGACGGCGAGCAGGAGAAGCTGCTGGCCGACGGCGCCACCGAGATCCACGGTTCCATCCCCGTCAACACCGACGGCGGCTTGATCGCCAACGGTGAACCCATCGGAGCGTCGGGTCTGCGCCAGATGCACGAGCTGGTGCGGCAGTTGCGCGGCGAGGCCGGCGACCGCCAGGTGCCGGGTAATCCCCGCGTCGGCCTGGCACAGGTGTACGGCGCGCCCGGCACCGCGTCCGCAACCATCCTGTCGCTCTAGCGTTTTCCCGCGAGTTCTCCCCGCGAGCAGACATGTAGGTCCGCGACACGCCGTGTTTCGCGGACCCGCATGTCTGCTCGCCGGAGAAACCGTCACCACAAGTAGATGGCGAGCACGGCACCCCAGAGCAGCACCAGCCACGCGTCGGTGACGACACGCAACCACAGCGGCGCGCAACGCACTTCCATGAAGTGGCGAATCACCATGCGGCACTTCACCGCACCCAATGCCAACACCACGACGGTGATCGGCACGCTCGGGTGCGGCACCCCTGGCGACCGGACCGGCCCGATCCACCACGACGTGACCGTCAGCGCGCTGAGGATCAGCCACACACAGGTGAGCGCCCTGCCCCGGCGTCGCGCATCGGACGCGGTATCGGTCGGTGTCACAGCCTCACCTCAGCACGTAGAGCAGCGTGAAAATGACGATCCAGAGCATGTCGACCAGGTGCCAGTACATGGCTCCGGTCTCGACCATCGAGATACGGCGACCCTGCGGGTTGCGCAGCTCAAAGTAGTTGACACCCAAGAACACCAGGCCGAGCGCGACGTGGAACAGATGCACGCCCGTGAGCAGGTAATAGAACATGAAGAAGTCGTTGCTTCCGAAGGTCAGCCCCTGGCTGATCTTCGCCGACCACTCGAACGCCTTGATCGCGATGAACAACACGCCGCACAGGCCGCCGCAGAGCGTCAGTTTCATGGCGCGGCAACTGTCACCCACCCTGGCGGCGAGCACGCTGCGGGCGATGAACCATGAACTGGTGAGCAACGCCAGGGTGTTGATCACACCGAAGTTGATGCTCAGATGCTGCTGCGAGGCGAGGAACAGCTCGGGCTGCTGCGCGCGGTAGATCATGAAAATGACGAAATAGCTGGAGAAGATGACGAGGTCACCGAGCACGAAGACCCACATGCCACCGTCGGCGGGGAGATGCGGCGCGGCATCGGCCGGCTTGCGGGGCCGCTCGACGAGCGCCATCAGTCCTGCACGCGTCCGTTCGGCGCCTGCTTTTTGATCGTCTGGTACAGCAGGTAGATGATGCTGATCTCCCACACCACGAAAACCACAGTGCCGACATAGAAGCTGATCGATCCGTTCCAGGCCAGCGGGCCGGATTTGAAGACGAACACCGGGCCGGCGAGCAGTTCGGTCACGATCATCCAGATCGACATGTACGCAAGCCATTTCGGCAGCACATCGTTGCGGTCCAGGAAGATGGCAAGGGCCAGCACCATGTTCTGGGTGGCGAAACACCCCAGCGACCCGACGAAGGACAGCAGCCCGAGGTCGTAGAGCAACGCGGTGAGGCCCGGATCCCGGTCGGGGCGGTAAGCCGCGGCGATGAAGGCGAACGCGGCGAACAGGCAGCCCGGCACCGCTCCGACCGCCAGCGAGGCGATGTAGGAGTAGGCGAACACCGGCGCCACGGACATCCGCTTGATCTGGAAAGCGATGAGCCCGTTGGCGAATCCGGTGAAGCCGATGAAGATCATCAGCAGGCCGAAGCCGACGCGGATACTCAGCGAGTGTTCGGCGAAGAAGGCCACGATCTGATCCAGGCCGACGTCAGGCCGCGGCGGTGGCATCACCCGGGTGAGCACCACGAAGATCAGTCCGAAGATGTTGTAGAACACCGGGATGGTCCACCAGCAGATCCACTGATCGATCTTGGGGCGCCGCATCCAGGCCGGTCCGCCCGGCCGGGAGTCCAATACCGTTGTCGTCGTGCTCATATCGCCGCCCCAGCGATCGGCTCGGCAGCCTGCCTGGCGATGGCGGATCGCAACACGACGAACATCACCGCGATGTAGAGCACGAAGGCGATGTTGCGCAGCCAGAAGGAGATGGCACCGTCCCACGCCAGCGGTCCGGTCCGGAAGACGACGGCGCATGCGGCCGGCGCCATGGCGGCGGCGATCACCAGACTGAAGGGCGCCACCCACCGCGGGAACACGGGTTGGGCACGCGCGTCGAGCCACACTGCCAGGGCCAGGCAGAGATTCGCGACGACGATCATGCCGACCGGCGCGATGAAGACCAGCCAAGCCAGATCGTTGAGTAGTTGGGTCAGTTGAGGATTGCGGTCGGGACGGAACGCTGCGACCAGCCAGAAGATGTCGGCGATGGCCAGCAGCGTCGCGCCGTTGGCGGCCGCGGCAAGGTAGCAGTAGGCCAACACGTGACTCGGTGTGGCCATCCGTTTCATCTGCACCACGATGACCATGAAGAACGGGATCAGCATGATCGCGCACAGGTTGACCGTGATCATGCTGAACCGGATCATCGCGCCGTTGTGCCGGTAGAACTCCGCAACGTGCTCGGCGCTCAGGTTCGGTGACATCGGCGGCCAGAACCCGGGGAACGCGATCAGGGCCGCGAGGAGCAGGCACGCGAAGAACGGGGTGATCCAGAGGCTGATCCACTGCGCCCTGGTGTTCATCGAAACGCACGCCCTTCCGCCCAGGGGACCGAACTAGCCGATCGGCTACTTTGGCGACGGTAGCCGCACGGCTAGCCGACGTCAACGGGCCCGAGCACACCTGCGCGCAAAAGATGTGCTCGGATGCGGAAATGACGTTCTATGATTTGTAAATGATGTTTCCAGGCATACGAGCGCCGATCGGGTGGTGACGTCAGGCGGACGCCTCGACCGGCTGCGGCTCGCCCTCCAGGCGCCGCAGCCAGCCCTCACAGAACTCGATCACCTCGTCATGACCCGAGGACATCCCGAGCGCCTGCTCCATGACCATCACCCGGGAGACGCTGGTCGCGAAGATGGTCCAGACGATGGGCGGGACCTCGGAGACGTCGACACCGTAGCGGTGCAGCGCGGCCGTCATCGCTTTGGTCTGCTCCTCCCGGAACCGCTCGGCATAGTGCGCGATCTCTGTCCGCAGCGCCTTGCGGTGATTGGCCAGACCCATGATCTCCATCGTGAGACGAGTGGCCGCGGGGTCCGTGCCGAACCGCCACAAGGCCCACAACGGCTGAGCGGAATCCAGCGCGCGCGCCTGCTCGACCAGGCCCTCCTCGGCGCGTCTGCGGAACACCGCCAGGAACAGATCGTCCATCGTCCGGAAGTAGTAGTGCACCAACTGCGGCTTGAGCCCGGCCTTGTCGGCCACCCGGCGCGAGGTCACCGCGGCGTAGCCCCCTTCGACCATCAGCTGTTCGGCAGCCTCCAGCAGCACGATGCGGTTCTTCGCGTCCGGCGCCCCGATCCTCCGCGCCGATGCCATGCCAGGCTCCTTTCCCACCACACAAAACGGCACGCAAATCGTAACCGCGCCGCGCCGAGTGATCTTGACCACGACTCTACCGCCATGCTAAGCAAGTGCTCAGCACTTTTGGCCCTTTTCGTCGCGCGGCCCAGCCTGCCGCGAAACCATCAGCGCGCACATTGATTTCGGGAGGTAGCGCACACCATGGCCGATTCACCGACGACCGACTTCGACACGGTCGACTACTTCACCGACCAATCTCTGGTGCCCGACCCGCATCCATACTTCGATCACCTGCGCAGCAAATGCCCCGTCGTCCGCGAGCCCCACTACGGCGTCCTTGCCGTCACGAGCTTCGACGAGGCGACCACGGTCCTCAAAGACACCGACACCTTCTCGTCGTGCATCGCGGTCGGCGGACCGTTTCCGCCACTGCCGTTCACGCCCGAAGGCGAGGACATCACCGACCAGATCGAGGCCCACCGCTCTCAGCTGCCGATGTTCGAGCACATGGTCACCATGGACCCGCCGCAGCACACCCATGCGCGCTCGCTGCTCAACCGACTGCTGACGCCGCGCCGGCTCAAGGAGAACGAGGACTTCATGTGGCGGCTCGCCGATGAGTGCCTCGACGATTTCCTGGCCGACGGGCGCTGCGAGTTCCTGTCCGCCTACGCCAAGCCGTTCTCCCTGTTGGTGATCGCCGACCTGCTCGGCGTGCCGGAGTCGGACCACGACGAATTCCGCCACGTGCTCGGTGCGCCGCGCCCGGGTGCCATCGTCGGCTCACTCGACGGCGATCAGCTCGCGATGAACCCACTGGCCTGGCTCGACGAGAAGTTCGTCGGGTACCTGCAAGATCGGCGGGAGAACCCGCGTGACGACGTGCTGACGGCGCTGGCCACCGCGAAATACCCGGACGGGTCGACGCCGGAGGTCATCGACGTCGTCCGCTCGGCGACCTTCTTGTTCGCCGCAGGCCAGGAGACCACGACAAAGCTGCTGTCGGCCTCACTGCGGGTGTTGGGTGACCGCCCGGATGTGCAGGCCGCACTGCGCCAGGACCGCAGCCGCATCCCGACGTTCGTCGAGGAGGCGTTGCGCATGGACGCACCGGTCAAGAGCCAGTTCCGGCTCGCCAAGAAGCACACCGAACTGGGCGGGGTCGACGTGCCGGCCGGCACCACGCTGATGGTGTGCCCCGGTGCGGTCAATCGTGATCCGGTGCGGTTCGAGGATCCGCACACGTTCAGCCTTGACCGCAAGAACGTCCGTGAGCACATCGCCTTCGGCCGTGGCGTGCACAGCTGCCCGGGTGGTCCGCTGGCCCGCGTCGAGGGTCGCGTCTCCCTCGAGCGGATCCTCGACCGGATGAGCGAGATCACCATCGACGAGGAGCACCACGGCCCCGCCGACGATCGTCGCTACACCTATGAGCCGACCTTCATCCTGCGCGGGCTCACCGCACTGAACATCCGGTTCACCCCGGTCCGCTGATGGTCCGGCGACGCGGATCTGTACTGCTATTCTCATTTGCGAGAATAACGATCTCGAACGACGAAGACGAGATTCCCGGTTTCGGGCCGCCGAGGCGGGGTCTCGTTCTATAGTCACTGAGCAGCGCCGGACGCGTGGAGGAGCCTGTGAAGTCACGTTCGTCGACCACCGTGGCGGCCGCCGCACTGGGTGTTGCGGTGGCGGTCGTGCTGGCTCCCCCAGCCTCGGCGATGTACTACGGCAACTACATGCTCAACATGCCGGATCGGCGGGACTTCCACACCTGGATCTGGTCGGCCTTGGCGCCGTGCCAGACGCTGGGCGCCCCGGACAGGTACAGCTGCATCAGCGTCGTCACGACTCCGCAGCCGGTCGCCAAGGCCGCGTATTCACATGTTGAGGCCAATCTGGCGGACGGGCGCTACACCATGCTCGTCGACGACCCGTTCGGATTACGTTGCGGGGACATCTATTACGGGCCCACGATCCCCACCCACGATGTCTACACCTGGGACGCAAACACTCTTGCCGGCGAGATGGTGTCGACCTTCGACGCCGGGTGCGACGGCGCGCCGGGCGGGACACTGACCTATCCGTTCACCCTGACCAGGATGTGACGATGCGCGCGACATTGGCCGTGACCACAGCGCTCGCCCTCGCGGTGGGCACCGGCGCGGCGCCGGCGTCGGCCGACGACGATCCGGTGCTGCACCAGGTCCGATACACCGTGACCGCGAATGCCCCGTTCTACGCCCACATCTACTACCGCGACACCGATCCGCCGACGTGGTCGGACTACAGCCACAATCCCTATGAGTTCAGCCCGCGCGCCGAGGCCGATCTCGCGCCGAACCAGCCCTGGGTGTTCGACGCGATGCTCGCCGACCCTGATCTGTGGGCGATGGTGCTGGTGCAAAGCGGCGAGTCACCAAATACGCCCGCGCCCGGCTTCAATTGTGAACTGGCCGTGGACGGTACGGTCGTCAAGACCAGTAGCGGCCCCAAGGGCGTGCTCTGCTCGATTCGCAACTGGTGACCCGAGGCGGCTAAGCGTCGCCGCGCCGCCAACGCGAATCACCGTTCATCGGAACACAAGTCAGGAACAGGCCGTCGGGCGCCTGTGCCACCTGATCCATCTCGGTCGTGCAGAGGCTGCCCTCGTCACGAATACCGGCCATCGGCGGCGACCGGAACCACCGCGGGTCATACCGGCGCGGCGAGCCGCAGAACAGCAACCGGCCCCATCCGTTGCGACCGTCGACACCGAAGACGTAATAGGACGTGTTCCCGCACGGCGCCCCAAGCTCGGCATTCCCGTCGATACCGGGTACACAGAAGGCGTCGTTGCAGGTCTGCGGCCCCGCATTCGCCTGCGGCGCAGCCATTGTTGCGGCGACAATTGCCGAAGCGGCCGCGATCACGGTCACACGCACGTATCTACCCTCGCACAGGTGGAAATGAAGCTCTCAGTTTCCGAGAATATTACTACGCATCGCCTCTGACGATCAGCGATTGACGTGGCGTCGATAGTGTTATTCTCGCTGATTGAGAACGTGACTTCCACTGCCAAAGGAGTGGCTCCATGTCGGCGTCGAAGGTAAGCGCGACCGCGGCAGTGGTGGCCGTGACAGCATGGGTCGGCCTGAGCGGGGCCGCACCGGCCGGCGCATCGGACGAATGGGGCATCAACGGCACGTTCGCCACATCGGCCAACGGAGACTGGGCCAAGATCAACGAGCGCTACGAGAACCAGCCTTCGGTACGGAGCACCTGGACCGTGAGCACGTCGTGCACATCGCCCACCGACTGCGCGGGCACGGTCAGCAGCGACGAGGGCTGGACCGCGCCCATCTACACCACGAATGGCCTGTGGTACGTCAAACGCGTTGTGCCCCAGTGGCGGTTCTGCGCCGACGGCACACCCATCGAGGGTCTGGAGACCCACAAGCTGTATCCCGTCGGTGCCGACGCGCACGTGGACCTGGCATCCACCGAGTACACCGGGGAGAGCATCACCGTGGGCGCCAGCGGCTCGTGCGGCCGCAACCAGTGGCCGGTGATCCGGATGCCGTTCTACATGAAAAGGCTCTGACGGCACAAAGCGCTCGGCCACTGATCAATTGGGCATGAGGTCCTGCCACGACTTCGGCGTCGTGGCGAGGTTGGCCTGCTGGTACAGCTTGCCGTCGCTGCCCATGTACTGACCGGTGCGCGGGTCGTACTTGGCGATCGCCACCGACGGCCCCGATGAGCTGCCGTGGTACGCGCTCGGCGCTGCGGCCGGTGTGCCGCCGTCCGGTTCCGGCCCGGGCAACGCGGGTCCGTGCGGCACCGGGACCTCGGAGGCCTCTGGACGCTGCGCGGGAGCCAGCGGAACCGCATTCGGGTCGGGCACAGGTGGCGCAGGTTGCCCGGGCACCGGGGGCTCGGTGTAGATCGGCTGACCGGGCAACAACGGACCCGGAGGCATGCCGGGGAAGCTGGCCGGCGGCTGCGGCTGCGGCGCGGCGCCGGGAGGCGGCGCGGCAACCCCGGGCGGCAATGGCGTGCCTCCCAGCGGGCCGAAGATGTTGTTGTCGGGCAACACCCGCTGATCCAGCGGAATACCCTGCGATATCAGGTTCGGGTCGATCGGATACGGGCCGAGCGCGTGTTGCCGCTGCGCAAGGGGCTGGAATCCCCTTGGATCGTCACATAATTCGACGGTCGGCGCCCGTTTGCCCGGATGCCCCATGCACGGGTAGTTACGTGCGCCGCGCACACCGATCGGAGAATCCTGCGGCAGCTTGCAATAGATGTTGTCCGGGGTGTCGATCACCGAGGTGTCCGACGGTGACCGCCATGCCGACGGCGGAAGGAATCCGACGGTACAGGCCGGGGGGTCGCCGAGACCCAGTGAGAAGTCGCCGTTGGGCAGACCCGTTGGATTGTTGGTCGGCGCATAGGTCTGTATCTGGGCGACGTATGGCGGCAGCAGCACCAGGATCTGCTCGAGCGACGGGTTGTAGGTCACCGCGATCTGACCGAAGGTGGACAGGTTCGCCAACAGCACCGGCAGTGTCGGTTTGATCTGCTGCAGCAATTGCGATGTCTCGCTGGCGAATCCCGGCCCGTTGCGCAGGATCGACCGGAACTGCGGGTCATTGTTGGAAACCTGATCGGTGACGCCGGCCAGGCTCGCCGCCCACGTCCGGATCGAATCGGTGGTCTGTGCTTGCGCGTCGAGGAATGGACCGGAGTCGTCGATCAACGTGCGCGTGTGGTCCGACACCGCGTTGGAGTCGCGGGTGATGGTCGACGCCGAATCCAGCAGCGAGCCGAAGTCGTATCCGGTGCCATTGAAGGCGTTGAAGGACTCATCGAGCAATTGGCTCAGTTTGTCCTTGGGAATGGTGTCCACCAGAGCGCTGAGCTGATCCAGCATCGGGCCGACCTGCTGCGGAATCGTGGTGTCGGACATGGCGACAACCGATCCGTCCTGAAGGTAGGGCGGTGAGTCCGTGCGCGGCAGCAGGTCGATGTACTGCTCCCCCACCGCCGACATGCTGCGGACCTGCGCCTGCAGATCGGCGGGCACCTTCGGCGACCGGTCCAGCGACAACGTCGCCACCGCACCCTTGTCGGTCAGATCGACCGACGTGACCTTGCCGATCTGGGAGCCACGGTAGGTGACGTTGCTGAACTGATAGAGCCCCCCGGTGGCCGGCAACTCCACCTTGACGGTGATCCGGCCGAGGCCCACCAGCGTCGGCACCTGCATGTAGGCGAACAGCATCACCGCGACCCCCACGATCGAGGCAACCGTGAAGAGGACCAGCTGGGTCCGGACGAAACGTGTGAGCATCAGTGCCCCCCATAAGGTCCGGCGAATATCGGAGCCGGTGTACCCGGTGCCGGCGCCGCGTCCGGAGCCGGGGCGCCGGGGATCGGCAGCGGCGCAGGCGGCGCCACCGGCAGGATCGGTCCGGTCGCGGCAGGCGGCGGTGGTGGCGGTGCTTCGCCGGGCGGCGGGGCGTCCGGCGCCGGCGGGAAGGCCCCCGGCGGTGGCGGATTCACGCCGGTCTTGAGCGGATCGTAGGTGTAGTTCAGATATTGCGGATCACCCGGCGCCGGAACCAGTCCCGCATCCTCCTGCGCCCAGCGCGTGCCCAGCATCAAGGTGTGCTTCAGCCGCGGGACGGTGAGGTCGATGGTGGCGAACAGGTTGTAGTAGTCGCCGCGGATGGCCCGGTCCATGAAGCTCTGGGTGAACGGGAAGTGCACCGCGTATTCCAGGACCGCCGCGAGGTCGGGGCCGACATCGGCCAGCGCTTTGAACGCCGGTTCCATGTTCTTCAGATTCGCGACCAGGTCGGCCTGCGAATCGTTGACGAACCGGTTCGCGGTGTCGCTGAACGTCCCCAGTTTCTGCAGTGCCGTCGTCAGCCGGGGCCGTTCCCTGATCAGTACGTCGAGGGCCGGTGGAATCTTGTCCAACGCCCGGGTGATGACGTCGCGCTGACCGGCGAACGTCGTCGCCAGCCTGTTGAGCCCCTGGATGCTCGCGACGATGTTGTCCCGCTGGGCATCCAGGGTGCCGACGAACGTGTCGAGCCGCGTGATCAGAGAACGGATGTCGCCCTCCCGTCCGTTCAGCGCGGCACTGAAGTTGTGGATGACATCGCCGACCTGTCCGAGCCCGCCGCCGTTGACCACCGCTGCGAGCGACCCCAGAGTCTGCTCGGTGGTCGGATAGGTCGACGAGTCGTTCAACGGAATGGTCGCGCCCGCTGGAAGTTTGCCTTCCGGCGGTTGACCCACAGGCGGATTGATGGCCAGGTGCATCGAGCCCAGCAGGCTGGTCTGCCCGATGCTGGCGATGGCGTTGGCAGGTACCACCGTGCCCGGCTGCACCGAGAACTCGACATCGGCATGCCAGTCCCGGACCCCGAGCGAGCGCACGCTGCCCACCACGACGTCGTTCATCATGACCGGTGAGTTCGGTTCCAGCGTCGCCACATTCGCGATCTCGACGTGATAGACGGTGGCTTCGGAGCCACGTCCGACCGCGCCTGGCAACGGCAGCGAGTTCACTCCCTGGAAGGCGCAGCCGCTCGCGGTCAACGCGACGCACGACCCGACGGCGATCGCCAGCCGCACCGGTTTTGGCCTGCTCATGCTGGTGGCGTCCCTTCTGCCGGTTGCGGCGCTTCGGCAGGCAACGGCGTTCCCGCCGGCGGGTTTTCGGGGCCCGGCGCCGGCCCCGTCGCGGCACCGTCCGCGGGGCCTGCCGGGGTGAGCATGTCCCGCACGGAGGACGGCACATTGGGCTGCTCGACAGGACGCCCTTCGGGCAGCATCTGCTGCGCGCCGGGCGGCGGCGTCCCTGGTGGCCGGCCCGTATACGGTGCCGGCGGAGGCGGACCCGGGTTGTACGCCGAGAGCGTCGGCGGAACCTCCGGCGCGGTGGGCGCCCCGCCTTCGCCGCCGGGTGCCAGACCTGGCTCGGAGTAGAGGATGTTCGCGGGGTTGGCCGACGGCATCAGGTAGGGCGCGATCGGGAACGGCAGGTAGTTGAAGTTCAGCAGCCGCAGGGCCGGTCCCATGTACTGCGAGCACAGTTTCGCGGTCTCGGGCGCAGTGGTGTTCTCGATGGCTCCGATTGCGCCGCAGATGAACTGGACCGGGTTGGAGAAGTTGTTCAGCACGAACTGGCCCACCGCGCTGCCGGTGTCCGGGTTGTAGATGTTGTAGCCGTTGATGAACGCGTTCGGCGCGATGTGCAGGATGTTCTCTACGTCGATCTTGTGATCGACGAGGTTCTGCGTCACGTTGGCCAATCGCTGGACCTGCTCGGAGGTCTGGTTGCGGGTGCCCGCGACGAACCGCTCCACCTCGACGACCGCGACCGACAGGTTCTTCAGGGCCGCGTCCAGGTCGGACCGACTGCCGTCGATGACGCTGGTGAGCGTGGCCAACCGGTTCTGGAACGACACCACCTGCTCGTTGCTGTCCCGCAATGCGGTGACGAAGGTCTGCAGGTTCTTGATGATGTCGACGATGTTGCCGCTGCCTTCGGCCAGGATGCGAGCGACACCGGAGAGCTGAGTTATGGTCTGGCGCAACTTGTCTCCGTTGCCGTCCATCGCGTTGGCGGCGCTGTCGATGAAGCGGGACACCGAGGTGCCGTCGACACCGCTCTTCGGACCCAGGTCCGTGGCCAGCCGCATGAGCTGTTCTTTGACCTGGTCCCATTCCACGGGCACCGCGGTGTGGTCCAGGCCGATCACCGCGTTGTCGGGCAGCGTCGGGCCGCTCGACCGGTAGGCCGGTGCCAGTTGCACGTACCGCGCCGCGACCAGGTTCTGCGCGACGATCACGGCCTTGGCATCGGCAGGCACCGGCACGTCGCGGTTCACCTTGAGCGTCAGCCTGGTTTGCGTGCCCTCGGGTGCGATGGACGCGATCGTGCCCACCTTGACTCCCGATACCCGCACGTCGTCGCCCGGGTAGATACCGGTTGCCGACGTGAACAACGCCGATATCGTCTTCGGGGCGAAATACAGCTGGCGGACCAGGAATCCGGCGCCGACGACGAGCAACGCCACCAGCGCCACCGCCAGCAACTTTGCCATCCGGTTTCGGTTCATCAGCGCGACCCCCCGGGAATCCCGTTGTACGGCAAGGGAAGCTCGGCGCGAGGCCCGGCGTTGTCGGGCGGCTGCCCGGCATTGACGCCGCGGCGGAAGCCGAATGCGTAGTCCAGGAACGGCTGCAGGATCTGCGCGGGGTTGAGGTTGGGCACGTAGGCGTTGTAATACGGCCCGTTGGCCAGGGTTTCGCCCTGCGACAGCATGAACTTCTTGATGTTGGGCAGCGCCTTGGCGATGTTGTCCCGGTTGTTCTCCAGCACCGTGGTCACCCGGTTGAGCCGCTCCAATGTCGGCGCCAGTTGTGCCTCGTTGTCGGCCACCAACCCACTGAGTTGTTGGGACACCGCAGCGGTATTGGCGAGCAGGTCCACGATGGCTTCGCGACGTTCGTTGAGGACGCCCACCAGGTCGTTGGCGTTGAGGATCAGGGTGTTGAGCTGATCGCTGCGCTGCGCCAGCACGGTGGTGACGTCGCCGGCACTCTTGAGCAGTGTGGACAGGCTCTCGTTGCGGCTGTTGATCGAACGCGACAAGCGGCTCAGGCCGTCAAAGGTCGGACCGAGCCGGGGAGCCAGTTGGTCGATGGTCGCCGAGAGGGTGTCCAGCGACTGGTTCAGCGATGCCGTATCGGTGCCTGCCGAATTGGTCGTCAGATCACTGACGGCATCGGTGAGGGAGTACGGCGAGGACGTGCGTGACGTCGGGATCACGTCGGTGGTGCGCAGCGTCCCGCTGCCGTCGGACTCCAGGGTCAGCACTCGCTCGCCCAGCAGCGAGCCGGTGCGGATGTGCGCTGTGGTGAGCGAGCCCAACGGATACTTGCCGTCGGTGGTGAAGGTGACCAGGGCATCGCCGTTGCGCAGCGACACATCGGTGACCTTGCCGACCTTGATGCCCGACAACGTGACGTCGTTGCCGACTGCGATACCGCCGGCCTCGGTGAACAACGCCTGATGACGCAACGACGTGGCCCACTGCATCAGCCTTTCCGGCTGCAGACCGACCGCGATGACGAGAATGATCAGCACAGTGCCGATGAAGCCGGCCTTGACGAGATTTGATTCGCGGTATTTCAGCATCAGGGCTCCCCGCACCTTCCGCCTTCTTGTTTGATCATGGGGAACACCGCGGTGCGGCCCTGCAGATCGGTCACCCGGAGCGAGATTCCGCAGATGTAGTACATGATCCAGCTGCCGTACGATCCGAGCCGCGCAAGCTTGCGGTAGTTGTCGGGAGCTTTCTGCAACCCGCTGTCGAGCGTCGCCTTCTGGTCGTCGAGCAGAGTGGCCACCCGGTTGAGCTGCTCGACGCTGCCTTTCAGCGGCGGGCGGGCCTGGGTGAGCAGGCTCGCGATCGACGCAGTCCCGTTGTCCAGGGACGTTATGGCGGTGCCGATCGGATCACGGTCCTGCGAGAGCCCACTGACCAACTGCTCGAGCCGGTCGATCGTGGTGGAGAACTTGCCGCCGTCCTTACCCAGCGTACCGACGACGGTGTTGAGGTTGTCGATCAACTGCTGGATCACCTGATCGTTGTCCGCCAACGTATTCGAGAACGACGAGGTCCGGTTCATCAGCGAGTCGAGCGAATCGCCCTGGCCCTGCAGGATTTGGATCAACGACGAGGTCAGCGCGTTGACGTCCTGGGGGTTGAGACCCTGGATCACCGGGCGCAGCCCGCCCAGCAGCAGGTCGAGGTCGAGCGCGCTGGCGGTGCGGTCCTTCGGGATCTGCGATCCGGCCGGCAGCAGCTTGGTGGACCCGGGACTGTCCATCAGCTCCAGGTAGCGGTCGCCGACCAGGTTGAGGTACCGCACCGCGGCCTTGGTTCCCGTGGTCAGCGCGATGTTGCGGTCGGCTTCGAAATCGACGCGGACCGACCGGTCCGGCTGCAGTGAAACGTCTTTCACCGTTCCCACCCGGACACCCGCGACCCGCACGGTGTCACCGGCCTTCAGCCGCGATGCGTCGCCGAACACGGCGGAAAAGGTGTTGTAGGAGCCGCCGCGGTACTGCGAGAACGTCATGAACAGGAACGCCGTGAGGACCGCCATCACCACGGCGAAGACGGCGAACTTGATGAAAGTGCTTCTGCCGCGCGTCATCCCGGCTGTCCGATCTGTGCGGTGTTACGCGGTGGCCCGTCCAGCGGGCCGAACAGGATCTGTTTGAGGCCGTCGGAGTTGAGCAGGATCCCCTGGTTTCCGTACTGCCAGGGATTGGCGTTGGTGTCGGTGACGAGGTACTTCGCCCTGTTGCCGAATCCGATGTAGGGCAACCCCATGCAGTTCGGGCCGCCCTTGGCCGCCACCTTGGGCAGGTTCTGCGGGTACCGGTACCGCTCGATACCGAGCGTGAACGCCACGTTGACCAGCACACCGGGATCCATCTGGGGCGGCTGCAACCGCATGAAGTTCATGCCTTCGAGCGCGCAATTGAGGCTGGGCGCGTACTTGTTGAGCAGATCGGTCGTCGGCACCAGCAGGTGCAGCACATCGGTCAGCGCGGGGCGATTGGCGCCGACGACGTCGTTGCCGACGTCGGCCAAGCCGATCGAGCTCACCAGGAACGCATCGAGATTCGTCTGCTCGTCGACGATGCTGTCGCTGATGCGGTTCGTGTTGTCGACAGTGCGCACAAGGTTCGGCGCGGCATCGCCGTAGGCATTGGCCACCGGGGCCATCGACTCGATGTCATGGGAGAGGTTGGGCAGGCTGGGTTCCAGCTTGGCCAGCAGCGCCTCGAAGTCCGTCAGCGTCTGCCCCATCTGTTTGCCCCGGCCACCGAAAGCCCCCGACATGGCACCGAGGGTTTCGTTGAGCTTGGCCGGGTCGATCTTGTCCAGCACGCGCGTGAGTTGTTGGAACACCGTATTGATCTCGACCGTGACATGCTGGCCCTGCAGCACCTGACCCGGACGCAGGGTGTCGGTGGACGGGTTCGGCGGCACGACCAGTTGCACGTACTTGGCGCCGAACACTGTGGTGGAGGCGATGTCCGCCTGGACATCCTGCGGGATGAGGCGCAGCTGCGAAGGATCCATCGCCAGGTGCAGCACAGCTTTGCCGTCGGACCGATAGTCGATCGAGGCGACCTTTCCGACCTGCACGCCGCGCATCTTGACCTTGGCGTCTGGGTTCATCACGAGCCCGGCCCGGTCCGAGATCAGGGTGATCGGCTCGGTCGTGGTGAAGCTCCCCCGGAACATGCCGATGGCCACGAGCACCACCAGGCCCAGCGCGACCACGGTGGCCAGACCGGCCAGCGGGCGGACCTGGCCGCCCACGCCGAAGCTGCGTCCGGGACGCGCCGCCACCGGCGTTGCCGCACTGGTGGTTTCGGACCGGTGCGCCGGGCCCGGGCCGATGTTCTGTGTCAACTCTTCTCCCTATCCCGACAGGTTGAAGTTGCCGTTGGAGCCGTAGATGGCCAGTGAGATCAGCAGCGTCACCGACACCACGACGATCAGCGAGGTACGCACCGCGTTGCCCACGGCGACGCCGACACCCGACGGGCCGCCGCTGGCGAAGTATCCGAAATAGGTGTGGATCAGCAGGATCGTGATGGCCATCAGGATCGCCTGGAGAAACGACCACAGCAGGTCGATCGGATTCAGGAAGGTGTAGAAGTAGTGGTCGTACAGGCCGCCTGACTGGCCGAGCAACACCACCGTGGTGAACTGGGATGCCAAGAACGACAAGATCACCGCGATCGAGTACAGCGGGGTGATGGCGACCATGCCTGCCACGATGCGCGTCGAGACCAGGTATTCCACGGGCCGGATCGCCATCGACTCCAACGCGTCGATCTCCTCGTTGATCCGCATCGCGCCCAACTGCGCGGTGACCCCGGCACCGAAGGTGGCCGCCAACCCGATACCTGCGACCACGGGGGCGGCGATGCGCACGTTGATGAACGCGGCGAGGAATCCGGTGAGTGCTTCGATGCCGATGTTGCCCAACGACGAGTAGCCCTGGATGGCCAGCGTCCCGCCGGTGGCCAGGGTGAGGAACCCGACGATCACCACCGTGCCGCCGATCATCGCCAATGTGCCCGCACCCATGGAGATCTCGGCGATCAGCCGGATCACCTCATGGCGGTAGTGCAACGCCGCGTGCGGGGTACCGGCAATGGCCTTGACGTAGAACAACGTGTGATCGCCGATGCGCCCCAACAGCGATACGGGCTTGTTCATCTGGCGGGTCAACCGCGGATAGGTGCTCCGCAGGATCGTCAGCGTTCCCATGGCGTCCCTGCCCGCCTCAGTGCGCCGTCATGCGGATACCGATGGCGGTGACCACCACGTTGATGACGAACAAGGCCATGAAGGCATACACCACTGTCTCGTTGACCGCGTTCCCCACCGCCTTGGCGCCACCGCCGGTGATCGTCAACCCGCGGTAGCAGGCGACCAGTCCGGCGATCAACCCGAACAGCGCGGCCTTGACGCACGAGATGATCACTTCGGGCACACCGGTCAACAGGGTGATCCCGGCCGCGAACGCACCGGGGTTGACGTCCTGGATGAACACCGAAAACGTGTAGCCGCCCAGGATTCCGATGATGACAACCAGGCTGTTGAGCAGCAGCGCCACCAGACCGGAGGCCAGAATCCGCGGGGTCACCAACCGTTGCACCGGATTGATCCCGAGCACCTCCATGGCGTCGATCTCTTCCCGGATCGTCCGCGATCCCAGGTCGGCACACATGGCCGTGGCGCCGGCACCGGCGACGATCAACACCGTGACCATCGGCCCGATCTGGGTCACCGCGCCGAACGCCGCACCGGCGCCGGACAGGTCGGCGGCACCGAGCTCACGCAACAGGATGTTCAGGGTGAAACTCACCAGGACCGTGAACGGGATTGCCACCAACAGCGTGGGAGCCATCGACACGCGGGTGATGAACCAGCACTGCTCCAGGAATTCACGGCCCTGAAACGGCCGGCGGAACGTGAATCGGATCGCGTCCAGCGACATCGAGAACAATGCTCCGACCGCCTGCATCGGGCCGGCCAGGCTGCGGCCCAGCGATATGCCCGACGACCATCTATCTGCCATGTGCCCTCCGGTCCCGGATCGCCACTGCCGACATCACGGTCGGGCCGCCGGCATTGTGTGACAAGCCGATTCGCGCACCGTTGGGTGGGGCAGCGACGAACTCGCCTGTCCCCCAACGGATATTTCCAACACGCGCGCGCCGATCGGCACTCCCCGTGGCGGTGCCGACAAGCACCGGACGCGCGCGTCGTTCACATCGGATCACCTGAGTCTCCCCACTTGCGACGGTGATACCGGACAAACTCGCTTACTCGACCGCAACCAAAGGGCCGATGCTATCGGACTATGCCGGTGCCGCACGGGTAAACACGGCAGGTGGCTCCCGATGGACGCGAGACGAGGCATGGTGTCCGCCGCTCAGGTGACGGCGCCGGCCGTCTTGAGCTCGATGATGCGATCCCAGTCCAGCCCGAGTTCGACGAGGATGTCGTCGGTCTGCTCGGCGAATCCGGGCGCCGGCCCCGTGCTGGGTGCGGCGACGTCGAACTGCACCGGGTTCGCTACGAGCTCGAGTTCACCGGCCTGTACCAGGTACTCGTTGGCCCGGATCTGCGCATCCTGCGCGGCCTGCAACGTGTCCTGCACCGGAGCCCACGGCCCGGCCAGGGTCGCGAAGCGCTCGCTCCACTCCGGAAGGGTCCGCTTCTTCATTGCCTCGCTGAGGATCTCGACGGCAGCCGGGGTGTTCTCGGCGAACGATTCGGGCGTCGCGAATCGGGGATCGTCGAGATAGCGCTCGAGGTCCATGTGCCGGCACACGTCGGCCCAGAACTTCGTCGGCTGCATCATCACGAACGAGATGTAGCGGTCGTCCGCGGTCGCGTAGAGCCCCACCAGGGGGTTGATCGGCGAGCCGTGCACGCCCGGAGGTGGTTGCACCATGAGCTGATTGAGATGGCCGGTGAGCGCGAACGTGTGGCCCATGGACCACAGTCCGCTACCGAGCAGCGAGACGTCCACGATCGACGGCTCGCCGGTGCGTTCCCGTTTGAGCAGCGCCGCCGCGATACCGCCGGCCAGGTTGGTGCCCGAGATGGTGTCGCCATATGCCGGGCCGGGCGGGCCGATCATGCCGTCGATCCCGGGCGGGGTGATGGTCGCCGCGGTACCGGCCCGACACCAGAAAGCGGTCATGTCGTAACCGCCTTTCACCGACTCCTCACCGCGGGGCCCCAGTGCGCTGCCGCGCGCGTAGATGATGTTCGGGTTCACCGCGCGGATGTCGTCGACATCGATGCCGAACTTCTGGCGGTGCCCGGGCAGAAAGCTGGTGAGGAACACATCGGCCCGGCGCGCCAGTTCCAGCAGAACCTCACGACCTTCTGGCACCGACATGTCCAGCCCGATGCTGCGTTTGCCCCGGTTGGCGTGTTCGATGTTGGGGTTCGGGTCGCCCTCCACGCGCAGCGGCCCGGTCTGGCGCAGCCCGCGCTGCGGATCACCGGTGACGGCGTGTTCGACCTTGATGACGTCGGCGCCCCACTCGCCGAGCACCGCACCGGCCGACGGCACGAAGCCGTACATGGCGACCTCGAGGACCCGGATGCCGTCCAGCGGGCCGGTCATGACACCACCGTCGCAAACGTCTTGGACTCCAAGAACTCCTCGAGCCCGGCCCGGCCCATCTCCCGGCCGATTCCGGATTGTTTGAATCCGCCGAACGGACTGTCGGGGCTGAAGTAGTTGCCGCCGTTGATCGAGAACGTCCCGGTGCGGATGCGACGCGCCACAGCGAGGGCGCGCTCTTCACTGCCGAACACCGCTCCGGACAATCCGTAGATCGAATTGTTGGCGATGCGCACTGCGTCGTCGTCGTCTTCGTAGGCGATCACGGCAAGGACGGGGCCGAAGACTTCGTCCTGCGCGATCTCGCTGTCGGGATCGACATCAGCCAGCAGGGTCGGGGTGTAGAAGAAGCCGGGGTCCACCTTCTCTCCACCGGTCACCAGCGTCGCCCCACCCGCGACGGCGCGCTGGACCATGCCGTCGACCTTGTCGCGCTGCTTCTCGCTGATCAGCGGTCCCATGTAGGTCTTCGGGTCGGTCGGATCTCCGAAGCGCACCAAGCCGAAGTTGTTCTTGATCAGCTCGACGATCTCGTCGCGGTGTTTGGCGGGCACCAGCAGGCGTGAGGTCAGCGCACAGCCCTGACCGGCATGGGTCACCATGCTGAATGCGGAAAACAGTGCGGCGGTGTTGAAGTCGGCGTCGTCGAGGATGATCGCGGCCGACTTGCCGCCGAGTTCGAGGAACACTTTCTTGAGCGTGGCGCTTGCGGCGGCCATGATGGCCCGCCCGGTGGGCGTCGAACCGGTGAAGGTGACCATGTCGACGGCCGGGTCGGTGGTGAGCACTGCGCCCACCGCCGGATCGGCGCCGCTGATGACGTTGACGACACCGGCCGGAATGTCGGTGTGCGCGGCGATCAGCTCGCCGAGCGCCAATGTGATCAGTGGGGTGTCCGGGGCGGCTTTGAGCACGACCGTGCAGCCGGCGGCCAGTGCGGGAGCCAGCTTGGCCAGCGCCAGCTGATTGGGATAGTTGTAGGCGATGATGGCCGCCACCACGCCCGCGGCTTCTTTTTCCACCCACCGGTGGTGCTGCATGCCGCGGCTGGAGATATTGCCGAGGTCCTCGGTCAGCGGGTAGGACTCCAGGAGCTCGGCGTAGTACCGGACGATGTCGATCGGCTGGTCGAGTTGAGCACCGGCGCACAGCGCGGCGGTCGCGCCCACCTCTGCGGTGGTGAGGGCGGCGAGTTCGTCCCGGTGCTCGATCAGGGCTTCATGGAACTGGTGCAGGCAGCGCACGCGCAACGCGGTATCGGTCGCCCACTGTGTGGTGTCGAAGGCCTCCCGCGCGGCGGCGACGGCGGCTTCCGCATCGGCGACGGTGGCGTCGGGCGCGTACCCCAACACCTCGCCGGTCGCGGGGTTGACGGAAGGAAACGTCCGCGGCGTCTCGCGCAGTTCACCGCCGATCAACATCTTCCGGTCGGCCTGCTTGGTATCCGTGATCGTGGGCGTTTCCTGCATCATCCTCCTCGCCGATTTACAGACTGTGATGGAAACTTCATTCTCATCACCGGCGAATCATACATTCGCTTCATGAGAACTCAAGCGAAAGCTAGATTGGCTAGTCATGGCACGTGGCGGCCCAGGTCGCGCCATCCGCGACCGCCCCCTGCCGACCACACAGACCTTGCGATGTGCACAATGACGAGAGTACGGTTCTCATAATCGGAAGGAAGATTCTTGAAGTCTGATAAACGTGCGGCCGACCCGGCGCGAGGGGTACAGCTGTGAAGAATGCCGTCGTCACCGGCGGAGGCTCCGGTATCGGCGCGGCGATCGTCGCGCGCCTGCGGGCCGACGGACTCAACGTCGCCATCCTCGACCTGCAGCCGTCCGACGACGAGTTCGCCCATGTCGCCGACGTGACGGACCGCGCCGCGGTCGACACTGCGCTCAACGCTGTGCGCGCACAGCTCGGCCCGATCTCGGTGCTCGTCAACGCGGCCGGGCTGGACTGTTTCAAGCGGTTCACCGAGGTGTCCTTCGACCGCTGGCAGCGCGTCATCGACGTCAATCTCAACGGCGTCTTCCACTGCATCCAGGCGGTATTACCGGAGATGATCGACGCCGGCTGGGGCCGCATCGTCAACATCTCGTCGTCCAGCACCCACTCCGGCGCGCCCTATATGGCGCCGTATGTCGCCGCGAAGTCGGCGGTCAACGGCCTCACCAAGACCCTGGCCCTGGAATACGGGCCGGCAGGTATCACGGTCAACGCGGTGCCACCGGGCTTCATCGACACCCCGATGCTGCGCGCCGCGGCCGGCAAGGGTTACCTCGGCGATATCGAGAAGACCATCGAAGCCACGCCGGTGCGGCGGATCGGCAGGCCCGAGGATATCGCCGCGGCGTGCGCTTTCCTGGTCTCCGAGGAGGCCGGCTACATCACCGGGCAGATCCTCGGCGTCAACGGCGGCCGCAACACTTAACGAAAGGACTACGAGCAGTGGGTAATTCAGAAGGTCGAGTCGCCGGCAAGGTTGCCTTCGTCACCGGCGCCGCGCGCGGGCAGGGACGCAGCCACGCGGTCCGGCTGGCCGAAGAGGGCGCCGACATCATCGCAGTCGATCTCTGCCGCAACATCGACTCGATCGGGTATCCGTTGGCGACGCCCGAGGACCTCGAGGAGACCGCCCGCTTCGTCGAGAAGGCCGGCGGCCGCATCGTGACCGCACAGGCCGACGTTCGGGTGGCCGACCAACTCAAGGACGCGTTGGAGGCCGGCCTCACCGAACTCGGCAAGGTCGACATCGTGGTCGCCCAGGCCGGCGTCGCCGGGATGAAGGGCAATCCGCCGCTGCAGGCCTGGACCGACGTCATCAACACCAACCTGGTCGGCACCATCAACGCGATCCAGGTGGCGCTGCCGCACCTGACCGAGGGCGCCTCGATCGTCGCGACCGCGTCGGCCGCCGCGCTGATGGACGCGCACAACAAGCCGAACCCGGGCGCCGACCCCGGCGGCATGGCGTACATGACCTCCAAACGCCTGCTGTCGCAGTACGTTCACGACGTCGCCACCGAACTCGCGCCGCGCGGAATCCGGGCCAACGTCATCCACCCGACCAACTGCAACACCAACATGCTGCAGAGCGAACCGATGTACCGGTCCTTCCGCCCCGACCTCGAGCACCCGACGCAGGCCGATGCCGAACCGGTGTTCTACGTCCAGCAGGCCATGAAGGTGCCCTGGATCGAGCCGGTCGACATCAGCAACGCCGTGCTGTGGCTCGCCTCCGATGAAGCCCGGTACGTCACCGGCATGCAGCTGCGTGTCGACGCGGGCGGCTACCTCAAGTGGTACGACTATCACGTGTGAGCGGATTGACTCGAAAGGGGTTGGCGTAGTGAAGGTTTCGGTCGATGCTGGTCGCTGCCAGGGCCACACCCTGTGCTCGATGATCGCGCCCGACTCGTTCGAACTCGACGATGTGGACGGTCACGCGTCCCCGGTGTCGGAAGTGGTACCGGCCGACCGGCAGGACGCGGTCCGCGAGGCCGCGCACTCCTGCCCCGAGCAGGCCATCGTCATCGAGGATTGACGACGACCCGAATACCAAAGGGAGACAACGCGTGAGCCTGCAGGACATCACGACCGACGACGAACGCAAGAAGAACACCTACCACTTCGACCGGCACACACCGGAATACCGCGGGCAGTTCGAGAAGATCACCGAGGAAATGCAGTCCCGCTGCCCCATGGCGTGGACCGACACCTACAACGGCCACTGGGTGGCCGCCGACAGCAAGCATGTGTTCGAGTTGGCCCGCTGCCCCGTGGTGTCCAACCACCACGACATCAGCGGGAACACTCCCTACCAGGGCATCACCATCCCGAAGGCCAGCCGCGCGACCGTCGTTCGCGGCGGCATCCTCGAGATGGACGAGCCCGAGCACAGCGCCTACCGCGGGGCGCTCAACCCCTACCTGTCCCCTGCCGCGATCAAGCGGTGGGTGCCGTTCGTCGACGAGATCACGCGCGCCGCCCTCGACGAGCACATCGAATCGGGCCGGATCGATTTCGTCGAGCATCTCGCCAACGTGGTACCCGCGGTGTTCACCCTCGCCATGATGGGCATCGAGCTCAAGAAGTGGAACGTCTACAGCGAGCCCACCCACGCATCGGTGTACACCCCGGAGCACTCACCCGACCGCGAGAAGATCAACGAGCAGCACCGCGAGATGGGCATCGACATCATCAACAACATGATGGAGATCCGGCAGAACCCTCGGCCCGGTCTGGTCAATGCGATGTTGCAGTTGCGCATCGACGGTGAACCTGCGCCCGACATCGAGATCCTGGGCAACCTGGGTCTGGTCATCGGCGGCGGATTCGACACCACCACCGCGTTGACTGCGCATGCCCTGGAGTGGCTCGGTCAGCACCCGGACGAGCGCAGCCGGCTCAGCACCGAGCGGGCCACGCTCCTCGACCCGGCCACCGAGGAGTTCCTTCGCTTCTTCACCCCGGCACCCGGTGACGGCCGGACCTTCTCTGAAGACGTCGTGGTGGAAGGTCAACAGTTCAAGCAGTACGAGCGCCTCTGGCTGTCCTGGGCGATGGCCAACCGGGATCCGTCGGTGTTCGACCAACCCAACGAGGTCGTCCTCGACCGCAAGGGCAACCGGCATTTCAGCTTCGGTATCGGGGTGCACCGCTGCGTCGGTTCGAACGTGGCGCGGACGGTGTTCAAGTCGATGCTCACCGCGGTGCTCGACCGCATGCCCGACTACGTGTGCGACCCCGAGGGCACCGTGCACTACGACACCATCGGCGTCATCCAGGGCATGCGGAACCTGCCCGCCACATTCACTCCGGGCAAACGGCTGGGCCCCGGTCTGGACGAGACGTTGGAGAAGTTGCAGCGCATCTGCAATGAGCAGGAACTCGCCCGGCCGATCACCGAACGCAAGGAAACTGCCGTCATCGACTGATCCGCGGATGTCACACCAGTAACAGGTCAGCCCCCTAGCCCGATAGTCCTGTTAACCTCGACTGAGGTCACTTCTACAGACGTGTGAGCAAACTCCCCGCCGTGTCGGCGGAACCAGATGGGGGTATGAAGACATGATCAAGTTTTCGCGCGCGAAATTCGCGATCGCCATCGGCGGCCTCGCCGTCGCAATCCCCGCTTCGGTCGGTGTCGCAACTGCTGCGCCGTACGACGCGGTGGTCAACACCACGTGCACCTACGAGCAGGTCGTCGCGGCGCTCACCGCGCAGCGGCCAGACCTGGCGCAGGAGTTCAACGCGTCGCCGTTCGCGCAAGGCGCGCTGCGCAGCTTCCTGGCGTCGCCGCCGGCCCAGCGCCAGCAGACGGTGACACAGCTGCAGGGCAGCCCGGCAGCCGCGCAGTACTTCGGTCCGATCACCTCGATCGCCGGTAGCTGCAACAACTACTGATCCAGTTCGTCAGGGCTCACCTGACGTTGACCGGCAGCCGGGCCCAGCCCCGCACACTGCAGGTGTGGGCCCGGGCCGCCGTGTCGTAGTCCACCTCCCAGTCGCTCCATCGTTTGAAGACCTCCTCGAAGGCAACCCGCGCCTCCAACCGCGCCAGCGCCGACCCGAGGCAGAAGTGCAGGCCCTGCCCGAAGCTGAGGTGTCCTTCCTTGCGGTGGATGTCGTAGCGATCGGGATCGGTGAACCGCGTTTCATCGCGATTGGCCGAACCGTTGAGCAGCAGCATGTGGGAACCCTCGGTCACGATGTGCCCGTACAGCTCGACGTCGCGCGCCACACACCGACCCTGCACGGGCGAGGGCGGTTCATACCGCAACGTCTCCTCCACTGCCGACGCGATGAGCGACGGTTCCACCACGAGTTCGCGTCGTTGATCGGGGTACTCACCGAGCAGCTGCCCCATGAATCCGATGAGCCGGGCGGTGGTCTCGTTGCCCGCGCCGGCGATCATCGCGGTGTAGGCGAGAACCTCGGTGCGCTCGAGGCGGCGCCGGGTCCCGTCGGCCTCCTCGACCTCCGCTGTGAGCAGGTCGGTCATCAGGTCGTCCGAAGGATGGGCCGCCCGCCACTCGATGTACTCCGCGAACACCGCCATCGCGTCCTGGAAGATCGTCGGGCTGATGTCGGCGCCTGCCGAGTCGACCGCAATGTTCTTGTCGCTGACATCCCGGATCTGCTGTTGTCCCTCCTCGGGGATGCCCAGCAGGTACCCGATGGTCCGCATCGGCATGATCGCGCCGATATCGGTGACGAAGTCGAAACCATCGGAATCCCGGAGCGGATCCAGTGCCCGCGAACAGAACCCGCGCACCAGGTGTTCGACGGCCAGCATCCGCCGTGGCGTGAAGACGCGCGAGAGCAGCCGCCGGTGCAGATCGTGCAGCGGTGGATCTTCGAACAGCAGGATTCCCGGCGGCACCTCGATGCCGCTGAACAAGATGTCGGCGGTGGTGCCGCGGCCCGATCGGTACGTCTGCCAGTCGGGCAGTGCGCGCGCGACGTCTTCGTAGCGACTGAGGGCGTAGAAGTTGTACTTGTCGTTGAAATACAACGGCTCATCGGTGCGCATCCGTCTCCACACTGGGTACGGATCGTCATCGATGTCGAGATCATAAGGGTCGTAGTACAACTCGGTGATCGGGTCAACGGTCATGGCATCTCATTACTTCGGTTGGTTTGGCACGCCGGGGAATAACTGTTCGGTGGGACCCGAGTTCACCCAGCCCGCGAGCTTGGTTGCCAGGTGCGGGGCGAACACCGAGGCGTAGACGAGATGTCCCACCACGATGACGGCGACCACCGACAGCAGCGCCGACTGCAGCCGGGTCACGGAGACCTTGTCCGCCCACATTTCGATGACGTTGCGGCCTTTGGCATCGGTGCGGCCCAGGAGATACGTGAACACCATCATCTGTACACCCATCGCGATGGCGTCGTAGATCGGGTACTGGTGTTTGGTCCCTTCCCATACCCCCAGGCCTTCGATGACGTAGCCGTAGTAGAACAAGCCCAGGCGCGCACCGACGATCGCGTTGAAGAAGAAGGCCCAGCAGAATCCGACGGCGAAGCCGACCGACAACAGCGTTTGCGGTCGCCGCCAACCCCATTGCGCCGTCGCCCAACGTCCCAGTGCCGCACCGATGATCGCGGGGAGCACGAAGTATCCCATGTAGCCGACGGGTACCGCCGACGGCAGCCCGCCCCAGGTCATGTTCAGCGGCCACCACGACGGCATCCGCGGGAGAGCCGGCGGGAATTGGGCGTACACCGCCCAGTCGTAGGGCGCCTCGATCCACGAGAACGAGAGTGCCGAGAGGCAGATCAGCAGCAGCGGATGCAGTCGCCCGCGCCGGTAGCTCAGGTAGATCCCGACGGCCAGGAAGCCGAGACCGCTGAGGTACGCGAAGGCGACCCCGGCCTTGATCAAGAACTCGACGCTCACCGATCGGTCTCCGGCGCCCGACGGGTCTCTGGGTCGAAATACAACACGGCACCGACGATCACGACGATCAAGCCGAAGAGGGTGCCCAGCATGATGAGTGTGCCCATTTGCGCGTTACCGGCCCGGTCCGTTGGGCCACTTGAGCAGTGAGCCTGCGTCCACGCGGATCTGCTGCCCGGTGATGTAGCGACTGTCGTCGCTGGCGAGGAAAACCCCCAGGTTGGCCATGTCTTCGGGCTCGATGTACGGGATGGGCATGGCCTGGAAGATCGTGAACAACGGTTCGGCGTCTTCGCGGGTGGCTTTCTTACCCGCGGCGGTCAGATCGGGCCGGAACATGGAGTACATGCCGTCGTTCTGGAGCAGGTGGGTGTTGCAATTGGTCGGGTGGATGGCGTTGACCCGGATCATCCGCGACGCCAGGTGCAGGCTCATCTCCTCGACGTACTCGATGACGATTCGCTTGCTCCATCCGTAGCCCGCACCGCCAGGACCCATGTTGGGGTTGTCTGTCGTTCCCCGGATCATGCCTGCGGTCGAGCCGGTGACGATGATCGATGACCCGTCGGGCAGGTGGCCGAGGGCGACTGCGACGGTGTTCATCACGCCGACCAGATCGACGTCGGAGGCGTCGATGAATTGCATCGGATCAGGCCTGCCCATGGCCATCGGCAGGATGCCCGCGTTGGCGACGACGATGTCGATCTTGCCCAGGTCGGCCACGCCCGCCTCGACTGCGTCGCGCAGCTCATGCCGTTCGCGGACATCGGCAACCCGGGCGACGATTCGACGGCCGAGTTCTTTGACGGACCGTTCGGTCTCCGCGAGGTCCTCGGGTGTGGCCAGGGGATAGGGGTTGGACGGGATGTCGCGGCAGATGTCGACGGCGATGATGTCGGCTCCTTCCCTGGCCATCGCGATCGCGTGCGCCCGGCCCTGTCCGCGGGCGGCGCCTGTGATGAAAGCGACCTTGCCGTCGAGCTTTCCGGCCATATGTACTCCTTCTTTTCGGACTCAATCCAGCGGTGTGAAAGTGATGTGCAGCTCGCTGAGCCCCCGCATGATGAACGTCGGATCGTACGAGTAGTCGCGGTTGTCCGCCGGGCCGTGATGCTCGGAGGAGATCGCAATGTTGCTGCAGCGGTCGAGGATGCGGTGCGGCGAGATTCGGCCCTCGGCCCGGGCCAGCGGCGCGCCCGGGCAGGAATGAGCGCCACGGATGAACGCGATCTGCTCGCGCACGTTGGTTCGGTCAGGCTGGAAGGTGTTGGGGTCGGCGAACTTCCGCTCGTCGCGGTTGCACGCGCCGGGCAGCAGCATGACGGTCGTTCCGGCCGGCACCTCGACACCGCCGATGTTCGTGGTCTTGCTCGCCATCCGGAAGTGCGATTTGACCGGGCTTTCCATGCGTAGGGTTTCTTCGAGGAAGGCCGGGATCCTGCTGCGATCCGCACGCAGCCGAGCTTCGAAACCTGGATTGTCGGCGATGAACCGTATCGCGGAGCTCACCAGCTTGGTCGTCGTCTCGGTGCCCGCGGCGAACAGGAAAGTGGACAGGTTCATCACGTCTTCGATGTCCGGCGTCGAACCGTCTTCGTGTTTGGCCTGTGCGAGTTCGGTGAGCACGTCGGCGCGCGGTGTGCGTCTGCGGTCTTCGAGGTAGGAGTAGAACTTCTCGTTGAGCCACTCCAGTGGGTTGTGCGACGTCGGCGCCTCCTTGCCCAATTCGCCGACAGTTTCGAGCGCGAAGACGGCCCTGAATTCCTCGTGATCCTCGGGTGGCACACCCAGCAGATCGGCGATCACCAGCAGGGAGAACGGTTTTGCGTAGTCCGCGAGGAACTCGCAGCTGCCCTTGTCGACAAAGGTGTCGAGCTGTTGATCGGCGAGCCGCCACATGAACTCTTCATTCTCTTTGAGGCGCTTGGGCGTGATGAGCCTGCTGAGCAGACCACGGGTGCGGGTGTGCACCGGCGGGTCCTGCGACGTGATGTGCTCGGCCATCGGAACCTGGCCGCGGTGCTGCTCGATCAACGCCGAGACGTCGTCGCTCTCCCCCGGCCCGAACGGCAGTCCGGAGAACGGGCCGGCCACCGACACACACGACGAGAACGCCGGATCCTTGTACACCGCAATCGCCTCGTCGTAGCCGGTGACCGCCAGGACGTGGAACGGCGTCGCCTGCGTCACTGGGCATTTCGAGCGCAGATGGTCGAAGTAGGGATACGGGTCAGGGACAAGGGACGGGTCGGTGAAGAAATCCACCTGGTCGAAGTCGGTCATCTTGTGTTGGGCTCCTTTTTCCTGCGCGAGCAGACATCAAAGTCCGCGAAACACGGCGTGTCGCGTACCTACGTGTCTGCTCGCGGGTCGAAAAGGACCGGCACAGACGTCGGGGAACGGAACGCCTGCCCGCGGATGTAGGCCTCACTGGCACCGGGGTCGAGCCGCAGGTTCGGCAGCCGATCCAGCAGCAGGTTGAGCGCCACCCGCATCTCCAGGCGCGCCAAGTGCATGCCGAGGCAGACGTGCACGCCGTAGCCCCAGCCGATGTTCGCCTTGGATTCGCGGAAGATGTCGAACCGGTCGGGATCAGGGAACCGGTCGTCCTGCCTGTTCGCGGCGCCGAGGATGGGCATGACCGACGACCCTTCGGGGATCTGGACGCCGCCGAGTTCGGTGTCGCAGTTGGCCACTCGGGTGATCATGATGAGTGGGGGTTCCCACCGCACCGCTTCCTCGATGGCCTGCGGTAGCAGCGAACGATCGGCGCGCACAGCGTCGAGCTGGTCGGGGTGGGACAGCAAGCCGAACAACAGGTTTCCCAGCGAGCGGTAGGTGGTCTCGACGCCCGCGGGTAGCAGCAACCGCAGGAACGAGAAGATCTCCTCGTCGGACAGTTTCTCGCCGTCGATCTCGGCTGCGGCCAGTCCGCTGATCAGATCGTCGCGCGGTTCCTCCCTGCGCGCCGCCAGGATCGGGGCGAAGTACTCGGCGAGCGCTTGTGACGCCTCGCGGCCGCGTTCGGGGTTCACGGTGAACGACAGCAGCGATATCGACCATTTCTGGAACTGCGCGTAGTCCTCCTGCGGCAGGCCCAGCAACCCCGCGATGATCAGTGTCGGATAGGGAAAGTTGAACTCCTTGACCAGGTCTGCGCTCCCCCGGTCGGCGAACCGGTCGATCAACGCGGTGCCTACCCTGGTGACGAGGCCCTCCTCCCACCGCGCCAATGCCTTCTGCGAGAACGCCTTCGCGACCAGTGCCCGGTGCCGAGCGTGTTCCGGTTCGTCCATGCCGAGCATCACGTGTTTACCGAACACGTCACCGAATGCCTGGATGATGATCGACGACGAGAAGGTCTCGTTGTCCCGCAACATCTGCTGGGCTTCCTCGTACCGGTACACCATGACGATCGGTTTGCCCTGCTGCCCAGGCATACCGGGGATTTCGATCTTCTGCACCGGTTCCTCCCGTCGCAGCCGTGCGAGTTCGGTGTACGGGTCACGCACGTCGCCCGAGACGAATGCGTCGAACTCGCCGAAGTCCTCGAGGTCGTCGAAAAGTTGCACGGGTTCTCCTAGATGGCTGGGTAGGCGACGGATTTGATTTCCGTGTACTGGTCGAACCCGGCCACGCCGTTCTGGCGGCCGACGCCGCTGGCCTTGTACCCGCCGAACGGGGTGTCGGCGCCGTAGCCGGCCGTGCCGTTGAGTCCGATGAATCCGGCGCGCAGTCGTTTGGCCACCGCAAGGGCCCGGTCCAGCGAGCCTGCAATCACGTTGCCTGCGAGTCCGTAGGGGCTGTCGTTGGCGATGCGCACCGCGTCGTCCTCGTCGTCGAATGCGATCACCGACAGCACGGGTCCGAAGATTTCTTCCTGCGCGATGGTCATCGAGTTGTCGACGTCGACGAAAAGTGTTGGCTTGACGTAGAAACCGGTGTCAAGCCCGTCGGGGGGCTCAACACCGCCAACGAGCAGGGTCGCTCCTTCGTCGATGCCTTTCTGGATGTACCCGCGGATCCGCCGGCGTTGACTGTCGGAAATCACTGGGCCGCACAGGGTTGCGTGGTCTTGTGGATCACCGGGCACGACGTTTTCATAGATGCCCTTGAGGATCTGGACACCTTCGTCGTAGCGGGACCGCGGGAGCAGCAGCCGGGTCGGGTTGGCGCAGCCTTGACCGGCGTGCAGGCACGGCGCGATCCCCATCATGCAGCCGGCCGCGAAGTCGGCGTCCTGCAGCACAATGGTCGCCGACTTGCCGCCTAGCTCCAGGAAGAGCCGCTTCATGGTCGCGGCGCCCTTTTCCATGATCCGCCTGCCCACCGCCGTGGATCCGGTGAACGAGATCATGTCGACCTTCGGCGACAGCGTGAGTTCCTCGCCGACAAGGTGATCCGATGCGGTGACGACATTGACGACGCCCGGCGGGATGTCGGTGTGTTCGGCGACGAGACGGCCCAGCCGCGTGGCGTTGAACGGGGTGTCCGGAGCCGGTTTGAGCACCACGGTGTTACCGGCGCCCAGTGCCTGCCCGATCTTGTGGATGGTGACCTCGAACGGGAAGTTCCACGGCACGATCGCCCCCACCACGCCGACCGGTTCACGCCAGACCGTGCGGGTGGTGTTCACCCCGGTGACCGACACCACGGCGTCGCCCAACGATGTCTCCCACGGGTATTCGTCGATCAGCTTGGCCGGGTACCTCAAAGCGTCCGCCAGCGGCGCGTCGAGTTGGGGTCCGTGGGTGATGGCACGGGGGCAGCCGACTTCACCGATCAGCTCCTCGCGCAGCTCTTCCCGCTCGCGCTCCAGCGCGTCCTGCAACTGCAGCAGACACCGCCGCCGGAACGCGTGATCGGTCGACCAACCGGTGTCGTCGAAGGCACGGCGGGCCGCATCGATCGCCCGGTGCATGTCCGCCTTCGACGCGTCGGCGACGTGACCGAGCACGCCTTCGGTGGCGGGATTGATGTTGACGAACGTCCCCGCCTCACCGTCGACGAGCTTGCCGTCGATCATCATCTTCGGCTCGAAACTAGCCATCGCTTCTTCCCTGCCCTCGCAGTGCGCCGAACCGCGGGATGCCCAGCATCAGCCGGGTCATCTGATGCAGCCCGGCCGACGGAAGCACACGGTTGGCAATCAACAGCATTCGCGCATCCGGGCCGATCGCCGTCTTGACGAACGGTTTCGAGCTCTCGAGCGCTTTGGCCAGGCCCGCGGCGAACTTGTCCGGGGAACGCGCGGCCATCCGCATCGCGGCACGGCCCCGCTTGTCCATGGTGCGGTGGTGCCGGGCGTAGGGCCCGTCGAGATCACGGCAGTCGGTGGTGCCCGCGTCGGTGATGATCTCGGTGTCATACGTGCCGGTGACGACGACCGTGACACCGATGCCGAACGGCGCGACCTCGCCGGCCATCGACTCGCCCCACCGTTCCAGCGCACCTTTGACCGCGGAATATGGTGCAGTCGCGGGCATTCCGCGTACTCCGCCCTGGCTCGACACCAGCACGATCCGCCCGGTGCCCGCCGCCCGCATCGATGGAAGCAGCTCCTTGGTCAGGAGCACCGGGCCGAAGATGCTGGTCGCGAACATGCGTTCCCACAGGTCGGCCGGCGTTTCCTCGACCATCCCCGCCGCGGAAATGCCTGCGTTGTGCACCAGCGCGTAAGGCGCTCCGACGGCCTCGGTGATGGTTTTCGCCGCGGCCGTGACAGAGGCAGCGTCGGTGAGGTCGAGGGGTGTCCCGATCAGCCGGGGGTCGCCCTCGCGCGCACCGGTCAGCTCCCGCAAGGCTTTCATGCCACTGTCGACCGATCGCATCGCGGCGACGACGTGCCAACCGTCCCGGTAGAGCCGGGCGGCCGAGGCGAGTCCGAGTCCTCGTGAGGCGCCCGTGATGACAGCACTGCGCACGCGAGGAGCACTGACGGAACTGCGCACGCGAGGAGCACTGAATGAACTGCGCACGTCAGCCATGCGCGGCCTCGGGCGCACATCGGTTGCTTGTCGCACCCAGCTCCACGTCGGGCCTGCCACCCGGCTGCATGCTCATCCAGGTGGACCAGATACCCGCCGAATACGGCCCGGGCTGCCCGTTCTTCTCGTGGAATCCTTGCGGGTCATACACTTTGGCCTCCGGATACGGCCACGGGCAGGCGACCGAGGTGGCGGTCCTGGTCCATTTGATGATCGCGAACCCGGTGCCGTAGGCGAAGTAGGCGAGGTTGATGATCACGAACATCACCACGAACATGCCCAGCGCCGGCCTGCTCGCGAAGATTCGCGCGCGTTGAGCGAGCTTTTCCGCGACGGTCCGGCCGGTGTCGTCGCGGTAGAGCAGTACGCCCGCCGGGACCATCACGAACGTCACCATCACCGATTCCCAGATCAGCGGGAACTGGTAGGTCTGGCCAACGAACAGCGACCCGAATGGGATCACCTGCGAGTAGATGTAGAAGCCCGTGCGTACCAGGGTGACCTCGAGCATCATGTCGATGACGAAGCCGATCGGCAGGATGATCAAGGCCAGGCTGATCAGCGGGTGGCGCCAGACGAATGCGGTCGGTGGCCGCTTCGTCTGCAGTTTGCGCAGGATCCACACCGCCGGGAAGTAGGGCCCGAGGTAGAACATGATGTACCCGATCACCAGGAACGGTTCGACGGTCGGCGAGATCGACACGAGAGGCCAGTCTTCGGGCCAGTGCCAGAGTTCGGGGTTGTAGACCGCGAACGGCGACCAGTTCATGATCGGGTCCTGCCAGACGATCAACGTGGTCACGATTCCCATCAGCAGCACCGGGTGTGCGCCGTACCGTCGCCAGGCGATGACGTACACGACGACGATGATCGTCATCGAGATGATCGTGAAGATCTGGAAGAGGTCCAGCCAGTTGGCGTAACCGAACAGTGGCTCGACGGGCCGTGGCGCACCCTGGACCTCCGGATTGCGGATGCGCGGGGACACCGCACCGTGGCGCGCGTTCACCGCGATCAGCACGAGGAGCCCGATCGCGATGGCGATCCACACCGCGGCTCGCCACGAGCCTCGCTTCGAATCGGGTGCCGGGTTCTGCGCGGAAGGTGTTGCAGTGGTGGTCATTACCTACTCCTCCCCGAACCGGTCGACGAGATGTGAGGTGACGCCGTCGGCATCGAGTCGGCGCGCGACCAGATAGCCGGCGCCCATCCAGGCGCGACGCGTCCAGTTGCCGAACGAGACCCTCGTGCCGGGCGCACCCGCCGCCGCGGGCATCATCTTGACGCGTTCCAAAGCCTCTTTCACGCCGCGGGGGCTCAGCGGGTGGGCGTCGGCACAGGCACGCAGCAGCGCCGACGCGACGTCGCAGTTCACCACCGGCACGCAGTATTCGGGCCGGCGGCCGAACTTTGCCTGGTAGTTGTCGAGGAACCGCTGCCCCACCGGGTTTCCCTCGTCGTACTG
Organism: Mycobacterium dioxanotrophicus; assembly: GCF_002157835.1. Classification (NCBI taxonomy): domain Bacteria; kingdom Bacillati; phylum Actinomycetota; class Actinomycetes; order Mycobacteriales; family Mycobacteriaceae; genus Mycobacterium; species Mycobacterium dioxanotrophicus. The sequence goes on along the minus strand of NZ_CP020809.1, from coordinate 2,227,033 downwards.
GTCCACGCCGGTCCACCCCATGAATGCGTTCCACATGACCGGGTTGATCCACGCGTTCTGAAAGGCCGTGGAGGTCAACCGCGGAGGATCCCAACCGAGTTCTTCCAGCGCCGGGTTGACGAACACGACACCGAAGCCGAACCCGGCATGCACGACCGCCTGCGCCTTGGCCTCGTACAAGGTGCGCACCGCGGCCGAGACATCCTGCGCGGTCTGGGCGATCGCGGCTTCCGCGACGATGCGTATCCCCTTGCGGCGACACGCACTCCGGAAGTTCTTCACGTAGGTCTCGCCGACCAGTGACTGCTCCACGAGGACGCCTACCTCGGTGTGTCCATCCTTGGCCAGCAGGTCCGCCCAGAAGATGGGTTCGTCGGTCAGCGATCCCTGCGGAAAGGAGAACGTCCACTCGCCCAACCAGGCGTCACTGCCGGTGACGCTGAGGGCGGGCACTTTGAACCGCTCTTCGATGGCCTCTCGGGTCGGTACGCAGTTGTCGGTGATGTGCGGCCCGAACACCGCAAGGCAGCCCTCGTCGACCAGTTCGCCGTACGCATCGATCACGGCCTTGACCGAACCCTTCGGCAGGCCTTCCACTTCCCGGTACACGATCTGGATGGGCCTGTCGATCACCCCGTCAGCGACGCCCTCGGCGAAGATCAGCTCGAACGGGTTGGCGAGATCCTCTCGCATCTCCTGCGGATACAGCTCGGGGAGTTTGAAGTCCATCAGATAGCCGAACTTGATCGGCTCGGCACTGCCTTCGTACGACATGCAACCTCCGTCTGGATGCGGATTCGCGGCGACAAGGTGAAACCTAATATTTGTTCTGGAGCCTAACGAGCCGCGGTGTGAGCGTCAATCGTCGAGCGAGGACTGGTCGTCCACGTAAGCGTCGATCATCTCGACCAGACCGCGCGTCACCGCCGAATCGTCGGTCAGCGGGCCTGCAATCGCGGCACGGGCGGCGTCGCGCGGCGTCAAACCCTCGGCGATCAACCGGCCTGCCGCGATCAGCACGCGCGTCGATGCCACTTCACGCAACCCGCCCGTCTCCAACCGGCGGATCGCCTGCCCCAGGCGCACCAGCTCGGCGGCGCGCTCATGATCGATCGCCGCCTCTGTGGCCAGGATCTTCTCCTCGACATCCGGTGCAGGAAAGCCGAATTCGATTGCGACCATGCGCTGCCGCGTCGAGTCCTTGAGGTCCTTGAGCACACTCTGATAGCCCGGGTTGTAGGACACCACGAGACAGAACCCCGGCGCAGCATCCAAGGTCACACCCAGGCGTTCGATGGGCAGCTGCCGGCGGTGATCGGCCAGTGGGTGCAGCACGACGGTGGTGTCCTGCCTGGCTTCCACGACCTCGTCGAGATAGCAGATCGCACCTTCGCGTACCGCACGGGTCAGCGGGCCGTCGACCCACTCGGTCTCCCCGCCGCGCAACAGGAATCGACCGACGAGGTCCGCGGTGGTCAGATCGTCGTGGCAGGCCACGGTCACCAGTGGCCTCTTCAGGTCATACGCCATCGCCTCGACGAACCGGGTCTTGCCGCAGCCGGTCGGTCCTTTGAGGACGACCGACAACCCCTGCCTGCATGCAGCTTTGAACACCTGCTTCTCATTCGCGACGGGTACGTAGTACGGCCGTGCCGGGCTTACTGGAGAATTCACTGACATTGCGTCCCTTCTGACATCACGTCACTCGGCGCCGGAGATCGGCGGTGCGCAGCGCCGCGCGGAACAACGGACCGATCACATCTGACAACTGCCCGGGCTTGGGGATCGAGGCATGCGCGGCGCTGCCGAAGACCTTGCGAAGTTCGCCCGTGTCGGTCGCGGCGCCGATGGTCAGACACAGGCAGCCGATGCCCCGGCGGCGGGCCTCGGCGAGGGCACGGCGCGCGTCGGCGGCCCCGTAGACCCGCTCGTAGCCATGGTCGTAGGCCAGCCCGTCGGACAACACCACGAGCAGCCGGCGCTTGGTCCCGGCCTTCTCGGCGATCACGCTGGAGCCGTGCCGAATTGCGGCGCCGAGCCGCGAATACGCGCCCGGCCGGAGCGCAGCCAGCCTGCGCATCACCGCCACATCCAGCTGATCGTCGAATCGTTTGACCGGCAGCAGATTCACCGCCGCGCGCCCTTGCGACTGGAACGCGTATAGGGCGACCCGATCGCCCAGTTCGTGCAGCGCGATGGTCAACGCAGCGGCCGCGGCACGCTGCTGTTCATGGATGTTGTGCCCGAACGTGCCTGCTTCTGCAGCCGAGCCTGACACGTCGAGCAGGACCAGCACTGCCAGATCGCGACGGCGGCGCAGACTGTCGACGTAGAAGGACTCGTCCGGGGCCGATCCGGCGAGCATCTCCACCCTGGCCTCGACCACGGCGTCGACGTCGACGTCGTCGCCCTGGGCCTGGCGGTGACAGCGATCCAATCCGATGCCCAACCGGGTCAGCGGCCGCCGCAACGAATGCACGTCCGGCCGCGACAGCGGTTTCTCGCCGTCGAGTGGCGTATCGATCTCGTGCACGGTGCACCAATCGGGGCGGTACCGTTTGCGATGCACGTCCCATTCGGGATAGCCGAAGCCACCACCGGCACCGTCACGAACATCGTCGGCATCGGACGCCGCGGAGGCGACCGAGGTCACCGGCCCGGATCCACGGATGCCCTTGGACGACCGATGGGTCGGGGTGTCGGCGCCCGGCGTCCCGCCACTGCTGAGTTGCCGCACGCGACTCATCATGCGCTGCAGCAGCTTCCCTGCCACTCCACCACCACCGACCGGGCTGGAGAACGGATCCATCACATCGTCGCCATCGGCGGCTTCGTCGTTGATTTCCTCGAGCTGCGTACGCGCACCTTTCCGAGGCACGTGCGGCATCTGCACATCGACAGGGTCCGTGGCGGCCCGGGCCGCGAGCAGCTTGCGGGCCTTGATGGCCCCGAAGCTGGCGGGCGGGTTCGCGATTGCGTTGTCGGTCGACGCGAGAGCCAGTGACGCGCTGGGGGAATCGGAGCGCATGGCGATGTCGACGTCGATCAATGAGCGCACCCGGCGCGGCAACAGATGTTCGGTCGATACCAGGACCCGCTGCCCTTCGATTGCCAGATACCTACGACTCAGAGTGGGTCGGCGAATGAGCTTGCGTACCAACGGCGGATCGAGGCTGCCCGCCGCGAGCAGTGCAGCCTGCACGGCCACCGACTGCAGCTGCTCGGATCCGCTCGCCGCGCGGTCGATGAACACCGTGGTGCCGTCGGTCCACGCAGGTTCACCATCGCCACCGTCGGCGACCGCGACGGCCCGCCCGGCAAGCGCCGACGCCAGCAGCGCCAGCCGATGCGGACCGTCGCCACCACTGCTCACCTGGCTACCGCCCACCCCACCTCATTCGTTGACCAAATATCTGTTCCACCGTAGAGTCCGCACCATCGGCAGTCAATCACCGGAGGAACCATGATCGACTTCACCGGTTCATCGCGTCGTCGGCGGGGATGTTCGGCCAGCATCTCGAAGCGCACTACGCAGCAGCCAAGGCCGGTCTGGTGGGGCTGAGCAACGTCATCGCACTGGAGGGCGCGCCCCACGGGATCCTCGCCAACACCGTCCTGCCGTTCGGGCTGTCCCGGATGGTCACCGAAACGCTCGGTGACCCGAAGTCCCTGAGGACAATGGCTTCTTCAAGGCCATGCGCCCGGATCTGGTGGCACCGATCGTGGTGTACCTGGCGAGCCGCGCCTGCGGCATCAGCCACCAGAATTTCTCGGCATGCGCGGGACGGTTCGCCAGGGTTTTCGTCGGCCTGGCCGACGGCTGGCTGGCATCCGCAGCCAGCACGCCCACCGCCGACGACATCGCCGAGCACCTGGGCGACGTCACTGCGACGGAGCCCTACACGATCCCCGGGTCGATCTACGACGAGGTGTTCGCGATCACCGAACGCCTCGGCGTCGACGCCTGAACGCCGTGACGACGTTGCCGACGGCCCACCCCCACGGGCCTGCAAAGAACCCGGCACCGAGGCGTCTACCGGCGCATTCGGCACCGACGGATCCCCGGGTGCGACATCGTCGCTCTGGTAGCCTCTAACCAAACTTTGGGTCGGTGCATCGGTCCCAAAACACATGACGGGAGCCAGGAATCGTGGAGGTGCTGTGGGGCGCGCCCCGGTGACGCCTGAGCCGCGCAAGCCACTCAAGCGCACCACCGACGCCGCCGCAGCCGAAGACCGCACGCGCCGCACTGAAATCCTGCAGACCGCCGAATCGCTGATCGCCACCTCGGGATTGCGCACATCGCTGCAGGAGATCGCTGACGCCGCAGGCATCCTGCCGGGCAGCCTCTACCACCACTTCGAGTCCAAAGAAGCGATTCTGGTGGAATTGCTGCGGCGGTATCACGCCGACCTGGACCGCATCGCCGAACAGGCGCAGGCCCGTCTCGACGACCCCGCACCGCGATCAGCGTTCGACCGGATCGCCGAACTGGGCTCGGACATCGCACAGTGCGCCGTGACTCACCGCGCAGCGCTGCAGATGTCGTTCTACGAGAGCCCAAGTTCCAACCCCGAACTCGTCGCACTGGCGCGGCGCAGGCCGACGGCCACGCTCGACGCCATGCAGCAGACCCTGCGCGCCGCCCGATGGAGCGGCTACCTACGGTCCGACATCGACCTCGCCGTGCTGGCCGACCGCATCTGCCAGTCCATGTTGCAGGTGGGCCTCGATGTCATGCGGCACAACGCCGGCCCGGACAAGGTTGCCACCCTGCTGTGCCGGATCCTGTTGGAAGGGTTGTCCACCGGCCATCCCACCGATGCCGAACTCGATCGGTCGCAGCCGTTTCTGGCCGCGGACGCCGTGGTGCGCAGCTGGGTAGACGAAGCCCGGTCCGAGGCCGACGACAAGACCGCCCACATTCGCGCCGTGGCACGCGCGGAGTTCGGCCGCCGCGGCTACGAGAGCACCACCGTGCGGGACATCGCTTCGGCGGCGGGTATGGGTACCGGCACGGTGTACCGGCTCATCGGGTCGAAGGACGGACTGCTCGCCGCGATCATGCAGTCGTTCGGCGAGAAGATCGCCGTCGGCTGGACGGAGGTGCTGCGCTCCGAGGGTACGACCATCGAGAAGCTCGACGCGCTGAGCTGGATCCACACCAACGCCCTTGACCAGTTCGGCGACGAGTTCCGCATCCAGCTGGCGTGGATGCGTCAGTCACCGCCGGATACCCCGAATCCCGGCTGGCTGTATGCCAAACGTCTCAAGCAGGTCAAAACGCTTCTCGCCGAAGGTATCAAGGCCGGCGAGATCGGCATCGACAGCCCGTCGAACGAGATGCTCGCGCGCTCGGTGATCGGCGTGGGATGGATTCCGGAGAACCTGTTGCGGGAGTTGGGCACCAGGGCAGCGCTCATCCACGTGCGCGATACCAGTCTGCGCGGCGTCGTTGCGCGAGCAGACACGTAGGTCCGCGACACGCCGCGGTTGGCGTACCTGAGTGACTGTTCGCGGGAGAAACTCAGCGCCGCGGCAATCCGAGCACCTGGGTCGCGATGATGTTGCGCTGGATCTCCGACGTGCCGCCCGCGATGGTTCCGCCGAAGCTGCGCGCGTAACGCTCGAACCAGCTGGCGAAGTAGTGGTCGAGGTTCATGTGTTCGTAGGGCCCCGTCGTCGACGGGTGCACCAGCCCGTCCGGTCCCGCAGCGGTCAACGCGTTCTCGAAGGCGTTGCGCTCGGCCTCGGAACCGAAGAGCTTCAACACCGATACCGACGCGGTGTCCATCTCGCCGCGCGACGCCCGGGCCAACGCCGCAGAACCCATGGCCCGCAACGCTTGATAATCCATGACGGTGGTGGCGTACTGGTCCCGTTCGAGCGCCGTGCGGGGACGGAAGTCGGCGAGCATGTTGTCGATGCGGTCCGCGAAACCCAGCCACATCATGGTCCGCTCGTGACCGAGCGAGCCGTTGGCGACGCCCCACCCGCCGTTCAACGGGCCGACGAGATTCTCGGCAGGCACCTTGGCATCGGTGAAGAAGACCTCGTTGAAGTCGAGATTCTCCTCGCCCGTCATGTCCGCGAACGGCCGGCACACCACACCGGGGGTGTCGGTCGGGATGATCAGCACGCTGATGCCCTTGTGTTTGGGCGCGTCAGGATCGGTACGGACGAAGGTCAGCAGGAAGTCGGCGTCGTGTGCGCCCGACGTCCACACCTTCTGACCGTTGACGACGAAATGGTCCCCGTCCAAGATGGCCCGCGTGCGTAGAGACGCAAGATCCGAGCCAGCGCTCGGTTCACTCATGCCGAGCGACGCCGTGCGCTCACCGCGCAGCACGGGAACCGCCCAGCGGTGCTTCTGTTCCTCGGATCCGAACGAAAGCAATGACGCGGCAATGATATTAACGCCCTGAGGGTTGAAGCTGTGGTAGATGCGCCTGCGGCACAGCTCATCGAGGTGCACGAACTGCTGTACGACGGTGGCGTTACGGCCACCGAACTCCGGCGGCTGGGCGGGCAATAGCCAACCGTTGTCGAACAACAGCCGCTGCCAGTCGCGCGCCCACTGCGGCATGTGCGACACCGAGCGGGGCCGCGCATGAGTCTGCGCCTCGGATGGCAGATGGGCGTCGAGGAACGCGGCGAATTCGGCGCGGAAGGCCTCGACATCGGAATCGAAGGTCAGTTGCATCTTAGAGCCCCCTGTACGTCGTGCGGTACTCGGCGGCGATCACCGCACGGTGCTCGGCCGCCCCACCCAGCAGCAGTTCGCCGGCCTTCGCGCGCTTGAGCGCGAACTGAACGTCGTTCTCCCAGGTGAATCCCATCGCCCCGAACAACTGCAAGCCGTGGCGAAATACCACCGCCTGACACTCCCCCGCTGCGGCCTTGGCCATCGCCGCGGACAGTCGCCGCCGTGAGTCGTCGGCAGCGATGGTCAGTGCGGCGAAGTACGACAGTGCCCGGGCCCGTTCGATGGCGACGTGCATGTCGACGGCCTTGTGCTGCACTGCCTGGAACGATCCGATCGGCACACCGAACTGATGACGTTGCTTGACGTGTTCGAGCGCGAGGTCCAAAACCCGTTGGCAGGCACCGACGGTCGTCACCGCCATACCGGCCAGAGCCAGATGCCGGGCCTTCTCGGTGTCGACATGCATGCGATCGGTGCCGGGAACACTCACCCCGTCGAACGTCACTTCGGCAATGTGCAGCACCGGATCGAAAGCCGGCGTGCGCCGGGCGCGCACCTTGTCGGCCGGCACCAGGAACACTCCGGCGTCGGTCACCACTGCCAGCGCCTGCACGCGGTCTCCGTCGAGCACGTGATGCGCGGTGCCGTCGAGCACCCAGCCCGTGGCATCGCGCCGTGCGGCGACCCCGCTGTATACGGCGGTACCCGCGGCGGCGGGGTCGAACCGGTCCTCGGCCAGCGGCGCGTACTGCGTCATGGTCGCCAGATACGGGGTCAGGTCGGTGGCACGACCCAGCTCTTCGAGCACGATCGCGAGCTCGACCGCATTCTGCGGATCGGTGAGTTCGGTCCAGCCCTGATCGATGTAGCACTGCCACAGCGGTGCTGGATCGACCCCCCGCTCGGCGACCTCCCGGACCAGGGTCGCCGGACACTGCTTGCCGACCGCGTCGCGCACGGTTTCCTGCCATAGCCGCTGATCGGCATCGAATTCGAGTAGCACGCGCCGCCTCCTGTGGGCTGTCACATCCAGGCGAGAATAACATTCTCCTCAGATGATCTGGCATTCTCGTGAGCCAAGGATGACTTCTCCGCCATCGGCCGCTAGGCGACTGACCAGCAGGAGCGCCTACCTGCATGGGAGCTAATCCGCATTTGGAGAACAATATTCTTGCTATTGAAGAATAAGGATCTAAACTGGCAGAAGGTCCGGTGTCACGGTCACACCGTCGACAACGTGTGCACCGGACGAACATCGGAGGTCAGCCTTGGCAGTGCAGCACCCCGACGGGACCAGCACCCCGGTCATCGATGCCAGCGTGCACGTCTTCTTCGGGTCGAACAAAGACTTGAGGCAGAACTTTCTGCGCGAGCCGTTCGCCAGCCGCGGCTTCCCCGACTACGAAATGAATTGGTATGGCGCGCCGGGCGGCGAGTACGCAAAGCACAGCAAGGGGCCCGAACGGCAATACCCCGGCTCGGATCCCGATCTGACCGCGCAGCATCTGTTCGCCGACCGCGGCGTCGACATCGCGATCCTGCACCCCATGACCCGCGGCATCATGCCGGACCGCCACCTGGGCACCGCACTTGCCAACGCGCACAACGAGATGATGGTGACGCGCTGGCTCGACCACGACGCGCACGGCCACCGGTTCCGCGGCACCATCCGGGTGAACCCCGACGACGTCGCCGGCGCAGTGCGCGAGATCAACCGTTACAAGGACCATCCTCGCGTCGTGCAGATAGGCGTGCCGTTGCAGTCCCGCGAGCTGTACGGCAAGCCGCAGTACTGGCCGCTGTGGGATGCTGCCGCCGATGCCGGTCTACCGGTGGCGGTGCACATCGAAGGCGGTGCGGGCGTCCAGTTTCCGCCGACGCCATCGGGCAAGACCCGAACCTATGAACAGTATCTCGGCTTCATGGCGCTGAATTACCTGTACCACCTGATGAACATGATCGCCGAAGGCGTCTTCGAGCGCACGCCGGCACTCAAGTTCGTGTGGGCCGACGGCGCGGCCGACATGCTGACACCGTTCATGTGGCGCATGGACTGCTTCGGCCGGCCGCATCTGGAGCAGACACCGTGGGCTCCCAGAATGCCCAGCGATTATCTTCCCGGCCACGTCTACTTCGTGCAGGGCGCCCTCGACGGGCCTGGCGACGTCGAGTTCGCCGGCGAGTGGTTCGGGTTCACGGGCAAGGAAGACATGGTGATGTTCGGGTCGAGTTACCCGCACTGGCAACTGAACGAACCGACGGTACCGGCCGCATTCACCGCCGAGCAGCGGGACAAGCTGTTGTGGCGCAACGCCGCAGAGCTCTACGGGCTGCGCAGCGCAGTCATACCGTCCGCCGTTGCGGCACAGTAGAAGTACGCGAGGGAGGATTCATGTCCGTCACAGCGAGCCCACGAGTACCCGCGGCCGAGCGCATCGCGGTCCGGTGCGTCGACTCCGACGTGCACCCCATGCCCAAACGCGGTGAGCTCATCGAGTACATCCCTGAGCCGTGGCGCAGCAAGTACTTCCTCAATCACCCGGTAGGCGAGCAGATCTATTACGACGCACCGGATTACGCGCACTCCTATGCGATGCGGGTCGACGCGTTCCCGCCGGATGGCGAATTCGCCTGCAGCGATCCCGATATGGCGCTGCGCCAGCTGATCATGGAGGCCGGCTCCGACATCGCCATCTTGGAGCCGACGCACGCCGAGAGCCGGTTGGCCGAGGCCACCGCGGCCTACTGCACCGCGACCAACGAGTGGCTGGCCAACCACTGGCTCGACAGCCATAACAACTGGCATCAACGGTGGCGGGGCTCGGTGTGTGTGGCCATCGAGGAGCCGCAGCTCGCGGTCGCCGAGATCGAGAAGTGGGCCGATCACCCCTACATGGCTCAAGTGCTGATCAAGGCCGAGCCGCGGCCGTCGTGGGGGGATCCCAAGTACGACCCGGTCTGGGCTGCGGCCACCAGGCACGACATCACGGTGAGCTGTCACCTCTCGCGTGGCGAATTCGACACGTTACCGCTCCCGCCGGTCGGATTGCCGAGCTACAACCACGATTTCATGGTCACGTACTCGCTGTTGGCCGCCAACCAGGTGATGAGCCTGATCTTCGACGGTGTCTTCGACCGCTTCCCCACCCTGCGCATCGTGTTCGTCGAGCACGCGTTCACCTGGATCCTGCCGCTCATGTGGCGCATGGACGCGATCTACGCGGCTCGCAAATCCTGGCTGGACATCAAGCGCAAACCCAGCGAATACGTCAAAGACCACATCAAGTTCACCACCCAGCCGCTCGACTACCCCGAAGACAAGACCGAACTGTCCCGGGCGTTCGAGTGGATGGAATGCGAGAAGATCCTGCTCTACAGCAGCGACTATCCGCACTGGACGTTCGACGATCCGCGCTGGCTGGTCAAACACCTGCCCGAGCACACCCGCGAGGCGATCATGTTCCGCAACGGCATCGAGACCTACAAGCTGCCCGAGACCGTTCCGGTTCTCGAGGGCCAGGTCCGGGTGTTCTGACGTGAGCGAACCGGACAAGCGCCCCCGGCTTGCGCAGGGGCGCGAGCACGTCGTCGCCACTGTCGACGAAATTCCCCCCGGCACCCACAAGCTGGTACCGATCGGCCGCCACGGGGTCGGCGTCTACAACGTCAACGGCACGTTCTATGCCATCGCGAACTACTGCCCACATGAGGGCGGGCCACTGTGTTCGGGGCGGCCCCGCGGACGAACTGTCGTCGATGAGACCGCCCCCGGTGGCGCGGTGATGGTGCGCGATCAAGAGTTCATCTATTGCCCCTGGCACCAGTGGGGTTTCGAACTGGCGACCGGCACGACCGCAGTCAAGCCGGAGTGGAGTATCCGTACCTACCCGGTGCGGATCGTTGACGACGAAGTGTTGGTGATGGCGTGACGGTGGTACTCGAGCAGGACGAGAAGGTCATCGAGATCAACGGTGGCAACGTCGTGTACGAAATTCTCGGTGAAGAAGGCGATTTCATCGCGCTGACGCCGGGAGGACGGTTCAGCAAGGACATCCCGGGGTTGCGTCCGCTGGCCGAGGAACTGGTCAAGGGCGGCTACCGGGTACTGCTGTGGGACCGCCCGAACTGCGGCAAGTCCGATGTGCAGTTCTACGGATACAGCGAATCACACATGCGGGCCGAGACGTTGCACCAGTTGATCACCCAGCTGGGCATCGGCCCGTGCATCCTGGCCGGCGGGTCCGGCGGTGCCCGGGATTCGATGTTGACGACCATGCTCTACCCCGAGATCGTCACCAAGCTCGTGGTGTGGAACATCGTCGGCGGGGTGTACGGCTCGTTCGTGCTGGGCTCCTACTACGTCGTCCCGAGTATCCTCGCGGTTCGCGGTGCGGGTATGAAAGCCGTTGCCCGCATTGACGAGTGGAAGGAACGGATCGCGGAAAACCCGGCGAACGAGGCCCGCATCCTGGCGCAGGACGCGGACGAATTCCTCAAGCTGATGCTGCGCTGGCTCAATGCGTTCGTACCCAAGCCCGGACAGACCATCCCTGGGGTCGAGGACGAGATGTTCGACAACATCAAGGTTCCGACGTTGATCATCCGGGGCGGCGAGAACGATCTCGACCACCCGAAGCGCACCTCTTTGGAAGTGAGTTGCCTGATCAAGGGTTCGACGCTGATCGACCCGCCGTGGCCCGAAGATGCCTGGGAACGCGCCGGAGAGGATCGCGCCTCTGGAAAGGCCAAGCGGTTCAACATGTTCGACACCTGGGTGCAGGCGGCGCCGGCGATCCTTGATTTTCTCGGCAAATGACGGGCTCACACCGTGCGGATGTGCACCTCGCAGTTGAGCGAGGCCTCGAGTGCCGTATGGATCCGGCTTTCGGGGATGCGGTCCAGGTCGGCCTCGCGCAGCGTCACCGACACCACCTCCCAGCCGTCGCTGTCGACACCGCGCTCGATCTCGCCGGACAACCCGAAACCGGCCAGCACACCGCGGGCGTCGTCGTCGGTGCCACGGCTGACGAAGGTGACCACACCGGCCTGCGGAGCCGTACCGAAAGCCTTGGCACACAGTTCGATCACGAGCTGTTGAAGCTCCTGTGCATCGTCGCCCGCGATGAGAACCTGCACCTCACGCCGGTGCGCGGGCAGACCGGCGAGCTGGTTGTCCAGCACCTGCGCGCCACGTTCGATCATCATGTCGCGGAGCATCGTCATGCCGTCGGCCAGTTGCTGCGGCCCGAGCTCGCCGACCGGGTCGACGCCGACGCGCACCACAGCAGTTCTCATGCCGGTTAGCGTAGCCGGGGACGGGATGTGACCATGACAGCCGATCTCACCGCCGCGGCATGGCCGGGTCTGACGCCGCGCCTGTTGCGCACGGAGACACTCACCGATTACCTGCGATCCGGTGGCTATGCCTGCCTTGACGATCCGGACCGACTACTCGGCGAAGTGCAGGCCAGCGGTCTACTCGGCCGTGGTGGAGCGGCCTTCCCGCTGGCGGTCAAGCTGCGTGCGGTACGCGACAACGGACGCGAGGCCGGCGGAGCCGTGGCGATCGCCAACGGCGAAGAAGGTGAACCGACATCGATCAAGGACCGCTGGCTGCTGCGCAACCGGCCCCATGCAGTTCTCGACGGCCTGCGGCTGGCGGCCACGGTGATCGGCGCCCAGCACGCCTATCTGTACGTGTCCGACCGCCAGGCCGCCGAGCATGCGCAGGCCGCGCTCGGCGAGCTTGGCGGCGAATTGGGCTCGCTGCCCATCGAATTCGTGCTCGTCGCACCGGGCTACGTGGCCGGTGAGGAGACCGCAGCGGTCCACGTGATCAACGGTGGTCCGGCCAAACCCACCGACAAGCCACCACGGCCATTCGAGCAGGGTGTCGGCGGGTTTCCGACGCTGGTGAGCAATGTCGAGACCCTGGCTCAGCTGGCGTACCTGAACATCCACGGAGCGACCCAGTTCCGCACCGCCGGCACCGATGCGTCGCCGGGCACCTTCCTGGCCACCATCACCGGTGCAGGCCGTCCGGCCGCCCTCTACGAGCTGCCGCACGGCATCGCGGTCGCGGATCTGCTGACGCTGCACGGCATTCCCCTGCAGCAGGTCACCGGGGCGCTCATGGGCGGGTACTTCGCCGGGCTGCTCAATCGCGACATCCTCGGGGCCACCCTGGATCACGAGACGATCCGGGAACTCGGCAGCGGCCTGGGCTGCGGCGCGATCACGGTACTCACCGACGACTGCCCGGTGGCGGTCGCCGCGTCGGTGCTCACCTACTTCGACCGGGAGAACGCCGGACAGTGCGGGTCCTGTTTCAACGGCACGGCGGCCATGGCGGCGGTGATGGCCGCGCTGCGCGACGGCATGGCCGGTGAGGACGACGTGGCCCGGCTGCAGCGCTGGTCGGTGGTGCTGCGTGGCCGGGGTGCGTGCGCCACCCTCGACGGCGCGGCGAATGTGGCGGCCGGCCTCCTGACCCAGTTCCCCGACCTCGTGCACAGCCACCTCGAAAACGCCTGCCCGGCATGCCGTTCCGGCGCGTTCACAGCGGTGCGACCGTACGAGGTGGAACGACTCGACGAGGTGGTGGGGGTATGAGGATCAAGCTGGACCGCACGATGTGCGACGGGTTCGGGCTGTGCGCCAAGCACGCGCCGGAGTACTTCCCGCTCGATGACTGGGGATATGCCTCGCTGGCGGGCGACGGCACGGTTCCGGAGGCCGATCACGACGCGGTCAAGCGTGCTCTGCTGGACTGTCCGGTGCACGCGATCATCGAGTTGTCCGAACAACGGTCCGCCGTCGAAGCCGGCTAGGGAGTCGAGTTGTCAGAGATACCGGGCCGGCCACTACCCACGGTCACCGCGCTGAACGAATACTTCTGGACCGCGGGCGCCGACGGGGTATTGCGCATCCAGGAATGCCTCGACTGCAATGCGCTCATCCACCCACCGCAGCCGGTGTGCCGGTACTGCCGGAGCCACGAACTCCGACCCCGCGAGGTCTCGGGCCGCGGTTCACTGGCCGGATTCACTGTCAACCACCGCTTCGGTTTTCCCGACCTGCCGCCGCCGTACGTCGTGGCCGAGGTAGCCATCGTCGAGGATCCCCGCGTCCGGCTGACCACCAACATCGTCGACGCCGATCCCGACAACCTCCAGCTGGGACAACCGGTGGAGGTCACCTTCCAGCAGCTCGACGATATCTGGCTGCCTGTCTTCCGCCCGGCGGCAGACCTCACGCCCACCCCTGAGCCCGTCGATCTCATCGCGCCCGAGGACTTCGCCAAACACGTCCGACCGATGCTGGGCACCCAGAAGTTCGAGGACCACTCGGCCATCACCGGGATCGGCGCCTCCCGCCTCGGGCGCCGGTTGATGGTGCCACCGCTGGCATTGACCATCGAGGCCTGTGAGGCCGCGGTCGCTGATGCCGGGCTCACCCTCGACGACATCGATGGCCTGTCCACCTATCCGGGACTCGATGTAGCCGGCATGGGCGAGGGCGGCGTCACCGCGCTGGAGGGTGCCCTGGGCCTACGGCCCACGTGGATCAACGGTGGCATGGACACCTTCGGGCCGGGCGGTTCGGTGATCGCCGCCATGATGGCCGTCGCCACCGGCATGGCCCGGCATGTGCTGTGCTTCCGCACCCTGTGGGAGGCGACCTTCGGCCAACTGGTCAAGGAGGGCAAACTCGCGCCACCGATGAGCGGCCGCACCACCAGCTGGCAACACCCGTACGGCGCCACCTCGGCAGCACATACTTTGGCGCAGAACGCCGGACGCCATTTCCACCGGTACGGCACCACCCGTGAAACCCTGGGCTGGATCGCACTGAACCAACGTGCGAACGCCGCATTGAACCCGACGGCCATCTACCGGGACCCGCTCACGATGGAGGACTACCTGTCGGCGCGCACCATTACCACGCCGTTCGGGCTCTACGATTGTGATGTGCCGTGCGACGGTGCGGTGGCCGTGATCGTCTCCGCCATCGACGCGGCACGCGACCTCGCCAAGCCGGCGATCCGGTTCGAGGCGGTGGGCACGCAGATCATCGAACGCACCGACTGGGATCAGACCACCATGACTCACGAACCGCAGGTGCTGGGCCAATCCGCGCACCTGTGGTCGCGAACCTCATTGCGGCCCGAAGACGTCGACGTTGCCGAACTCTACGACGGCTTCAGCTTCAACTGTCTGTCCTGGATCGAAGCCCTCGGCTTCTGCGGCATCGGCGAGGCCAAAGACTTCCTCGACGGCGGCCACAACATCGCGCGCGACGGCGTCCTGCCGCTGAACACCCACGGTGGGCAGTTGTCCCACGGCCGCACCCACGGGATGGGCCTGATCCACGAAGCGGTCAGTCAACTGCGCGGCGAGGCCGGCGACCGCCAGGTCGCCAATGCCACGGTGGCCGTGGCCAGTTCAGGTGGCCTGACCCCCAGCGGTGTGCTTCTGTTGCGGACGGACGATTGAGCGTCATGGACAAGACGGTTCCGCACCCCCGCGTCGTGATGGTCGACGGTGTCCCGATGTCCGCGCTCGTCGCAGAGGCCGCCGATCCCCGCGCCGTCATCGTGGCGTTGCATGGCGGGGCCACCACATCGGTGTACTTCGATTGCCCTGGACACCCGGAACTTTCGCTGCTGCGCGCCGCAGTGGCCAACGGCTGCACCGTGATCGGGCTCGATCGGCCGGGATATGGCGCGTCGGCAGCCTACCCGGACGCCATGGCCCATCCCGACCAACGCGTGGCGCTGGCGTTCGGTGCGGTCCACCGCATCGCCGGACCGGGTGCCGTGTTCGTGCTGGGCCATTCGATGGGATGTGAACTGGCGGTCCGGATGGCCGTCGACGGAGGCCCCGACGTGCTGGGCATCTCATTGGCCGGCACGGGCCGTCGATATCAGGCCGCGGCCCAGGAGATCCTCAAGAATGCGGCGATCGACCACCGGCCCCGTGGGCTACGTGACCTCCTGTGGGAGCCGGCCCGGCTGTACCCACCTGACGTCATCGGCAACGGTCTCTCGTCGGCCGGTACCGCCTACGAGGCCGATGTCATCAAAACCTGGGCCACACAGGACTTTCCGCAACTCGCCGCCAAGATCATCAGCCCGGTGCAATTTCTCGCCGGGGATCACGAGAGCGTGTGGGAGTCGGATGCCACGGCGTTGGCGGCGATCGGCGCGATGTTCGGCTCGGCGCCGCACGTGGATGTCGGTGAGCTCGCCGACTCCGGACACAACCTGAGTGTCGGGCTGACGGCCGGGCATTATCACCGGCGGGTGTTGTCGTTCGTCGAAGACTGCGTGGCCACGCGGGGCCGCACCGATTCGGAAGTGGAGGCAGGTTGATGCGTGTCGGGTTCATCGGGTTGGGCAGCCAGGGCGCCCCCATGGCGCGCCGGATCACCGAAGGTGGCTACGAGACCACACTGTGGGCACGTCGGCCCGCGTCGGTCGAACCGTTCGCCGACACCGCGGCCAAGGTCGCCGGCACGCCGGCCGAGTTGGCCGCCGCGAGCGATCTGGTGTGCCTGTGCGTGGTGGGCGACGACGACGTGAGGGAAGTGCTCGGCGGCGATACCGGAGTGCTGACAGGCCTCGCGCCCGGCGGCATCATCGCCATCCATTCCACCGTGCATCCCGACACCTGCCGCGAGATAGCGACTCTGGCTGCACAGCACGACATCTCGGTGATCGACGCACCGGTGAGCGGCGGCGAGCCCGCGGCCACAGCAGGCACCCTGCTGGTCATGGTCGGCGGCGACGACGACGTCGTCGAACGGGCCCGGCCGGTGTTCGCCACCTATGCCGACCCGATCGTGCACCTCGGTGCCGTGGGTAGCGGCCAGGTCGCGAAGATCCTGAACAACCTCTTGTTCAGTGCCAACCTCGGTGCCGCGATGAGCACGCTGGAACTCGGTGAGGCGCTGGGCGTTCCGCGCGACCGGCTGTGCGAGGTGATCACCCGCGGGTCGGCCACCAGCAAGGCGCTCAACAGTATCGCGATGTTCGGCGGCACCCTGGACAATCTCGCGCCGATCGCGGGGGCACTACTGCAGAAGGATTGCCGCCATGCTGCCAGCCTGGCCGGCGCCGCGTCCGCTCCGGAGGGAGCGGTTTTCAATGCTGCGGACGCCGCACTGCTCCTGATGAACCACGCCCGCTGATGCGCGTCGGCTTCATCGGGGCGGGCCGCATGGGCACACCCATGGTCAGCCGGCTGGTGGCCTTCGGACACCACGTCACCGCACTGGGTAGAACACCCGAAAAGTGCGACGCTCTCACCGAATTGGGTGCGGCTGCGGCCTCGGATCACGCCGCGGTGGCCGACGGAGCGGACGTGGTGATCGTCTGTGTGTTCACCGACGAACAGGTCCGCGAGATCTGCGTCGAAGCCGACCTCACCTCCGCCATGGGTCCGGAGTCGGTGCTGGTCGTGCACACCACCGGAAGTCCTCACACCGCCGAGCAGATCGCGGCACTGGCCGCGCCACGTCACGTCGGCGTCATCGATGCACCGGTCAGCGGGGGCCCGCACGATATCGCCGCCGCCCAGTTGACGGTGTTCGCCGGCGGAACCGACCGGGCGGTGGCACACGCCCGGCCGGCGTTGGAGAGCTACGCCGACCCGGTACTGCATGTCGGCCCACTCGGCGCCGGGCAGCGCGTCAAGCTCATCAACAACACACTGTTCGCCGCGCAGATCGGACTGGTGGCCGAAGGGGTTCGGCTCGGCGGCCGGCTCGGCATCGACGAACCCACCCTGCTCAAGGCATTGGTCAACGGCAGTGCGGGCAGTCGCGCCCTCAGTGGCATCGCCGCGACGGGTTCAGCAGATGCGTTCATCAGCAGGGTCGGCGAGTTCATCGGCAAGGATGTGGCCGTGGTACGCAGCACCGCGGCCGACCTGGACACCGACCTGGGGCTGTTGGACACCGTGGTCGACGCCGGACTGCGCTGATTTCCCTTTTCAACCACCCCGAAGGCCGTTACTGTTACCGTTACAGTTCGTCAGTTTCCCGTAACGCTCGTTGCGGTGCTTCCGGCAGCAGCCAGCCGTGAAGGAGGAGCCAAATGACCAAGCCCCAGGTGATTTTCGACCCGTTCTCCGAAGAGTTCTTCAACGATCCGTTCGACATGTACCGGCGGATGCGCCAGGACGCACCGCTGTACTACAACGCTGAACTCGACTTCTATGCGCTGACCCGGCACGACGACGTTGCAGCCGCCCTGAAGAACCACGACGCGTTCTCCTCGTCGCGCGGCTGCGATCTGGCGATGGTGCAGAGCGACGAACCGCCGCAGAAATCGATCATCTTCATGGATCCACCCGACCACCGCCACATGCGCAGCCTGCTCAACAAGGCGTTCACCCCACGGGCGATCCAGGCCCAGAAGGACACCGTGATCGAGCAGATCGATCACTTCCTCGGGCAGATAGACTCCGACGAATTCGATGTCGTGCAGGACTTCTCGGGCCCGTTCCCGGTCGAGGTCATCACCCGGATGGCCGGCGTCGATCCGGAGTACCGCCAGCAGGTTCGGCACTGGATCGACGCCAGTCTCTCGCGCGAACCCGGGCAGATCGGCTATTCCGAGGCAGGCATGCAGGCCACCATGGATACCGCCATCTACTACTACTCGCTGGTGCAGAAGCGTCGCGATAACCCACAGGACGACATGATCAGCCGGCTGATCGCGGCCGAGATCCCCGGCGAGGACGGTCAGCTGCGGCGGCTCGACGACATCGAGATCACCGGCTTCGCCACCCTTCTCGGCGGGGCCGGGGCCGAGACCGTGACCAAGCTGGTCGGCACCGCAATGGTGTTGTTCGCCCGCCATCCCGAGCAGTGGCAGAAGCTGCTCGACGATCGTGACAAGATCCCGGCCGCCGTCGAAGAGTTGCTGCGCTACGAGGGCCCCGTCCAGTACAACGTGCGCTACACCCTCAAGGAGGCCGACGTACCCAGCGGCACCATTCCGGCAGGCAAGGCGGTGTTCCTCATCAGTGCCGCTGCCAACCGCGATCCCGACGCGTTCACCGAGGCTGACGCCTTCGACATCGACCGCGATCGCACCGAGGCACAGAATCTGGGCCTCGGTTACGGGATCCACAGTTGTCTCGGTGCGGCGCTGGCGCGGATGGAAAGCTGCATCGCACTGGAGAAACTCCTCGACTTCATGCCACGCTACGAGGTGAACTGGGATGGCCTGCAACGGGTTCACATGCAAAATGTGGCGGGCTACTCCCATGTGCCGGTGAGGAGGCTGTCATGAGCAAGGTGCACGTCGATTTCGGCCTGTGTGAAAGCAATGCGGTGTGCATGGGCATCATCCCCGAGGTGTTCGACCTCGACGACCAGGACTATCTGCACATATTGCAGGAGGACGTGACGCCGGAGAACGAGGCGCAGATCCGCGAGGCGGTGCGGCAGTGCCCTCGGCAGGCCATCTCGATCGACGACGAGTAGTTCCGGCCTGACCACCGTCGAGTCTGCGCCCAGGGCGCACACGTGCGAGTGGCGGGCACCATGCACGCAGGGCCAACGGTCTACGCCGCTGCGATCACCGCCTCGCCGAACTGCTCGATGGCTTCCAGCGCATGGCTCAGACTGTCGCCGGGCAGTGACACGTGCAGCCAGGTGACGCCGAGCGCGGCGAGCTTCTCCACACCGCTCAAGTAGGCGTCGGCATCGAAATCATCGGTGCCGGGGCTGCCGCCGTCGAAGTTGTTGAACACGATGTCGATTGACGACGGGTCACGCTCCTCCGCGTCCAGCCGGGCCCGCAGATCGTCGATGCCCGCGGCCAACCGGTCCAGGGAGTCGATCGCCGCGGTGCCCGCGGTCTGCGCCAAACCGGGCGGTGCGGCAAACGGGCACCAGCCGTCCCCGTGTCTGGCCACCCGGGCGCGCGCGGCGCCGGTGTTGCCGCCGATCCAGATCGGTGGATGGGGTGCACTCACCGGCCGCGGGTGGGCCGTGATGCCACGGGCACTGAAATGACGCCCTTCGAAGGAGAATTCGTCGGTGGTCCAGATGCCGCGGATCACCGCGAGCGCCTCGCCGAACAACTCGGCACGTTCGTCGTAGTCGACGCCGAGCGCTGCGAATTCTCGCTTGAGGTAACCGACCCCGACCGCCAGAGTGAACCGTCCACCCGACATCAGGTCGAGCGTCGCACCGGCTTTGGCCACCACGAACGGGTTTCGGTACGGCAGCACCACGATGTTGGGCACCAGCCGTAGCGTCGTTGTACCCGCGGCGGCGAATGCCATGGCCACGAACGGATCCACCGCATCGTGTCCCCCCGCGTCCAGCCACCGTTGCGACGGCGCGGGATGGTCGGTGAAGCCGAAGCCGTCAAATCCCGCCGCTTCGGCCGCGGCGGCAACCGCGGCCACTCCAGACCCACTCACCAGATCCGGATGGTACGGGTGAGTGTGCATCGGATGGGTGATGCTGAAACGCATGGAAGTTCAGGTCGGGAAGCCCGAGAAGATGACACCGTTGCACTCGGCGGCGCGGGCGCGCACCTTTGCGGCCGCCTGATAGGCATCGGAGTAATACCATTCCCGCGCCGCATCCACCGAGTCGAACTCCAGCACCACCGTTTGCGTGCCATGCCACGAACCCTCGATCACTTCGGGTTTCTGGGCGACGGCCACGATGGTCGCACCGGCCATCGCCTGCATGGCGAGCTTGCCGTATTCGGCCATACCGGCCGGATCCTTGACATCCTCGGTGATGATCACATACCCCTTGGGCGCACCGGCCATGGACGAATCTCCTTGATCAGTCATTAGTTTCGATGATTGCCCGCTCGGGACAGTTCGCGACGGCCTCACGAGCGGAATCCTGCAACTCCGGAGGCACATCCTCAGGGTCGGCCACCGCGTAACCGTCGTCGGACAGGCTGAAGATCTCAGGGCACATCGTCAGGCACATGCCGTGTCCGCGACAGCGATCCTCGTCGACGGTCACCTTCATCGGACGTCGAACTCCAGGTGCAATTCGGTGAGTCCGCGCAGGATGAAGGTCGGGATGTAGGTGTAGCGCCGCTCACCGGCCGGCCCGTGCTTGGTCTCGGAGATCCGGATGTCCGTCGTGCGGTCGAGCAGCCGTTCGATACCGACGCGGGTCTCCGCACGGGCCAGGGGTGCGCCGGGGCAGCTGTGGATGCCGCGACCGAAGGCCAGGTGCTGACGGGCGTTCTTGCGGGCCGGGTCGAAGGTATCCGGGTGCTCAAAGCGCCGCGGATCCCGGTTGGCCGCACCGTTGAGCACCATTACCGTTGCGCCTGCGCTCAATTCGGTGTCCCCGACGGTGACCGGGCAGCGCGACAACCGGAAGTCGCCTTTGACGGGGCTCTCGATGCGCAGTGCCTCTTCGATGAAATTCGGGATGAGGCTGCGGTCTTCGCGCAGTCGCCGCTGAATGTCGGGCTGCTCCCCCAGCACCTTGAGCGCGGTGCTCAGCAGCCGCACCGTGGTTTCCTGTCCGGCGGAGAACACGTTGGTGGCCACGCGGGCAACGTCGCCGACATCGGGGACCGAGCCATCGGGGAAGGTGGCCTCGGCAAGTCCGGTCAGCACGTCCTCGCGGGGGTGGGCGCGACGGTCGGCGACGTAATCGGAGAACTGCCCGTACAGGAATTCCAGCGGACTGTGCGAGAGCGATTCCTTGCTGGTGCTCCCGACTCCGCCGCCGGAATGTCGTTTGATGCCATCGACAAACCCGGCGCGATCCTCGGCCGGGATGCCGAGCAGGTCGGCGATGACCAGCAGCGTGAACGGGCTCGCGAATCCCTTGATGAAGTCGCCTTCGCCCGGGGCCAGATACGTGTCGAGCACCTCGTCGGCGAGCTGCCACATCGCGTCCTCGTTCTCCTTGAGGCGCTTGGGCGTGATGAGCCGCATCAGCAATGAGCGGTGATCGGTATGGGTCGGGGGGTCCAGGGTCGGCAGCTGGTCACTGAAGGGCAGTTCGTTGCGGTGCTTTTCGATCAGAGCGGTCACGTCGTCGGCGCTGCGGCCTTCCAGCGGGACCGGAAATCCCGGGAAGGGCCCCGTCACCGAGATGCACGACGAGAAGGTCTCTTCGTCGTTGTAGACCGCCACCGCTTCGTCCCAGCCGGTCACCATGGTCACGCCGTAGTGGTCCTCCCGGCTGACCGGACACTTGTCGCGGAGCGCCTCGAAGAACGGATACGGGTCGTCGACCAATCGTTCATCGCGGAAGAAATCGATACCGGTTGGGTCGATCGCCATGCGCTGCTCCCGTTCCAGCCGCACGGTCATGAGAATGCGGCTCTCATCTTTGAACATAACATTTCCACAGCGTTGGTTGCGCGTCAATGTAGGGCGCCGGGCGAGGACGGCCAACCGTCTCGAGCCAAGCGTTAGTTAGACGCACGTCGACTATTTTCACGAACTCGATACCCTGTTACAGTCCGGATATGCCTCGCTCAGACGCACCTTCCGCGGCTGACGGTAGTCAGCGCCGAGCATCGTTTCAGCGGGCCCGATCGCATCGGACCAAACGCGAGTTGGTGCAGGCCGCGATGGCGTTGTGGCGGACCAACGGCTACGCGAAAACGACGGTCGCCGACATCTGCCGGGCCGCCGGGGTGTCCCGCGCGCTGTTCTACTTCTACTTCCCCGCCAAAGAGGATGTGCTGTTCGAGGTCGGGCTGCTGTCCACGCGTTCGGCGCAACGGCGCATGGAGTCGTTGACCGGCGCCGACTACGACCTGGTGGAGGTGATAGGCCAGGGGCTACGGAGTTTGGAACGGTCCATGGCCCGCAACCCTCCGGAACTCGTCATTGAAACCATCCTTGAGGGCTACCGGCACGAGCACCGCATCCTGGCCGGCGCCCCGACGCCCGACGAGGAAGGTGCCGACATGTTCGGCGCACTGTTCGCCCGAGCTCAGTCCGACGGCCGGCTGGCCGACCACGTCGATGTGCCTCACCTGGCGCACCTGGCGCAGATCCTTGTCAGCGAGGGCGTACGGCACTGGGCGGGCGGCAGCTACGGAAAGCGCTCATTCGCCGACATCGTCACCCGCGACATCGCCGCTCTCATCACCGGATTCAACCACCAGTAGATCGGAGGACCCAACCGTGGCTTGGGATTTCGAAACCGACCCCGAGTACCAGAAGTTGCTCGACTGGGCCGACGAATTCGTCCGCGATAAGGTCGAACCACTCGACCTGGTGTGGCCGCACCAACAGTTCACCCCGCTGGCGGGCAGCCGGCGCGATGCGGTGGATCCGTTGAAAGCCGAGGTCCGTCGTCAGGGCTTGTGGGCCACCCATCTCGGGCCCGAACTCGGCGGGCAGGGCCACGGCCAGCTCAAGCTCGCGCTGCTCAACGAGATCCTCGGCCGCTCGCAGTGGGCGCCAATCGTTTTCGGCTGTCAGGCACCGGATACGGGCAACGCCGAGATCATCGCGCACTACGGCACAGACGCGCAGAAGGAACGCTACCTGCACCCGCTGCTCGAGGGTGAGCTGTTCTCGTGCTACTCGATGACCGAACCCCATGCCGGGGCCGACCCGACGCTGTTCACCACGCGGGCCGTGCGCGATGGGTCGAGCTGGATCATCAATGGGTGGAAATTCTTCTCCTCCAACGCCGCAAGCGCGTCGTTCCTCATCGTCATGGTGGTGACCGACCCCGACGTCAGTGCCTACCAGGGCATGTCGATGTTCCTGGTGCCGACCGACACTCCCGGCGTGAAGATCGTCCGCAACGTCGGCTTGTACGGAGAGCGAGACAACGAGGGTTCGCACGCGTTGATCCACTACGACAACGTCCGGGTACCCGACGATGCCCTGCTCGGTGGCGAAGGGAAGGCCTTCATCATCGCCCAAACTCGCTTGGGAGGCGGGCGGATTCACCACGCCATGCGCACCATCGGGTTGGCTCGCAAAGCTCTGGACATGATGTGTGAGCGGGCCCTGAGCCGACACACCCAGGGCAGCCGGTTGTCGGACAAGCAGTTCGTGCAGGGCTACATCGCAGACTCCTACGCGCAGCTGCTCCAGTTCCGGTTGATGGTGCTCTACACCGCGTGGGAGATCGACAAGTACAACGACTACAAGAAGGTTCGAAAGGACATCGCCGCCGTCAAGGTCGTGATGCCAACCGTGCTGCACGATATCGCCTGGCGGGCAATGCAGATCCACGGTGCCCTGGGAGTCACCAACGAGATGCCGTTCCTGGGCATGGTCACGGGCGCGGCCGTGATGGGGTTGGCCGACGGGCCCACCGAGGTGCACAAGACCACGGTGGCCCGCCAAGTGCTGCGCGACTACCAACCCACCGAGGGCACCTGGCCGACCGAGTGGATCCCCGGCAAGCGAGAGGCCGCGCGAGCCCAGTTGGCGGAGTACCTCGACGCGGAGGTCGGCAACCTGTGACGCAATCTGAATCTGCCCCTCACGTGCGCGGTATAGATGTTGCGCGCCTTGCCGATTGGATGAACGACACCGGCCTGCCGGGCAAGGGTGAACCGGTCGAGGTCCGATTCCTCTCCGGCGGCACCCAGAACGTGATCTACGAGATCCGGCGCGGCGAGCAGAGCTGCGTGCTGCGCATGCCGCCGGCCGGCGCCCCGCCCGACCGCGACAAGGGCATCCTGCGGGAGTGGCGGATCATCGAGGCGCTCGACGGCACAGATGTTCCGCACACCGCGGCCGTCGGGGTCTGCGCCGATCCCGAGATCCTCGGGCGACCGTTCTACCTCATGGGTTTCGTCGACGGCTGGTCACCGATGGACCAACATGGCCGCTGGCCTGAACCGTTCGACAGTGATCTGACCGCCCGGCCCGGCTTGAGCTATCAGCTGGCCGAGGGCATCGCGCTGCTGGCACGCGTGGATTGGCAGGCACGCGGCCTCGGCAATCTCGGGCGGCCCGACGGGTTCCACGAACGCCAGGTGGACCGCTGGATCGGCTTCCTCGACCGCATCAAGAACCGTGACCTGCCGGGCCTCGAGGTCGCCACCACATGGCTGCGCGCGCACCGGCCGCTCGACTTCGTGCCGGGCCTCATGCACGGGGATTACCAGTTCGCCAACGTCATGTACCGGCACGGCGCACCCGCGCAGCTGGCCGCGATCGTGGATTGGGAAATGGGCACCGTCGGCGACCCGAAACTCGATCTCGCCTGGATGGTCCAGAGCTGGCCTGCCGGCGAATCCGGCGAGTCCGACATGAATTACGTCGACATGCGCGGCATGCCCTCGCGCGACCAGGTCGTCGCGCACTACGCCGAGGTGTCGGGCCGTCAGGTCGACGATCTCGACTATTACCTGGTGCTGGCCAAGTGGAAGTTGGCGATCGTGCTGGAGCAGGGATTCCAACGTGCCGGCGACGACGAGAAGCTGCTGGCGTTCGGCGCGGTGGTCACCGAGCTGATGCGTTCCGCGGCAGACCTCGCCGAGTCCACCGACTACCGGTGAAGGCTGCCGTCTGCCCGCGCTACGGACCACCGGAGGTGCTACGCATCGAGGAGTTGCCCTCCCCCGCGCTGCAGCCCGGGCAGGTACGTGTTCGGGTGGTTGCCGCTGCGGTCAACTATCCCGACGTGCTCCTCATGGCCGACAGGTACCAGATGCATGTGCCGGTGCCGTTCATCCCGGGCAGTGAGTTCGCCGGCACGGTCACCGAAACGTCCGGTACGGACGCCGGTTTCGCGATCGGCGATCGGGTGGCCGGCTCCGGGATGTTCGGTGCGTTCGCGCAGGAGGTGTGCGTATCCCCGGGATCGCTGGCGCGGATCCCGGACGGCGTCGATGACCGTACCGCCGCCGCGTCCGGTGTGGCGCACCGCACCGCCTATCACGCCCTGCGCTCGATGGCTCGTGTCCATTCCGGCGATGACGTCGTGATCCTCGGCGCGGGCGGCGGGGTCGGGTTGGCCGCGGTCCAGCTCGCCGCCGCTTTGGGTGCCCAGGTCACCGCCGTGGCCTCGTCGGAGGAAAAACTCTCAGCAGCACGACTTTACGGCGCAAGCAAGGTGCTCAACCATCGCAACGGTGACCTTCGCACCGCGCTGCGGCAGGCCGTGCCCGACGGTGCGCATGCCGTCATCGACCCGGTCGGCGGGGAATTGTCCGAGCCCGCGTTGCGGTCGTTGCGGCGCGGTGGACGGTTCGTCACCGTCGGGTACGCATCGGGCGTCATCCCCCGAATCCCGTTGAACTTGTTGCTGGTCAAGGGTATTCACGTTCTCGGCTTCCAATTCCAGGACGTGTCCTCCGAGGAGTTCGTGCGCAACGAGGACGAACTACGCAGCCTGCTGGCCAGTGGCACCGTCGTACCGCACGTCGGCGCGGTGTACCCCCTGTCCCAAGCGGCCGAGGCGCTGCGGCTCGTCGCCGACGGGCGCGCGGTGGGCAAGGTGCTCATCGTCGGCTGCTAGAAGTACTCGCACCGCATTGTGATCTTGAGTTACATCTCCCCTAACTATTGTAATGACGATACAACCGCGCAGAAATCCTTGACCGGGCGATCCTCGGCCTGCTAAGCAGATGCACAGCACCTTTCAATCCGGTCAGGAGATCAGCTGTGCCCACGTCAACCGAAGCCGATCTGTACTACGACCCGTACAACATCGACCTCAATATGAATCCCTATCCGGTATTCGCCCGGTTCAGGGAAGAAGCCCCGCTGTACCACAACGAACAACACGGCTTCTACGCACTGAGCCGCTACGACGACGTCAACAAGGGCGTGATCGACCACGACACGTTTATCTCCGGACGCGGGGCTCTGCTGGAGCTCATCAAGTCCGGCATGGAAATCCCGCCGGGCACATTGATCTTCGAGGATCCACCGATCCACAACATCCACCGCAACCTGCTGTCGCGAGTGTTCACGCCGCGCAAGGTGCTCGCACTCGAACCACAGATCCGCGAGTTCACCACGCGCTGTCTGGATCCGCTGGTCGGGTCAGAAAAGTTCGACTTCGTCAACGATCTCGGAGAGCAGATGCCGATGCGGGTCATCGGCATGCTGCTCGGCATCCCCGAAGATCAGCAGCGGCGGATCACCGACCACGGCGAGGAGTCCCTGCAAGGCAAGACAGTAGAAGCACTGGCCACCGGTGAAGTGTTCGCAGAGTTCATCGACTGGCGCGCCGAACACCCGTCCGACGACATCATGACCGATCTACTCAACGCCGAATTCACCGACGAGACCGGCACGATGCGCAAGCTGCGCCGCGACGAGTTGCTGCTGTATCTGACTGTCATCGCCACTGCCGGTTCCGAAACCACCACCCGGCTGCTCGGTTGGGCCGGTAAGACTCTGGCCGAAGTTCCGGATCAACGGCGCGACCTGACCCTGAACCCTGAACTGATACCGCAGGCGATCGAGGAGATCCTGCGCTGGGAACCACCGGCGCTGCAGCTTGCCCGCTATGTCACCCGCGACGTCGACTACTACGGCCAGACCGTGCCGGAAGGTTCGGCCATGCTGCTGCTGGTCGGCGCGGCCAACCGCGACCACCGCAGGTTTGCGCCCGACGGCGACGTCTTCGACATCCACCGGGAACATCATTCGCATCTGACTTTCGGCGCGGGTACGCATTTCTGTATGGGCAATGCGCTGGCTCGGTTGGAGCTGCGCATCGCCATGGAGGAGATCCTCAAGCGATTCCCGGAGTGGGAGGTCGACTGGCCGAACGCGGTAGCGTCGGAAACCGCCGCGGTCCGCGGGTGGGCCGCGATGCCCACCTTCGTCGCCTGACTTGCACAACCACGTCAGCCCCGGCCGACACTGTGGTGCCGACCGGGGCTGACGCCGAGCGAGCTTGTCGCCGCGGATCAGAAGGGCAGGTCGACGAACCCTCCCGTGGTGTTGATCTCGTCGTGGTTGTCAACGGTGTAGTGCGGGCCGACCGGTGAGACGGGCTCGGCCTGCGCCGGTGCCGCCAAGCCGAACACCGCTGCGGCCATGCCACTGGCGATCAGAGTGGCAAATCCGATCTTCTTCATTGCGGAGCCTTCTTCCATATGTGTCGGGCGGTGTTCGAGTCGTGCGGCCCGGACGCCTTCGGTCGGCGGTTTGGTGGTGCATCTTGCCGATCTGACACATCAAACATGGAGGTCAGCGGGATAATTCCGGTGGCAGAAATTGTTCGGCGGCTGGCAGAAATGAACCGCCATTCCACCTTCGGGGAAATGGCGGCCTACGTTTCCGACACCAAGCCGATAGCTTTGTGCCTTCGAGCGCGCAAACCCGATGATGAGGTCGCGCAGCCTGCTGGACACCAGGACATCGTTCGCTGCGGCCAATGCGGTCACTCGCGCGCCGATGTGCACACCGATGCCGCCGATCTCCGGCAGGTGCTCGCAATTTGTGAACCAGTTGGGGACGAATACGAGGTCGCCAGACCCTTCACGGGACGCACGGTAGGCGACGCGCAAATCGCCGTTCAGCGTATACCCGTGTCTCCGAGAACATTACGGAAGTCTAGCCCGGATTTTTCGTCGATGGTGATGGCGGTGGATCTGTAGGGCGTGATGGTTGGTCGGGTGACGTCTGCGGTCACAGGGCATGGTGGGTTGGTCCCGTGTCGCCGGGTGGGGCGGGCTTTCCTAGGGCCGGTATGTCTTTCGTGATCGATCGGTCAGGAGGCCGGCTGTTATCCGAAGGCGGTGCGGATCGTCTGCCAGGCGGTCGCGATCGAGGTGGCCCAGCGCCAGGTGGCGTCGATGCGCAGCCGGAGTTGGCGGGCGCCGCGGGTGATGCGGGCCGCGACGTGCAGCACGCGGTAGCGGAACGTGGCGATCTCGGCGCGGGCCAGCGTCGGATCACTGGTGAATCCGATGAGCCGTGCCCAGATGACCAGGTCGGCGGCGGCCAGGACGATCTCGAGCCAGGCGGCGTTGGCCCAGAAGCCGTGACACGGCAGGTTGCGCAGGCCGGCGTTCTTGAGTTCGCGGATGCGGTCCTCGACGCGGGCGTGCTGGCGGTGC
This sequence comes from Mycobacterium dioxanotrophicus, assembly GCF_002157835.1. Lineage (NCBI taxonomy): Bacteria > Bacillati > Actinomycetota > Actinomycetes > Mycobacteriales > Mycobacteriaceae > Mycobacterium > Mycobacterium dioxanotrophicus. The sequence continues at coordinate 2,198,312 of NZ_CP020809.1, read as the reverse complement.
CGCAACTCCAGGCCGGCGACTTGGCCGGCCACGACACCGGGCGGTGTGTCGGTGATGAACGCGGTGACGCGCATCCCGTCGGTGTCGGTGAACCGCAGCTGGGCGCCGGGATGCGGTCTCTCTTTGCGCAGGATCAGCCGGGTGCCCGGCGGCCAGCTGTTGAGGTTGACCAAGGTGGTGGCCTCGGCGACCCAGGCGCCGTCGCGCAGCCCACCGTCGGTGTCGATGGCCGGGTACCAGCCCTCGGCAAGGTTGAGTGTGTCCACGGCGTCCTGGACGCGGGCGTCGACGGGGTAGCCGAAGGAGAATCCGACCCCCTGCTCACGGCAGGCGTCGGCGAATCGGTGGGTGGCTCCGGCGGTGTCGCAACGCACCAGCACCTGGGGCCGGTCGGGATCACCGCCACGACTCGAGTCGGGCCGCCACGGCGCGGGCAGCGCTGCCAGCGCCTGGGCCAGGACGATGACGTGGTCGCTGGCGGTGTTGGAGCCCGCGTTGCCGCTGCGCAGCAGCCCGGCCAGGGCTTCCCCGCCGGCGATCTCGGGGCGGTCCAGGAACGCCAGCAGCGGATGGTGCCCGAACGACTTCTTCCAGGTCGGCGTCGCGCCGTGTTTGTTGTCGGAGTGATCGATCACCAGGGTGGCGTCGATGTCGATGTGCAGCCAGCCACCCGGTTCGGGGCCGCACCGGCGGCCCAGGCCGCCGCCCGCGCGCTGGCGCGGGCCGCGCGCACCGCAGGCAGGTGTGCAGCGTCGATGCGCTCATTGACCAGCCGCCACATCGTGGTCGTGGAGGCTTTCGCGCCGAACGCGTGCTCACGGTCGCCGCACAGTTGGCCGACCCCGTCAATGCAGTCCGCGCCGTCGGCGACCGCCGCGGCCAGATCAGCGAACACCTCGCCGGGTGCGTAGCTCCACGGCCCGCGGTAGGTGTCGGCCAAAGCCCCGGTGACCTGCGCTGATAACCCGGTCCGGTCGGCCAGTTCCCGCAGTAGGCCCATCCCGGCGTGCGACACGACCCCGTGGCCGTCGGCTGACACTTTCACCCGCGATGCGGCCGCGATACTCTTCACCTGCGAAGTGCCTTCCCGTCAGGATGGTTGAACCCTAGAGAAGTCCAATTATCCCTTGCAGGACAGGCACTTTCGCTTATCTACACGCCGTCACCAGCGATAATCCCCGAAAAATCTGGGCTAGTTCCACAGCACTACGACGGCAGACGGTTATGCCTGACGGCGTTCGGGTGCAAGCTCTACAAACTCAAGGTCTACAGCGGAATCCAGATTCCAGGCCCGTTCCAGAAGCCCCACGCACTCACATTGGGATTCCAGACCACCTGCGCCCACGGCGCCCAGAACGGCGGCGGTGGCGGCGGCGGTGCCCAGTCCGGTACGCCATATCCGTATGGCGCGCCGCGGAAGTTGTCGTCCCAATCATGGCAGTTGTTCCAGTCCGAGTTGCCGCCCCAGGCGGAGTCCCAGCGATCACCCGGGCACCAGTGATGGTGATCCGCCGGTGCAGGAACAGGGACAGCCGAAGCAATGCCGGTGGTCAGCCCGAGGCCGGATAGCCCCAGACCGCCGGCGGCCACCACGGTGGCGCAGGCCCGGACCCACGGTCTTCTCATTTTGACGGTATTCATTCTCTAAGGATTACCCTTAGAGAAGATCCCAAACGCCTTTCGCCAGCCCGGTGGTGATCCCAAAGTGGTTGTCAGCAGCTACTTTTCAGCAAGTTGACCGGTAGCACTCAGCATCCACCCAGCGGGCATCCTCGTCAGCCCACCGCGATCAGGTCGGCCGGCACCGAGCGGATCGCCATGACACCGCAACGGAATGTCTCGGTGGCGCCGACGACTGCATCGCAGGCGTCGACTGCTGTCAACGCCTGCGCCTTGAAAGCACGTGCGGCCGCGGATAATTCGTGCCGCACGGGGCTGATGCTCAGTTCTTCGGGACAACCCTCGCCCCACAGGGTCACCTCGGTGCGACCCTGCTCCAGGGCGTTGAGCACCCCTTGCCGCACCCGGTCGTCGGTGTTGAACAACTCGGCGGCGACCGCGACGGTGTGCGGATGCGGCCGGTCATCCCACGATTCCAGAACGCTTTCCAGATCCATGGTTTCGACGCCGAGGATCTCCAGCGGGCGGACATCCTCGTCGGCGCCGATGAGCACCGTGACGTCCCAGCCGGCCATCACCCGGTCGACCAGCCAGCCGCCGGCGAAGGTCACCGCGTCGACGACGCATGGAGCCACCACATCGAGCCGATACCGCATGTCGTCCTCCACTCTCACAGATCTGCCGCTCCCCCGGGTGCCTCGATCTCCCGGGCCAGCATCTGTGCGTAGCCCTTGAACACGTCCACCAGCGGTAGTGAGGGATCGAGTAGCCACGAGGTCTCCATTCCGTTTACGAAGGCGAGTATCTCCACGGCCTTGTTGGCCGCGTCGAAATCTGTGCGGTAGCGGCCGCTGTCCTGGCCGCGGCGGAGGATGTCGGCGACGATGGCGCGGGCGTCCTGCTGGCGCTTGAGCAGCCGGTCGTGCAGGGGCGCGTCGGGCTGGATGTTCTCCACGAGCAGCACGGTGAAGGTGCCCACCAGCTCGGGCGCTCGTTCGAAACGTTCTGCGACCCGGGTGATCTCCTCCGCGAGATCACCCGAGCGGTCGGCGTGGATGTCGTCGTCGTAATCGCGGGCGTCGAGCACCGCGTTGAGCAGTTGCTCCTTGGATTCGAAGTGGTGCAACAGCCCCGCCGGGGTGACACCGGCTTCCTTGGCGATCTGGGCCAGGGAGGTGTTGCGCCATCCGTTGCGCGCCAGGAGCTTCTCCGCGACGGAAAGGATCCGCTGTTTGCGGTCCTCACCTTTCGCGAGCAGCGCCTCGTACGGCCGTGCCGCTGGACCCTCAGAAACCGATGCCACCGAACTCCCTGACACATCCGGCCAAACCAACCTAGTGAACACACAGTAGGTAGGTTTCCCGGCTGTGACAAGGGTCTCACCGAGAATACTTTCGTGACGCCTATCGCAAGATCTGTAACGCGTGATTGCTGGCCGCGGCTACAGACCCAGCGATTTGGCGATGATCACCTTCATCACTTCGCTGGTCCCGGCATAGATCCGCGCCACGCGAGCATCGGTGTAAAGCCGGGCGATCGGATACTCCATCATGTAGCCGTAGCCGCCGAACAACTGCAGACATCGATCGATCACCCGGGCCTGCATCTCGGTGCAGAACAGCTTGACGCGTGCCGCGTCGGCGCCGGACAGTTCGCCGTCGACGTGCAGAGCAATCGCTCGGTCCAGCATCGCCTGAGCCGCTTCGACCTCCGTCGAGCAGGCCGCGAGTTCGAATTTGGTGTTCTGAAACGACGAGACCGGTGTTCCGAACGCCTTGCGATCCGTGGTGTAGTCGATCGCCGCGACGATGGCCGAGCGGGCCTGGGCCACCGACCCGACCGCCACGGTGAGCCGTTCCTGGGGCAGGTTGTGCCCCAGATAGCTGAACGCCTCCCCTTCCTCACCCAGCACGTTGGCGACGGGCACCCGCACATCGCTGAAGGACAGCTCGGCAGTGTCCTGGACCTTGCAGCCCATCTTCTCCAGCTCACGACCCCGCGTGAAGCCGGGCATCCCATCCTCGACGACGAGTAGGGTCAACCCCTTCCGCCGGTTCTCCGGGTCCGTCGAGGTGCGGGCGACCACGATGACGAGATCGGCCTGAATGCCTCCGGTGATGAACGTCTTGGCGCCGTTGAGCACATAGTGGTCCCCGTCGCGCACGGCCGTGGTCCGCATGCCCGCGAGGTCCGACCCGGTGCCCGGCTCGGTCATCGCCACCGCGGTCAGCAGCGTCCCGTCGGCCAGCCCCGCAAACCAGCGCTGTCGCTGTTCGTCGTTCGCGTACCGCAGGAAGTACGGCAGGATCACCTCGAGCTGGGTGCGCACGGTCGACAGAGTGACCAGCGCCCGGGCCGCTTCCTCCTGCAGCACGACGTTGTAGCGGTAGTCGGTGATCCCCGCGCCGCCGTAGGCTTCCGGAATGGCCATGCCCAGCATGCCCAGTGCGCCCATCTGTTTGAAGACATCGCGCGGCATGCGGCCGGCCTTCTCCCATTCAGGGTAGGCCGGGACGACCTCCTTTTCGACGAAATCCCGTGCCAGCGCCCGGAACGCCTCGTGGTCGTCGGTGAACAGGTTTCGCTGCACTCAATCTCCTTAGCCGAGGAGTTCGACCAGCGTGGCGTTCGCGGTACCGCCGCCTTCGCACATGGTCTGCAACCCGTATTGAATTCCCTTGTCGCGCATGTGGTTGATCATCCGAGTCATCAGAACCGCACCCGACGCTCCGAGCGGATGCCCCAGTGCGATCGCCCCGCCGAGCGGGTTGAGCTTGGCCGCGTCGGCGCCGGTTTCGGCGAGCCAGGCCAACGGCACGGGCGCGAACGCTTCGTTGACCTCGAACACCCCCACCTCGTCCAACCGCACTCCCGCTTTGTGCAGCACCTTCTCGGTGGCCGGGATCGGGCCGGTCAGCATCAACACCGGATCGGCGCCGGTGACCGCCCCGGCCCGATACCGCACGATCGGCGAAAGTCCCATCGCCACAGCGTTTACCTCGGTCATCACCAGCAGCGCTGCCGCCCCGTCGGAGATCTGCGACGAGTTGCCGGCGTGGATCACGCCGTCTTCGGCGAACGCGGGTTTGAGCCCGGCCAGCTTTTCGACGGTGCTCCCCCGCCGCACGCCCTCGTCGTCCACCACGGGGTCACCGTCGTCGGGGAACACCGTGATCATCTGCGTCTCAAACGCACCGCTGTCCTGTGCGGCGGCAGCCCGCTCGTGCGATGCCACCGAGTACTCGTCGAGCTGCGTGCGGCTGAAACCCCATTTCTGCGAGATCATTTCAGCCGAGATGCCCTGGTTGAACGCGAAACCCTTGTACCGGTCGAGCACTTTCGGGCCGTACGGTTGCCCCGTGGCCCGGGCCGCGCCCAGCGGGACCCGGCTCATCACCTCGACCCCGCCGGCGACCACGACGTCCTGTTGGCCCGACATCACCGCCTGGACCGCGAAATCCAGTGCCTGCTGGCTGGATCCGCAGGCCCGGTTGACCGTGGTTCCCGGGATGTGTTCGGGCCAGCCCGCCGCGAGGACGGCATAGCGACCGATGTTGCTGGACTGGTCACCGACCTGTGAGACGCAGCCCCACACCACGTCGTCGATGATGTCGGGGCTGATACCCACGCGCTCGACGAGTGCGTCGAGCACCAGTGCGGACAGGTCAGCGGCATGGAATCCGGACAGCCCGCCGTTGCGCTTCCCGACGGGTGTGCGCACGGCTTCGACGATGACGGTTTCGCGCATATCAGTTGCTCCGATCTCGGGTGCTGGGGTAGGCCGGGCCGATCGCCCCCTGCTCCCGCAGGGCATCGATCTGGGCAGCGGACAGACCCATATCGGTCAGGATGGCATCGGTGTGCTGCCCCAGGCCAGGAACCGCGCCCATCGGTTGTTCGAATCCCGCGATCACCGGCGGCGGCAGCAGCGCACTGATCTCCCCATTGGGCGTCGTGACGGGACGCCACCGGTCCCGGTCCTTGAGGTGCTGGTGGGCGATCACCTCGCTGGGCCGGTTGTATCGCGAGTTGCCGATGCCCGCCTCATCGGCGATCTGCTGGATCTCGGCGAGATCGTGCTTCGCACACCAGGATCCGATCGCCTCGTTGAGGACGTCGCGGCCCGCGCAGCGGTCGGAGTTGGTGGCGAACCGCGCATCGTCGGCCAGGTCCGGCCGGTCGATGATCTCCCGGGCCAGCCGCTGCCATTCCCGGTCGTTGGTGGTGCCCAGCACCACCGTCTGCCCGTCACGAGTGGCGAACGCACCGTACGGGGCGACCGCGGGCGAGCTCATGCCCAGCGGCTGCTGGTCGATGCCGGAGTGCTGGGTGTAGGTCAGCGGGTAACCCATGATGTCGGTCATGGTGTCGAACAGGCTGACCGCCACGGCAGGTGCCGAAGCCCCGGAAGGCCGCTGGGCCCGGCCGATGAGCAACGCCATGATGGACAGCGCCGCATACAGGCCCGTGGAGATGTCGGCCACGGGCGGACCGGGTTTGGCCGGCATCTCCGGGTGCCCGGTCACCGCGCACGCCCCCGACTCGGCCTGCACCAGCAGGTCGTAGGCGCGCTTGTGGGACAGCGGGCCGCCGCTGCCGTAGCCGTCGATCTCCACGGGGATCAGCTGCGGATGACGCTGGGCCAGCTCTGCGGGCGCCAGGCCCATGCGGGCAGTCGCGCCAGGGGCGAGGTTCGAGACCAGGGCGTCTGCGCCGTCGAGCAACTGGTGCAGAACCTCCATGCCGCCGGCCGTCTTCAGGTCCAGGGCGATGGACTCCTTGCCGCGGTTGGCCCAAACAAAATGTGCTGCAAGGCCGTTCACGACATCGTCATAGTCGCGGGCGAAGTCGCCCCCCTTCGGGTTCTCCACCTTGATGACGCGGGCGCCGAAATCGGCCAGCACGCGCGTGCACATCGGCGCGGACACCGCCTGTTCGAGCGCAACGATCGTGATCCCGGCCAGCGGTGCGGTCTGCGATTCGCTCACAGGCTCACATAACCATGCCGCCATCGACCGGAAGCACCTGCCCGGTGATGTACGACGCGGCATCGGAGGCCAGGAAGACGAACGCCCCGGCCACCTCGTCGGCTTCGGCCCACCGCTTGAGCGGGATCCGGTTCATCATGTTCGCCGCGAACTTCTCGTTGGTGCGGATGGTCTCCGTCATCGGTGTCGCCGCCAGTGGCGCAAGCGCATTGACCATGACGTTCTTGGGCGCCAGTTCCCGTGCCAGTGACTTGGTGAACCCGATGATGCCGGCCTTGGCCGCCGAGTAGTTGACCTGCCCGAGGGTTCCCGTGATGCCCGCCGACGAGGTGACGTTGATGATGCGCCCCGTGCCATCGGTCGGGAGATGCGGCAGCGCAGCCTGGGTGACGTGAAAGGTCCCCATGACGTGGATGTCGAACGTCAGCCGGAAGGTCTCGTCGGTGAGCTTGGGGAACATCGCCGGTGACGTGACGCCGGCGTTGTTGACCACGATGTGCAGGTGGCCCTCGCCCAGACCGGCCGCGTGCGCCGCGGCGGCGACCGCCGCATCGCGGTCGCTCACGTCGAGCGGGGCGCTGTCGGCCTTGGCGCCCGAGGCGTTGCTGGATTTGCCGCCTCCGGCGCCGTTGATCCGCTCGGCGACCGCAGCGGCCGCGTCACCGCTGATGTCGGTGACGAGCACCGCCGCACCCGCGGCAGCGAGCGCCTCGGCCACGGCCGCCCCGATCCCGGCGCCTGCCCCGGTGACCAGCGCCGAACGTCCGGTCAGGTCGAAGTACGTTCTCATCGGAAATAACGCTCCCTTAATAGCTGCGAGGCAGTCCGAGCACGTGCGATCCCAGGAAATTCAGGATCATCTCCTGGCTCACCGGTGCGATCTTCATCAGTCGGGATTCTCGGAAGAACCGGGAGATGTTGTATTCCTCCGAATAGCCCATCCCGCCATGGGTCTGCAGTGCCCGGTCCGCTGCGCCGAACCCCGCGTCGGCGCAGAGGTATTTGGCCATGTTGGCTTCTTTGCCGCACGGCTTGCCGTTGTCGTAGAGCCAGGTGGCCTTGCGCAGGATCAGCTCGGCGGCATCGAGGCGGGCCAGTGAATCCGCGAGCGGGAACTGGATGCCCTGGTTCATGCCGATGGGTCGGTCGAACACGACACGTTCGTTGGCATATTGCACGGCCCGGTCCAGCGCGACACGCCCGATGCCCAGCGCTTCGGCGGCGATGAGCATCCGCTCCGGGTTGAGCCCGTGCAGGATGTACGAAAAGCCTTTGCCCTCTTCGCCGATGCGGTGCTCGACGGGTACGCGCAGGTCGTCGATGAACAGTTCGTTGGAGCTGACGGCATTGCGCCCCATCTTGCGGATCGGCCGGATGTCGACGCGATCGCGGTCCAGGTCGGTGAGGAACAGGGACAGGCCGTCGGTCTTCTTGTCGACCTCGTCGTAGGGCGTGGTGCGGGTCAGCAGCAGGATCTTCTCCGACTCCAGGGCCTTGGAGATCCACACCTTGCGTCCGTTGACTATGTAGTTGTCCCCCGAGCTACTGCGTTTGGCGAACGTGGTGATACGCGAGGTGTCCAGTCCCGCACCGGGTTCGGTGACACCGAAGCACACATGCAGATCTCCGTTGGCGATGCGCGGCAGGGTGGCCGCTTTCATGTCCTCGGAGCCGAACACCACCACCGGCTGCATGCCGAAGATCGACATGTGAATGGAGCTTGCGGCGTTCATGCCGCCGCCGGAGCGCGCCACCTCCTCGGCGAGGATGGTCGCCTCGGTGATGCCGAGGCCGTGACCGCCGTACTCCTCGGGGATGGTCATGCCCAGCCAGCCGCCGCCTGCGATGGCGTCGTAGAACTCTTGCGGGAATTCGTGGGCCTGGTCTTTCTCCATCCAGTAGTGGTCGTCGAACTTGGCCGCGAGCTCCGCTACGGACGCCCGGATCAGCTGTTGGTCCTCGGTCAGTTCGAAGTTCATCCCGCCCGGCACGTTGTGGTCTCCTCGGTCGGCTGGTCGTCAGTCACGCGTACCGGCAACAGCTTTGGCGTTCGCCTGGAAATCGGCGAAGGTGGTGCCGGTCTTTTCCTTGTGGCTCAGCGCACGGATCGACACGTCGTGACCCTCGGCGGCCTTGCGCAGCGCACCGACGGTGGCCTGCTCCTTGGGGAGGTGGGCGAACGGGTCGAAGTGGTAGAGCCGCATGGCGTTCTCGTGGGTGATCTTGTTGATCTCGTCGTCGGGCACGTCGTAGGTGTCGAACACCGCGGCCAGTTCCTCGGGCGCACCGGGCCACATCGAGTCCGAATGGGGGTAGTCCATCTCCCAGCAGATGTTGTCGATGCCGATCTCGTGGCGGTTCTTCACGCCGATCGGATCGGAGATGAAGCACGTCATGAAATGCTCCCGGAACACCTCCGAGGGCAGCTTGCCGCCGAAGTTCTGGTGCGTCCACGTCGAGTGCATGTCGTAGGTGCGGTCGACCCGGTCCAGGAAGTACGGGATCCAGCCGGTGCCACCCTCGGACAATGCGATCTTGAGGTCAGGGTAAGCCTTGATGGGTGCCGACCACAGCAGGTCGGCAGCAGCCTGAACGATGTTCATCGGCTGCAGCGTGATCATCACGTCCATCGGCGCATCGGGCGCGGTGATCGCGAGCTTGCCCGACGACCCGATGTGCACGTTCATCACCGTGTCGGTGTCACACAACGCTTCCCACAACGGCTTCCAGTGCTCCAGGTCGTGAAAGCTGGGATAGCCCAGAGTCGACGGGTTCTCGGTGAAGGTCAGTGAGTGCACGCCCTTCCTCGACACGCGCCGCACCTCGTCGGCACACAATTGGGGATCCCAGATCGCCGGCAGCGCCATCGGGATGAATCGCCCGGGGTTCGACCCGCACCACTCGTCGATGTGCCAGTCGTTGTAGGCCTGGACCAGCGCGAGCGAGAAGTCCGAATCGTCGGTGGCGAACAGCCTCGCGGCAAATCCCGGGAAGGACGGGAAGTTCATGGTCGCCAAGACCCCGCCGGCGTTCATGTCCTTGACCCGCTCGTCGGGGTCATAGCAGCCCTTGCGGATCTCGTCGAGGCCCTGCGGCTCAAGGCCGTACTCCTCCTTCGGCCGGCCCGCGACCGCATTGAGCGCCACATTGGGGATCACGGTGTCCCGGAACTGCCAGGTGTCCGACCCGTCGGGGTTGTGCACCAACCGAGGCGCCTCGTCCCGGTACTTGGCCGGCAGGTGATTGGCGAACATGTTCGGCGGTTCGATGATGTGGTCATCCACGCTGATCAGAATCATGTCGTCTTTGTTCATGGTGGCTCCGTTCCACTCCGACAACCGGTTCTCTACATCAGAAAACTATCTTCTCCTGTAGAGAGAATCAATGTCTGACGGCCGTGACGAGCCGAATCGTCCCGGTCAGCACGCAACTTGGAGCCTTCCCATTGACCGAGCCCGCAAAAGATGGAAATCTGTTGGTCAGAAATGAGAATATGATTCTCGTCAACGAGAGCCAGCGAGAGGAGAGGTGGACGTGCGCCTGCCCCCATTGCCCGCCGACCAGTGGGACGACGAGGTGCTCCGGGCGCTGTCGGTCATGCTCCCCGCGGAGCGGCTCAATCCCCAGGGCGCGGGCGTCGCACTGTCCACCCTGGCCCGCCACCCGCAGCTGACCAAGGCATTCCTGCGGTTCAGCAATCACCTGCTGTTCCGATCGACACTGAACCCCAGACTGCGTGAGCTCGCGATCCTGCGGATCGCCCACCGCAGGCACTGCGAATACGAATGGGCCCACCACGCGTTCATCGGAAAGGCCGAAGGGCTCACCGACGCCCAGATCGCCGCCGTCCAGCGCGGAGAGGCCACCGACCCGTTCGACCAGATCGTGCTCAACGCCGTCGACGAACTCGACGAGCAGTCCCGCATCTCCGACGAAACCTGGGCTGCGCTCAGCGAACGACTCGACGAGCGCCAACGCATGGACCTGGTTTTCACTATCGGTGGCTACGGCCTGATGGCCATGGCTTACAACACCTTTGGCATCGAGCCGGAATCCGGCACCGAACCTGAAGAAAGAGGGTAGACAATTGGCACACTTCCCGAAGCCAGATGTCGGCAGCTGGACCGAGAACTGGCCCGAGCTCGGCACAGCGCCGGTGGATTACACCGACTCCATCGACCCCGAACAGTGGAAGCTGGAGCAGCAGGCCATCTTCCGCAAGCTGTGGCTGCACGTCGGGCGCGTCGAGCGGCTACCCAAGGCCGGCAGTTACTTCACCCGTGAGATGCCCTCAGTCGGTGCAGGCACGTCGATCATCGTCAACAAGGACAAAGACGGCACCATCCGGGCCTTCTACAACATGTGCCGCCACCGCGGCAACAAGCTGGTCTGGAACGACTATCCGGGCGAGGAAGTGTCGGGCAGCTGCCGGCAGTTCACCTGCAAGTACCACGCCTGGCGCTACGCGCTCAACGGGGATCTGACCTTCATCCAGCAGGAGCAGGAGTTCTTCGACGTCGACAAGGCCGACTACCCGCTCAAGCCCGTGCGCTGCGAAGTCTGGGAGGGCTTCATCTTCGTCAACTTCGACGACGACGCCGAGCCGCTGCGCGAGTACCTGGGCGACTTCGCAAAAGGCTTGGAGGGCTACCCCTTCCACGAGATGACCGAGGTATACAGCTACCGTTCGGAGATCAAGGCCAACTGGAAGCTGTTCATCGACGCGTTCGTCGAGTTCTACCACGCGCCGATCCTGCACATGAAGCAGGCGACGGCGGAAGAAGCCGCGAAACTGGCCAAGGTCGGCTTCGAGGCACTGCACTACGACATCAAAGATCAGCACTCGATGATCTCGTCGTGGGGTGGCATGAGCCCGCCGAAGGACCTGAGCATGGTCAAGCCCATCGAGCGGATCCTGCACAGCGGCCTGTTCGGTCCGTGGGATCGCCCCGACATCAAAGGCATCCTGCCCGACGAACTGCCGCCCGCCGTCAACCCGGCACGCCAGAAGACCTGGGGCCAGGACTCGTTCGAGTTCTTCCCCAATTTCACTCTGCTGCTGTGGGTCCCGGGGTGGTACCTCACCTACAACTACTGGCCGACCGGCGTCGACACCCACATCTTCGAGGCGAATCTGTACTTCGTCCCGCCGAAGAACACCCGCCAGCGGCTGAGCCAGGAACTGGCCGCCGTCACGTTCAAGGAGTACGCGCTGCAGGACGCGAACACCCTGGAGGCCACCCAGACCCAGATCGGCACCCGGGCGGTCACCGAATTTCCATTGTGCGACCAGGAGATCCTGCTCCGGCACCTGCACCACACCGCGCACAAGTACGTCGACGAGTACAAGCTGCAGCAGGCCGCCAAGGCCGCCGCCAACGGGAAGGTTGCGCATGTCTGAGACCACCGAGGCCCTGCTACCCGCCGAATTCGCCGACCTGGAGCGGTTTTCTGACTGGATCCTGCCCACCGAGCCGGAACGCTACGCCAAGCGGCTGGCCTCGACCATGTCCGAGATGCAGGAGCTCTACGACGTCGGCATGGCTCGCCTGGAAGAGGTGATGGTCTACCTCGACGCACGGTTCCCGTTGCACGGCATGCCCGACGATGCCAAGCGGCTCATGCACTTGATGCAGTCGGTGGTGATGGTCAGCTTCCCGGTCGAGGTGTGGAAGCAGCCACGTGTGCTCGACAGCGGCGCGGCCTGGGTCGAGATCGTCCGGGAACCGGTGGTCTGACTCGTGATAACGCTCAAGGCAGCCGGGCTGCTTGACGTCGATGCCGGGACGATCATTCGCCCCGGCATCGTCCGCGTCGAGGGCGACCGTATCGCCGGCGTCGGCGGTCGACCCGACGATCTCGCCGGCTCGGCCGACGCCGACGAGGTGATCGATCTCGGCGACTCGATCCTGCTGCCCGGCCTCATGGACATGGAAGTCAATCTGCTGATGGGCGGCCGCGGGGAGAACCCCGGCCTGTCCCAGGTGCAGGACGATCCGCCGACGCGGGTGCTGCGGGCGGTCGGCAACGCCCGCCGCACGCTGCGTGCCGGGTTCACCACCGTCCGCAACCTGGGCCTGTTCGTCAAGACCGGTGGCTATCTGTTGGATGTCGCCCTGGGTAATGCCATCGACGCCGGGTGGATCGACGGTCCGCGGATCGTGCCTGCCGGGCACGCCATCACGCCCACGGGCGGCCATCTCGATCCGACCATGTTCGCCGCGTTCATGCCCGGCGTGCTCGAGCTGACCATCGAGGAAGGCATCGCCAACGGCGTCGACGAGATCCGCAAGGCGGTGCGGTATCAGATCAAGCATGGTGCGCAGCTGATCAAAGTGTGCTGTTCCGGTGGTGTCATGTCACTGACCGGTGAGGCAGGCGCGCAACACTATTCGGACGAGGAGCTGCGGGCCATCGTCGACGAGGCCCATCGCCGGGGTCTGCGCGTCGCCGCGCACACCCACGGCGCCGAGGCGGTCAAACATGCGGTGGCCTGCGGGATCGACTGCATCGAACACGGCTTCCTGATGGACGACGAAGCCATCCAGATGCTCGTCGACAACGACCGCTTCCTCGTCACCACCAGGAGGCTGGCTCAGGCCATGGACGTGTCGAAGGCACCGAAAGTACTGCAGGACAAGGCTGCCGAGATGTTCCCGAAAGCCGAGACGTCCATCAAGGCAGCCTACGAGGCGGGCGTGAAAATCGCCGTCGGCACCGATGCCCCGGCAATCCCGCACGGCCGCAACGCAGATGAACTCGTCACCCTGGTCGAATGGGGCATGCCGCCCGCAGCCGTACTGCGTGCCGCCACCGTGGTCGCCGCCGAGCTGATCAACGCCGATGACCGCGGCCGACTCGCCGAAGGCCTCCTGGCCGACATCATCGCGGTACCCGGTGATCCCCTGGAGGATATTCGCGTTACACAAGAGGTGAATTTTGTAATGAAGGGAGGTAAGGTCTTTCGCAATGAGTACGCCACGAACTGACGACCTCGTCGAGATCCAGCAGTTGCTCGCCCGCTACGCCGTCACCATCACCCAGGGTGACATCGACGGCCTGATCAGCGTGTTCACACCGGACGGCAGTTACAGCGCATTCGGCGAAACCTATGCGCTGGAACGGTTCCCCGTGCTGGTCGACGCCGCCCCCAAGGGGCTGTTCATGACCGGGACGGCACTGGTGACCTTCGACCCCGACAATCCCGATGCCGCCAACGGCACCCAGCCGCTGTGCTTCATCGAGCACTCCGCGCACGATATGCGCATCGGGTACTACAACGACACTTACGTGCGCACCGAGAACGGCTGGCGGCTGAAAACCCGGGCCATGACCTTCATCCGCCGCAGCGGAGCGCATGACCACGGCAAACCACATGCGATCGGCCGGCCGTCAGCGTGACCGATCTGTACGAGCCCACCACCTTCCGCACGGCGTTGCAGGCATGGCTGGCCGAGAACGATCTGACGCCACCCGGGGACCGCACCCTCGCGGGCCACATGCGGCAGTTCGCCCGCGTGCAGAAAGCGCTCTACGACGCGGGCTGGAGCCGCTACGGCTGGCCCGAGCACGCCGGCGGGCTCGGCGGCCCGGCGGTACTGCGGGCCATCGTCGGCGAGGAGGTGGTCGGACGCCGGCTGGCCGAACCCGGACCGTACTCGATGCTGGAAGTGTTGGCGCCGACGATGATCGACTACGCGCCTGCCGAATTGGCCGCCGAGATGGTGCCGAAGCTGCTGTCCGGCAAAGAGCAATGGTGCCAAGGGTTTTCCGAGCCAGGCTCGGGCAGTGACCTGGCGTCGTTGACCACCCGCGCGGTGATCGACGGCGACACGTGGGTCATCAACGGACAGAAGGTGTGGACCAGCTTCGCGCAGTATTCACACCGCTGCATCCTGCTGACGCGCACCGGCGACGCGGACACTCCCGACCACCAGGCCATCACGGCCTTCTTCGTCGACACCGACGCTCCGGGCATCACGGTGCGCCCCCTGCGCACCATGCACGACGTCGATGAGTTCTGCGAGGTGTACTTCGACGACGTGGTGGTCGACTCGAGCCGGATGCTCGGTAAGCCCGGCGACGGCTGGCAACTGGCGATGGATCTGCTGCCCTACGAGCGGTCGACGTGTTTCTGGCAGCGCATCGCCTACCTGTACTCCCGATTCGACGCGCTCATCGGCGAGGTGAAAGGCCTTGGTGCCGTGGCAGACTCCGAGCTCGGCTCGGCCTATTTGGCACTGCACACACTGCGCTGCCGGTCGCGGGCCACGCAGCACCGCTTGGCGGACGGTCACAAACTCGGACCGGACACCTCCGTCGACAAGGTACTGCTGGCAACCGCCGAGCAACAGCTCTACGACACCGCACGCGATCTGATGCCCGGCGTCATCGAACTCGAAGACACCGACTGGCGCACCGAGTACCTGTACTCGCGGGCGGCCACCATCTACGGCGGCACGGCCGAGGTGCAGCGCAACATCATCGCGCGCCGACTGCTGGACCTCGGGAAGGATTGACCGGTGGATCAAGAGTCTCTAGACCTGCTCGAGGATGCGCTGCGCAAAACGATGCTCTCGGTCTCGGGGTCTGAGCTGGACGCCGCACTGGCCGAGCTCGGCTGGGCCGACATGCTTTCCGACATGCCCGATGTCGCGATCCCGCTGGTGTTCCGTCTGCTCGGTGAAACCGGCTCGCACGCTTCTGTTCTCAACGACGTCATGCTGGAGACCATCGGCGGGCTGCCGGGCGGAACGCCGCCGATGCCGTACGCCGGGGGCAGTTGGGTGGTGTGGGAACGTCAGGCCAACGACTGTCCGACTCTGGGCGGACTGCCCCTGCGGCCCGTTCCCGACGGCGAGCTGATGAGGATGGGCGAGGCGCGTCGAGCGGTGGGCTGGTGGCTCGTGGGTTCGGCACGCGCAATGCTGGCCCTGGCGCGACTGCACGCGGTGGACCGCGTGCAGTTCGGCAAGCCGATCGCAGCGTTTCAGGCAGTCCGGCATCGGCTGGCCGAGACGCTCGTGGCCATCGAAGGTGCCGAGGCGACGTTGATCCTGCCCGGCACCGACAACCCTGATCTGACGGCCATGCTCGCCAAGGCGGCCGCAGGCAAGGCCGCGCTGACCGCTGCCAAACACTGCCAACAAGTACTCGGAGGCATCGGCTTCACCGCCGAGCACGAGTTGCACCGGCACGTGAAGCGCGCCTTGGTGCTCGACGGATTGCTGGGCAGCTCACGGGAACTCACCCGCAAGGCCGGAGCAGGCCTGCGGGCCCGCGGTTCAGCCCCGCGCCTGGCGCACCTGTAACTGTCCCCTGCACCGCGAGGTCACCCCAGCCCGGCGAGGTCACCCCAGCACCGCGAGGTCACCCCAGCACCGCGAGCGTGCGTGTCTGTTGGCCGACACGCCGCATCCAGGCAGCCCTTCCTGCACGCTCACGAGGGCCGAGCGTGCGCGAAATGCGGCTCACCACCGGCATGTCGACCAACAGACACGCACGCTCGCGGAGAAAAGTCTCGAGCTACGGAGGCTACAGAACTGGTTCTGCGAACACGGTGGCGGTGCTACGGCCACGCAGCACCGTGGAGCCCCGTACGGCCCAGTGCCTGGCTTCGCCGGCATCGGCGCGGGCCAATGCGGCACCCGAGCACAGCACGGCGGAATCCCAGTCCTTGGCGTGGTCGGCGATCCGGGCCGCCTCGTTGACGGCGTCACCGATCACGGTGTACTCGTAGCGATTCTCGGCACCGATGTTGCCGGCGAATACCGAACCGCAGGACACCCCGACACCGAATTCGACGTCGGGCAGGGCAGTCAGGCCGGGCACCAGGGCCCGCGCCGTCTCCAGGGCCGAGGTGGCCGGATTGTCCAGGGGCAGAGGCGCACCGAACACTGCGAGCACCGCATCGCCCTCGAACTTGTTGATCAGGCCGTGATGTCGTTCCACCGTGTCGACGACGATCTTGAAGAAGCCGTTGAGCAGCTCGGCCACCTCCTGCGGCGGACGGGATGCGCCCAGCGCAGTGGAGCCCACCAGGTCGACGTAGAGCACGGCCGCTTCGCGGACATCGCCGCCCACCGCCCCGCCCTGCTGCAGCGCGTGACGCGCCACGTCGACACCGACATAGCGACCGAACAACTCCCGCAACCGGTTCCGTTCGGCCAGTCCCGCGACCATGCGGTTGAAGCCGTACTGCAGTCTGCCGATCTCCGACGGCTCGTACACCTTGACCGAGACGCCCGACCATCCGCGCTCCACCGCTTTCATCGCGAGCACCACATCGTGCACCGGATCGGCGATCGACCGCGCCACCAACACCATCGACCGCAAGCCGAAGATCAACGAGATCCCGGCGAGCACCAGTACGGCGGCTTCCACCGGGGCAGTCTTCTGCACGAACCAACCGTTGGACCGGGCCAGCACGATCAGCGCGATACCCAGGGTCGGCAGGCCGCTGAACAGTGTCCAGATGGTCAGCAACCGGCCCTGGATGCCCGGCATCGTCACGCTCGTCGCCGACGCTCCGGTGAGTGAGGCCGCGACGATCGGCCGCAGCATGCGTTGCGTCACCAGGAATCCCATGCAGGCAGCCGCCACGCCGCCGAACAGGATGGCGCCGCCCATCACGTAAGCCACGCCGCCACCGGCGCCGAGATTCACCACGGTGTAGACCGCGGCACTCACGGCCCAGGTGCCGAATTGGATGACGGTCTGGCGCGGGCCGATACGCATCGCCGCCCGCTGCTGCGCAGGAGTCGGCGCAATCCCCGCCGCGAACCAGCTGAACGTGGGATAGACGTTGAAGTAGCCGACGACGGTGTCGACGATCCCGGCACCGACCATCAGCGCGATCAGAGCGACCAGGTTGGCCTGGGTCAGCAGCTGACGCGCGTCGCCGACGGTGTTGCGGCTCAGCGCCAGCACGACGAGAGTGACGGCCGCGGCGGCGGTGATCTGTGCGTAGGTCAGGCCCGTCGCGTACCGCACGCTGAGCCGGATCGCGCCCATATCGCGGAGCTACTTGATGTTCGCCTTCATGTCGTCGAGGTTCACCAGCACCGGCCATCCGCCGACACTCAGCGCGTTGCCGTGACCCGTCTGGTGCACGTCGAACACGGATTGGATCGCGGCATAGAAGCCCTGGACGTCGAGCGTCTGGTTGACCGCGCGCTTGGCCTGCCTCAGCGCGAACGACGGCATCGCGGCAATCTGAGTGGCCAGTTCGCGGGTCTGGGCGTCGAGTTCGTCGCGCGGCACCACCCGGTTCACCATGCCCGTACGTTCGGCTTCCTCGGCGGTCAGCGCCCGGCCGGTGAACAGGATCTCCTTGGCCTTGCGGGCACCGAGTTCCCAGGTGTGTCCGTGGTATTCGACGCCTCCGATGCCCATCAACACCACAGGATCGGAGAACAGCGCGTCGTCGGAGGCCAGGATCAGGTCACACGGCCAGCACAGCAGCAGGCCGCCGGAGATACACCTGCCTTGCACCGCGGCGATCGACGGCTTGGGCACATTGCGCCAGCGCAGCGTGTATTCCAGGTAGCGCCGCGATTCGTGTTCGATGATGAATTCCAGGGTGATCTTGTCCGGCACGGGGCCGCCACCGCGCAGATCATGACCCGCGGAGAAGTGTTTGCCGTTGGCCCGCAACACGATCACCTTGACCGCCGGGTCCTCGGCGGCCTCGGTCCAGGCGGTGTCGAGCTCGTCGAGCAATTCGGGATTCTGCGCGTTGGCGGCCTCGGGCCGGTTGAGGGTTATGGTGCCGATGGAATCGGCGACGTCGTAATCGATGTACACGGCACTCCTCGACGATTGCGGCCAAGAACGGCGGGGACCGGATGAGTCGCGACATCCTTCTTCCCGAAGCACTTCTATAATTCCCTTGATGAGAATACTATTCTCACCGCACGAAAGTTACAATCTCCGACACGTTGGCCGCGAGGGGGTCTGGCACCACAATGGCAAGGCGTTCTCCGGTACAGTCAATTCATGTTCTCCCGACTCGACACCCATCTCAGCCGCCGGTGACCACCGCCGGCGATGAACCCGCCTGGAAGCAACGGGCGGTCGAGCGGTCGATCAAAACCGCCAAGCTGCGAGCAGCACAGCGCGTTCAGCGCTTTCTGGATGCCGCGCAGGCGATCATCATCGAAAAGGGCAGCACCGACTTCACGGTGCAAGAGGTCGTCGACCGTTCGCGTCAGTCGTTGCGAAGCTTCTACCTGCAGTTTGACGGCAAGCACGAGCTGCTGCTGGCACTGTTCGAGGATGCGCTGAGCCGCTCCGCCGACCAGATCCGCGCCGCCACGGCCAGTCACACCGATCCCTTGGATCGGCTCAAGGTGGCCATCCAGTTGCTGTTCGAATCGTCCCGACCCGACCCGGCCGCCAAGCGTCCGCTGTTCACCGATTTCGCACCGCGCCTGCTGGTATCGCACCCCTCCGAAGTGAAGGTCGCGCACGCACCGCTGTTGACCCTGCTCACCGAGCTCATGGAGGAGGCCTCCGAGGCGGGGTTGTTGCGCAAGGGCATCAATCCTCGCCGGATGGCAGCCATGACCATGCAGACGGTGATGTTCGTCGCGCAGTCGAGTGGCGGGGCCGACGAGGCCGCACCCCACCCGATCACCGCCGACGAGGTATGGGATTTCTGCGCCCACGGTTTCGCCGCCGAGTAACGAGAACTACGTTCTCGTTACGCCCGCGCATCACCCTTTAGAACTGACGACGTGCGTCGTCCAATCCGTCACGCCGGCGATATCCACACCGACGAACCCTCCGAGCCCTGCAGTAGCCATTCCGCGCGCCGTGCGCCGCCGAAGCACGTCTGCTTGCTGGCTTGAGAACGAGATTCTTCTAAGCAAAGAGTACAAATTGTCAGAAACGAGTCCGCCGTTGACAGCATGCGCGCACGGGTGACAGAGTGCTGAGCAGGTGCACAGAAAATCGCCGAAGACGCACGATTCACCACGATCAGAACTGAGGTACGTAATGACCGGACGGGTGGAAGGCAAGGTCGCTTTCGTCACCGGCGCGGCTCGCGGTCAGGGCCGCAGCCACGCGGTGCGGTTGGCCCAGGAGGGTGCCGACATCATCGCGATCGATATTTGCGGGCCGATCCGCCCCGGTGTGGAAACCGCTATCCCGGCCTCCACGTCCGACGATCTGGCTGAAACCGCCAATCTGATCAAAGGCCTCAACCGCCGCATCGTCACCGCTGAGGTCGACATCCGTGATGCCGCCGCCGTGAAGGCCGCTGTGGACAGCGGTGTCGAGCAGCTCGGCCGGCTCGACATCATCGTGGCCAACGCCGGCATCGGCAATGGTGGCGACACGCTGGACCAGACCAGCGAATTGGACTGGGACGAGATGATCGACATCAACCTCTCGGGCGCCTGGAAGTCGGTCAAAGCCGGTGTCCCCCACCTCATCTCCGGTGGGCGAGGCGGATCGATCATCCTGACCAGCTCGGTCGGCGGACTCAAGGCCTACCCGCACTGTGGCAACTACGTGGCCGCCAAGCACGGTGTCGTCGGGCTCATGCGCGGATTTGCAGTCGAGTTGGGCCAGCACAACATTCGGGTCAACACCGTGCACCCGACCCATGTCGCCACACCCATGCTGCACAACGAGGGCACCTTCAAGATGTTCCGGCCGGATCTGGAGAACCCGGGTCCCGACGATATGGCGCCGATCTGCCAGCTGTTCCACACCCTGCCCATCCCGTGGGTCGAACCCGTCGACATCAGCAACGCCGTGCTGTTCCTGGCGTCCGACGAGGCGCGCTACATCACCGGCGTGACCTTGCCCGTCGACGCCGGTAGCTGCCTGAAGTAGCTCGCGGTTTCAGTTCGGGCCGAGGGTGGCCAGGCCGGTCTGCGGGTGGTGATACCAGCCGCCCGCCGCCTGGGTACCGCCGTCGACATGGATCGTCTGCCCGGTGATGTACCCGGACAGCCCCGACGCCAGAAAGACAGCGGCCCCGGCGATTTCGTCGACATGCCCCGCACGGCCCATCGGGATGCCGGCCGCGATCCCGGCGGGCAGACCCTCGGGCGAGAGAGCCAGCAGGCCTTCGGTCACCATCAGATCGGGAGCGAGCGCGTTGACCCGGATACCGTGCGGCGCCAGTTCAAAGGCCGCGGTCTGGGTGTAGTTGATGACGCCGGCCTTCGCGGCGGCGTAGGCGGCATATCCCGGTGCGGCCCGAACTCCCTCGATCGAGGTGAGGTTGATGATGCTGCCCGGCTGTTCGGCCGCCACCAGCTGGCGGGCCACCCGCTGCGTGCACAGCAGCACGTGCCGAAGATTACTGCGATACAACGCATCCCACCCGTTCTCGGTGGTGTCGAGCAGCGGGGACCGGAACACCCCGCCTGCGTTATTGACCAGGATGCTGACCGGCCCGAGTTCGGCAGTGGTGCGTGCCAGCGCCTCGTCGACCTGCGCGCCGTCTCGTACATCAGCCACCACGCCGAGGGCTCCGATGGATTGTGCTGCAGCCGAGCAACTCTCGGCGTCACGCTCCCAGATAGCGACCGAGGCGCCGAATGCGTCGAGGCCGGCCGCGATGGCACGCCCGATGCCGGCCCCTCCACCGGTGACGACGGCCACGCGGCCGGTCAGCAGAATGTCCGAGGGGTTGATGGCCATGCGTCGATTGTATCGGTTATGGCTCAGCGCACGGCTTTTCGCCGCCGACCGACACCGGGCGCGGTGCCGATGACACCATCCTCAGCCAGGTCCATGATCTCTGCGTCGGTCAGCCCCAGGGCTGTCAGGATGTCGTGGTTGTGCTCACCGAGCATCGGTGCGGGCTCGCGGTGGAAGGCCGACGGGCCGTTGGCGAGATTAATCGGGAGGGTGCTGTGCGGCGCCGGTTCGTTGACCGGATGTCCCACCTTCTCGAAGAACCTCCGGTGCTGCAGCTGCGGCAGTTCGGTCTGCCGGTGCGGCTGCATCACCTTGGCCACCGGAATCCCGACACTCCAGAGTGTTTCGACGACCTCGGCGCCGCTGCGGGTCGAGCACCAGTCACCAAGGTGCTCATCGATGAGGTCGTGGGCGGCACGGCGGCCCGCGGCAGTCGTCAGCTCGGCCGCCATGGCCCAGGCGGGCCGGCCCAGCGCGTCACGGAGCGCCTCCCACTGCGCATCGGTCTGCACCGCCACAGCCACCCAGCTGTCATCACGACCGAACTCGTCCACCTCAGCGGTGCGATACAGGTTCTGCGGTGCGGCCGCTGGACCGCGATTGCCATCGCGCTGCAACAGCGTTCCGTATGCCGAATATTCGATGACCTGTTCGGCGGCGATGTTGAGCGCAGCGTCGGCCATGGCGGCCTCCACCAGCACGCCCTGGCCCGTCCGGCGTCGGTGTTCCAGTGCCAGCAGCAGTGCGCTGAGCGCGTGCACACCGGCGTTGGGGTCCCCCACCGAGTACGGCTCGTAGGGTGTGCGATCGGGAAACCCCGTGAGCCAACTCAATCCAGTAGCGTCTTCGATGATGTAGGCGAACGCGGGGTTGTCCCGCCACGGCCCGTCCAAACCGAAGCCTGGCATCCGGACCATGATGATGTCGTCGCGCAGCTCCCGTAGCGCCTCGAAATCCAGGCCGATCTGGTCGATCACGCGTGGGGTGAAATTCTCCACGACCACGTCGCAGGTCGCGATGAGACGGCGCAACACATCCCTGCCCTGCTCGGTCTGGAAATCCAGCGTCAGGCCCTTCTTGTTGGTGTTGAGTGCGCTGAAGATCGGCGAGCGCTCCCACCATTGCTCGACGGTCGCGGGGATCCCGGCGATGAGCCTGGTCCCGTCCGGACGCGGGGTGGATTCCAGATGGATGACCTCCGCACCGAGCATGCCGAGCGCGTGCGTGCACGACGGGCCGGCCCAGAAGGTGGTCATGTCGAGCACACGCAGCCCGGCCAGCGGCAGCCGGCTGTGGTCCGGTTCGCCGGAGGGCGCTTCGCGGACCGTCAGCACGGCAGCACGGTAGTCCTCGGTGTGCTCCCCCAGCCGCGGTGCCGGCGCGGGCGGTCGCAACGGGCAATCGGTGAACCGGTACGGCGGCATGGGCTGGGTGAACCCGTCGCGCGGGTTGACCGTGAACGATCTGCGGGCGACGAAATGATCCATGGTGACGACGTTCTCGCCGTTGCCCACCGGAGAGGTGGGGATCCGGAAGGCGGCGGCGAGCTCTCGCACGGCATCCGCTGGTTGCTCACGGATCCAGCGGTACAGCTCGTCGGCGTGCTGGTTGGCCTGCTCGGTGATGGTCAGCTGAGTGGTCTCGTCGATCCATTCGTCATGGCCCGACATCGCGCACAGATCCCACCACTGCTGCGCCGTGCCACAGCCGAGCGCGACCAGCCCGTCGGCAGCCTGGGCCACACCCGGTACCGTTGGCCGCCGCTCGGTGCGCCAGGGGTGGCCGAGCATCTCGAAGTAGGTCACGGGATAGTAGGTGAGACCGAGGATCTGGGCCTCGAGCATGGACAGATCGACGAGTTCACCGTGCCCGTCGCGCAAGGCTCGGGCCCGGAACGCGAGCGTCATCGCCGCAGCGTAGGCACCGGCGAGCCAGTCCCCCACCTGGCCGCCGATGGTGACCGGCGCCCGGTCCTGCGAGCCGCGCCCGATGCCGATCGCTCCCCCGGACCAGGCCTGCAGGGTGAACTCGGTGGCCGGCCGGTCACACCACGGACCGTCCAGCCCGAACGCGGTGATGGTGGTGACGATCAAGTGTGGATACCGGCGGTGCAGATCCTCGGGTGCGACGCGTTGTGCCACCGGTGCTTCCGCAGACCACACGACCGCGTCGGCGGAGGCCACCAGTCGGTCGAGCAGGTCGAGATCGCCATCCTCCTCGGGATCGATCACCACGCTGCGCTTGCCACCGGCGAGGAAGCCGAACAGTGCGCCGTCGGAGTCAGAGGGGATCGATGCCCCTGATGCCGACCAGCGACGTAGCGGATCACCCTGCGGTGACTCGACTTTGATGACGTCGGCGCCGCCGTCGGCCAGGATTTTCGTGCAGTATCCCCCGGCGATCCCCGTGGACAGGTCGATGACGGTGTACCCGGACAGTGGTGCAGTCATTGGCCTATTCGGGTTTGTTGCGGTTCTTCTTGGACAGCCGGAAATCCGGCGGGAACTTGCTGTCGTTGTCGTTGACCGCGGCCGACAATCCCGAACCGATCGACTCGAACATGTCGAGGTCGTCGTCGCTGTCGTTGGCCACCCCGTTACCCATCGACTCGAAGAACGCGCTGAGCAGGCTGCCCATGTACTCGCCCTGTTGTTGTTTGAAGATCTCGAAGAACATCTTCTGCTGAAAGACGGTGTCCACCGGACGGTTCCGTGCACAGGCGCGCGCGTACTTCTCGGTCTCGGCCTCCAACTGCTCCCGCGGCACCACCTTGTTGAGGAAGTTGCAGTCGTACATCTCGGCGGCGGTGAACGGGCGGCCGGTGAAGACCATCTCTTGGAACTTGCGCAGGCCCATCATCTGGACCCACGTCCACATTCGGGGGCCCCAGCCGTGGTAGCGGAATGACGGATGACCGAACAGCGCGTCGTCACTGGAGATCACCAGATCGGCGTCAGCACACTGGTAGAAATGCCAGCCGTAGCAGTAGCCCTTGGCCTCGACGATGCTGATCTTCTTGAAATCCTGCAGCGCACGGTTACCCGCCTGCGAGTTGGCGTACCAGGCCGAGATGGTGGCGCCGTTGCGGAAGGTGCCCTTCGGCGGGTAGGTCACCTCACCGACGCCGTCATCCTCCAGCCGTAACTCGGCCAGTCGCACCTCCGGATTGTCATTGCCTTCCATGAACTCCGGCAGATCCGCACCGCTGCCCAGGTTGTCGCCGACGCCGCGGATGATGACGACCTTGACGTCATTGTCGGCGTTGGCGGCGCGCAGCACATCGGCATAGCGCAGCCGCGCCATCGACGTCGGAGCGTTGAGGTATTCCGGCCGGTTGAACGTGATCGTGGCGATCTTGGTCTTGGGATCCTTGTCGTAAAGGATGATCTCGTCGGGCTTGGGTCGGTCGGTCATTGTGGGACCTCGCTCCAGGACGGGCTGGTGGAGAGCACTTCTGCACCGTCGGCGGTGATCAGCACGGCGTCCCGGCTGAACACCGCACCGAGCCCCTGCTGCCACACGTGTGCGGTTACCGCAAGCACCATGCCCTCGGCGAGGATCTCCGCATCAGATGTCGCACGCAGGTGCGGTGACACCACGGGCGGATCGAAGCCGAGACCCAGGCC
Source organism: Mycobacterium dioxanotrophicus (assembly GCF_002157835.1). Lineage (NCBI taxonomy): Bacteria > Bacillati > Actinomycetota > Actinomycetes > Mycobacteriales > Mycobacteriaceae > Mycobacterium > Mycobacterium dioxanotrophicus. The sequence continues at coordinate 2,173,417 of NZ_CP020809.1, read as the reverse complement.
GTGTGCCACCGGCGCCGGCGGTACCGGCTCACCCACAGCGTCATGGGCATCCAACAGGGCGCTGGCCGCATTGCCCGGCTTACAGGCGGCGAGCAGCTTGTCCCACAACGCATCACGGCGCGCGTAGAGTGCGCGCACCGCCGGCGCATCCGACACCTCACCGACCGGCAGTGTGCGGGCCACCTCGCCGACGTAGCCGTCGGCGAGCACACCTGCGGAGACCACCACCAGATCACCGTCGCGCAGCCGACCATCGCCGGCAGCCCGCCGCCACGGAATGTCCTTGCTGGTGATCCATGCCGAATCCTGGGTCGCGGGGGTGCTCACGCCGCCTGCCGCCTCGGCTTCCATCAACGCACCGGCCAGGTTTCGTTCGGTGGTACCGGGGATCAGTTCGGCAACAGCGGAAGCCAAGCCATTCTCGGCAACGCGAACCGACGCACGCAGTGCCGCGACCTCGTCGGCCGTCTTGATGCGCCGGGCGGTCCGCATGGCCTGCTCGCCGTCGACCAGCTCGGCGTTGGGAAACGCCATCGGCAGCAGCTTGGCGAAATTCGGTGTCAGCGCGTCGGTTCCGACCCGCCGGGCAGTGTCGCAGCCGGCAATGCCCTGCAGTACCCCGATGAGCGTCATGGGGTTCCAGGCCAGGCCGTAGAGGTGTTCGTGGCCGATCTCCTCGGGCATGCCCTCATCCCAGGTGCTGTTGAGGTGGATGGCCCCGGTGGCCCGGACCAGCGTGCAGATCGGGCCGAACGGCCGGGTGCCGGCCACCCACAGCTGCGGGGCCCCGGTCACATACCGCACGTTGGCCTGCCGGCCGAGCACCAGGACGTCCAGATCGTGGGCATCCATCTGCTCGAGAACACGACTGCGGCGCCCATAGCGCAGGTCATACGGGTCCGCCACGATCTCGGTGCGGGCCTCGGTGCGCACGCCGGCGCTCACAGGTAGGGCTCGTACGGGTAGTCGGTCAGCGGTATCCAGCCGCCCTCGGTAATCACCACGATCTCCTCGCTTCGATAGCCCCCGGTGCCGTCTTCCCAGATCACCGGCTCCAGAACCAGCAGCATGCCGGCCGGGAACACGAAATTGTCGTCGAACGCCTCGCCCAGATCGGTTCCGATCATCGGCATCTCGGCGGCATTGGTGCCGATGCCGTGCCCGATGTAGAAGTGCGGCAGCCAGGGTTTACGGCCTCCCGCGGCCTTGATCGCCGCACGGGCCAGATCTCCCGAGGTGGCACCGGCTTTCGTCACTGCAAGCACCGCGCCGAGGATGTCTCGCCACTGGTGGAACTGGTCGTGTTGGCGTGCGGTGGGCTCCTGCCCCACCACCCAGGTGCGGCCGAAGTCCGAGCAGTAGCCGCCGTAGGTGATCGACACGTCGGTCCACAGCACATCGCCTGTGGCCAGTTCGCGCTCGGTGGTCAGCAGTGGCAGCGCCAGATCGCCATGCGTTGTCCAGGTGCCCTCGGCCTTGGTCGCCGGCATCACCTGCCAGATGGCTTCCAGCATGTTGGCCGTCGCACCCAATTCGAATGCGCGCCGGACGAATTGGGCCGAGAGGTCGATCTGCCGAACGCCGGGCACCAGCGCCTTCTGAACGTCGGCCATGGCCTGTTCGGTGATGCGGCAGGCCCTCCGCACCGCGGAGATCTGGTCGGGTGTCTTGACCAGCTTGGCCGCACCCACCACCGGGGCGGCATCGAGCGGAGCGCCGCCGGGGAACAGCCGACCCGCCGCCCGTCGCATCGCGCCGGTCAACTCGTCGACCGCCACCGTCGCACCCGGCCCGATCAACTCGGCCACCACCTTGCCGAAATGTTGTACGCCCTCGTCGAATTCGAGGAACAGCGGGCCGTGCAGATGATCGTCGGGCAGATCGGTCTCCAGCGGCGCCCCCTCGCGGGCCGGCATGAACAGGTGGGGGTACTGGTCGTCGGCGAGCACGATGGCGACAGGTCGCTCGACGTGGGAAAGGCCCGCGTCGAGCAGCGGCCAGCTCGCGCCCGTCGCGTAGACGACACTGCCGTTGCCGAGCAGGATCAGCGCGTCGACGCCCTGCTCGCGCATCGCGGCCCGCAACCGCACACTGACCGCGCGACGCATCCGGGCGAAGTCGGGCTCGTCCGGGATGTCGATCGCGGTGGTGTCGGACGTCGCGAACGTGGTCATGCCATTGGCCCTTTTGCTCCTCGCGTGCGCGGCGCCCCGATTGGTCCGCGCGTACGCAGCCCCAGGAACTTCTGGACATTGGTGCTGACGATCTTGGTGGCGGCGTCCGGGCCTACCGCGTCGACGACGGTTTTGAGTGATTTCTCCGAGTAGCCGAACGTGGACTCGTTGTGCGGGTAGTCGCTGGACCACATCACGTTGTCGACGCCGATGTCGTCGATCAGCCGCAGCCCCAGCGGGTCCACCATGAACGACGCGCTCATGTGCCGGACCCAGTAGTGCCGGATATCGTGCTGCAGTTCGTGATTGAACATGTGCCGGTAGGAGGCAAGCATGTGTTCGGCGTCCTGCAGGGCCGTCGGCACCCAAGCGATACCGCCTTCGAACCAGCCGATCTTCAATGCGGGATGGCGGTCGAGGATGCCGGAGAACAGATATTTGGCGAACTGCTCGCGGAACGAGTCGACGTTGACCATCATGCCGACCACGACGCTGTTGTTCTGGCACGGCGTCTTCGGTGGGGTCTCACCGATGTGGTGGCTCACCGGCACGCCGGAGGCCTCGATCTCGTCCCACACCGCGTCCATGTCGGTGCTGCCGTAGTCGTAGATATTGCCCTCGTCATCCTTGCCGGGGTTCAGCGGCAGCAGGAAAGTCTTGAGTCCCAGGGACTTGAGTTCCTCGAGCGTGCTGCGGGTCCCTTTCGGATCCCACCAGTTGATCAGGCCGACGCCGTAGAAATGACCGTTCGACCGCTCCTGCAGATCGGCGATGTGCTCGTTGTAGATGCGGAACACCCGCTCACGGATGCCCTTGTCCGGATAGTGGAAGAGGGCGAGTACCGCGTTGGGGAACGCCAGTTCCTTGTCGATACCGTCCTCGCCGAGTTCGCGGATTCGGGCGTCGATGTTGTTGGTCGCCGCCCCGGCCAGGTCGTCGTACTGCATGAGTACGCGGCCGAAATCACCACCGGTCCACGCCTTGCCCTTCATCCCGACCATGTAGGCGCCGTCCTCGTACCAGATGCGTGGTGCTGCGCCCTTGAGTTCGTCGGGGAATCGGTCGTAGAAGATGTCGTCGGCCACCGAGATGTGATTGTCGGCCGAGAAGACCTCGGTGCCCTCAGGGAGTCCGGTCAGGGCTCCCTCCGCCGCGTGGCCGCGTCGATTCTTCGGCGCGCCAAAGCCTTCCGACGGATAGAGCGTGGCAGTCAGAGTAGACATGAGTTTCTCCGATCAAGGGTCACCAGGTGACGGGAAGTTCATAGACGCCGTAGGCGAGGCGGTCATGCTTGAACGGCACCTCGTCGAACGGAATGGCCAGGCGCAGCGTGGGGATGCGACGCAGCAGGGTGTGGAACACGATCTGCAGCTCGGCGCGCGCCAGCTGCTGCCCGACGCACTGATGGCGGCCGTACCCGAAGCCGAGCTGCTGCCCGGCGTCGCGGCTCAGATCCAGCTTGTCCGGATGCGGAAAAGCCTTGGCGTCCCAGTTCGACGGGGCCAGGTCGATGATGATGCCCTCGCCGGCACGGATGGTGTGGCCGCTGATGTCGATGTCGTCGACGGCGACGCGCCGCTGACCGTTCTGGATGATGGACAGATAGCGCATCAGTTCCTCGACGGCGTTGGCGATCACCTTCGGGTCCTCGGTATTGCGCATCAGGTCGGCCTGCTCGGGGTTCTCCAGTAGCGCCAGCACGCCGATGCCGATCATGTTGGCGGTGGTCTCGTGACCGGCGATGAGCAGACCTGTGCCCAGTTGTGCAGCCTCTTTCACGCTGATCTCGCCGGCGTTGACCCGTTCGGCCAGATCCGACACCGCGTCCTCGGCGGGATTCTTCTGCTTGGCCTCGACCAGGTTGATCAGGTACTGGGCCAGGCTCATCGCGCCCTTCTGGCCGTCCTCGGCGCTCGCGTAGCGGGCCAGGCCGACGTTGGCGTGATGTTGGAAGAACTCGTGGTCTTCATAAGGGACACCGAGCATTTCGCTGATCACCACGGTCGGCACCGGTAGCGCGAGTGCAGTGATGATGTCGGCGGGCTGCGGGCCGGCGAGGATCGCGTCGATGCATTCGTCGGTGATCTTTTGGATCGCCGGGCGCAGCCCCTCGACGCGGCGGAAGGTGAACGGTTTGGAGAGCATCCTCCGGAACCGGGTGTGTTCCTCGGCGTCGGAGGTGAACACCGACCGCGGCCGCTTGTCGACGGTAGAGAGCATGTGCTCGTTCCAGTGCGGGAAGCCCGCACGACGATCGTCGACACTGACCCGCGAATCGGCGAACAGTGCGCGGGCCTCCTCATGGCCGGTGACGAGCCACGGCGTGCTGCCGTCCCAGATCCGCACCCGCGAGAGCCCGCTGTCGTTGCCCAGCATCTGCGGCGGCGGCGCGAACGGGCACCGTGAGTCGCGCTCCATCGGGTAGTCGGGGATGTCGACTTCAGTCAAAGTTTCGGGCATGCAGGGTTTCTCATTCCTCGATCGCGATGGCCAGGGCTGGACAGGCCGCCGCGGCCCGCCGCGCATCATCGAATCGCTCGGGGCCGGGGCTGGTTTGCAGCAGGACGACAACGCCATCCTCGTCACGCTGGTCGAACAGTTCGGCGGCATTGAGCACGCACTGCCCGGACGAGACGCATTTATCTTGGTCGACAGAGATTTTCACGTGGTTCGGCCTTCCTGGGTGACCGGCGCCCGCCACAGCCCGACGATGGCATCAACGAGCCCAGAGGCCGCGTCCGACCACGAAGCCCGCGGCACGCTCATCCCCTGGGCCAGGCCGCGTTCCCGGTCCGCGCAGCTGTGCATCAACAGGTTTCGCGCCATGATGTTGCGTTCGGCGCGGACATCGGCGGGTAGATCGGGCAGGCAGTTCGTCATCCCGTCGATCACCTCAACCAGCGACTCGCTGCTCAGAGCGTCCCTGACGATGATGTCGTGGTACGCCGGGTCGGTCATCACCTGAGCGGCAAACCGTGCGTACCAGGTCGGATTCCCCAGCGCGGCAAGGTGTTCGGTGAGCGGGTACACCAGGCAACCCACCCAGTCCCGCAGATCCGCCGAATCGCCGAGGCGGGCGACCATCTGTTCGCGAAGCTCCTCGATGGGGCCGCGGTGCTTGTGCTCGATGGCGCGGACCAGGTCGGTCTTGGTGCCGAAGTGGTAGCCGACCGCGGCGTTGTTGCCCTGACCCGCCGCCTCACTGACCTGACGGTTGGACACTGCGAATACGCCATGCTCGGCGTAAAGGCGTTCGGCCGCTTTGAGGATGGCCTCCTGCGTGGAGCTGACCCGGTCAGCCCGCGCCGTCCGGCTGGCTGTCGTCACCGTTACAGTCAACGCCGTTTCTGTCACTAAGTCAAGCAGTTGATTTAATTTGGTCGGCCCGCCGACACTACGGTTTTGGGCGCGATAACCGCGTTACCTCGCCAAAAACCGTCGTCTCGGCGTCAGGGCTTCTCGGCGCTAGGGCTTTTCCTTGCGGACGATCACCTTGCCCGCCACCGTGCCGCCGTCGATGGGTAGCACGGTGCCGGTGACGTAGCGCGAGCGGTCGCCGGCGAAATACAGCGCTGCCTCGGCGACATCGTCGACGGTCCCCTCCCGCTTGAGCGGCCGGTCGGCCCGCATCTGCGCCCGGATCCCCTCTTCGAATTGCTCGATCCGCTCCCGATCCTCGGCCGAAGCCGATTTCGCCACGATGGCCGTCCGGATATTGCCCGGCGCGATGGCGTTGACGCGAATCTCGTAGTGCGCCAATTCGATCGCCGCGGACTTGGTGAACTGGATGACGGCGGCCTTGGAGGCCCGGTAGGTCATCACACCCCCACCGGCCTGGATCCCGCCGATCGACGTCAGATTGATGATCGAGCCGCCGCCGTGGGCAGACATGTACCGGGCGGCATCACGGGTACCCGCCATCACGCCGAGGACGTTGACGCCCATCACGTGGTGGAAGTCGGCCAGATCGTCGTCCAGGAAGCGCCGGTGCATGGTGCCCGACACCCCGGCGTTGTTCACCATGATGTCCAGGCCGCCGAACCGCTCGACCGCGGCGGCAATCAACCCACCGACCTGTCCGGGATCGGACACATCGGTGGCCAGGAACGACGCGCCGTCCCCCAGCTCCGCCGCGAGGGCAGCGCCGCAGTCCTTTTCAACGTCGCCGATCATCACCAGCGCGCCTTCCGCGGCGAAGCGCCGTGCCAGGCCTTCACCGAGCCCTGCCGCGCCGCCGGTGATCACCGCGACCTTTCCCGCCAGCTCGTTCATCACACCTCTTTCACGAAGTCCACCAGCACCGCGTTGAGCGACGCGGGCTGTTCGATCTGCGGGCAGTGCCCCGCCTCGGGGATCACGGTGCTACGCGCCCCGGCGATCTGGCCTGCGATCGCAGCAGCCCAGCCCGCACGGAGCAGCTTGTCGCGGGCGCCTTCGACAATGAGGGTCGGGACGCCGATGCGATCGTAGGCCCGCTGCGCCGACGGTGGCGGTGGCGGTGCGAGACCCGGGCGGCGAAACCGGGCCGCCGCCAACGCTTCCCAGGCTCCGGGCGCGATGCTCGACTCATACCGGCGCCGCACATACGCGTCGTCAGCCGGATAGGCGGGGTCGGCGAACAACGCGGTGACGATGCGGCGCATGCCGTCGAGCGTGGCGTCGTAGTCATAGAGCGCCGCGCTGTGCTCGTTGCGCTGGATGTCCCCGCCCCCGCAGATTGCCACAAGCGATCGCACCGGCAGCTTGGGGGCGGGCGAGGTCAGATCCGCCAACAGGTTGACGGCTCCCATCGAGTTGCCCACGAAATGCGCGGACTCGACGCCCAATTCGGCACAGAACCGGGCGATGTGCCGGATCCGCATGCCGCGTCCGTCGGTGAAGTCGACGACCTTGGCACTCTCCCCGAATCCCAGCATGTCCGGTGCCAGCACCCGGTAATTCTCGGCCAGGGCGGCAATGGTGTGTTCCCAGGCCAGTTCGGCACCTGCGCCGAACTCGCCGCCGTGCAGCAACACCACCGGATCGCCGTTGCCCGCCTCCAGATAGCTGGTGGCGAGCCCGTCGACCTCGATGCTGCGACGCCGATAAGTCATCGGGCCTCCGCGCCGGAAACAGCGAAGTTGAGCAGCTGGGTGGCCAGCAGGTCGAGCTGGTCGCGCACCGGGCCATCGGCCAGTTCCCCACTGTCGGACCAGATCTGCTCGGCGGAGTTGATCGCCACGCCGAGCGGCGTCGGCCAGGCCCGTAAGGCGTGTCCGATGGACCGTAGCTGGCCCAGCGTGCCGACCGCGGCCTGCCAGCCGTACGCGCAGCTGATGCAGCCCCAGGGAGTGTTGTCCAGATACACCCGGGGATCCTCGCGGAGGTCTTCGATGTAGTCCAGCGCGTTCTTGACCAGGCCCGAGATTGCGCCGTGATACCCGGGCGATGCCACCACCACCGCGTCGGCGTCGCGCAGGGCTTTCACGAGTTCCAGTGCGGCGGGCGTGCGGGCCAACGACTGCGGCTCGTACATCGGCAGTTCCAGATCGGGACCCGCGAACATCCGGACCTCACCGCCGTGGCGCTGCACCGATTCCAGGCAGTACCGCAGCGCGCGTTCCGTCGACGACCGGGCGCGCAAGGTACCGCCGAGACCTACGACGAACGGGACTCTCTCGGGCGACGTCATGCTCTCCTCATTTGATCGCAATAGGATTCACCGGAGAACCGACTGCTCCGGTGACGCGCAGCGGTGGCGCGATGAGTTGGAATTCGTACACCCCGTCGGCGGCGCAGTCGGCGGCCAGTGCGGTCAGATCCCAGTACTCGCCGAGCATGAGACCCATGTCGCGCAGGCACAGCATATGCATCGGCAGGAACGCGCCGTCGACGCCGGACGCGGGGTTCTCCACCATCAAATTGTCCGCGGCCACCGCGGCCACCTCGTGATCGTGCAACCACGAGGCACACGTCCAGTCCAGTCCGGCCCCTGGTTCGGCGCCGTCGCCGGTCTGCAAAAACCGTGCCCACCAACCGGTCCGGACCAGCACGATGTCGCCGCGCCGCACCTCGACGCCCTGGCTGCGGGCAGCGTCGTCGAGCTCGGTGGGCGTGATCGGGTCGCCCAGCGGGCAGTACGTGTCGGCGCCGCGCAACCGCACGATGTCCAGCAGAACGCCACGCGAGGTGATGCCCTTGCCGTCCACTTTGTCGATGCCGCAGTGGAAGGCCCCGGCGCTCGTCACCGATTTCGCCGGAAAACCGTTGTAGAGCTGGTCCTCGTAATACACGTGCGACAACGCATCCCATTGGGTGGCGGCCTGCAGCGGCATGATGATCAGGTCGTCGTTGAACCGCATGGGGTTGCCGTCGAAGTAGCCGGCCAGTTGTCCGGCCGCCGGGTTCTGCAACCATTTGGGCCCGTACTCCAGCAGCGTGTTGGTGTCGCCGCCGTCGATGGTCATCACGTGGGTAGGGTTCTGCCGGAAATGGAACGCCCCCTGCGGGCCCGACGACCCGAAGTCGACACCGAGCGGAAACACCTTGCCGCGCTTGACGAGGCCGGCGCCCTCGGCGACCTTGTCGGCGGTGATGAAGTTCAGCGTGCCAAGTTCGTCACCGTCGCCCCAGCGTCCCCAGTTGCGGACGTCGTCGGCGACGCGGCGAAAATCGGTCATGTCGGCCACTACTGCTCCCCCTCCAGGGTTGCCGCGATCCTGCCTGCGACGGTGCCGCCGTCGACCCAGATGACTTGCCCGGAAATGTAGCTCGCCGCGTGACTGTTGAGGAAGGCCAGCACCGAGGCCTGCTCGTCCGGACCGCACACCCGGCCGAGGCGTTTGGGAAAGGAGTCCAGATAGTCCTCCCCGTACGCGCCGCGCAGTTGGTCGAGGATCGGGGTGTCGGTGACGCCCGGCCCGGTGCAGTTGATCCGGATACCGCGGTCTCCCAAGGCGAGTGCGCGGGTCATCCCGTAGAGGATGATCGCCTCCTTCGACAGCCGGTAACCGCCGTCGGCCAGCGCGTCCGGATGGGCCTCGCACCAGGCGATGCCGTCCGCCATCGACGTGGTGGCCAGCAGACCCGCCGTCTCGGCAGCGTTCTCCCGGTACTTCGACGCCGCCAGTGACGACACGTTGGCGATCGCCGCACCGTCGGGCATGTTCGGCAGCAGCGCCTCGGTGAAGTGCCGCATACCGAGGAAGTTGACGGTGACCACCAGCACCGGGTTGCCGATCCCGGATGACACCCCGGCAACGTTGAACAGCGCGTCGACGGGGCCGTCGACGGCAGCGACCGCGGCATCGATGGATTCGGCATCGCCGAAATCGACCTCGACGAACCGTGCCGGAAGGTGTTCGGGCTTACGCAGATCCAGGCCCGTGACATGTGCTCCCAGCTCGGTCAACTGCGCCGTGAGACAGGCGCCGATACCCGATGCGCACCCGGTGACGACGACGCGTCGGCCGTCATAGCGCCACATGTCGGTGTTCAGCTTGCCGCGTCGCGGGCAGCCTTCTCGGCCTGTGCCGCCTTGACCCGGCCTTCGTTGATCTCGGCCATGGCCTCAGGGATCTCGCCCGCGGTGAACTTGCCACCGCGGCCGGTCGGCAGACCACCGAACGAGTATGTCTCGTCGAACAACGGGGCCTCCGAGGGTTGGCGCCGGGATTCCACCTTCTCGATCACCGGTTCGAGCCGCTTGGCCTTGGCAGCAACGGCTTTGGCGTCCCGCTCGATGAACTCCGGCAGGATCTCGCGGCCCATGATCTCGATGGATTCCATCGTGCCCTCGTGGCTGCGCGGGTTGAGCAGCAGGATGATCTCGTCGACCCCACTGGCCTCATAACCACGTAGGAACTCCCGCACCGTGTTCGGCGAGCCGATGGCACCGCGGCCCGGACCGTACGCCAGCGTCGGATCTTCCTTGACCGCCTGCTCGTAGCGCTCCCAAACCTTGGTGCGCCCAGGTGTGTGCATACCGGTCAGGTAGTAGTGCATGATTCCGAACGAGAAGAAGCCGCCACCGATACCCAGCCGCTGGAGTGCCTCCTCGTCGGTGCGGGCGACCATCATCGACAGATCACCGCCGATGGCGAGCACGTTGGGGTTGATCGCCGGCGTCACCGGGGTGCCCTGTTCTTCGAGCTCCCGGTAGTAGCCGGCCACGCGTTCCTTGAGCGCCTCGGGCCCGGTGTACGCGAAACTCAGTGCGCCGATGGCCTTCTGCGCGGCCATCTGCACCGAGGACGGGCGGGTGCAGGCCACCCACACCGGCGGATGCGGGCTCTGCAACGGCTTGGGAATCACATTGCGGGCCGGCATCTCGACGTGTTCACCCTTGAAGCCGGTGAACGGGGCCTCGGTCATACAGCGAATCGACACCTCGAGCGCTTCTTCCCACATGGTGCGCTTGTCGGCAGGGTCGATGTCGAAGCCACCGAGCTCGGCGACCGACGAGCCCTCACCGGTGCCGAACTCGACCCGGCCGTTGGACAGGTGATCGAGCGTCGCGACCCGCTCGGCGATACGGGCAGGGTGGTTGATGGGCGGTGGCAGGTGCATGACGCCGAATCCGAGCCGGATGTCCTTGGTGCGCTGGCTCGCCGCGGCCAGGAACATCTCCGGCGCCGTCGAGTGGCAGTACTCCTCCAGGAAGTGGTGCTCGGTGAGCCAGACCGTGGAGAACCCGGCCTTGTCGGCGGCCTCCACCTCGGTCAGACCGTGCTGGAACAGCTGATGCTCGTCATCCTCCGACCAGGGCCGGGGCAGCGGGAATTCGTAGAACAGCGAGATCTTCATGGTGTCGTTTTCCTCCTAGGAAATCCGTTGCTGCAGTGAGTTTTCGGTGATCTCGGCGGGCTCGTCCGGGCCTCTGGCGGCATGTCTGGCCGCGACGTACCCGAATGTCATGGCCGGACCGATGGTGGCCCCGGCCCCTGCGTAAGTGCGGCCCATCACCGCGGCGGAAACGTTGCCCACCGCGTAGAGGCCGTCGATCACCGTGCCGTCGGCGCGTAGCACCCGCGCGTGCTCATCCGTGCGCAATCCACCCGAGGTGCCCAGATCACCCAGGATGATCTGGAAGGCGTAGTACGGCGGCTTGCCGAGCGGGCGCAGATTAGGGTTGGGCAGCGTCGGGTCGCCGTAGTAGTTGTCGTAGGCACTGTCACCCCGGTTGAAATCGTCATCGTGCCCGGCGTGCGCCAGCTGGTTGAACCGCTCGGCGGTGGCCCGCAGGTTCTCGCGGGGCACACCGATCTCGGTGGCCAGATCCTCCCAGCTGTGCGCCTGCACCACCACACCGGAATCCAGCCAGGCCCGTGGCACCGTGCGTCCGGTGGGGACCGGCGCGAACGGGATCTTCGGGATCGGCAGGTGCCCGGCCACGACGTAGCGATGGAATGAGTCGATGTCGGTGATGAGCCAGCACGGGATGTGGGTGACGCCAGCTTGTTGACCCGCGATCATCGCGTGCGCGAAATCCATATACGGTGCGGCTTCGTTGATGAATCGCTTGCCCTCGCCGTTGACGACGAACTGCGCAGGCATCATCCGCTCGTTGAGCATGAACTGCAGCCGTCCGTCGGGCCAGCAGATCGCCGGGAACCACCACGCCTCATCGAGCAGATCAGTTGCCGCACCGACCTTTTCCCCGGCTCGGATGCCGTCGCCGGTGGACGCCGGGTTGCCGAAGCTCCAATCCTTGTCCAGGACCGGCAGGTGCTCTTTGCGCCAGGCCATGTCGTGATCGAAACCGCCCGAGGCCAGGATCACCCCGCGCCGGGCCCGGATCCGCAGCGGCTGCCCGTCGCGGTGGACCACCGCACCGAGCACCGTCCCGTCGTCGCCGGTGATCAGTTCGGTCATCGGCGCGTCGAGCCACAGCGGGATGTCGTGCTCTTTGAGGGCCAGCCGCATGCGGGCGGCCAGCGACTGGCCGATGGCGGCCATCCGGTCGCCGAACACCCTGGCGCGAAACATCCGCCAGATGAGTTTCGCCAGCACTGCCTTGCCGCGCCAGTTCTGCCGGATCTGGTAGAAGAGTCGAAGATCCTTGGGGGCGAACCAGATTCCCTTGGGTGCCAGCGCCAGCGGGGTCAGCAGGTGGCGTTCCTCGTCGCCGAGTTTGCGCAGGTCGATGGCCGGCACGTTGATGGTGCTGCCCTGCGCGGACCCGCCCGGCAGCTCGGGATAGTAGTCGGCGTACCCGGGCTTCCAGACGAATTCGAACCAGTCGCTGGTGCGTTCCAGGAAGTCCATCATCTCGGGTGCCGCGGTCACGTACTGCCGCAGCCGGGCGTCACTGACCGTTCCCTCGGTGATCTCCTTGAGGTACTCGAAGACGCCGTCGGGCGAGGGCACGTAGCCGGCGCGACGCTGCGCAGGTGCCCCGGGCACCCAGATGCCACCGCCGGACAGCGCGGTGGATCCGCCGAACTGGGGCGACTTTTCGACGACGAGTGTGTCGAGCCCGCCTGCGTCGGCGGTCAGTGCGGCCGTCATGCCGCCCCCGCCGGAGCCGATCACCAGCAGATCCACGGTGTGGTCGAACTGTTCTGAGGTCATGATGCGCTGGGTACCGCCGTCCTGATCGCGAAGCCTGCTATCAATTCCGGTGCCGCCCGGTAGAAGTGGTGGCCGGTCCGATACGGTCCGGCGGCCGCGAGCGCGGCAAACGCGGCCACCCAGGTGCGGATCTCGTGGGCCGAGTTGCCGCCCTCTGCCGCGATGAATGTGTTGGACCAGCCGTCCAGGTCAGCGAGCCGACCGGTGTCGAAGATGTCCAGCAGGCTGCGATCCCAGTCCGGGTTGAGCGGGCGCAACGGGCTCTCACCGTGGGCGAAGTCGTGGGCGGCCCGGCTCACGGCGCTCTGCCGCGCCAGCCGTTGCTCCGGCGTCATCGCCACGCCGTGCACGATTCGGTCCAGCGCCGCGGGCGGCGCGGTCGCCAGCGTCGGCACGGGTGGATCATGGGACAGCCCACCGGATCCCAGCACCAACACCCGCAGGTTCAGGGTCGCGAGATGAGCACCGACGGCAGCGCCGAGCGCCCGGGTCCGCGCCAAGGGGCCCAGCGGGGTGGCCACCGAGTTGATGAAGATCGGCACCACCCGGCGCGCGGACGCGTCGCCGAACAGCGCCTGCAACGGCTGCACCGTACCGTGATCGACGTCCATGCTCGACGAGATGGCAACGTCGACACCGGCTTCCCAGCAGGCCTGGGCGCACGCCTCGGCGATGTCCGCGGCGACGTCGAGCGGGCCCTCGTGAGTTCCGTAGTCACCGACGCCGGCCGCGGCGGTGCCGATGCAGAACGGCGGCATCAGCCGGTAGAAGAAGCCGTTGTAGTGGTCGGGCGAGAACGTGACGACCAGTTGCGGATCGAAGTCGACGACGAACGCGCGGGCTGCATCGAGCCCGGCCGCGATGTCGTCAAGCAGTTCCCGCGACGGCCCCGGAAGATTCAGCAGCGGGCTGTGCGACATACAGCACAGGGCTATCGGCATCGTCACCTCCCTTCCGCGTCACGTGTAAGACCTCGAACAGGGCCGCGCTCAGTTCCGGTGCGCGCTGGGCGATGTCGGCTCCGGCGATACAGCGGTCGGGGCGGATCACCAGCACCGACTCGGCGTGCCCGTCGAACCACGCCTTGAGCGCCCCGGTGCGGTCGCCGACGATCACGACATCGGGATCGGCCGGTTCGTCATCGGCGTCCCAGTGCAGCTGCGTCTGAGGCCGCGCGGCGACGAAGGTGGCGCCCAGCGTCTTCCACTGGCCGAACGCGTCCGCACCCAGCACCGCCCGCGGATTGTTGTTCCAGCACAACACCGCGAAGCCGGGCCCGATCACATCGTCGAGCAGCACATCGCACCGCTCGCGGGTGTCGACCCGCGGCTGGATGAACAGGGTGCCCACCGGTGAGGTCGGGCTCGGTGGCTTCGGGTGGTGGATCGCACCCTGGTCGTACCGCGGCATCGGCTTGAACCGCATCTCCAGCACATAGCGCTTGAGTGCGGGCACCACCGAGGCACCGCGGATGAGCCGGTCGCGTACCGCGGCGACACGTCGGTTGGTGGGCGAGATGACGCGGCCGACCATGGTGGACAGGTCGATCATGGCCCGCGCGTGCTTGCGCCGTTCGACGTCGTAGCTGTCGAGGAGCCGATCAGCGGCCTGCCCGTTGACCACCGCGGCCAGCTTCCAGCCCAGGTTGGCCGCGTCGCGGATACCGCTGTTGTAGCCCTGCCCCTGCCACACCGGCATCAGGTGAGCGGCGTCCCCGGCGAGCAGCAGCCGACCGGCCCGGAACGCGCCGGCGATGCGGGAATGATGGGTGTAGACGCGCTGCCGGATCACCTCGACCCGCTCGGGATGCGCGACGAACGGCGCGAGCAGCCGCGCCATGAACGCGGGATCTTCGGCCTGCTCGTCGGTTTCGTCGGGATGGATCATGAACTCGAAGCGCCGGATGCCGTGCGCGATGGAGATCGACGCGTACGGGCGGTCGGGGTCGGCACCCACCTCGCTGTTCGGGTGTCCCAGTGGATCATTGGCGAGATCGATGACCACCCAGCGGGTGGCCGAGGTGGTGCCGTCGAAAGACACGCCCATGAGATGCCGCGTGGCGCTGCGTCCGCCATCGCATCCGACGAGATACGTCGCCTGCACAGTGTCAGGGCCGAGGTCCACGGTCACGCCGTCGGCGGTCTGGGCGGCCGAGTCCATCCGGACCCCCCACGCCACCTGGACATGGTCGAAGCGGTCCAGGCCGGCGAGCAACTGCGCGTCGACCATCGGCTGCACGAAGCCGTTGCGCTTCGGCCAACCGAACCGCGCGTCAGCAGGCGACATTTCGGCGAGCAACCGGCGCTTGCCGTCGTAGAACCGCAGGATCTGGTTGGGCACGGTGTGCGGCAGGATCGCCGCCACCAGGCCGATCGACTGGAATGTGCGCAGTGACTCGTCGTCCAGTCCGACCCCGCGCGGGTAGTCGATCAGGGTGTCGCGTTCTTCGACGACGAGCGTCCGGACACCCTGCAGGCCAAGGATGTTCGCCAAGGTCAGGCCCACCGGGCCGGCACCGACGATCACGACGTCGTAGTGGTTTGCGAGTTCGGTCACGGCTAGTCCTTCAGCAGGAAGTCCAGGTGCAGCCGGTTGAACGTGTCCGGGTCCTCATACTGCGGCCAGTGTCCGCAACCCGGCATCACCTCGAACCGGGCACCGGGGATCATGTCGGCGATGCGGCGCCCCTCGGCCACGTCGGCGGTCGGATCGTCGCTGGTCCACACCACCAGCGTCGGCGCGGTGATCGAGCCGTACTCGCTGGGCCCCAGGATGTTTCGGGCCCTGATGTCGGGATCTTGCAGTGCCATGATGTCGCTCATCGCCGCGACGAAGCCCGGCTGGCGGTAGATCTGCCGGCGGCTGGCCACGATGTCGTCGTAATCCTTGGTCTTGTCGGCCATCAGCCATTTGATGCGGGCCTGCACGGTTTCCCAGGTGGGATTCTCGGCGGCCGCCATGGACAGGGTGATGATGCGCTTCATCACTTCGGGGTCGGCTTGGGAACCGCCGGCGGTGTTGAGCACCAACCGGTCGACGCGGTCGGGGTGGTCGACGGCTGCGCGGGCCGCGACCCAGCCGCCGAGCGATTCGCCCGAGATGTGGGCTCGCTGAGCGCCGATGGTGTCGAGGACGCCGATCAGATGCTCGACATAGTGCGCCACCTCGAGCGGATGACCGGGCTTGTCGGTGTAGCCATGCCCGAGCATGTCGATGGACCAGGTCGAGAAGTGCTCGGCGTGCGACGCGAGGTTGCGCACGTAGGCCTCGGCGTGACCGCCCGACCCGTGTAGCAGAACCAGCGCGGGCCGTGTCTGCTCTCCGGCATGCAGGTAGCGCGTCCGCACGCCCGCGACGTCGAGATAGCCCTGGGAGAATGCGACACCCTGGAGATCGCTCCACACACTCTCGAACTCGGTGGGGCGGGCGACCGGCGCCGCAGCCGTGCTCGTCATGATCCCCTCTCCGGAGTCGATGAGAATATCGTTCTCCATTTTCGTAAGCACTTTGCTCAAATGTCGCACATGATCGTGCATTATTATCAGAGCATTACTCTCGTCGAGATCTCTGTCAAGGAGGGCGCGATGCCGAACCGGGTC
Organism: Mycobacterium dioxanotrophicus; assembly: GCF_002157835.1. Classification (NCBI taxonomy): domain Bacteria; kingdom Bacillati; phylum Actinomycetota; class Actinomycetes; order Mycobacteriales; family Mycobacteriaceae; genus Mycobacterium; species Mycobacterium dioxanotrophicus. Next base: position 2,157,093 of record NZ_CP020809.1, on the reverse strand, counting down.
ACCCACCCGAAGACCGAGGCTGCACCCAACGGCGTCCCCGGATCACAGACCCTGGCCCGTGGTTTGAGTGCACTGCAGGCGATCGCCAACGCGCCCGCCGGACTGACCGTGCAGCAGGTCGCCGACCATCTCGGAGCCCACCGCACCATCGCCTACCGGCTGCTGGCGACGTTGAGCCAATTCCGTTATGTCGCAAAGGGAGACGACGGGAGATACCGACCCGCGGCGGCCCTTGCGGTGCTCGGCTCGTCGTTCGACAACAACCTGCGCCAACTGTGCGTGCCGACGCTGCGCGCGCTGGCCGACGAACTCGGCACCACGGTGTCACTCCTGGTGGCCGAAGGTGACCAGCAGGTCGCGGTCGCGGTGCTCACGCCGAACCAGGTGTTCTACCAACTCTCCTTCCACGAAGGCAGCCGACACCCGTTGGCACTGGGTGCAGCAGGCGTGGCTTTGCTGGCGAGCATGGCACCGCGCCCCGGGGAGCGCGAGCTGGTTCGCCAGACCCGCGAACAAGGCTGGGTGATCACCCACGGCGAGATCGAGCCGAACACCTTTGGGCTGGCAGTGCCGGTCCGCAGGCGCGCGCCGTCACCACCCACCTGCATCAATTTGATCTCACACCGCGAGGACGTCGTCCTCGGCGGCAAGGACGCGGTGGTGCGCGCAGCACACGAACTGTCCACAATCCTGCACTGAAAGGCCATGCACCCATGACAGATTGGGACGACGACGTCGACGTCGTGGTACTGGGCAGCGGAGGGGCCGGGTTGACCGCAGCACTGACCGCTGCCGCCAACGGTGCCACGGTCGCCGTCTACGAGAAGGCCGCCACCGTCGGCGGAACCACGGCCGTATCGGGTGGGATCGTCTGGATCCCCGCCCACGACCGTGGCGCCGACGGGCCGCTACCGGTCTCCGACGCGCTCGCGTATCTGCGCGCCCAGGCACTGGGTTACCTGGACACCGAGTTGGTCGAGACCTTCGTACGCACCGGCGCGGGAATGCTCGATTTCGTCGAGGAACACAGCGAGCTGCGGTTCTCCGTCGCCGAGGGCTTTCCCGATTACAAACCCGAGCTGCCCGGCGGGCGGCCCGGCGGTGGACGTTCGTTGAGCGCGGGACCCGTCGCCCTCGCCCGGTTGGGCCCGTGGCGGGACCGGATCACGTCGTTCCCAGCCGATTTCAGCAACGTCGGCATCGACGCTGAGACCCGCGCGCGCATCCACGCCGGGTATGACGACCCCGATACCGACTTGTGCGTAGCTGGTACGGCGCTGATCGCAGGGCTGTTGCGCGGCCTGGTCGAGTTGGGCGTGCAGCCGGTCACCGGCGCCCGCGCGGTCGAGCTGATCGGCGATTCCACGGAGATCACCGGAGTCCGAATCACCGTGGACGGCATCGATATTCGGGTACGGGCGCATGGCGGCGTGGTGCTCGCCACGGGCGGGTTCGAGTGGGACCCGAGGCTGGTCGAGGCCTATCTGCGTGGGCCGATGCGCGGTCCGGTATCCCCACCGAACAACACCGGCGACGGGCTGCGGATGGCGATGGCGCACGGCGCGGACCTGGCGAACATGGGCGAAGCCTGGTGGGTGCCGGTCGTGCAGATTCCCGGCGACACCATCGACGGTCATCCCCGCAGCCGCAGCGTGCGCCTGGAACGCACCCGGCCGCGGAGCATCATCGTCAACCGGGCGGGCAAGCGCTTCCTCAACGAGGCCGGCGAATACAACTCGATGGCAGGGCCGTTCCAGTACCTCGATCCGAGAACCGGATATGCCAACGATCCCGGCTGGATCGTCTTCGACTCGATTCACCTGCACCGCTACGGATTCCTGGGCGTCTCACCGGGAGAGCCGGTGCCCGAATGGTTTTCGCCGTCGGCTGATCTGGCCGAACTCTGCGTCAAGACCGGCATCGACCCCGACGGTCTGGCCGCCACCCTGCGGGCCTGGAACGAGAACGTCGCGCGCGAGATCGACCCGGATTTCGGCCGCGGCTCCAGTGCCTATGACGGTTACTGGGGTGACACCTCGGCGGCGACGCCCGCCGGTCAGACCCTCGGCCCGATCGATACCGCGCCGTACTACGCGGTGCCCGTCACGGTCGGCGCGATGGGCACCAAAGGCGGGCCCCGCACCGACCGGGACGGGCGCGTGCTGCATGTCAGCGGGTCACCGATCCCCGGCCTGTTCGCCGCGGGCAACGCGATGGCCGGCGTGACGGGCAAGGCATACGGCGGCGCAGGCGGCACCCTCGGGCCCGCCATGGTGTTCGGCTACCGCAGCGGATACACGGCAGCGACAGGCAAGTCCGTCACCTGACCGCCCGCGCTAGCCAGTCGGCTACCCTCGGGGAATGCTCTGGACGCCGCGCAGTGCCGCACAGACCCGCATCCTCGATGCGGCGCTGGAGCTCATCGTCGAGCACGGTGTCAGCGGCACGTCATTACAGATGATCGCCGATGCCATCGGCGTCACGAAAGCCGCGGTGTACCACCAATTCAAGACCAAAGAAGCCATCGTCATCGCACTGACCGAACGCGAACTCGGTCAACTGGAGGACGCCCTGGAAGCGGCCGAGGCCGAGGGCTCACCCGTTCGGGCCCGGGAGGTTCTGCTCACCCGGGTGATCGAGATGGCCGTCGCGCGCCGGCGGGCAGCCAGCACACTGCAATTCGATCCGGTCGTGGTGCGACTGCTCGCGCAACACCAACCGTTTCAGCAGTTCATCGACCGGCTCTACGCGGCACTGCTCGGCGGCGGGTCCGGCACCACGGCGCGCGTGCACGCCGCCATGCTCTCGGGGGTCATCAGTGTCGCGGTCATGCACCCGCTGGTGGCCGACATCGACGACGACACACTGCGCACCGAACTGCTGCAGACGATGCGGCGTATCGTCGCGCTACCCGCCTGAATCCGCGATCAACCGCGCTGCTGCCGTGTAGGCGTCGCTGTTGCCGTCGGCGACCGCGCCCGCCAACCGATCCAGTTCGGCATGGTTGCGCAACAGGGTCTGAGCCAGCGACAGGATCTGCGCGCGGGCCCGGGCGGCACGCCGCTCCGAGGTGTCGGACCGGTGGTGGGCATCGATCGCTCGCACGAGGTCAGCAATCCCGTCCCCCTGTGCGGCAACGAGTTTGAGTACCGGAGCACTCGTCTCGGCCCGCAGGTCGCGCACCGTCTGGTCGGCGCCGTCGCGGTCGGCCTTGTTGACCACCACCAGATCGGCGACCTCCAGCAGGCCGGCCTTGGCGGCTTGCACCGCGTCGCCGGCGCCGGGGTTGAGGATCACCACCGTCGGATCTGCGATCGCGGCGATCTCGATCTCGGATTGCCCGACGCCGACGGTCTCCAGCACGACGAGGTCATACGACAACGCCGCCAGCAATCGGATCGCGGCAGGCACCGCCGCCGCCAGACCGCCCAGATGTCCGCGGGTGGCCACCGAACGGATCAACACGTCGGGATCGTTGATGTGGGCCGCCATCCGGATGCGATCACCCAACAGGGCGCCGCCGCTGTACGGCGAGGACGGGTCGGCGGCCAGGACCGCCACGCGCAGGCCCGTCGCACGGTAGGCGCCCACCATCGCTCCCACGGTCGTCGACTTGCCGGCACCGGGCGGGCCCGTGACACCGATGACGCGGGGCGTCGGTGCCTCAGTACCGATGGCCGCCAAAACCTCGCTCCGGCGGTCACTTTCGACCAGGCTCAGCAACCGGCCGGTGGCGCGCAGCGATCCGCTGCGCGCGGCGGCGATGAGCTCTTCGATGGTGGACATCATCGTGAGCCTACGGAGCAGAACCCGGGTTCGGGCATCGGAGGTCTCCCTGGTTCACCCAACATGAGAATGTTATTCTCTCGACTAGAGAGCATGAATTGCAAGAAGGGGAACCCTATGCAAATCGCCGGAAGTTCCGCGATCGTCGTCGGCGGCGCGGGTGGCCTGGGCGAGGCGACCGTGCGCCGGTTGCACGGCGCAGGCGCCAAGGTGGTCGTCGCCGACCTTGCCGACGACAAAGGCGCCGCACTGGAGAAGGAACTCGGCATTCGCTATGTCTCCACCGATGCCACCTCCGAGGAATCGGTACTCGCGGCCATCGCCGAAGCCGAATCCCTTGGGCCGCTGCGCATCTCCGTCGACACGCATGGCGGCCCGGCCAGCGGTGGCCGGCTGGTCGGCAAGGACGGCTCGCCCCTGGGTCTCGACGGCTTCAAGAAGACCATCGAGTTCTACCTGACGGCGGTATTCAACGTGATGCGGCTGTCGGCAGCGGCGATCGCCAAGACCGAGCCCCTTGATGAGGGTGGCCGCGGCGTCATCGTCAACACCGCCTCCATCGCCGGATACGAAGGCCAGATCGGCCAACTGCCCTATTCCGCAGCCAAGGGCGGCGTGCTGGGCATGACGCTCGTCGCCGCACGGGATCTGTCCCCGTTGGGTATTCGCGTCGTCACCATTGCGCCCGGCACCATCAACACCCCGGCGTACGGCAAGGCGGCCGACCAACTCGAGCAGTACTGGGGTCCGCAGGTGCCATTCCCCAAGCGCATGGGCCGTTCGGTGGAATACGCGCAACTGGCCCAGAGCGTCATCGAAAACGACTACCTCAACGGCGAGGTCATTCGCCTCGACGGGGCCCTGCGGTTCCCCCCCAAGTGACGGCTGTGTCCGTGCCCCCTTTGCACCGCGAGCGTGCGTGTCTGCTGGTCAACACGCCGGTATCTGTCAGCACTTCACGCACCCTCGATAGGCCATGAGCGTGCCTGAACCGGCGTCGACCCACTCGCTCGAGGGGAAGGTCGCGTTCGTCGCCGGCGCCAGCCGTGGCATCGGGGCGACGATCGCTCGCGCGTTGGCCGCCGAGGGGTCGGCCATCGCCGTCGCGGCACGGTCCGAACAACCCGGCAAGCTACCCGGCACCATCGGTTCGGTGGCAGCGGAGATCACCGAAGCCGGCGGGCGCGCCCTTGCCGTGCCCTGCGACGTCACCAGCGAGGCTTCCGTGAACGACGCTGTCGCCGCGACGGTTTCGGAGTTCGGCGGCATCGACATCCTGGTCGCCAATGCGGGCGTGCTCTGGCTCGGGCCCGTGGAGACCACGTCATTGAAACGCTGGCAGCTCTGCCTCGACGTGAATCTCACCGGCGTCTTCCTCGTGACCAAGGCGGTGATCCCGCATGTCCGGGCCCGTGGCGGCGGCTCATTGATCGCCATCACCACCACGGGCGTCGACATGCCCGGCGCCAACGCCTACTGGGTTTCCAAGGCCGCCGCCGAGCGTCTGTATCTCGGGCTGGCCGCAGACCTGCGCGGTGACAACATCGCCGTCAACTGCCTCAGCCCGTCACGGGTCGTGCTGACCGAAGGCTGGCAGGCCGGCGGCGCGGGCATGCAGATTCCGCCCGAGATGGTGGAACCGCCCGAGGCCATGGCGCGGGCCGCGGTGCTGTTGGCCGGCCAGGACGCCGACGGAATCACCGGCACCGTACAGCGTTCCGAAGAACTCGCGCCCTGACGTTCCGCGAGCGTGCGTGGAATGCTGCCCCGGCACGGAGTGTCGGGCAGCAGACACGCACGCTCGCGGTGCTAGGGATGCTAGGGGTGCTAGGGGTGCTCGGGGTGTAAGCGTGCTAGCTGATCAAGCCGTCGACGATCCGGTTGAAGTCAGCGGTCCCGAACGATACGTATTCCGCGAGATTGGCGTAGTCGAGTGAGGCCATCACCTGCTGCTCCAGCTGGATGTTCATCAACCGTTTGGTGGCTTCGACCGCCTGCCTCGGCAGGTCCATGAGCTTCTTCGCACACGCGATCGCCTCGGCCAGTGGATCCTGTACGACATGGTTGGCCAGGCCGAGTTCCACTGCACGCTGGGCCGTGATCCGCGCGCCGGTCAGCGCGAATTCCTTGGCCTGCAACAGGCTGATCTGCGAACCCCACACCAGCGGACCGCCGTCGGCGGCCACCAGACCGATCTGCACGTGCGGATCCGCGAAGTGCGCGTTCTCGGCGATGTAGACGACGTCGGACAGCGCTGCCAGGCTGCAGCCGAGCCCCACCGCCGGCCCGTTGACGGCAGCGATGACCGGGATGCGGCAACGCACCATGCCGATGACGAGGTCGCGTCCATGCTTGATCGTCTTCTGTCGCAGGGCCTCGTCGCGCCGCAACTCGTCGAGGTAGTTGAAGTCGCCACCGGCCGAAAACGCCCGGCCCGCACCGGTGATCACTGCCGCGCGCGCATCGGCGTCCTCGTTGAGCGCCTCCCACAGCCGCGCCAACCCGACATGGAGGTTGTCGTTGACGGCATTGAGCGCATCAGGTCGGTTCAGCGTGATGATGCGCAGACCGCCGTCGGCCTGGACGTCGATTTCTTCTGGCATTCCGTACATGTGCTCTCATACCCCCAGTCCGAGGATTCGCGACGCGATGATGTTCTTCTGGATCTGCGACGTGCCGCCCATGACGCTCTGCGCGCGGCTGTAGAGATAAGCGCTGAGCAATTCGGGATCGCGGGCGCCGCTGACCGCCAGTGCGGCATGGCCGACAGATTGCTCGACCCACGTCATCAACAGCTTGTCCAATGATCCCTGCGGCCCGTGGTTGATGCCGTCGAGCTGTTCGGACAGTCGGCGGCGGACGTGCAGGCGCAGCATCTCGGCCTGCACCGCCGCCCACGCCAGGTCATCCGGAACCTTGCCCTCAACCCGAGACGCCATCTCGCGCACCAGCTTTCCGTACCGTGCGGAGTATCCCAGGGTCGACGGTTCGCGCTCATGGCTGACCACGGTCATGGCAAGGCGCCACCCATCCCCCGGCGCACCGACCATGTGCGAGGCGGGCACAACCGCCCCGTCGAAGGTCACCTGACCGAACTCGGTGGTGACGCCGTTGATCATCTGCAGTGGCCGCTGCTCGATGGCGTCCTGGTGCATCGACACGATGAAGGCCGAAATGCCCTTGTGCCGAGCGACATTCTTGTCGGTGCGGGCCAGCACCAGGCACCAGTCCGCGACATCGGAGTAACTGGTCCAGATCTTGTGCCCGTTGATGATGTAGTTGTCGCCGTCGCGGGTTGCCGTGGTGGTCAACGACGCCAGATCCGACCCGGCTCCGGGCTCGGAGAATCCTTGGCACCAGCGCTCGGTACCGTTGATCATCCCGGGCAGGAACCGCTGCTGTAATTCCTTGCTGCCGTGCTGGCCCAGGCCCACCACCAGGTAGCCAAGGCTGGGCCGCGGCGGCGCACCGGCGCGGGCGAGCTCCTCGTCGACGATGACGTCGTAGACCGGCGCCAGCTCCTGCCCGCCGAACTCCTTGGGCCACGATGTTCCGAAAAAGCCTGCGGCATAAAGGGCCTGATGCCATGCCCCCATCCGGGTCCAGTAGTCATCGCCGGAGGCCCTGAAGGATGCGGCGTTGTCGGCCAGCCAGGTCCTCAGTCGGTCCCGGAAGGCCGCCTCTTCGGCTGAATCACGAAAGTCCAAGATCGATGTCCTCCAGTCCGACGGGCCACAGTTCGGTCGATGTCAGGACGCGGCGCAGATACACGTGCGCCAGGCACTCCCAGGTGTTGCCGATGCCGCCGTGCACCTGGATCGCGGTCTCGCATACGGTGCGGGCGGCGCGGGCACAGTAGATCTTGGCGATCCGCGCGGCCTGCACGGCCTCGTGTGCCTCTAGTTCGTCGACGGCCCACGCCGCGTGCCGCAGCACGCTGACCGACCCTTCGATCAGGGCCAGCCCCTCGGCCAGCAGGTGCGCGATCGCTTGGTACGAGCCGATCGTCGAGCCGTACTGTTCCCGTACCTTCGCGTAATCGCAAGCCAGGGCGTGGGCCCCGCGGGCAGCCCCGACCAGGTCGGCCGCGGTGGCGGTCAGCGCCAGTGCCCGCCAACGCTGCGCGCCCTCGGCGGTCAAATCGCCGAGTTCGCTTGGTGTTTCGATCACGCCGACGGAGCTTCGGGTCAGATCCACTGCGGCCGGGCCTGCGCCGTCGGCAGCGACCGCCACCGCCCGGCCGAGGCGGCGCGACAGATCGTCGGCCAAGACCGGCCCGAGGAACGGCACATCGACCAGCCCGCGCGCGAACTCCTCGGCGACGATCGCCACCTCCACCCCGGAGGCCCCGTCCGAACGCAGCGTGCGCCACTCGGTGGCGGCCACGGTGTTCTCCAACCGGGCGATCCGCCCGTCATCCGACAACTCCTGGACCGCACCGGGTCCCAGATCGTCGGCCAGCTTGGCCGCGGCCTCGCGCAGCTGCTGCTGTTCAGCCGTCAGACGGACGTCCATGCCGCTCCTTGCACACTCGTCGCAGTACCTTTCCGGACGGTAATCGGGGTATTTCGGTGACGAACTCGACACGGGCGGGCCGCTTGTACGACGCCAGGCGGTCCCCGACATGGTCTATGAGCTCCGCGGCGGTCACCGCGGACGCGGTGGCCACGATGGCGACGACGGCCTCGCCGTCGGCCGGGTCGGGCTCGCCGAACACGGCACAGTCCGCCACCGCGGGATGGCCGTGCAGTACGTCCTCGACCTCGGCGGGTGCGACCTGGAATCCACGCACCTTGACCATGTCCTTGCTGCGGTCGGTGATGTGGAGAAAGCCGTCGTCATCGAGGTGGCCGATATCGCCGGTGCGATACCAGCCGTCGCAGAACGCGTCGGCGCCGGCCTCGGCCGGCAGGTAACCGGCCATCACTGATTCCGAGCACACCTGGATCTCACCGCCGTCACCGATCCGGACGCTGACCCCTGCTGCGGGCCGCCCCACGGTGTCAATGCGCGCGCCGCTCAACGGATTACAGCTGATGACGGGCAGTTCGGTTGCGCCGTAGGCCGTCACCCAGCTCACCCCGCACCGTGCGGTCACGGCGTCGGCGATGCTGCGGGTGACCGGCGTGGCGCACCACATGATGTAACGCAGCGAGGACAGGTCGTGGCGCTCGAGGTGGGGATGCGCGGCGAGTGCCAAGGCGATGGGCGCCACTGCCATTTCGATCGTGATCCGGTCGGATTCGATGTGGCGCAACATGGTTTCGACCTCGAAGCGCGGATGCAGTCGAATCCAGGCCCCGGTGTCGAGGGCCATCGCGATGTTGAGCAGTCCCAGGATGTGCGATGGCGGTGTCATGATCTGCAGCCGGTCGGTGGCGGTCAGGCCCAGCGCGGACCGCCAATGGCGAATCGCCGCGGCGAAACCGCGGTGGGTGTGCCGGACCGCCTTGGGCAGCCCCGTGGTGCCGGAGCTGAACACGAACAGGGCGTCAGCGTCGAGTTCGGGCGGCCGGTATGTCCACGGTTCGGTGCCGGCTGATGCGTCGACCAGCTCATCGAGGTGCAGCATCGGCATGTGCGCAGCCAGCACATCGTGATCGCCCACCGCATGTCCGGGAGCCGTCAGCGCCAGAGCGTGGCCCACCTCGCCGGCCTTCCAGGCGGGACTGAGCAACACCGCGGCCGCACCGAGACTCCAGATGGCCTGCAGGGCGGTCACGAACTCTGGCCGGTTGGACGACATCAGGGCCACCCGGTCCCCATGCCCGACTCCCCTGCGGCGCAGCACCTCGGCTACCCCGCTGCTGAGTGCGGCCAGGTCGGCGCGGGTGTACTCGCGGTCTCCGTACGCGAGCGCGACGGCGTCAGCCACGACTCGACTCATCGGACACCTTCGCCGACCTCTCCGTAGTCAGATCGTCCTGCCGGACGGTTGAGAAGATACTATCATTTATAGAGAATGATATTCTCGCTACGTCAGAATGATAGTGCACAGGGAGTCTCATGACGGCAGAACCGATGTCCGCCACGGCCGCCAGCGAAACCGGCGGCCAGGTGACGATCATGTTCGAAAACGACCAGGTGTCCGTGCCGCGGCGACCGGGGGAAACGCTGCTGGAAAGCGCTCGCCGCGCCGGGATGACGCCGCCGTTCTCCTGCGAGGCGGGCAACTGCGGCACCTGCATGGCCAAACTCCTCGAGGGCACCGCAACGATGCGGGTCAACGATGCGTTGGACGACGACGAGGTCGCCGACGGCTATGTGCTGACCTGCCAGGCGATCCCGGACTGCGATCTGGTGACGGTCTCCTACGACGAAGATTGAGCAGCCGAGCGCTCGTCCAGTGCCGGCGGCGGACGGTAGTCGGGCGCATACCCGGCGATGCGAATGGGGCTGCCTACCAACCGGAAATCCCCGGCGCCGACCACGGCTTGCGGCGTGTCCGCCAACGCCTCGGGCAGGGTGCGCACGGCCGCCGCCGGGATACCCAGCGGTTTGAGTCGCGCCTCCCACCCGAGCGCGGTGTCGGTGGCCAGCGCCGCGGTCACCACACTCAGAACCTCGTCGCGACGTGCCGCACGCTCGGCCATGGTTGCGAAACCGTCGATCTTTGCCTCGTTCGCGAACGATCTCCAGAACCCGTCGTGGGTGACGAACAGTGCCAGGTAGCCGTCAGCGGTGGGAAAGAGCTGGGCCGGAACATAATACGAGTGGGCACCGAACGGGTACCGGCGCGGCTCTGCGCCGTCGTTGAGATAGGCCGCAGCGCGATAGTTCAGCTGTGAGAGCATCACGTCGCGTAGCGAGACGTCGACCTGTCCGCCCCGGCCTGCCACGATCATCGCCAAGAGACCCAGCGCGGCGGTCAGCCCGGTCGAATTGTCGGCCGACGAATACCCGGGCAGGGTGGGCGGACCGTCCGGGTCACCTGTCATCGCCGCCACCCCGGTGGCCGCCTGGATCACATAGTCGAACGCCGGGTCGTCTCCCCCGTCGAGTCCGAACCCCGTCATCGCCACACAGACGATCTGTGGATTGAACTGCCGCAGTGCCTCGTAGGTGAGGCCGAGCCTGCGGATCACCGACGGCTTCATGTTGACCAGTAGGGCATGTGAATCAGCAACCAGTTCAGCGAGTTTCGCTTTACCGTCGCCAGACGCGAGGTCCAGGCAGATACTGCGCTTGCCCCGGTTCAGGCTCGCGAAGTAACTGTCACCGACCTGCCGGGAGATCTCACCGCCGAGCGGCTCGACCTTGAGCACCTCGGCGCCCAGGTCCGCCAACATCATGGTCGCGTACGGGCCGGCGAGCATGACGCCGACCTCGATGATGCGGACGCCCGCCAGCGGCGCGGTCACCGCAGGCGCTTCGCGAGTTCGGCGATCACCTCACGCGTGCGGTACTTCGAGGCGATGAGCTCGTCGCGGTTGTCCCCGATGGGCAACAACCGCACCGACAGATCCGTGACACCGGCGTCGGCGAACTGTTTGAACCGCTTGAGGATTGACTCCTCGTCACCGGCCGCACACAGATCGCCGACAGTACGGGCCTCGCCCCGGTCGAGGAGCCGCTGGTAGTTCGGCGACGTCTCGGCCTCGGCCAGCACGCGGTTGGCCCGGTCCTTGGCGGTTTCGATCTCGGAGTTGGCGCACAGCGTGACCGGGATGCCTGCGACGATGCGCGGCGCGGGCCTACCCGCGTCCGCGGCGGCCTTGGTGATCCTCGGCGCGATGTGTTCGCCGATGGCCTTCTCGTCGGCCATCCACAACGATGTGCCGTCGGCGTGCTCGCCGGCGATCTGCAGCATCACCGGGCCCAGTGCGGACACCAGCACCGGCATCGGGGTATCCGCGCCGAGCACCGTGGGGTTGTGCACCGTGAACGAATCGTTCTCCACGTCAACGTCCCCGGGCCCGGCGATCGCGGCGTTCAACACTTGCAGATAGTCGCGGGTGTAGGCGGCCGGCTTCTCGTAGGGCAGGCCAAGCATGTCGCGAATGATCCAGTGGTGCGACGGGCCGACGCCGAGGGCCAGCCGGCCCGCCGACATGGCGTGCACCGAAAGCGCTTGGCGGGCGAGCGCGATCGGATGCTGCGCCTGCAAGGGCACCACCGCGGTCCCGAGCTCGATGCGCGACGTATTCGCCGCCATCAACGCGACCATGGTGAGGCAGTCGAAGTCGTTGGGCACCTGCGGCATCCACGCGCTGTCCAACCCCGCCGATTCGGCCCACTGAACATCGGAGATCAGCTTGGAGACTTTGCGGGCCATGTCGCCGCGCTCCGCCCCGATCATGACGCCAAGACGCATCAGCCTGAAACCTTGTCTGTGAGAGCCCGAACCTCGGTCACCAGGAGCTCGAGCGCGGTGCCGGTCGGAAACACCGCAGCCGCACCTGCATCCAGCAATTTCTGTACATCGCCCTGCGGGATGGTGCCCCCGACGACGACCGCGATGTCGTCGGCGTCGGCCGCCCGCAGCGCTTCGACGGTTCGAGCAGTGAGCGCCACGTGCGCCCCGGAGAGGATCGAAAGACCCACCAGGGCCACGTCTTCCTGAAGCGCGATCGAGACGATGTCCTCGATGCGCTGCCGGATGCCGGTGTAGATGACCTCGAATCCGGCATCGCGCAGGGTGCGTGCGACGATCTTGGCACCGCGGTCATGACCGTCCAGCCCTGGCTTGGCGACGAGCACTCGGGTGGCCACTAGAACACCACCGGTTGCCGGAACTCGCCCCACACCGCTTTGAGCGCCGAGACCATCTCGCCCACCGTGCAATACGCGTTGGCACAGTCGATCAGCTTGTGCATCAGATTGTCGGTTCCTTCCGCAGAGCGCTTCAGTGCGGCAAGACTTTCCGCGACCGCCGCCGCATCGCGTTCTGCCTTGACCTTGCTCAACCGTTTGAGTTGCAGGTCACGCCCCTCGGCGTCGAGCTCGTAGGTCGCGAGGTCGGGCGCCGGCTCGTCGACGACAAACCTGTTGACGCCGACCACCGGCCGCTCGCCCGACTCGATCTCCTTGTGAATCTTGAAGGCCTCGTCGGCGATCAGGCCCTGCAGATAGCCGTCCTCGATGCAGCGCACCATGCCGCCGTGCGCCTCCAGATCGGACATGATGGCGATGATCTTGGCTTCGGTGGCATCGGTCAGCGCTTCGACGAAGTACGAACCACCCAGCGGATCGGCAACTTTGGTGACGCCGGTCTCGTAGGCCAGGATCTGCTGAGTGCGCAGCGCCAGTGTTGCCGACTCCTCACTGGGCAGCGCGAACGGTTCGTCCCATGCGGCGGTGAACATCGACTGCACGCCGCCGAGCACCGACGCAAGAGCCTCGTACGCGACCCGCACCAAGTTGTTCTGAGCCTGCGGTGCGTACAGCGAGGCACCACCGGACACACACCCGAAGCGGAACATCGACGCCTTGTCGGTGGTGGCACCGTAGCGCTCCCGCACGATGGTGGCCCAGCGCCGCCGGCCCGCACGGTATTTGGCGATCTCCTCGAAGAAGTCGCCGTGGGTGTAGAAGAAGAACGAGATCTGCGGAGCGAACTTGTCGATGCTCATGCGGCCGCGCTCGACCACCGTGTCGCAGTAGGTGACGCCGTCGGCCAGGGTGAAGGCCATCTCCTGTACGGCGTTGGCTCCGGCGTCGCGGAAGTGTGCCCCGGCCACCGAGATCGCGTTGAACCGCGGCACCTCGGCCGCGCAGAACTCGATGGTGTCGGCGATCAGTCGCAGCGACGGTTCCGGCGGCCAGATCCAGGTGCCGCGCGACGCGTACTCCTTGAGGATGTCGTTCTGGATGGTGCCGGTGAGCTTTTCGCGCGGCACGCCCTTGCGTTCGGCCGCGGCGACGTAGAAGGCCAGCAGGATCGCTGCGGTGCCGTTGATGGTGAAGCTCGTGCTGATCGCGTCGAGTGGGATGCCGTCGAAGAGAATCTCGGCATCGGCAAGGGTGTCCACCGCGACACCCACGCGGCCGACTTCTTCTCCGTACTCGTCGTCGTCGGAGTCAAAGCCACATTGGGTGGGCAGATCCAGGGCGACCGACAGGCCCGTGCCGCCTTGCTCGAGCAGGTAGCGGTACCGGCGATTGGACTCCTCGGCCGTACCGAAGCCCGAATACTGCCGGAAGGTCCAGGTCTTTCCGCGGTATCCGGAAGCAAAGTTGCCGCGGGTGAACGGATAGGCGCCCGGCGCGGGTGGTTCGCCGGCCCGGTCGCCCGGCCCGTACACGGGCGCCAGCGGGATGCCCGAAGGGGTCTGTACGTCATCGCTCATCAATGGATAACGTACTTGCCAAAAATGAGAATGCCAATACCGCACGAGGGAAATACCGCGCGCGTACTGGCCGAAAGCGGCCAGGGCCGGCCCAGTCCACCGGGGACGCCCTATGATTACGTGACTTGCTAAAAATGAGAATGGCAATACCATCAAAGGACGGCGGCGCGCGAGGAGGCCCATGCCCAGCCCACAGGAGTCATTCAGCGATCGCACCCTCGTCGTATCCGGCGGCAGCCGCGGCATCGGCCTGGCGATCGCGCTCGGCGCCGCTCGCCGCGGAGCGAACGTGGTGCTGCTGGCCAAGACCGCCGAACCGCACCCCAAGCTGCCGGGCACCGTGTACACCGCAGTCGCCGAGGTCGAGGCCGCGGGCGGAAAAGCCGTCGCGGTGGTCGGGGATGTCCGTAACGACGAGGACGTCGCGCGCGCAGTCGACACCGCGGTCGAGCATTTCGGCGGCATCGACATCGTCGTCAACAACGCCAGCGCCATCGCCACCGAACCCACCGAAGCGCTGCCTGCCAAGAAGTTCGACCTGATGATGGACATCAACCTGCGCGGCACATTCCTGCTCACCAAGGCCGCGCTGCCGCATCTGCGCGGCTCTGCCAATCCGCACGTACTGACGTTGGCTCCGCCGATCAACATGAACCCGTACTGGCTCGGCGCCCATCCCTCCTACACCCTGTCCAAATACGGGATGACGCTGTTGTCACTGGGCTGGGCCGCCGAATACGCCTCTGAAAAAGACGGAGCCGGAATCGGTTTCAGCTGTCTATGGCCCGAGACCTACATCGCCACCGCCGCCGTCGCCAACGGTGCCGGCGGTCCGGACATGCTCGCTGCGTCGCGTAGTCCGGAGATCATGGCCGATGCCGCCGTCGAGATCCTGTCCCGTCCGGCTGCCGAGGTCACCGGACAGTGCTTCATCGACTCGCAGGTGCTCACCGCCTCCGGCGTCGCCGACCTGTCCCGATACGGTGGCGGGGATGATCCGATCATCGATATCTTCATCGACGCACCGGGACAGGGTCTATGAGTATTTCGCTGCTGCTGGAGATGGCGGTGTCGGGCAACCCGGACCGCACCGCGGTGGTGTCCGACGATATCCGCCTCACCGCTGGGCAATTGAGTGCGCTGGCCGACGGCGGCGCGGGCGTCATCACGGCGTCCGGCGCAGCCCACGTGGCCTACGTCGGCACCGGGGGCGCGCTCTTGCCCCTTCTGCTGTTCGCCTCTGCCCGCGCCGCGGTACCGTTCACCCCGCTCAATTACCGGCTCAGTGCCGACGGTCTGCGTGAACTCATCGGCCGGCTCGCCGAGCCGCTTGTGATCGCCGATGCGGAATACGCCGAAGTCGTGGCCGGTGCCGGTAAACAGGTCATCAGCTCCGAAGAGTTCCTTGCCTCAGCCGGCCGGTCCGAGCCCGTATCGGAATTCGTCGATCCCGATGCCGTCGCGGTGGTGCTGTTCACCTCCGGCACCACCTCGCGCCCCAAGGCTGTCGAGCTCACCCACAACAACCTCACCAGCTACATCACCGGGACGGTCGAATTCGACTCGGCCGCACCCGAAGACGCCGCACTGATCTGCGTACCGCCGTATCATATCGCCGGTGTCGGGGCGGCCATGTCAAATCTCTACGCCGGCCGGAAGATGGTCTACCTCCCGACCTTCGACGCGAATCGCTGGGTTGAGCTGGCCAGGTCCGAGGGTGTCACCACCGCGACCGTCGTGCCGACCATGCTGGACCGCATCGTCACCGCCCTCGAGGCGTCCGGCAGCACACTGACGACGTTGCGCAATCTGGCCTACGGCGGTTCCAAGGTCGCGTTGCCCCTGGTCCGCAGGGCCCTGCAGCTGCTGCCCGACGTCGGCTTCGTCAACGCCTACGGCCTCACCGAAACCAGTTCGACCATCGCGGTTCTTGGTCCCGAGGACCACCGTGCCGCGCTGGCCACCGACGATGCGTCCGTGGCTCGGCGGCTCGGATCGGTGGGAAAGGTGGTGCCCGGTATCGAGGTGCAGATCCGCGCCGACGACGGCACCGTGCTCGGCCCCGGCGAGACCGGTGAGCTGTTCGTGCGGGGCGAACAGGTTTCCGGTCGCTACACCGACATCGGCTCGGTGCTCGACGCCGAAGGCTGGTTTCCCACCAAAGACGTTGCGATGCTTGACCAGGACGGCTACCTGTTCATCGGCGGCCGTTCGGACGACACCATCATCCGCGGCGGCGAGAACATCGCCCCGGCCGAGATCGAGGACGTGCTCGTCGAGCATCCGGCGGTGCGCGACGTTGCCGTCGTCGGACCGGAGGATCCGCAGTGGGGGCAGATCATCGTCGCCGTGGTAGTGCCGGCCGAAGGCGCCTCGCCCGATCCCGACGCGTTACGCGAGCACGTGCGTCAGCAGCTGCGCGGTTCCCGCACCCCCGACCGGGTGGTGTTCCGCGATGAACTGCCCACCAACGCCACCGGCAAGGTGCTGCGCCGCCAGCTCGTCGACGAACTTCAGCCCATCTCCAAGGAGTCAGCATGATCAAGAACGGCACCCGCCTCCAGAGCCAAGTGTGCGATACCCAGGTGATCGTCGTGCGCAGCGCCGACAGCCTCGACGATCTGCGCGCAGGCGGCGTCGCGATGATCGCACTCGACGCCGAAAAGGATTCGGGCGCAACGATCGACCCTGCCTTCGCCGACGGCAATCTGATGGGCAAGCGCTATGTCGACGACGGTGGCGCCGAGGTGCTGGTCACCAAGGCGGGTGCGGGCACGCTGTCGATCGGCACCACCGCGCTGAACCTCAAAGAGGCCAAGCCCCTGCCTGCCAGCGACTAGGTCGCCACAAAGGCAGGCATGGCATCCCAGCCGCGCACCGTGGAGGTCGGTGACAACGCGGCGTTGTCCAGGTCCACCTCCCACACCGGGAAGCGCTTGAGGATCTCCTCCAGTGCGATGCGGCCCTCCAGCCGGGCCAGCGCCGAACCCAGGCAGTAGTGGGTGCCGACACTGAACGCCAGGTGCTGGCGCTGTTCACGGTGAATGTCGAAAACCTCGGCGTCGGGCGGGAATTGGCGGCTGTCGCGCACCGCCGCGCCGATCAGCATCATCATCACGCTGCCCTCGGGCACGGTCTGGCCGTAGAACTCCACGTCGCGGGTCACGTACCGGGCCACATGCGGGGCGGGCGGCTCGAAGCGCAGCAGCTCCTCCACCGCCTGCGGGATCAGCCCCGGGTTTTCGACGAGCTGGCGCCGTTGATCCGGATGCTCGGCGAGAACCTTTGCCGCCCAGCCGATCAACCGCGTGGTGGTCTCGTTGCCCGCTCCCGCCACCACATTGATGTAGATCAGCAGTTCCTCACGGGTGAGCTTGCGGGTGACGCCGTGCTCGTCGGTGAAGTCGACGTTGAGCAGGTCCGTCATGATGTCGTCGGACGGGTTGTCCTTGCGCCAGTCGATGTACGCCTCGAAGATCGACCCATCGACCAGACCCTCCTTGGCGGCCCTCATGGGTTGCCCCGCCTCGGTTCTCAACTGCTCGTTGCCATGATCGCGGATCATCTCCTGATCACCCTCCGGGATGCCGAGCAACGCGCTGATCACGCGCATCGGCATCACGGCTCCGAAGTCGGTGATGAAGTCGAATTTGCCCGCACCCACTAGTGGGTCGAGGGCCTGCGCACAGAACTCGCGGATCTTTGGCTCGAGCGCATTGATCTTGCGGGGCGTGAACATTCGGGCCAGCAGCTTGCGGTGGATGTCATGGATGGGCGGATCCTCGAAGATCAGTGCGCCCGAGGGGATGTCGATGTTGGCTTTGATCAGCTCGATGATGGCGCCGCGGGCCGAGCTGAAGGTCTCGTGATCGACGAGCGCCCGGTTGACGTCGGCGAATCGGCTCAGCGCGTAGAAGTCGTGCGGCTCGTTGTAATACAGCGGCGCTTCGTCGCGCAGGCGCGCGAACGTCGGATACGGGTCGGTGTTGATCTCGACGTCGTAGGGGTCGAAGTACACCTTCTGGGTCGCGCTCGCTGTCACGGAAATCCACCTCTCTGTGTTCGAGAACGGAGTTTACACAGACCTGGTTATGCGCGTAAGTAGCCTGCGCGATTGGTCACGGCACGTCGAGGGTTTGACGAATCAGGTGGATTCGCGCTCGATCAGCGTCGCGACGCCCGCACTGCTCGGCTCCTGTTCGGTGGGATAGCCCAGCTCGGACATCATCGCCGCGACCGCCACGTCGACGATCGCCTTCGCGTCGAACGCCACCGACGTCAGCGGCGGGAAACTCACCGCGCCCAGGTCGATGGCGTTCACGCCGATCACCGCCATGTCGTGCGGGCACCGCAAACCGGCCCGGCGCAGCCCATGGAGCACCACAAACGCCGTCTCGTCGCTCTGGGAACAGATCGCGGTCACGCCCGCTGCAGCCCAGTCGGCGACGATGTCCGCGGCGTTCGATCCGTCCGCAGCGAAGCTCGCGACCTCGATGTCGGGCAACCCACGCTGCTCGGCCGCCGCACGCAATCCGACGAGCCAGTAATCACCGAGCGGCCGCAGTTCCTCGTCGGTGGTGTACGCGAACGCGAGCCGGGAATGCCCACGTGCCGTCAGGTGCTCGACGCGCATCTCGCCGATGCTGCGGTCCAGCGCGCCGATCGAATGCAGCTGCGAACTGCCGAGGTGGATCTGCGGTATACCCGCGGCCGCCACCGCGGCCAGCGCGTCCCCGGTCAGGGGGAAGGTGCTGGTCACGGCCATCGGGTTCAGGTCGGCGATGGCGTCCACGACGTTGCGGTCGTCGTCGGTCTCGAACTGCAGAGACAACACCACACCGTGGCGTGCCAGCGCCGTGGTCAGCTTGCTGCCGACCTCGATGGGAAGGTTGCCCAACGACAGTCGGCCGACGATGTAGAGCACCACACCGCTGCCACCGACCGCGAGATTGCGCGCCGCCAGGTTCGGTCGGTACCCCAGTTCGGCAGCCGCACTGCGCACCGCGGCCTGGGTCTGCTCTGAGATGCGCTGCCCTTCAACGTTGTTCAGGACGTAGCTGACCGTCGCTGTGGAAACCTTGGCCAGCCTGGCAACGTCGGCTTTCGTGGGTCTGCCGCTGCTCACGGTGCCATCCTGACGACGCCTGCCGCGCGGGATGCGGTCGCGGCGACCAGTCGGGCATTGGGCTCGTCGACCTCCTGCACCCAGCGTCGGGCAGCGTCCGCGGGCTTGCCGAACCGGATGTGGCGATCGACGAGTCTCCGCACCCGTACGGCGTCATCGACTGTGCAGTACCAGATCTCGTCGATCTCAGCCGCGACCGCCCGCCACTGCGTTGTGTCGAGCAGGAGGTAGTTTCCCTCGGTGACGACCACCCGCACCTCGGGCCCGACGCCGATGGCCCCTGCGATCGGTTGCTCGAGATCCCGCTCGAAAGCCGGCGCATAGACCACTTCGGCCCGCGGCAGACGGATCCGTTGCAGCAATGCCGCGTAACCGGCAGCGTCGAAGGTATCCGGAGCGCCCTTGCGGGCCAGCCGGCCGAGGCGGCGCAGCTCGACGTCGGCGAGGTGGAATCCGTCCATCGGCACGTGCACGACCGCGGCGTGCCCCAGCTGTGCCGCGGCAGCCGCGACGAGCGCTTCGGCGAGCGTGGTCTTTCCGGCACCGGGCGGTCCGGTGATGCCGACGACGGATGTGCCGGGGCGCGCGGCGTACGCGACGACGCGGTCGAGGAGATCATCTAGGGTTCGGTGTTCGATGCAGCCATTGTGGTCGTTTGCGGACGATCGAATCACGCGACCCGCGGCCCGACGCAATACTGAGATACTCGAGGCGTTGCGTTGCCCACCGGCGGCGCGTGAACACTGTGTCGGGAAGGCGGGGGGCAGTTGTCGGGTCGGCGTTCGTTCTGGTGGCCTTTGCTCGTCATCGCGAGCTGCGCGACATTGCTGACCGGATGCGGCAGCACGGTTGTGCAGGGCCATGCGACATCGATGATGTTCGACCCCGACCGGGTCGGCGGCCTACCCGTCACCGACGGGCACAGCGGCCTGCGGCCCAACCCGCCCGAGCCCAAGCGGACCGCGGACAACAGCGACGGCGGCGACATTGACCGCATGGTGCTGCTGGCCATCGACGACATCGAAGAGTTCTGGAGCCAGAACGACTCGACGTTGCCCAAACGCTTCGAGCCGGTGACGACCCTGCTGTCCTACGACTCGCGCGACCCGAACAGCGTCGACATGTGCGGCTCGCCGTCATACAAGGTGGTCAACGCCAGCTATTGCCACGGCCCCAACATGGACGAGATCGCCTGGGACCGCGGTGTCATCGTGCCAGTGGCGTCCAAGTACTTCGGCGAGATGGCCCTGGTCGGCATCCTGGCCCACGAATACGGCCACGAGATCCAATACAAGACCGGGATCCTGACCGACGACGACCCGATCTTCGTGGCCGAGCAGCAGGCCGACTGCTTCGCCGGGGTCTATCTGCGGTGGGTGGCCGCGGGACACTCGAAACGCTTCGAACTCAGTACCGGCGACGGACTCAACCACGTGCTCGCGGGTTTGATCTACATCCGCGACCAGCTCAAGACCCAACGCGCCGCCGCGGCCAGGGGCGTGACCAACGCCCACGGCTCGGCACTGGACCGGGTCAGCGCCTTCCAGATCGGCTTCGCGGGCAACGTCGACCAGTGCGCGGCCATCGACATGGACGAGATCAAGAAACGCCAGGGCGACCTGCCCAAATTCCTTGAGCCCGATGGATACGGCGACACCCAGGCGGTGGACACCGAGATCGACGCCGACACCCTCAAGAATCTGATGGATGTGCTCAGCGACGTCTACTCACCGTCGAAGCCGCCGACCCTGAGCACCGACGCCAAAGACTGCCCCGACGCCAAACTGTCCCCACCGGTCTCCTACTGCCCGGCCGACAACACCATCATCGTCGACCTTCCGGGGCTCAAGAAGCTCGCGCAAGCCAAGGACGAAGACAACCAGCAGGTGCTGCTGCAGGGCGACAACACCGCCATCTCGGTGTTCACCTCCCGCTACGCGCTGGCCGTCCAGCACGACAAAGGGCTGAGCATCGACACCCCCGTCGCGGCCATGCGCACCGGCTGCCTCACCGGCGTCGGCCAAGCCAAAATGGCCGAACCGGGTGGAAAACTCACCCTGTCCCCCGGTGACGCGGACGAGGCCATCTCGGGTCTCCTCACCAACGGCCTGGCCGCCAGCGATGTCAACGGCACACTGCTCCCGGCCGGGTTCACCCGCATCCTGGCCTACCGCTCCGGCGTCCAAGGCACCGAGGACGAGTGCTACCAACGCTTCCCATGACGGTCGACGTTCCCCCTCTGACAAGGAGAGGTCATGAGTGATCCCCAGCCCTGGTGGGCAAAACCGGGCGGAGCCAGCCCCGCGCCCGGGGCGGCACCACAACATCCCGCCCCCGGCGGTGGGCAGTCGTACTGGAACCCAAACCCGTCGAATCCACCACCCGCACAAGCCAATCCATATGGCGCACCACAACAGCCGTACAACGCGCCGCAGCAGCCGTACAACGCACCGCAGCAGCCCTACGGTGCGCAGCCCAATCCATGGCAGGGCTACAACCAACCCACGAACCAGCCGTTGTATCCCCCGCCTCCGGCACCGACCAAGTCGTCGAACAACCGGACGCTGTTGATCGCTGGGTTGGCCATCGCGGCGATCCTCGTGATCGGTGGCGGTTTCGCGGTGTGGCAGTTCGGCTTCAGCGGCGGCAAGGTGCTCGACGTCAAACAGGCCGAATCGGGTGTGAAGGAGATCCTGTCCGACCCCATCAACGGCTACGGTGCCAACGACGTCGAATCGGTCAACTGCAACAACGGTGAGAATCCGAAGGTGGCCGCCAACAACAGTTTCACCTGCAAGGTGCAGATCAACGGTGCGACGCGACAGGTGAACGTCGAGTTCACCGATGACAACGGCACCTACGCCGTCGACGGTCCGCGGTAGCCCCGGTTCGGCACGGAACTTCGAAAGGCGGCGAATTTGACGACGCAGCGGTCCCTCTGGCGACTTGTGCTCGTGATGGCTTGTTGCACATTGCTCGTCGCGGGCTGCGGAGCCGACGTGGTACAGGGCCGGGCGACATCGATGTTGTTCCAACCGGATCGGGTCGGCGGGCTACCGGTCACCGACGGCAACAGCGGGCTACGACCGAATGTCCCGCAGCCCACCCGCGACGTCGAGAACACCGATAACGGCCAGATCGACGAGATCGCGGCGCTGGCCGTCGACGACATCGAAGACTTCTGGAGCAAGAACTACACCGGCGCGTTGTCGGGGACCTTCGAACCCGTACAGACACTGGTGTCCTACGACTCCGAGGATCCTCGTTCCCCAGAGACGTGCGGAAGCGCGACCGCCGGAAAAGTCAACGCGTTCTTCTGTTACAACGACGATTTGATCGCCTGGGACCGCGGCGTGATGTTCTCGGTCGCGCTGCAGTACTTCACCGCGATGGGAATCGTCGGGATCCTGGCGCACGAATACGGCCACGCCATCCAGTTCAAGTCGGGCATCGTGAGCCGTAAGGATCCGGTGCTGGTACGCGAGCAGCAGGCCGACTGCTTCGGCGGGGTGTATCTGCGGTGGGTGGCCGCGGGAAACTCACCTCGCTTCGAACTCAGCACCGGCGACGGTCTCAACCACGTGTTGGCCGGCATCATCTACGGGCGCGACCCACTGATGACCGAGGACGAGGGGGGCGGCAAGGCCCGCGGCCACGGCTCCGCCCTGGACCGGATCAGCGCGTTCCAGATCGGCTTCAGCGGCAACAGCGACCAGTGCGCGGCCATCGACATGGACGAGATCAAGAAACGCCAGGGCGACCTGCCGCACTTCCTCGAGTACGACAGCTACGGCGACACCGAACCGGTCGACACCTCGCTCGACACCGGAACCCTGCAGAACCTCATGGAGGTGCTCGGCGACATCTACTCACCGTCCAAGCCGCCGACCCTGAGCACCGACGCCAAAGACTGCCCCGACGCCAAACTCTCCCCACCGGCGTCCTACTGCCCGGCCAACAACACCATCATCGTCGATACCGCGGCCCTGGAAGCCCTGGGAGAGGCCAAGATCGAGGAAGAGCAGAAGCAGTTGGTGCAAGGCGACAACACCGCCATCTCGGTGCTGACCTCCCGCTACGCGCTGGCCGTTCAACACGAAAAGGGACTGAGTCTGGACACCCCCGTCGCGGCCATGCGCACCGGCTGCCTCACCGGCGTCGGCCAAGCCAAGATGGCCGAACCCGGAGGAAAACTCACCCTCTCCCCCGGCGATACCGACGAGGCCATCGCCGGTCTGCTGGTCAACGGGCTCGCCGCCAGCGACGTCAACGGCAAACTACTGCCCGCAGGTTTCACCCGCATCCTCGCGTACCGCTCCGGTCTACAAGGCGACGAAGAGCAGTGCTACCAACGCTTTCCGTGACGATCTCAACATTCGGCGATGTTGACCGCCAGGCCGCCCAGTGACGTCTCCTTGTACTCGTCGGCCATGTCGGCACCGGTGTCGCGCATCGTCTTGATCGCGCTGTCGAGGCTGACGTGATGAACGCCGTCCCCGCGAACGGCCATACGTGCCGCGGCGATCGCCTTGATGGCTGCGACCGCGTTGCGCTCGATGCACGGGATCTGGACCAAGCCGCCGACGGGATCACACGTGAGCCCGAGGTTGTGTTCGATGCCGATCTCGGCGGCGTTCTCGACCTGCGCGGGCGTACCGCCGAGCACCTCGGCGAGCCCCGCCGCTGCCATCGCACAGGCCGATCCGACCTCACCCTGGCATCCGACCTCAGCACCCGAGATCGATGCGTTGGCCTTGAACAGTGATCCGATAGCGCTGGCAGTCAACAGGAATCGCACCACATCGGCGTCACCGAAGCCCTCGATGAAGTCGCGGCAGTAGTGCAGCACGGCGGGCACGATCCCGGCGGCACCGTTGGTGGGCGCGGTGACGACGCGGCCTCCTGCGGCGTTTTCCTCATTGACCGCCAGGGCATACAGGCTCACCCATTCCATGCCCCGCAACGGGTCACGCTCATCAGCGTCGGTCTGCAACCGAGCCAGCAGGGTGGCTGCCCTCCGGCGTACCCCCAACCCACCGGGGAGCACCCCGCCGGCCGCCATGCCGCGTTCGACACACTGCTGCATGACCGCCCAGATGTGGAGTAGCCCGGACCGAACCTCGGCTTCCGTGCGCCATGTCACTTCGTTGGCCAACATCAGTTCACTGACACTCAAACCGGTTTCGGCACAGATCGCGAGAAGTTGGCGGCCACTGGCGAACTCATGCGGGGGCACGGCGGCATCGGTGGCCGCGTCCGCGCCTGCGGCGTCGGCGGATACCACGAAACCTCCGCCCACCGAATAGTATTCGCGTCGCAGTAGCTCTTCGCCGTGCTCGTCGGATGCGGTGAATCGCATGCCGTTGCTGTGGTGGGGCAATCGCTGCCCGAGATGCAGCAGCACATCGCCGGTCACGGAGAATCGCACCTCGTGAACGCCGCCGAGCTGCAGCCTGCCGCTCGATTCAACCGCGGCGAATCGAGCTTCGATCACGTCCGGGTCGATGGTCTCGGGATCCGCGCCCTCCAACCCCAGCACGACAGCAGTGATTGTGCCGTGACCGCGGCCGGTGGCGGCGAGCGAGCCGTACAACTCGCCGCACACCGCCGCCACCCGATCCAGCATTCCGCCCTGACGCAACTCGGCAACGAACGTCGCCGCAGCCCGCATCGGGCCGACGGTGTGCGAACTCGACGGACCGATGCCGACTTTGAACAGTTCGAACGCACTGATGGTCACACCGCGGCTCCGGGGTCTAGAACTCTGAGGGAGATTATCTCCGAGCTGCGGCGGTGACGGGGTGACTTCGGATCGAAACCCGTCAGCCGATATAGCCGATGCGACGGCTGATCCGCTCGGCAGCCTCGATGGCCACCTGGGCTACCTCATCGAACCTCGACTGCTCCAACCGGTAGGCCGGGCCCGAAATGCTCAGCGCGGCAATGACCGATCCGTTGTGGTCCCGGATGGGAGCAGCCACCGCGTTGAGCCCGGTCTCCAGTTCCTCGCGCGTCGGCGCCCAGCCGTGTTCTCGCGCCGCCTCGAGTTCGGTGCCGAGACGGGCGAAATCCGTGACGGTGGCCGGTGTATAGGCCTCCAGCTTGCGGCCTGCCCGCGCACGCACCTCCGACGGCGGCAATGCGGCCAGCAGGATCTTGCCGCTGGACGTCGCATGCGCCGGGTTGCTCTGGCCGACCCAGCTGCGCAACGCGATTTCACCGCGGCCGACGGATTCGACGATGTTGATGATCCGGTCGCCGTCGAGTATCGCGATATTGGTGGTCTCGCCGGTCTTCTCGGCGACCTGATCGCAGATGTCCTGAGATTGCTTGACCAGGTCCATCCTGGCGGTGGTCGACCCCGCCAGCCGGACGATCGAGAAGCCCAGCTGGTACTTGCCACGGTCGGACAGTTGCTCGACGAAACCCCGCGATTCCAGGACCGCAATCAGCCGCGACACCGTTGACTTGTGCACGCCGATCTCAGCCGCGATCTCAGTGACCCCGGCTGTCTGCAACTTTGCCAGGATTTCCAGCACCTGCAGGGCGCGGTCCACCGACTGAACGGCCGCGACCGGCTGGCGACTGTTGCTGGGCAAACTCATAACACGTTCAGTGTAGAGGTGGGGCGCGAGCATGTGCGTCGTCCGTCAGCCGGCTGACGACCTCGACACGGTATTCGACAGCGTCTGGCGCACCCGGCGCTGCACAGCGGCGATCTCCCGCACCCCGTCGTTGAGCAGACTTCGGTTCAACGGCGACAGTTCCGACATGGTGATGATGTCGCCCGGAGTGCATCCGGTGGCGAGCTGTTCGATCTGATGGGCCATCCGCAGCCGCTGCAGCAGATCGAACACCTCGCGCAGGATGTTGGCGTCGTCCTCGGAGAGGATTCCGTTGCCGGCCCCGGCCGCCAGCCGAGCAGGAGTGGAGGCCGACACCAGCCCGACGGTCAGGCCTGCCCACCGCGCGAGGTTCACGATCGGGGTCAGCGCATGGGCCTTCAGGTCGAAGGTACCGCCGCGGCGCGCGACGACATCGCGCAGCGAGCGGGGACGCACCTTGCCCGCCAGCGCATCCAACAACTGCAACCGCAAGGCGTGCGGATGATTGACCGGCATCCGCGAGAACGCCGCGGGCGCGGTGTGCAAGGCCGGGTCGCCCCACACCACCCGCGCATCGAGCAGCAACGACGACATCACCAGACCACGGTCCTTCATCGGATTGTCCAGCCAGCCTTGGGCCGCCGTTGACCACTCCGAGGCGCACCGCGCGAAGCGTGCTTTGTAGGCCACCGCGCCGTTGGTGTCGGCGGGCAGCCCGCAATGGTCCAGCGTCGTGTGCACGCCCGCCGCGATGCGCAGGAACCGCCCTTTGTCCGAACACATTTCGTCCGACCACGACAACGCGCTGTCCACGTCGGACGAGGGCATGGCCTCGCGTCGGGCAATGCTGCCCATGGTGAGCCACGCGAACTGGTGACGCCATGCCCCGGTCTGGTCGGCGATCTCCAGTTCCAGCGCACGACGCACGACGGCGTCGATCACCACCGAGATCACCGCACTGGTGCCTGCGGCGTCGGTGCCACCCCGGAACAGGTCGACGCCGAGGTCTGTGATGCGCCGTGCCGCGACCTGCAGCTCGGCGGTATTCGTCGCGAAAGCGATGGCGCGGCGCAGCAGGAAGCTCTGCCGGGTCGACGAGGCGACCAGATCGGTCTCCTCGACGACGCCGAGCACCCGTCCGCCGTGGTCCACCACCGGCATGTGCCGCAGGCCGAATTCCAGCATCTCCATGAGCACGGTCGCACCGGCGCGATCACCGGTGACCGTGTGCGCGGGCGCGCTCATCGCATGCGCGACCGGGGTGTTCAGACCCATCCCTGCCGCCACCACCCGGGTGCGCAGGTCACGGTCGGTGAAGATGCCGAAATCCCCGCCCGGCAACGGGATCAGGACATACGAGGAGTGCCGCTCCGCCATCAACTTCACCGCATCACGGATCGGCGTCTCGGCCGCGGTGAGCACCGGCTCGGCCCGCACCAGGTCAGCCACCGCAGCGCGTGAGGTCCGCTGCGCGACGCTGCGGCCCGAGATCCGGTCCCACGCCGACGAGGCGATGTACGACAGTCCCTCGGGATTGGCGAAGACCGAGCGCACCAGCGCCCCGGGCAGCCGCAGCAGCGTGCTCGGTTCGGTTGCGCGCGCGGCGAATTGCACCTTGCCGCCGGTGAGCAAGGCATAGACACCGAAGATGCCGCCCGGTTCGACGGTGTCCAGCGTCTCGTCGCCCTCCGCCGCGCCGGCGAACAATACGACGTGGCCGGCACGCAGCATCCAGACGTCGTCGGGGACCTGCATCGTGTAGTCGGTGATCAGCTCACCGGCGTCGAAATGGTGTGTGGTAGACGCCGAAGCGAGTTCAGCCAGGGCGTCAGGCGCCATCGACTGGAACGGTGCGTGGTCGCCCAGATAGGCGACCACGTCCTCGGCGTTGCTCACATCACTGTTTTCTCATCAGGTCCGCGCACTTCTCGCCCATGGCCATCACCGTAATATTCGGGTTCACCGCAGGCAATTTCGGCATCGCCGAGGCGTCCACCACCCGCAGGCGCTGCACGCCCTTGACGCGCAACTCGGGGTCGAGGACGGCCATCGGATCGTCCACCGATCCCATCCGAGCTGTCGCGGCCGGATGGTAGACGGTGTTGTGGGTCTTGTGGATGTAGTCCAGCAGCTCGTCGTCGGTGACGGCATCGGGCCCCGGTGCCAGCTCACGAGCCACCCAGCTACGCAACGGTTCCTGCTCGGCGATCTTGCGTGCCAACCGCACACCGGCCAGCATGACGCGCTCGTCGTGTCCTTCCGGATCGGTGAAGTAGCGGGGATCGACCTTGGCACGGTCCCGGAAGTCCCGCGACCGCAGCCGCACCGTTCCCCGTGAACGTCCCAGCGTGACGTTCGGGGTGAGGCAGAATCCGTTGTCCGTGGTCGGGTAGCCCCAGCGCAGGGTGTTCATGTCGAA
Source organism: Mycobacterium dioxanotrophicus (assembly GCF_002157835.1). Taxonomy (NCBI): domain Bacteria; kingdom Bacillati; phylum Actinomycetota; class Actinomycetes; order Mycobacteriales; family Mycobacteriaceae; genus Mycobacterium; species Mycobacterium dioxanotrophicus. Next base: position 2,128,869 of record NZ_CP020809.1, on the reverse strand, counting down.
CGGCACACTGCCGTAATGCATCATCAGATCGGGCTGGTTCAGACCCGGCTCCGTGGTGGTGAACAGACCGATCTCCCACCACTGGGTCGAGCTGGTGACCATGGGGCGTGACGCCTCCCAGAACACCAATCCTTCGACGTGGTCGTCGAGATTGGATCCGACACCCGGGGAATCGACCCGTACCGCAATGCCCATCTCCCGCAGGTGCTCGGCCGGTCCGATGCCCGAGAGCATGAGCAGCTTCGGGGTGTCGATCGCCCCGGCGGTCACGACCACCTCGCGCCGGGCGGAAACCGTGTCGTAGCCGGTCAGGTCCGGACGCTGGTAGCGCACCCCGGTGGCGTTGTTCTGGTCGTCGAACAGGATCTCGCTGACCCACGAATTCGTCCGCACCTCAAGGTTTTTCCGCGTCTCGAGGATCGGGTGCAGGAAGGCGTGCGACGACGACATGCGGTTGCCGTTCTCCGCAGCGTTGATCTGGAACCAGCCCGCACCATTGGTCACCGTGGTGCCGCGGTTGAACTTCACGGTCGGCAGACCAACCTTGGCGGCGGCCTCCAGAACCGCTGCGCCGCACGGGTCGAGCGGCGGTACGTCACGCAGCCGTACCGGGCCGCTGTGACCGTGGTGATTGCCCTCGGCGTCGTTGTTCTCGAGCTTCGCGACGAACGGCCACAGACTGTCGGCTCCCCATCCTTTGGCGCCCATCGCCTCCCAGTCGGCAAGCCCCTCGGCGGGCGGCCAGAACGCGATACAGGAGTTGTGCGAGGAGCACCCGCCCAGCACCTTGGCCCGGGCATGCCGCATGAAGCTGTTGCCCTTCTCCTGCGGCTCGACCGGGTAGTCCCAGTCGTAACCGGAATCCAGCAGGTGCATCCACTCCGACAGCTCCAGGATGTTGCGGTCGTCGACGTCCGACGGGCCTGCCTCGACGAGGCACACAGTGACCGACGGGTCCTCGCTCAGCCTGGCCGCGAGGACACACCCCGCGGTGCCGCCTCCGGCTATGACGTAGTCGAACGTGTCGGTATTCGCTGCCGATTGTGTGTCAACCATGATGGGGCTACTCCTGAGATGAACTGGTAGAAGGTGAAATTGGCGTCAGAAGACGCTGTCGACCTGATCTGGGACAGGAGCCCCGTCGGGTCGCAGAACGGGCCTCTTACGGGCGGCGCCGGCGCCTCACTGCTTGTCCGCCGCGTGCGACGCCAGCGTGCCCAAGTGGTGGCGGCCCTTGACGAAGTACCACACCAGGCCCAGGCCGAGAATGACGCCGATGTAGACGAATGCGCCCCACGTGTTGTACCAGGGGTCGCCGTAGATGGCGACGCGCGGCCACGCCAGGTTGATGGCCATGCCGACGCCCCACAGCACGGCGAAGATGTTCACCGCCATGCCCCATTTGCCCATGGTGAAGTAGTTGCCTTCCTTCAGATCGGCCGGCGGCCACTGGCCTTGCAACCGCTTCTTGAGCATCGGACCAGTCACCATCAGGTAGGCGAGGTAGATCATGATGATCGCGATCGACGTCAACACCGTGAAGACCTTGGGCTGCCCGAGATTGATCACGAGGATCAGCGCGGCGATCACACCGATCACGACCGCAGGGATCACGGGCGCCTGAGTCTTGGGGTGGACACGAGCCAGCTTCTCGCCGAACGGAAGAGCGTTGTCGCGGGCCATGGCGAACGTGAGTCGGATCGCGGCAGTGTGCACGGCCAGTGAACACACCGTCACCGCCACGACGATGCAGACCAGGAAGATCTTGCCGAGCGGACCCCACATCACCTTCTCGACGATGTACTGCAGGCTGCCGTCGGGGCTGCCCAGCAGCGGGTCGTTGAGATCCGGCGCGGACATGACGGCGAACACCAGGATGGCGCCACCGATCACGAAAGATGCCAGGATCGCTCGCAGGATGGCCTTCGGTGCCGTGCGACGGGGTTCGACTGTCTCCTCGCCGAGCGAGCTGGCGGTGTCGAATCCGTACATCACGTACAGCGACGCCAACGACGCCACCAGGAACGCACCCATGTACCCGCCTGGCAGATCCGCTCCGTACCCGTGGGTGGAGAAGAACACGCTGGGACCACGCTTGATGTTGAAAGCCAGGATGACCGCGATGAGCACCGCGGCGATCAGCTCGATGAAGACGCCTGCGCTGTTGATCATCGCCATCAGCCGCACACCGAAGGCATTGATCGTGGTGGTGAACGCGATCAGGATGACGCCCAGAATGATTGCGTTGGCGGCGAAGTCGTACTTTCCGGTGCCGTCACCGATCATCTGGAAGCCGCTCCACAGCCGCGGCAGGTTCAGCTGCAATGCCAGCACCACCGCCGACAACGTGACGATGGACGCGGTCAGCATGAGCCACCCGGAACTCCATCCGACGATGCGGCTACCGAGCTTCTTCGACCAGTTGTAGACCGACCCGGCGACCGGGTACTTGGCGGAGAGCTCCATGAAACACAGCGCGACCGCCAGCTGCCCGACGAAAACCATTGGCCACGACCACAGATACGCGGGGCCGGCGTTGCCGAAACCGACGTAGAAGAGCTGGAAGGTGCCGGTCAGGATCGATATGTAGCTGACCCCGGCGGCGAAACTCGCAAATTTTCCAATACTGCGGTCCAGGGACTCCTTGTAGCCGAAGTCCTCCATCCCACTTTCATCGGCTTGGCTGTCTGACCGAATTGACATGGTGGTGCATCCTTCGAGTGAAGTGGTGGCTTATTCGCCGTTGAACCAGCCCGCCACCGACGGCGAGATGCTGTTCCAGATATGTTTGATCTCTTGGTATTCGGCGAGCCCCGTCGGTCCAAGCTCGCGGCCGTTCCCCGACTTCTTGAAGCCGCCCCACTCGGCGGCAGGAGTGTAGAAGCCGAAGTCGTTGATCCACACCGTGCCTGCCCGCAATGCGCGCGCAACGCGTTCGGCCCTGGCCGGATCCGCGGTGCGGACACCGGCCGCAAGGCCATACGGTGTGTCGTTGCCCAGCTCGATCGCCTGGGCCTCGGTGCTGAACCGCTCGACGGTCAGGATCGGACCGAAGGTCTCCTCGGTCACCACCCGCATGCTCCGATCGCAGTGATCGAAGATGGTGGGTGGGTAGAAACTACCTGCCGCATACTTCGGATCGGTTGGCCGCGCACCCCCGGTGACCAACTCTGCACCCTCGGAAATCCCCAATGCCACATAGGATTCTACTTTGTCGCGGTGTGCCAGCGAGACCAACGGTCCGGTCTCGCTGGCATCGTCGAGACCGTCGCCGAATCGAATCTTCTCGGCCCGCGCGACCAACGCCGCCACGAAGTCGTCGGCGATCGACTCCTCGATGATGAGTCGGGTACCCGACGAGCAGACCTGCCCGGAATGCATGAAGACCCCGGTCAGCACACGATCGACGGCAATGTCGAAATCGGTGTCTGCGAACACGATGTGGGGATTCTTGCCACCGAGCTCCAGTGCCACGCGGGTGGCGTGGGCGGCCGCGGTGCGGGCGATCGACGTGCCCGTCGCCGCACCACCGGTGAAGGAGATGAGGTCGACGTCAGGCGTATCGGTCAGAGCCGCGCCGACCGCCGCGCCGCTGGCCTGGATCAGGTTGAGCACGCCGGCCGGAACACCGGCCTCCTCGGCCAGCCGGACCAGCACAATGGTGCTCAGCGGGGTCACCTCGCTGGGTTTCGCCACCATGGTGCAGCCGGCGGCCAGCGCAGGCGCGATCTTCCAGGCGATCTGCAGCAACGGGTAATTCCACGGCGCGATCAGGACACATACCCCGACCGGTTCCCGTACCACCCGGCTGATCACCGTGGGGTCACCGACGTCGACGATCCGGTCGGCCTCCACCGCCGCCAGGTTGGCGTAGTAGCGGAACACCGAGATCACGTCATCGATGTCGATGTGGCTCTCCCGCAGAGTCTTCCCCGTATCGAGGGTCTCGATACGGGCGAGCTCGTCACGGTCGCGGGCCAACAGGTCGGCGATGCGGTCGAGCACCGCCGCACGCTCGGCGATGGGCGTGTGCGGCCACGGACCGCTGTCGAAAGCGGTCCGGGCCGCGGCCACCGCGGCGGACGCATCAGCCGCGGTGGCCTCGTCGACGACAGCGACTACGCTGCTGTCCGCCGGGTTGACGATGTCGCGCGCGCCGCCGTCGCCGGCATGCACCCACTTTCCGTCGATGTAAAGGCTGGGCTGCATCGTCATCCCGATATCGGACATCAGCTACCCCTTCGACTGGGTGTCGCCCAATTTGGCCAGCGTCCACTCGTGGAATTCCCCGATGTGGTGCTCGGCGGGTACCAGTACACCCCCATTTCGGTATGCCCGGGAGGACATTGCAGGTTGTGTACGTTCACAGGCTTCGAAGTCCTGCTGGTTGACTCGGTGGAACAGCTCCATCGAATGCTCGACGTCTTTGCCCGAAGCAACCACGTCGGGGGCGTACAGCCAGTCGCATTCCACGATGGTGCGGTCGTGGGCCATCGGGAACATCCGGTGCAGGATGACGTGATCGGGCACCAGGTTGATGAACACCGTCGGCCGCACGGTGATCGCGTAGTACTTGCGGTCCTGGTCTTCGGTGACGCCGTTGATGGTGTCGAAGCCGGCCCGACCATCGATGGTGAATCCGTCGATGTCCTCACCGAAGGCGGCGCCGTGCCCGACGAAGTACTGCGCGGCAAGCCCGTCGGCGAACTCCGGCAGCACCTCGGTCAGCTCGGGGTGGATGGTGGCGCAGTGGTAGCACTCCATGAAGTTCTCGACGATCAGCTTCCAGTTGGCAGCCACGTCGTAGACCACCCGGCGGCCGACGGCCAGCTCGTCGGTGTGGTAGTGGTCGATGGCGGCCGGGTCGCCCAGCCGTTGGGTGACTGCACCGATGACATCGTCCTCGAATGACGGCGGCTCGTCGGCCAGGCAGACCCACGCGTAGCCGAGCCACTCCCGCAGAGCGACCGGCACCAGGCCGTATTCGGTGCGATCGATGTCGGTGCCGTCCTCTTCTTTGAGCGTGCCCAGGTTGGGGGCGGCGACCAGCTTGCCGTCCAGCCCGTAGGTCCAGGCGTGGTACGGGCAGCGCAGGTGCCGCTTGACCGCACCCGAGTCCTCGGTGCACAGCATCGCTCCGCGGTGCCGGCAGATGTTCAGGAACGCACGGAGCTGCTTGTCCCGGCCACGGACGATCAGCACACTCTCCCGGCCCACCTGGACCTTGCGGAAATCACCCGGTTCGGGCAGGTCACTGCTGCGCACGGAGCAGAACCACATCTTCTCGAAGATGTTCTCCTGCTCAGCTCGGAAAATCTCTGGGTCCCAATAGTATTCGCCGCCCAAGGTGCGAATGAGGCTTCCGCCTTCGGGATTGGTACCCGCGGCTGCAGGGGTGGGGTTGTCGATTGTCGTCATGAATTTTCACCAACCGTCGTGTGTCGAAGAGTTCGATGGGATGGGCTGTGGCACCGGTGCCGGCGAGATCGGCCAGTATCTCGCCACCACCGGCATGAATGTGCATCCGTGATCCGAGAGGCCGTACGCCACAGTGACGTTGGCGTAGTTCGGATGTCGCGTGATCACGAAAGGTTCGTCGGGGGCGTTGGAGTACATGCACGTTGCGTTGTGCACGTGCTGTCCCGACAGGGCGGGCAGTCGCTCATCGCGTAGTCGTCTCCCCTTCGAGGTAATTTGTTGCTGACAACGCAACGCGTGCGTCATCCGCATCAATGATTGCGTATGGCCCAGGTCATGTCAACGGGTTGACGTGAGGCGGCTCACAGAGGCAGACTGTTGCGTTATAAGAACATGTTGCGTCTATCGCAACGACGAAAGGACTGTGGCTGTGGATGCGTCTTCCCTGCCGTCGACCGAGCCGATCGGCTCGCCGACGTCCGGCCGTACCGTCGTAGGGCAGCTCGATGAGCTGCCCGTCGGCGAGGTGCTCACCGTGCGGTTAGAGGGCCAGGACCCGATCACGATCTTCCATACGGACTCCGGGCTGTTCGCCATCGAAGACACCTGCACCCATCAGGATGCGTCGCTGGCCGACGGCTGGGTCGAGGGCTGCACCGTGGAGTGCCCGCTGCACGAATCCTGCTTCGACCTGCGCACCGGAGAGGTATCCGGACCGCCCGCGAAAGTCGCGGTACGTACCCATCAGGTGGGCGTCGAGGACGGCCAGATCTGGCTCGAAGCGAGCGCATCATGAGCCAACCGACATCGATCGTCGTGATCGGCGCATCCCTGGCCGGACTGTCCACGGTCCGGGAGCTGCGCGCCGCCGGCTACGAAGGACGGGTCACCGTCATCGGCGACGAGCCGCACATGCCCTACGACCGCCCGCCGCTGTCCAAGGAATATCTCACCGGCGAGCCCTCGCTCGAGCTGGCCGAGTCTGATGACATCGACGCTCTGCAAGCCGAGTGGGTGCTGGGCCGCGCCGCAGTCGGGGTGACCTCCGATTCGGGCGGCGGGCACACCGTCACGCTCGACGACGGCACCGCATTGGACGCCGACGCCGTCGTATTGGCCACCGGAGCGCGCGCCCGCTCACTGCCGGGCTGGCCATCGCTGCCCGGGGTGCACACCCTGCGCACGGTCGACGATGCCCGGGCGCTGCGCGGTTCCCTCGAGAACGCGCAGCGGCTGGTGGTCGTCGGTGCCGGGTTCATCGGAGCAGAGGTCGCCAGCACCGCGGCCGGCCGCGGCATCGACGTCACCGTCGTCGAGATGTCCACGACGCCGCTTGTCGGGATTCTGGGTGAAGAGGTGGCAGCGGCCTGCACGGCGCTGCACGGGCTCAATGGCGTGACCTTGCTGACCGGCGTCAGCGTGTCCGGGGTGACCGGCGAAGACCGGGTGACGGGCGTGTTGCTCGACGACGGCACAGAACTCGCCGCCGACGTGGTGGTCGTCGGTGTGGGTGCGGTGCCCAATACCGAGTGGTTGACGCATCCCGAGATCACCATCGAGAACGGTTTCCGCACCGACGACTCCTGCCGGACCGGGGCGCCCGGTGTGTATGCCGTCGGTGACTGCGCGACATCGTTCAACGTCCACCTCGGGGCGCACCACCGCAGCGAACACTGGACGAACGCCACGCAGCAGGCCCGCATTGTGGCCTCTGCGATCCTCGGCACGCCCCAGGCACCGCATGCCGCGCCGTACTTCTGGTCCAAACAGTATGGGCGCCAACTGCAGTTCGCCGGACATCGCCAGCAGGGTGACGTGGTCCGGTTCATCGACGGCGACGCCTCTGCGGCGTCGTTCGTGGCGCTCTACGAGCGCGACGGCCTCGCGACGGCGGTGTTCTCGATGGACAATCCGCGGCTGTTCACCCGGCACCGCAAGCTGATCGAACGCCAGCTCGCCGAACAGGTCGCCGCCCGCACCGCCGCGGTCAACGCCGCCGTGCACACCGCGGGCCTCGAAGCCGGCGCGCCGTCGGAGGAACTCCGCGGCGACCTCCAGAGTTACGAGCAAGGCGCCATCGACGCCGACGAACTCGTGCGCCGCACTGCCTCGCGGATCAACGCGATCTGAGAAGGTCATGCCCCGTCGGTCCAGTTATGTCGATCCCACGACGGGGATATTGACCAACCTGGTGCATGCCCGCACCATCGCTGATTTGGTGTCGGCCGAGCACGATCTCGTCACCGTCCGGCACATCCAGCTGTCGGAGCATCCGGTGCCCGGAGATTTCGACCTGGACCATCTGAAGGCGATCCACCGCCATCTGTTCGGAGATGTCTATCCGTTCGCCGGCGAGTTGCGGACGGTGGACATCTTCAAGGCGGGCAGCACCAGCCAGTTCGCGCCTGCGCGAACGCTGGTGGCCGCCGCAGCGCATGTGTTCGTCCGGATCCAGGAGGACGATTACCTCTGCGGCCTGGACCGCGACGAGTTCGTCGTACGGCTCAGCCGGCACTTCACCGCGATCAACCGGCTGCACCCGTTCCGAGAAGGCAACGGCCGCACCCAACGGCTGTTTCTGCAATACCTCGCCGAACATGCCGGCTACCAACTTGATTGGTCACGGATCAACCGCGCCGATCTGCTGGCGACGTGCCGCGACCGCACCCTGCAAGCGCGATGCCTGCTCGATGCCGTGACGCTCCCGCAACAGGGTCTCGCGGGACCGGGTGCGCCAGAACAACACTGACGCCGCAGCGGTGACTTCGACAAGAGCGAGCCATGTCGCCGCGGTCATCATCGCCTCGGTATGCAGGACCGGCATTGCGCCGGAAGTGCCGTGGTGATGGCCTGCCGGCATGGGTAGGTGCAGGGCGATCATGGCGAGATTCATCAGCGCGACCGTCGTCCACGCCCGCAGCGTTCCCTGTCCCCACAGATCGCGGGCGCAATACAGGCACACGACGAGCATCGCCGCGGTGACAACCGCGGCGACGCCCGTGGCCGAAATGAGCGAAACCCCGTGCAGTGCTGCTGAACACGCCGCGAGCACCGCACAGACTCTGCGTCCGAAAAGAGTCACTTGAAGAGTTCCTGCGCGGCCGTCGACCGGGCGATCCACTCGTCGGGCGGCTGCGGATCCTCGTACTCGTCGTGCCAGTTCCACCACTGGTATGGCGGCGACTTCGGGTAGCCGTCCGGTGAATCCTCCCAATCCTCCTGCCGCCCGAGCGCAGTGATGTCCAGGTAGCTCCAGGTGTTGCCGAACACCTCGTCGCCGCGGTTGTCCACGAAGTAGGTCCGGAACACCGACTCGCCGTCGCGGATGAACGCATTGGTGCCGTGCCATTCGTCGACGCCCAAGTCGGCGTCGAAGCTGTCGGTGATGGTGTACCACGGGATCTGCCATCCCATCCGCTGCTGCACCCGCGCGATGTCGGCCTGCGGCGCACGGGACGCGAATACGAGGGTGGTATCACGTGCGTTGAGATGCGCGAGGTTGCCGACATGATCGGCGACCATCGAGCAACCACGGCAGGCATGTTCGGGCCAGCCGTATACGCCGGGCTCGAAGAACGCCCGGTACACGATCAGTTGCCGTCGACCGGCGAACAGGTCGAGCAAGCCGAGTTCGCCTTCCGGTCCTTGGAACACATAGGGCTTCTCGATCGCCAGCCACGGCATCCTTCGCCGTTCGGCGGCCAGCGCGTCACCGGCTCGGGTGTGCTCCTTCTCTTTCACGAGCAGGCGCCGTCGCGCCTCATCCCACTCCCCGGCGGTCACAATCGGCGGTGTGTTCATCCGAATATCCCTTCTGTTCACGGTAATTGGGTAAGACCGTCGGCACCGAGCACATACGCCCGATACTGCGGTGCGGCGAGGATTTCGAGGACCGTCTTGCCGGCCTGCTCGGGAGTGAGGACCGCTCCCCTGCCCGCCACGAAGGTGTCCGGGTCGACGCCGGCCGCCGCCGCATACGCCGCGACGGCCGCCGCGCCGAGGTCGGTGACCGGTGTCAGCTGCGGCAGCACCGACACCACATTGATGCCCAGACCTGCCTGTTCGGATTCGCCTGCCGCGTAGTCGGCGATGAATCGGACGGTGGACTTGGCACCTGCGTAGCCCCCGCTGAGCGGAGATCCGTTGAGGGCGGCGCCGCTGGAGAAGGCGATGACCGTGCTGCCGGGCGTCAGCGGACGCTGCAGCGCGTGGCGAATCCAGTGGAATGCCTGCGCCACGTCGACATTCCAGTTCTCGCTGAAGCTCTCCCAGGTCTGTTCGGCGAGCCTGCCCATGCGTGGGGCGGCACCGGCCGCCAGCACGATCACGCCGGGCTCATACCGGTCGATGAGGCCGATGGCCGTCGCGGCATCGGCGGCGTCAGCGCGCACAGGCGTGAATCGCGCGCCGAGTTGCGCGCCGACATCGTCCAGTTGGGCGCCGCTACGGGCAACCCCGATCACATGAGCACCGGCACCGACCAGAGCGGTCGCGACGCCGCGGCCAAGCCCTCGGCCCGCACCCGTCACGATCGCCGTGGTGCCGGCGATATCGAATTTCGTCATATCAGGTAAGACGCCGGGAACGCACGAAACTGGGCGCGGTGACCGCGACAAGTTTTCGCCTCGCCGCGTGTCTCTATGTATGTGGAACTGATCGAGCGGGCCCGTGCCGGTGATGGCGCGGCATTCCGGGAGCTCACCGAGCCACACCAGCGGGAGCTTCAGGTGCACTGCTACCGGATGCTGGGTTCGGTGCAGGATGCCGAGGACGCAGTACAGGACACACTGCTGTCGGCATGGCAGAACCTCAGTGGGTTCGAAGAGAGATCGTCGGTCCGGACCTGGCTCTACCGGATCGCCACCAACCGCTGTCTCAACGCGCTGCGGTCGGCCAAGCGGCGCCCGGCCAAGGAGTGGGACATCAACGAGATCGAACCGCCCGAGCCGACACGGCTGAGCGAAGTGGTGTGGCTGGAGCCATATCCGGACGCGCTGATACCGGAGGCGTCATACGAGCAGCAGGAGACCATCTCACTGGCCTTCATGACGGCGTTGCAATTGCTGGCACCGCGCCAGCGGGCCGTGCTGATCCTGCGCGACGTGCTCGGCTATCACGCCGGCGAGGTCGCCGAGATCCTCGGCAGCAGTATCGATTCCGTGAACAGCGCGTTGAAGCGCGCCCGCGCCGGGTTGCGCCACGGGCTTCCCGCAACTCCGACGCCGCCACTGCCGGGCTCCGCTGCCGAGCAGGCGCTGGTGGACAGATTCGTGCGGGCTTACCAGTCCGGTGACGTCGACGGTCTGGTCGCGTTGCTCACCGAAGACGTCACGATCTCGATGCCGCCCGTGCCGCTGGAATACCAGGGCCGCGATGTGGTGGCCCGGTTCTACGCCGCAGTCATGCGCCCCGGGCGGCACTACGACCTGGTGCCGACACGCGCCAACCGGCAACTGGCGTTCGCCTCCTACCACCGCGGCGCGGGAGGTATCCGGCACGCCGCGGGGCTGCTGGTCCTCACGCTCGACGGGGACCGCATCAGCGCCATGACCCGATTCGACAGCAGCGTGCTGCCATGGTTCGGCATGCCATTGTCGCTGCCGTGATGTGAGGACGGTCACACCGTTCCGCAGCGGTGACAACCGTCATATATCCAGGAGACATAGGGTAGTTAGCGTCACTATTATTATTTGCGCCATGGGTCGGGAAGCTCTGAATAGCGACACCGTGCGTGGGTCTGTCGAACCGTCGCGCGGCAGCATCGAGGACTACGTCCTCGCCGACGGCACCATCGTGGTGCCCGACGGCGTGATGATGACATCGTTTCTGGAAGGGAACCGGGCGGCATTCGGCGACGCACCGGCCTACCGATTCGTGGATTACTCGTCGGACTCCGACGGTCAGATCATCGAGCTGAGCTGGAACAGCCTGTGGTCGCAGGTGCGCTCGATCGGTGCCCGCCTGCAACAGGTCACGTCCCCCGGAGACCGCGTGGCGATCCTTGCGCCGCAAGGCGTCGACTACGTGTCGGCGTTCTTTGCCGCGGTGCACGCGGGCAATATCGCGGTCCCGTTGTTTGCTCCGAGCCTGGCCGGTCATGCCGAACGCCTGGCGGCGGTGCTCGCCGACGCCAAACCCACCGTCGTGCTGACGACGACTGCGGCATCGGAATCCGTACGGAGCTTCCTACGCACCCTGCCCGCCGACGAGCGACCCCGCATGATCGCGGTGGACGCTGTTCCGGATTCGCTCGCCGCGATGTTCACCGCGGCAGCACGCGATACCGATGACATCGCGTATCTGCAATACACCTCGGGCTCCACGCGGACTCCCGCCGGCGTTGAGATAACCCACCGCAACGTGTGCACCAACGTGATGCAGATGATCCTGGCAGGCGACCTGGAAATGGGGATCCGCGGTGTGAGCTGGCTGCCGCTGTACCACGACATGGGCCTGATCATGATCATGTTTCCGGCGTTGTGCGGCAACCACATCACGCTCATGGACCCGATGGCGTTCGTCCGGCGGCCCTACCGCTGGATCAAGCGCCTCGCCGAGGAATCCGCCACCGGCCCGACGTTGGCCGCCGCGCCGAACTTCGCGTTCGAGCTGTGCGCGCAGCGCGGTCTGCCGCCCAAGGGTGAGTCGATCGATCTGAGCAATGTCGTCACGCTGCTCAACGGATCCGAGCCCGTGACCATGTCCTCGATCGAGGAGTTCAACGCCGCGTTCGCGCCATACGGACTACCAGCGACGACGGTTAAGCCCTCCTACGGAATGGCCGAAGCCACGCTGTCGGTCGCCAGCATCGCGCCCGATGAGACCGCCAGGGTCATCCATCTGGACCGCGACCAGCTCAACGCCGGGCATGCTGTTGTGGTCGACGCTGACGCCGAGGGTGCCGTGGCGCATGTCTCCTGCGGCCGGGCGATTCCCAACCAGTGGGTGGTGATCGCCGGCGCCGACGGCGACGAGATGGCCGACTGCCACGTCGGCGAGATCTGGTTGCACGGCAACAACATCGGTCGCGGCTACTTCGGCAGGCCCGATGAGTCGCAGCGGGTGTTCGGCAACAAGCTGCAGACCCGTCTCGAGGCGGGCAGCCATGCCGAGGGTGTCCCCGACAACGGATTGTGGTTGGCCACAGGCGATCTCGGCGTATACGTCAACGGCGAGCTGTACGTGACCGGCCGCATCAAAGACCTGATCATCATCGACGGCCGCAACCACTACCCGACCGACATCGAGACCACCGTCAGCGAGGCGTCACGCGCGGTGCGCTCGGGTTACGTCGCGGCGTTCTCGGTACCCGGTGGGCATGGCGAAGAGCTGGTCGTGGTCGCCGAGCGGGCAGCGGGCGCGGGCCGCGCCGAGCCCGGACCGATCGTCGACGCAGTCCGCGCCGCGGTGTCACGCCACCATCAGGTCCGCGTCGCCGGTATGCGGATGGTCGCCGCCGGCGTCATCCCCCGCACGACCAGCGGCAAGCTGGCCCGGAACGCTTGCCGGACGGAGTATTTGGCGGGCCGGTTCGACCGGTAGGTCCTTCGCTTTGCCGCCGAGTTCGACGAAAATGTCGCCATCCCGCGAGCGGAGCGACATTTGCGTCGAGTTCGGCAGTGCCTAATCGTCTCGGCAAGCGTTTCGCTGGGCGATGATCGAGCGCCGCCGCTCGGAGACCAGGTAATTGACCGAGCCCAGCCGCAGGCCGACAGTGTCGCTGTCGAATCCGCCGGCCCGCAGCAGCGTGGTCGCCCGCTGTGACACGCCGCCCTGCTGGATCCCGAAATGCGCCATCAGATCCTTCACCTGCATGCCACCCGCCGGGTACCGGAAAAGGTTGTTGGCCTTGCCGATGATCCACACCACAGCGCCGGCAACAGTTTCCACCCGACCACGGCCAAAGCTGGTCGGGTCGTTGGCCGCAACGCGCGCGAGCAGCCGTCGGCATGCGGTGCGGTATTCGACGTCGAGTACCTCCTCGCAGCAGCGGTCGGTGAGCGTGAGAATATCCCGCACTCGCGAGGTCGCTTCTCCGGTGATTCCATCCCAGCGGAATGGTTCGTCGGGTAGCGGGACGTCATCGAGGTGGTCGAGCTCGTCATGGCCACCCACACACGCCGCGAGCTCATCGAGCTTGCGCTGGCCGTGGTCCATCCCCATATCGATGCCGAGCTGGGCGAGCAACGCCTCGGGGCCTTGCACACCAGGGTTCCGGATTTCACGCTGGTATTGCGGTTCAAAGGCATCTATCGCGGCGAGCGCCTCATCGGTCCATCGTGTGCCGATGCCGGCCTCCGTATGCGCGAACGCTACATACGCTCGCATCAGATTTGGTGCCTTGGCCAAGTGGTCCGCGGCAGCAGCGATCTTGCGCGGAATCCAGTCGGCTAGCAGCATTTCAACTTTGACGTTGCTCCAGCGCAGCGGGTCTCCGGAACCATAGTCGGTGCCGAACCACAACAGCGTGTCCAACAAGTCCCGGTGCTCGTCGTCATCGAACCGCTGTCCGTACCGCGAGGCAAAGAACTGGTGCGCCAACCGCTTCGACTTTCGCGAATCCCATTCCGGGGTTCGATGTCCCACCCCGCCGGTCGGCAGTGTCCTGGTAACCCATTCAACCAAGGCGCGGCAGCCCGGCCAGCTCTCAGATTCGAACGGCGGGATTGTCATCGCGGCCCGTTGGATTCCCTCGTCGACCCAGGCCCGGGCATCTGCGAGGTGCATACCGTCCCACCGAGTGCCGTCCTCGGCCGCCTGCTGTGACATCGAAAGGATCTGGTCCATTGAGGCGGGAAGCACGAACGCATCCTTGACCAGGGTGCCGACGTTGTGGTCGATGTAGACGACGCAGGTGAACTGATGTCCGCTTGCCAACCGTGCGGCGATCATGATGTCGTCGCCATCCCCGAGCTCGTGACTCATCCGGACCGCTCGGGTCACCGTCGGTGACGAAAGCTCTGCCAGCCAAGGGGTTTCAGGAGCGGGCCGCGTCGCGAGTTCGCGTCGAATGCGGGCGCGCAACACATCGTTACCAGCAGACATCTCTGCGATCACAGCGAGCAGCGCCGTCGTCTCGGGACACGGAACGCCGATGAATGACTCGACCAGCTCGTCGAGCGTCGGTCTGCCGTGGTCGGCTGGAGTGAACGGATTCTCCTGGCGACTGTCCGTGATCCAGAGCAGCATGCTGACCATCGACAGCAGGTTGAGCGGATCCGGGTCGGACAAGGCACGGCCCACATCGCTGAGCAGGTCGGGCCCGTCACCACTGCGCCTCGGCCGGCTGCCTCTGCGGTCCTTTCTGGACATGATCGACGCCCTAGCTGACGGGTCGCACGCCGCTCTTCGGATGTATGGCACCACCGGTAGTACCATACGTTTGTGGAGAAGACGACGATATACCTGCCTGATGACCTCAAAGCGGCAGTCAAACGCGTTGCGCGGGAGCGCGGGGTGTCAGAGGCTGAGGTCATCCGGGAGTCCATCAGGGCGGGTGTGTCCATAAACAAGCCGCGGCCACGAGGCGGTCTCTTCGCAGGTCCGGAGCCAGCGGCGCGCCGCGTGGACGAGCTTCTCAAAGGCTTCGGCGAGCGGTGATCGTCGACACGAGCGCGCTGTTGGCCTATTTCGACTCCAATGAGCCAGACCACCAAGCCGTGGTCGAGGCCATCGAGGGCACCGACGATCGACTCGTCGTGTCACCGTACGTTCTCGCCGAGCTCGACTACCTGGTTGCCACCCGAGTCGGAGTCGATGCCGAGGTGGCGGTCTTGCGGGAATTGTCGGGCGGCGCCTGGGAACTCGCCGCCTTCGGCATTCCGGAACTGGAATCGGCCATCACCATCATCAGGAAATACCGCGATCAACAGGTCGGCCTTGCCGACGCCTCCAACGTTGTTCTGGCCGAGCAGTACCGCACACGCTCCATCGCGACGCTCGACCGCCGCCATTTTGACGTTCTCCGACCGATCGACGGCGGCCGATTCACCGTTGTGCCGTAGGCACCGCGGCACAAGCTAAGCACCCGTCGTCGGGCCGGCATTGACGTACGCATTCAGGACCGGCAGGACGTCGGGGCACATGTTCTGCGCTGCTGCAACAACGACGATCGCGGTCTCGTACGACGCGTAGCCGCTGCGTGCGACGAAGTTCATCGCTGCCGGCACGCCAGCACCGCTCCGCAGCAGCCGGCAGGTCATCTTGCCGGTGTCGATCACGTCCGAGATCGACGAGTAGTACACCCCGCGATCATCGAGCTGGGCGACATAGTTGTACTGGTCGGCCCGGGCGGGCGCGGCCACAGCCATCGGGATGATTGCACTGACGGCGATGGCGGCCACCACAACGCCGGTACCTGCGAGCTTGTTCATTGCGGGCCTCCTTGACCTGTCCGAATCGCCCGCATATGCGAGCCGCACAGAATGACAGAGGTCACCGACAAGACTCGCCCGTCGCCGCATCCCGCCGTTTGTCGGAGCTGTCGTATATACAGTTCGGTTCAGTTCGTTGCGAGCAACAAGGGGTAGTGCAGTGATCACGGGTGAGTTGAAGAGCAAGGTGGACCGGGTCTGGGACGCCTTCTGGTCCGGCGGTATCTCCAATCCGCTGGAGGTGATCGAGCAGATCACCTACCTGCTGTTCATCCGACGACTCGACGATTTGGACACTCTCGCGGAGAATCGCGCTCGCCGTACCGGCAAAGCCGAGGAGTTGCGGTTCGGGCCGGACCAGCAAGACTTGCGATGGTCGCACTTCAAGAACACCGAGCCTTCGGTGATGTTCACGACGGTTTCCGAGAAGGTGTTCCCGTTCCTGCGAGCGCTCGGCGGCGACGGCTCCACCTACTCCGAGCACATGCGTGATGCGCGTTTCACCATCCCGACCCCGGCGCTGCTGTCGAAAGTCGTCGACATGCTCGCTGACATCCCGATGGCCGACCGAGACACCAACGGCGACCTGTACGAGTACATGCTGTCGAAGATCGCCAGCGCGGGCCAGAATGGGCAGTTCCGCACACCCCGGCACATCATCAAGCTGATGGTCGACATGACCGCACCGCAGCCTACCGACGAGATCTGCGATCCCGCGAGCGGCACCGCTGGGTTCCTCGTTGCGGCGTCGGAGTATGTCCGCGAACAGCACCCCTCGGTGCTGACCGATGCGGCCCAGCGGAGACACTTCCACGCCAGCATGTTCCACGGTTACGACTTCGACAACACAATGTTGCGCATCGCGAGCATGAACATGCTGATGCACGGCATCGAATCCCCCGACATCCGCTACCGAGATTCCCTCTCTGAAGGCGCCAGTGAGGACGCCGAGAAGTACACGTTGATCCTCGCCAATCCTCCCTTCGCCGGCTCGCTCGACTACGAGGCGACCTCGAAAGATCTGCAGCGAGTGGTCAAGACCAAGAAGACCGAACTGCTTTTTGTCGCACTATTTTTGAAGCTGCTCAAGCCGGGCGGCCGGGCCGCCGTGATCGTGCCCGACGGCGTTCTCTTCGGATCCTCCAAGGCACACAAGGAACTTCGCCGGATCCTGGTGGAGGATCAGAAGCTCGACGGGATCGTGAAACTGCCGTCAGGTGTGTTCAAGCCGTATGCCGGTGTCTCGACGGCGATCCTGCTGTTCACCAAGACCAACTCCGGTGGCACCGACCACGTGTGGTTCTATGAGGTCACCTTCGACGGGTATTCGCTTGATGACAAGCGGGACCCCGTAGAGGCCAATGATCTTCCGGATACGTTGTCGCGGTGGAAGTTACGTTCTTCGTCCGAGTTGGAACGGGCCCGCGCCGAGCAATCGTTCTGCGTGCCGAAAGACGACATCGTTGCGCAGGGCTATGACCTATCGCTCAACCGTTACAAGGAGATCGTCCACGACGAAGTCCAACACCGGCCCCCACTGGAGATCATCACCGAGATCGAGAACCTTGAAGGCGAGATCACTTCTGGGCTGGCCGAACTGAAAGCGATGCTGTCGTGAAATGGCCAACACTGAAGCTAGGCGAAGTAGCGGAGGTACGGATCGGCCCATTCGGCTCGCTCCTCCATAAGGAAGACTATGTGGCAGACGGTGTCCCCCTGGTCAACCCGATGCACATCGAGCGCGGATCGATACTTCCGGATCCTCGGCACGCCGTCTCGGTCGAAAAAGCGAGTCAACTCAGCAATTATCGCCTGGCAGAAGGCGACGTGGTCCTCGGTCGACGGGGCGAGATGGGTCGATGCGCTGTCGTCGATGCCACCGCTAACGGCTATCTTTGCGGCACAGGGTCATTGATCGTCCGGCCCGGGCCTGCGTTGTCATCGAAGTTCTTGAGCCTGCTGCTTTCCAGTCCCGACATGGTCAGGACACTGGAACGGGAATCTCTCGGTACGACTATGCCGAATCTGAACCAGGAAATCGTTTCGAAAATTCAGATCTCCCTACCACCACTCGACGAGCAGCGCCGCATCGCCGCGATCCTCGATCACACCGATGCGATTCGCATTAAGCAGCGCGCGGCAATTGATTGCGTCAATCAATTGGGGCACTCCGAATTTGCGCGAATGTTTGACGGCATCAAGCCTCAGGCCACACTAGGAGAATGTGGCGATATTCAAGGTGGATTGCAGGTCACAAAAGCACGAGATAGCCTGCCTTTGGCCATGCCCTACTTACGAGTCGCGAATGTACACCGCGGCCGACTCGATCTGTCTGAAGTCAAGCTGATATCTGTCACTGCGACGGAACAAGCACGAACACGCCTGGAATCAGGTGACCTTCTTTTCGTAGAGGGCCATGCCAATCCTCGCGAGGTTGGTCGAGTTGCGATGTGGACCGGCGAAATCCACGATTGTGTTCATCAGAACCATCTGATCCGGTTCCGGCCCAACGCCGATCGCCTTGATCCGGTCTTCGCTGTCGCGTGGTTCAACTCTGAGGCTGGGGCTTCTCACTTCCGAAGGGCGGGAAACACAACGTCGGGACTAAATACGATTAGCACATCGACGGTGCGCTCGGCACCAACGGCGATTCCACCAATAGGCGAACAGCGGCGGTTCAGGCAATTCGTCAGCCGCGTCCAGCAACAGCATCAGCATCAGCTTGAAGTTCTCGCTCAAATCGACGAACTCTTCGCATCTCTCCAATCGCGTGCCTTCCGAGGTGAGCTGTGACGACAGAACCATCCCGGCTCGAAAGTTAGCCAGCCTTCACGCATCCCACGCTGGTTGTGCTGAGCAACGGCCAGACTTGGCGCCCGTCGGAACCTTTCGAGGCTCCTCAAGCCGAACTGATTCGGAACACCGAGACTTTCGCGCAATCAGATGTTCCAGCTCTACGCCTATGTGCAGTCACAACACGATCGCGATCTTCTCGGTGCAATCGCGGAAGGCGTCCTGCTCTATCCAGTCGACGCCGACGTCGACCAGTTCGTCGTCATCGGCGGGCAGAGGTACCGGTTTCTCACGATGGATCTCGGGGCCGAGACTCGGGCAATCAGGGAACGCCTGCTATCGATGGCCACACACCACGGCTGACCTTGCCGTAGCGCAACTCGAGCGGCCACCGCGTGCGGCTGTAAGCGGCATACGGGCGGCCACCATCGCGACAATTGTGCCCAAGACCTCGAGCCTCCCCACCGACTACGCGCAACGAGCCCTCACAGACACGTCAGCCGGTATGTTTGCCGGTGTCATTCGGTCCCGCCGCTGTGCCCGAAGGAGCAATATGACCACCGTCGCCGAACGCCACCACGTCGTGATCATCGGGTCCGGATTCGGCGGTTTGAAGGCGGCGAGATCCCTCAAGCACGCCGACGTCGACGTCACCTTGATCTCGCGGACGACGACGCATCTTTTCCAGCCGCTGCTCTATCAGGTAGCCACGGGCATCCTCTCGGAAGGCGAGATCGCGCCCACCACCCGCCTGGTGCTACGCGACCAGAAGAACGTCAGGGTCCGCCTCGGCGAAGTGGAAGGCATTGACCTACAAGCCAAGACAGTCACCTCGAAGCTGATGTCGCAGGAGACCGTCACGCCCTACGACAGCCTCATCGTGGCCGCCGGCGCCCAGCAGTCCTACTTTGGTAACGACCACTTCGCGACGTTCGCGCCGGGCATGAAGACCATTGACGACGCACTGGAATTGCGGGGCCGCATCCTCGGGGCCTTCGAGGCTGCCGAGGTGGTGACCGATCACGCCGAACGGGAGCGCCGGCTGACGTTCGTGGTGGTTGGCGCCGGCCCCACCGGCGTCGAGTTGGCGGGACAGATCGCCGAACTCGCCGAACGGACATTGGCCGGTGCGTTCCGCACCATCAGGCCGGAGGACTGCCGGGTGATCCTGCTCGACGCGGCCCCCGCGGTGCTGCCGCCGATGGGTCGCAAGCTCGGACTCAAGGCCCAGAAACGCCTGGAGCGGCTCGGCGTCGAGATCCAGCTCAACGCCATGGTCACCAACGTGGACTACATGGGCATCACCGTGAAAGATAAGGACGGGAGTGAACGCCGTATCGATTGTGCCTGCAAGGTGTGGTCGGCCGGTGTGCAGGCCAGCCCGCTGGGCAAGTTGATCGCCGAGCAGTCCGATGGCAGCCAGATCGACCGTGCGGGACGCGTCGTCGTCGAGCCGGATCTGACCGTCAAAGGCCATCCGTACGTGTTCGTCGTCGGTGACCTGATGGCAGTCCCCGATGTGCCCGGGATGGCGCAGGGCGCGATTCAGGGCGCCACCTACGCGACCGACATCATCAAGCGCTCGCTCGCGGGTCAGGACGATCCGGCGAACCGCGAGCCGTTCACATACTGGGACAAGGGCAGCATGGCGACGGTGTCACGATTCGACGCGGTGGCCCAGGTGCCGATCCCGAAATCGTCCAAGAAACTCGAATTCGGCGGTCCGTTGGCATGGCTGGCATGGCTGGTGCTGCACCTGGTCTACCTGGTCGGCTACAAGAATCGGTTCACCACACTGGTGACCTGGTTCATCACCTTCCTGGGCCGCGGCAGGGGCCAGATGGCCATCACCAGCCAGATGATCTACGCGCGCACCGCGATGCAGGCACTGCAGAGCCGGCAGGGGCCGCTGGCCGCGGTCGAAGCCGCGGACAAGATCGAGAAGGACGAGTCCGCCTAACAGCATCCGCTGACCGAACCCGGCTTGTCGGTCCCCCGTGCGACGCTATGCGGTTCTCGAATGAACCGACATAGAAGGGGCCACAGATGGACGGGCTTGAGCCGCAGAACTTTCGGGTGAATCTCGGCGGCGTCATCGCACTACTCAGCAAGAACTTGTATTCCAGCCCCGGCGTGTATGTGCGGGAGCTGATCCAGAACGCGGTCGACGCCATCACGGCACGCGACGCACTTGGTGGCCCCGCGGTACCGCGCGTCATCTCGATCTCCCCGTACGGAATCGCCTCTCCGGACTCGCCGGCCAGCGAGTTCACGATCACCGACGCCGGAATCGGAATCAGCCCGGAGCAGGTCGAGCAGTTCCTCGCGACGGTCGGCGCCAGCTCCAAGAGCGAGGAGCTGGAACAGAGACGTCGGACCTACCTCGGTCAATTCGGCATCGGATTGCTGAGTTGCTTTCTCGTCGCCGACGAGATCACCGTCGTCTCCCGCAGCGCGACCGGCGCCGAGCCGATCGAGTGGGTCGGCCGCAGCGACGGCACATACACGACCCGAACAGTCGCAGAGTACGTCGCCGTGGGAACCACGGTGCGGTTACGGCCGCGCCCGAACATGGTCGGGTGGGCACGAGCCGAGCAGGTGAGCCCGTTGGTTCAGAAGTACGCCGAATTCCTCCCCGTCGATATCACAGTGCTGACAAGCCAAGGACCGCAGAGTGTTTCGCGCGGATTTCCGTGGATGCACGATTTCGGCGCACACCATTCCGCAGTGCGGCAAGGTGTTTCACCGGTTTACGGCGGCATGGGCGTTGGCAGGCAGTTCGACGCCATCGAAGTCGTCGACCACGAGTTGGGATTGCAGGGCGTCGTATATATCGGTTCCGCGGGGAGGTCCAAGCCCTCCGCACGTAACCGCGTCTACGTCAATGGCATGTTGGTCGACGATGCGGACGCCACCCTGATGCCAGCGTGGAGCTTCTTCTCCTGGGCCGCAATCAATTCCACCAAGCTTGAGCCGACCGCCAGCCGCGAAGCCATCATGAGCAACGCGGCGCTGACCATGACACGGCGCAAACTCGGTCACACAGCACTCACGTGGCTGCGTTCCCTCGCCGACACCGATCCCGAACGGTTCGCCGAATTCGTCGCCGACAACGAGTTGGAGCTCAGATCCGCGGCGACGCATGGCGTCGACGCCGAGAATCTCGCATTGGCCGAAGTCGTGCTGCCCATGCTGACGGTACAAACGACGGAAGGGCAGATGCGGTTGATCGACGTCATCGACCGTAACCCGAACATCCTGTATGCCGTGTCGGTCAAGGAGTTTCGCACCATCGCCAGTTTCAACCCGGGCGGGCGAATCGTCATCAACGCCGGCCACACCCTCGACCAAGAGGTTCTGCTCATGCTGCCGCAAGTGATTTCCGGCGTGACCGTCACCCGCGCCTATCCGGCATCCGAAGTTGCTGCCTTGACGATGCCGTCCCTCGACGCCGGCGAGGTGCAGACATTCGAGCAGCGCGGTAGTCAGGCGCTCCTCACATCAGGGTGTCGCGTTGTCGCGCGCCAGTTTCCATCGCCCGACCTTCCAGCCGTCTTCATCGGTCACGGGCAGATCGACATGACATCGCCGGGATACGGCGACCTCTCGCATCTAGTGGTGAACTGGGACAACCGGGCCGTGCGCGCGCTGACCCGCACAACGGACGACCTCGTGTTCAGTCGGCTCATGCAACTGCTGTTCGTCCAGGCCCGGATGGCCGGCCAATGCGACGGCCCTGAGGATCGAGTCCTGTTGTCGGAGGCACTCGACGACATCATCGTGCTCGCCGCAGGCGTCGACGGCACAGAGGTCGCCCGATGAACGAGCAACCAGCACTGATCGCCGACGCCGTGGAAGCCAGCGAACAGCTCGGCGACCGTGCGCTGTGCTCGGGACGGCTCAACGAGGCAATCGATCACTACGAGGAGGTCAACAACCTGCTCCTGCCGTTGATAGATGTTGTCTTCGATGACGAGACATCCGCCAGGATCGTCCAGGTCCTCAACCGCACCAGAGCGAAAGTGCTCGACATCCGGCGCGGACTACTGCCTCCGGCCCCGCGCGCAGCTGAATTACGAACATTGGCGGCCGACGCCACCAATTCCGGTGACCTGGCCCATGCCGCGAGAATCAGCATTGATCTGGGCGAGGCACTCGTGGAACTCGGCGATCGTGACGCCGCGGAATCTGCCCTACCGACAGGCGGTCGCACTCGCGCGGCAAGTCGACGCCACCATGCCGGAGTTGATGCTGTGGGCATTCAGCGCACTGAGCGAATTCCTCAGCCCCTCAGAGGAATCGGTGGCCCTTGCCCAAGAGATGGCGGCCAACTTGATCGACCGCGAGGAGATGTACCACCCGATGCGCGCCGCCGACGCGGCCTATCACTGGGCGGTCGCCGAGCTGATGTTCGCCGAAGCGGCGCGCCACCGGGTGGATCACGCGATCGACGGCATCGCACGGCAAGCAATCGAGATGCTCGACGACATCTGTTTCCACGACAAGAGCCAGGCGCTTCAGCGCCTGGTGGCCAGCGTCCTACGTGGTGCCGGCCGCGACGCTGAGGCAGATGGCTGGCAGGCAGACGCGGACAAATATGAGGACTGGGAGTGGTTCATGGACCAAGAGATTCCCGGGCACGTCCACCTGTGGGATATCCGGATTGATCTGTCCGATCGTCACAGAGACGACTGATGCCTGCTACGAGCAGATTCGGGGCAATCGGGAGCCGATATCGACGATGGCCGACACCTACGCACCAGGCCTCGGTCGTGACATAGACATTGTGGGACCGGATGCGTCGGGGCCTGACGCCCTCAGGCCCAATCAAACTGGGTTGCCTAAGCTTTCGCAGTCAACGGCACCGGCCCAGGCCTGGCTCAAAAACTCTGGCCACTGTGGTCACATCAGTCTCAACACGGCAAATTCTGTCAGTGCTCGAATGTATGTTCGAACCATGGCGGTTGGCGTTGCGGAGGCCCGAGACGCAGTGCAGCGTGCACTGACGGGGCACCAAGCTTCGACCGCGGCGCTGGCCGATGTCGATTTCACGACGTTCGACACCGCAGAGTTGTTGGCGATCCAATCCGAACGGGAACAGCGTGCCCGCACTCATGCGCTCATTGATCACCGCATCCAGGCGGCGTTGATGGCTCAAGCCACGCCGCACGAGATCGGCGGCAAGTCCTGGATTGATGTGCTGGCTACCCGGATGCGAATCAGCCGCAAGGAAGCCTCCCGCCGTGTAGCTGCAGCGACCGAGTTGGCACCGCGGTACACCGTTGGTGGTGAGGTGTTGGAGCCTGCGCTTCCTGCCTCCGCAATGGCGTTATTGGACGGGACGATCAGCGCTGATCACATCGCGATCATCAGCGACACGGTGAAAAAGGTCGCGAGCTACGTCAACGCGACGGAACTGGCCGAAGTCGAAGTTGACCTGGTGGCGGCGGCAACGCGCGAGACTCCTGAAACCCTGAAGGCCGGTGCGGAAAAACTCCTGTTTCTGCTCAATCAGGACGGCGACAGTCCCGATCTCGCCGCGCATCGTCGGGGGTTGCGTCTGGGTCGACAGGATGCCGACGGGTACGTACACGTCGAGGGCTGGCTTGATCCCGAAACCGCAGCGTATGTCGCCACGATCAACAGTGTGTGGGCCCAGCCCGGCATCAACAATCCCGACGACCCGCACCCGATCCACAACCCGACTCCCAACCCACTCGACACTCCCAACACCGACGACACCGCGGCCGACACTGCTGCCCCCGAGCCCGCTGCCCCCGACGCCGCTGATTCGGTGGCCGCTGACCATCCGCCGGAAGCAGACGCCTCCCAGCAAGAGCGCGAGCAGGCCCAAGCGGAGGCTGCGGCCCGGGACACCCGCACTCAGCCCCAGCGCAATCATGATGCGCTCAAAGCGGCGCTGCGCGAACTGCTCATGTCCAAACGACTCGGCCGGCACGGTGGCCTTCCCGTCACCGTGGTCGTCTCCACCACGCTGTCCGAGCTGGAGTCCGCAGCGGGCATTGCGGTCACTGGCTCAGGCATACGGATGCCGATGAAAGATTTAATTCGGCTGG
Organism: Mycobacterium dioxanotrophicus; assembly: GCF_002157835.1. Classification (NCBI taxonomy): domain Bacteria; kingdom Bacillati; phylum Actinomycetota; class Actinomycetes; order Mycobacteriales; family Mycobacteriaceae; genus Mycobacterium; species Mycobacterium dioxanotrophicus. Next base: position 2,104,208 of record NZ_CP020809.1, on the reverse strand, counting down.
CCTCTCACAGCTTTCACTACCTCACCATCTACAAACATCACACAGCAGAGCCGCTGTACATGGCCCGCACCAAACGGCTGGCCACCAAGGCGCAACGACTGCTGTTGTACGACCGTGACCGCGGGTGCACGCGGCCGGGATGCACCGCAGCGGCCGACCACTGCCAGGTCCACCACGCCAAAACCGACTGGCAACATGGCGGGCAGACCGACGCCCCGGACCTCGGACTGAGCTGCGGACCCGATAACCGCCTCGTCGGCCTCGGCTGGACGACCAGCGTCGATCCCGACACCGGCCGCATCCTCTGGTATCCGCCGCCACTGATGAACACGGGTCAGGACACTGTCAACCATCACTTCCGCCCTGAGGAACTGCTGGCTCCACCTGACGCGGCCGACGACGGGTAGCGCGTTCACTGATGCGATCTCACCAATCATGTTGATATATAACATGATTGAAGACAATCATGTACGCGGTCGATACGCCGGCCCAGAACGGCCGCGCCACCTACGCGAGCCTCGAAGCCGAGTTGGGCGTGTGCACGAGCGAACAGACTTGACCGCATATCCCTTTGTCGAACCGGTCTGTGGTCACTGTCATGGGAGAGGGAAACCCGCCGCACCTATTGCGCGTTCTAGTCCTCGACATGTCGGTACCTCATGCGACGCTATGCGGTTCTCGAACGAACCGACGTAGGAGGGACAGAGATGGACAGGCTTGAGCAGCAGAACTTGCGAGTGAATTTGGGCGGCTTGATCGCGCTGCTCAGCAAGAACTTGTATTCCAGTCCGGGCGCCGCAGGAGCGGATGGTATGGAGGTCGCCCGATGAGCGAGCAATCGAAAGTGTCGGCCGAGGAACTCGAGCGGCTCGGTGACGAGGCACTCTGCGCGGGACAACTGGAGAAAGCACTCGATCATTACGACACGGCACGCCACCTCATCTTCGAGACATTCGATGCCGAACTGATCCAAGATGCGGAATTCGACCTGGTATGCAAGGTCACCGACGACCTGAGCCGGGTCGGTGAAAAGGCCCGCGATGTCTGGCGCAAACTGCAGCCACCACCAAAGTCGGCGGCAGAGCGAGCTGGAGAACTACGCGCCAACGTGGATGAGGCGATGGCAACGGGAGACCTTGCTGATGCGTCGCACGCGGGTTTCCGGCTCGGCGAGACGCTCGAAGAGCTGAATGATCGAGAGGGCGCCGAGTCAGCCTATCGACGGGCCGTAGTGCTAGCGCGACAGGTCGATGCAGGCGACCCCGAGTTGATGCTCGCAGCGTTCAGTTCTCTCATCCACTTCCTTTCTCCCTCAGAGGAATCGGTGGCCCTTGCCCAGGAGATGGTGGCCAACTTGATCGACCGCCGCGAGATGTACCACCCGATGCGCGCGGCCGACGCCGCCTACCACTGGGCGATAGCCGAGTTGAAGTTCGCCGAAGTGGCACAACACAGGATGGATCACGCGATCGACGGTGTAGCGCGGCAAGCGATCGAGATGCTCGACGGAATCTGCTTCCACAAGGGTAGCCAGACGCTTCAGCGACTGGTGGCAGGCGTTCTGCGTAGCGCCGGCCGCGACTCTGAAGCAGACCAGTGGCAGGCCGACGCGGACAAGTACGAGGATTGGGAATGGTTCATGGAGCAAGAGATTCCTGGCCATGTGCACCTGTGGGACATCCGGATTGATCTGCCGACCCACGGGAGAGAGGACGAATGACGTCGTGGCCATGCGCGGAGGCAGATCCATCCGTCAGTAGTGATATCGGGCTTTCAGTATCTTGACCTCGGTGTCGTCTGCGCGGTACACGAGTCGATGTTCGTCATCGATCCGCCGCGACCAGTACCCGGACAATTCCCCCTTCAGAGGCTCTGGTTTCCCGATCCCTGTGAACGGGTCGCGCTGAATCTCCGCGATGAGTCTGGTGATCCGGCGGGCCATCTTACGATCCGAGGCCAACCAAAACAGAAAGTCCTCCCAAGCGTCGGGATCGAAGTTGATACTTCTCACTCCCGACCGCCGGCCATCCCCTCGAGTTCATCAATCGACTTGCTGTACTCCGCTGACGCAGAGCGGTCGCCCTCTCTGCCAACCTGGGTTGAGGCACTCGCCCCCTGATAATTAGTGACCCGAGGGCGGGGATGGAGAGACTCCCCGAAATGGCAAGCAAGGTGACGACGTTGGTCTGCGCGGCCGGGATGGAAGATCCTGGTCGGGTGGCTGACGATGCAACGCAACGTCCCGATCCCGAGGTGCCCGAACGCGCTCGGCGACGGACGTTCACCGCGAAGTACAAGCTGGAGGTCCTGGCCGCCTACGACGCGGCACCTGACGGTGAGAAGGGCGCGGTGCTGCGCCGTGAGGGGCTGTATTCCAGCCACATCACCGAGTGGCGCAAAGCCCGCGACGCCGGCGCGTTGGCGGGGCTGGCCGCCCCGCGCGGGCGCAAGCGCCGTGATCCGGCCGCCGAGCAGATCGCCCGCCTGCAAGCCGAAAAGCAGCGACTGGAACAGGAGTTGGCCAAGACCCGCGCCGTGGTGGATGTGCAGGCAAAACTGCACGCGCTCTTGGAGACGCTCTCCGAGAGCGCGGATACCGATCCGAGGTCGACCACGTGACTGATCAGGCCGTCATGGAGTTGGCACCGCAGTTGGGTGTGCGGGCCGCCTGCGAAGCGGTGGGTGCCGCGCAGGCCAGCTACTACCGACGCCACCGGCAAAGCCCGGCCCCGACACGACCAGAGCCGATCCCGCACCGTGAGCGGCGGCAGCCGCGTGCGCTGAGTGCCGCCGAGCAGCAGGCGATCCTCGATGTGCTGCACAGCGACCGGTTCGTCGACGTCGCGCCGGCTGAGGTGTGGGCCACCTTGCTCGACGAAGGTGTCTACCTGGGCTCACAGTCGACGTTTTATCGGCTGCTGCGCCAAGCCGGCGAGGTGCGTGAACGCCGCGCCCAGGCCACGCACCCGGCGAAGGTGAAACCCGAACTGGTGGCCAGCACCCCAAATGCGGTGTGGTCGTGGGACATAACGAAATTGCGCGGCCCGGCAAAGTGGACCTACTACTACCTGTATGTGATCTTGGATATTTTCTCGCGGTACGTCGTTGGCTGGATGGTTGCCAGCCGCGAATCGGCGGCGCTGGCCGAGGTGCTGATCCGCCAGACCTGCGCCAAGCAAGGGATCGACCGTGACCAGTTGACGATCCATGCCGATCGCGGCAGTTCCATGACCAGCAAGCCGGTTGCGTTCTTGCTCGCCGATCTCGGTGTCACCCAGTCACATTCGCGACCGCACATCTCCAACGACAACCCGTTCAGCGAGGCCCAGTTCAAGACGTTGAAGTACCGGCCCGACTTCCCCGGCCGGTTCGGCTCGATCGAGGAAGCTCGATTGCACTGCCAGGTCTTCTTCGGTTGGTATAACGATGAACATCGCCACAGCGGGCTGGGCCTGCATACCGCCGCTGACGTCCACTACGGCCTGGCCGAGGCCATCCGCGACAAGCGTGCCGGCGTACTCGACGCCGCCTACGCCGAACACCCGGAACGGTTCGTCCGCAAACCGCCCGAACCGCCGAAGATCCCTGAAATCTCGTGGATCAACCGACCCCACCATCCAGAGGAGGACGCTCAGTAAATACCGCGCAACGGTGCCTCATTCAGGTTGACAGGTTCCGTCGCCCTTGTCCCGGGCGACCGCCTCCATAAGTCGCCGGGCATTCTCGGGCGAGCGCAAGAGATAGACGGTTTCCTGCCACGCGTCGTAGTCGTCGGCCGACATGAGAACCGCATCCCCGGCCTTGGAGGTGATACGTACAGGCTCGTGATCGACGTTGACCTGCTCGAGGAGCGGGAAGAGTCGCTGTCGGGCTTCACTTGCACTGATAGACACGGGACAGACTCCCTAGCTGTACGTATTTACCGTACGGGTATCGTACAGGAAAATCGTACGACTTACACTCGGCCCGCTGCCCACTCCTTGGCGGCATCGAGTTCATCAAGCCCGAACACCTTCAGCTCACCCGGAACCATCCAGGCGAATGCATGCATCGCATGGGCTACCCAGTCCTTGTCCGACACAACAGCGATCCGCTTGAACGCCGAGTGATGGTGGGCGACCATCCCCAGTCCAAGCTTCAGATCTTCCACCAGTCCCCCCGGTCCGAAGCCGGCATAGTCGGGCGCGATCACCTCGACGATGCGGATTTCACCATTGTTCGATAGGTCATCGATGGCGGGCCGGAACTGCCGCAAGTCGTCGCCTGTGACGTGACCCGACACCCTGATCCCGAACACGCCGTCCGGCAGATCCGGCAGTACTTCGATCATCGGTCCTCCTCACACGAGCCGTCCAACACAGTCAATCTTCCTAGGCACCGCAATCCCCGACGACTTGTCGGCGCCAACTGGTAGACAGTCCAGTTCGGCTCAGGAGCCGCGCAAACTTGATAGGTTCACCACCATCGGCCGGAGGCCAGAAAAGGAAGGATGCGCCGTGAGCAATTTCGCCTTCGTCGGCGCGGCTGACTGGCCGGAAATCCATATCGACTGCGCCCGTGCCGAAAGCTATCTCAGCTCCGATCCCCGTTCGGCATGTTTCTACAGCCGTCGAGCGATCGAGCACCTCGTCGATCTGCTCTACGACATCCTGGCATTGCCAATGCCCTACAAGAACGATCTGTCGGCGCGCATCAACGAGCAACCGTTCCGCGCCGCAGTGACCCCGGCAATCGGACAGAAACTCAACCTGATCCGCAAAGCCGGCAATGCGGCCGTACACGAACAGAAGCCGATTGCTCCAGCCATCGCCCTCGCCGTGCTCCGCGAACTACACCACGTCATGGTGTGGGCGGTCTACCACCACTCGGCCTACCCGAAGGCCGCGCCACTGAAGTTGGCCTTCGATCCCAAGCTCGCGGCCAAGGCCGCCCCACTGAGCCGGCAGGAAGTCGCCCAGCTTGCGGCCAAGTTCGCCGCCCAGGATGAGGCGCATGCCAAGGCCCTGGCCGACAAGGACGAGCTGTCCAAGGCCAAGGACGCAGAAATCGCCGCGCTACGCGAACAGATCAAGCAGGCCCAGGCGACGAATACCCAGCCCGACGACCGCGACTACTCCGAAGCAGACACCCGCGATACGTTCATCGACCTTTTGCTCAACGAGGCTGGCTGGCCGCTGACGGAGGCCCGCGACCGCGAATTCGAAGTCACCGGTATGCCCGGCGGCGGCAAGGGCTACGTCGACTACGTGCTGTGGGGCGCGGACGGCCTGCCACTCGCGGTGGTGGAAGCCAAACGGACTACCAAGAGCCCCCACCTCGGCGAGCAGCAGGCGAAACTGTACGCGGACTGCATGAAACAGACGACGGGTCGACGTCCAGTCATCTTCTACACCAACGGTTTTGAACACTGGATCTGGGATGACGTGGGCGGCTATCCCCCGCGTGAGGTCCAAGGCTTCTACACTCGTGACGAACTCGAGTTGCTGGTCCAACGTCGCCGAACCCGTCAACCGCTGAGCGACGCGCCGATCGATTCCGAGATCGTCGAACGGCACTACCAGCATCGGGCCATCCGCGCGATCGACGACAGCTTCGACGCCAAACGTCGCGAAGCACTGCTGGTGATGGCCACCGGTTCGGGTAAGACCCGCACCGTCATCGCGCTCGTCAAGCAACTGATGGAAGCGAACTGGGTCAAGCGAGTGCTGTTCCTGGCCGACCGCACGGCGCTGGTTACTCAGGCCGTCAATGCCTTCAAGACACATCTGCCCGACGCGACCACCGTGAACCTGGTGACCGAGAAGGCCTCCGACGGTCGTGTCTACGTAAGCACGTACCCCACGATGATGAACCTCATCAACGACACCGGCTCCGGGGTAAGGAAATTCGGTCCGGGTTACTTCGATCTTGTGGTGATCGACGAGGCCCACCGCTCGGTGTACCAGAAGTACCGGGCCATCTTCGAGTGGTTCGACTCGTTGCTGGTCGGGCTGACCGCAACACCGAAGGACGAGGTGGACCACAACACCTACCGGCTGTTCCAGCTCGAGGACGGGGTGCCGACCGACGCCTACAGTCTCGACGACGCAGTCACCGAGGGATTCCTGGTACCCGCCGTCGGAATCTCTTGCGGGACAAAGTTCTTGCAGGAGGGTATCCGATACGCCGACCTGTCCGAAGAAGAGAAAGACGACTGGGACGCATTGGATTGGGGCGACGACGTTGACACCCCAGATACGGTTACCTCCGAGGAGCTCAACAAGTTCTTGTTCAATGAAGACACTGTCGACAAGGTGCTCGCCGAGTTGATGGCAAAGGGCCATCGCGTCGCGTCCGGAGATCGGCTGGGCAAGACGATTGTCTTCGCGAAGAACCAGGACCATGCCGAGTTCATTGCCCAGCGCTTCGACCGCCAATACCCCGAATACGCCGGGCATTTCGCGCGCGTTATCACCCACAGCACGCCGTACGCCCAGAGTCTCATCGACGACTTCTCCATCCCCGACAAGGCACCGCACATCGCGATCTCGGTCGACATGCTCGACACCGGCATCGACGTGCCCGAGGTGGTCAACCTGGTGTTCTTCAAGCTGGTGCGGTCCAAGACGAAGTTCTGGCAGATGATCGGTCGGGGCACTCGGCTGCGCCCCGACCTGTACGGACCGGGCCTGCACAAGCAGAACTTCTACGTCTTCGATTTCTGCAGCAACCTGGAATTCTTCAGCCAGGATCTGCCCGGGTCACAAGGTTCGTTCCAGAAATCGTTGAACCAGAGGCTCTTTGAGACCCGTCTCGGCTTGATCACCGCCCTTGACCATGCCCAACCTCCGCATGATCCCGACCCGCCTGAGGGACAGGGCGCCGAAAGCGACCGGGGCCTGCGCGTCGACACCGCGTGGTCGCTGCACCGCACTGTCGTCGGCATGAACCTCGAGAACTTTCTGGTGCGCCCGCATCGGCGATTGGTCGAACGGTATGCGAACTGGGACGCCTGGCCGGTGCTCACGCCCGAAGCCGCGGGCGACGTTGCCGAGCACCTCGCCGGATTGCCCTCGACACACAAGGACGATGACGAGGACGCCAAACGGTTCGACCTGCTCATCCTGCGACGTCAACTCGCCCAGCTCGAAGGCGACGCGGTCGCCGCCGAACGGCTGCGCGAGCAGATTCAGCTGATCGCGTCCGGACTGCTGAACCAGACGGCCATCCCGTCGGTCGCCGCCCAGCAGGCTCTCCTCGACGAAGTCGCCGGCGACGAGTGGTGGGTGGACGTCACGCTGCCCATGCTTGAACTGGCCCGCCGTAAGTTGCGCCGCCTCCTGCGCTTCCTGGAGAAGGCCAAGAAGGTCGTCGTCTACACCGACTTCCAGGACGAGCTGGGCGAGTCCACGCTCGTCGACCTGCCCGGCATCACGCCAGGAACAAACTGGGAACGCTTCCGGCTCAAGGCCGCCGCGTATTTGAAGCAGCACCAGGACCACGTCGCGCTGCAACGCCTGCGACGCAACAAGCCGCTGACACCCGACGACCTGGCCTCACTGGAAAAGATGCTCATTGACAGTGGGACCGGTGGCGATGACGACATTGCGCTCGCCAAAGAGCAGTCACACGGGTTGGGTCTGTTCATCCGTGGACTTATCGGCCTGGACCGTGATGCCGCAGTCGAAGCCTTCGGAAGCTACCTGGACGGAACCCGATTTACCGCAGACCAGATCCGCTTTATCGACCTGATCGTCACCGAGCTCACCCGGAACGGCGTCGTCGAACCGGCCAGGCTCTACGAATCCCCGTACACGGACCACGCGCCGACGGGACCCGATGATGTGTTCCCCGACGCCGACGTCGACAACATCGTCGCGATTCTCAACACCGTGAAATCCAATGCGGCTCCGGTGGAAACCCAAACGGGCTGATCAGTGCGGGCGGTGGGACTCGAACCCACATGTTCTTTCGAACACGGGCACCTAAAGCCCGCGCGTAAACCAATTTCGCCACGCCCGCAGCACCCCGATCGTACAGCTCTCGTTGAAGCCGAACGTGTCGGAGGGTGGCGGTGCTTTCGGTGCATCGCCGGCGGAGGGGGCTCGACGTGCGGTCCACGGACGAGTTCGACCAAGTCCGAGCGCCTGATCGCTTCGGGCATGAACGACTGCGCCATTGCGCGCCTCACCGGCATACCGCGACCAACCATCCGGGACTGGCGGACTCGACCGCCGTCACATTTCCGGCAGCCCCGCGCATCACCGACTGCGGCGTTGAGCACGATTACGCAGCATTGCCTGCGGCAGCGCACGCCTACTCGACACATCCCTTTTGGGTGACGCTTCCGGCGTACTGACCGTTGTTCACCGCCGCGCTGGACAACCTGGACATCCACTGGACACCGCCCGCCTCGACACATTCGTCGGCCCCAAGGACCGCGCGGTACCGTGGACTAATGTCCACTACACGGCGTAGGAGGCCAGCGCTCATCGCTCTGGTCTGCCTCGCTGCTGCCGGCTGCATGGGGCTGGCCTGGTGGCAATGGACGCGGTATGAATCGATCTCGGGCAGCTTCCAGAATCTGGGCTATGCCTTGCAGTGGCCGATGTTCGCCGCCTTCTGCTTCTATGCGTACTACAAGTTCGTCCGCTACGAGGACGCGCCACCGCAGCCGGTTGCCCAGCAGACCGAGATCCCTGCCGGGCTGCTGCCTGAAAGGCCAAGGCCCGCAGCACAAGACGACGATGACGATCAGGCCATGAGTGAGTACAACCGGTACCTCGCCGAACTGGCCAAGAGCGATGCCGAGAAGAAAGACAGGACCGATAGATGACCGCACCCGAACCGGACACCGAGGTCACCACGCCCAAGGAGACCATCCGCAAGGCCCTGCTGGGCTACCGCGTGATGGCGTGGGCCACCGGTCTGTGGCTGATCGCGCTCTGCTACGAGATGGTGCTCAAGTACATCGTTCAGGTCGACAATCCGCCGAGCTGGATCGGCATCGTGCACGGCTGGGTGTACTTCGTGTACCTGATGTTCACGGCCAACCTCGCGGTCAAGATCCGCTGGCCTCTCGGCAAGACCATAGGCACGCTGCTCGCCGGCACCATCCCGCTGCTGGGCATCATCGCCGAGCACTTCAACACCATCGCGATCAAAGAACGCTTCAGCCTGTAAGGCCGGCCAGCTCCCGTAGCGCCGGTACCAACAACGCCAGCGCCCGCCCGCGATGCGATGCCGCGTCCTTCTCGGCCGGTGACAGCTCGGCGGCCGTCCGCGTCGACCCGTCGGGCAGGAACACCGGGTCGTAGCCGAAGCCACCGTCGCCGCGGCGCTCGCGGATGACCGTGCCTGGCCACTCGCCGCGCACCACGGTCGAACCCGAGGCCGACACCAAGGCGCAGGCCGAGACGAACGCCGCGCCGCGCCGCTCGTCGGGCACATCGGCGAGCTGACCCAGCAGCAGTGCGGTGTTGGCCGCATCGTCCCCGTGCTTTCCCGACCACCGCGCCGACAACACACCGGGCATGCCGTTGAGCGCCGCGACCGCGATGCCGGAATCGTCGGCCACACACGCCAGTCCGGTGGCCCGGAAGCCATCGGTGGCCTTGGCGAGTGCGTTGTCCTCGAACGTCGCGCCGGTCTCGGGTGCCTCGTCGAAGGGCGCGACGTCGGCGAGGGACAGCAGCGAAAGCCCCGACACCCCGGCGGCGTCGAGCACGCGCCGAAGCTCGGCCAGCTTCTTCGGATTGCGGCTGGCGACCAACAGCTCAGGCATCAGCCCTCAGCTTCCGAACGACTTCTTGGGCGCCGGGCCTTCCGGCAGCACACCGGGATACGGCAATTCCAGCGCCTCGCGCTGAATGACGAACAACTGCTCGCAGGCCCCGAGCGCGGCGTCCAGCAGCTTGTCGAGCGTCGAGCGCGGGAAGGTTGCGCCTTCGCCCGTGCCCTGGATCTCGACGAGCGTTCCGGTGTCGGTGGCGACGACGTTCATGTCCACCTCGGCGCGGGAATCTTCGGTATAGGGCAGGTCGACGCGCACACGGCCGTCGACCACGCCGACCGACACCGCGGCGATGGCGCACGACAGCGGCCGCGGATCCGAGAGCCGTCCCGCAGCGGCGAGGTACGTCACCGCATCGGCCAACGCGACGTATGCGCCGGTGATGGCTGCGGTGCGGGTGCCGCCGTCGGCCTGCAGCACATCGCAGTCGATGGCAATGGTGTTCTCCCCCAACGCCCCGAGGTCGATGCAGGCCCGCAGGGAACGGCCGACGAGCCGGCTGATCTCCTGCGTGCGGCCACCGACCCGGCCCTTGACCGACTCCCGGTCCGACCGGTCATGGGTGGCCGCGGGAAGCATGGCGTATTCGGCGGTCAGCCAGCCCTGCCCGGATCCCTTGCGCCAGCGCGGCACGCCCTCGGTGACCGAGGCGGTGCACATGACACGGGTCTGGCCGAATTCCACCAGCACCGAGCCGGCCGGATGATTGGTGAAGCCGCGGGTGATGACTACCGGGCGCAGCTCGTCGTCGAGGCGGCCGTCTTCTCGTCTGGACACCCGCCAACCCTATCGGGTGATGTCGAATACCTCGCCGCACACCACGGCGTGCACCGGGCCGTCGAACTCGGCCTTGGCCTCGCTGATCACGTCCTCACGCGACGTCCATGGCGGGATGTGGGTGAGCAGCAGCTCGCCCACACCGGCCGCCGCGGCGGCACGCCCGGCCTCGGCACCCGACAGATGCAGCCGCGGCGGGCGAGACGGATCGTCGGTCCACGACGCCTCGCACAGGAACACGTCGGCGCCGCGCGCCAGATCCACGAGCGCATCGCAGTAGCCGGTGTCGCCGCTGTACACCAGCGTCGCACCGGACGGGTCGGTGAACCGCATGCCGTACGACTCGGTCGGATGGCATACCAACCGTGGGGTGATGTTCAGCGTGCCCAGTTCGATGGCCTCGCCGTCCACCCAGTTACGCACATCGAAGATGTCGGTGAAGTCATCGATCTCGCCGCCCTCGGGCGAGGACGCCGCGCCCAGCCGGGCCCACGTGTTGGCGGGGCCGTACATGATGCCGCGTTCGGTGGCCGGGATGGGGTGATAGCGCCGCCAGACAAAGAGTCCGGGCAGGTCCAGGCAGTGATCGGCATGCAGATGCGACAGCAACACGTTGACCGCGTTGGGGTCGGCGTAGCGCTGCAACGCGCCGAGAACGCCGCCGCCGAAGTCGATCACCATCGGCACGGTGTCCGGCGCGGTGACGAGATACCCCGACGCCGGCGAATCTGGGCCGACAACGCTGCCGGAGCATCCCAGGACGGTCAAACGCACAGTGCCTAGCTTGCCATGCCTGGCATGCACGTCGCCAAGACATGGCCGGTTTGGGCGACGGAGATCATGTTCCGGCGCCGGCGTGACGCCCCACCTGCCGCACGCCGTCGAGACTGGGGCCGAGGAATCTGGCCGCCAGAGCGGTGAACGCCTCCGGATCGCCCGTCGCTTCGAAGACCCGGTGCGCCGGGGAAACTCCGTGCGGCTTCAGCAAATCGAGTTCGGTCAGCACCCGCAGCAGGTCCTTCGCGGTCTCCTCGGCCGACGACACCAGCGTGACGTTGTCGCCCATGGCCAGTTGGATCAACCCCGACAGCATCGGGTAGTGGGTGCAGCCCAGCACGAGAGTGTCCACCTCGGCGCGCTGCAGAGGCTCCAGATACCCCTCGGCGAGCCCGAGCACCTGCCGCCCACTCGTCACGCCGCGCTCGACGAAGTCGACGAACCGGGGACAAGCCACCCCGATGATCTCGGTGTCACGCGCCGCGGCAAAGGCGTCCTGGTATGCCCGCGACGCGATGGTGGCCGCGGTGCCGATGACGCCGATCCGCCCGTTGCGGGTCGCGGCGACCGCGCGCCGCACCGCGGGCAGGATCACTTCGACCACCGGAACCGGAGCATAGCGTTCCCTCGCGTCCCGCAGACACGCCGACGACGCGGTGTTGCACGCGATCACCAACGCCTTCACTCCCCTGGCGACGAGGTCGTCGCCGATGGCCAGCGAGTGCGCCCGAATCTCGGGGATGGTCAGCGGCCCATATGGCCCGTTGCCGGTGTCGCCGACGTAGACGATGTCCTCGTCGGGTAGCTGGTCGATGATGGCGCGGGCGACAGTGAGCCCACCGACCCCGGAATCGAAAATCCCGATCGGCGCGAGCTGATCTCTCATGAGGTCAGCTGGTTGGGCCGCTTGCGGAGCTGCCGGGCTTTGCGTTCGGGCCCGGACAGCAGGTAAGCCGCGACGATCCCGGCGATGGCCCCGCACAGGTGTCCCTGCCAGGACACCCCGCCGCACGTGTTGAGTTCGGGGATGGCTCCCCACAACACGCCGCCGTAGATGAACAGCACCAGGATGCCCACGACGATCTGCCAGACGTGCCGGGTGAACCAGCCGAACACCATAAGGAAGGTCAGCCAGCCGAAGATCAGCCCCGACGCACCAATGTGGTTGGTCGGCAGGGCGCATCCGCCGACATCGCCGATCAGCCAGGTGCCGAAGCCACCGAGGATCCAGACGATCGCCGTCGCCCAGATGAACCTGCTCATCCCGGCAAGCGTCACGAGGAATCCGAGTACGAGCGCCGGGACGGTGTTGGCCATCAGATGCTGCCAGTTGGCGTGCAGCAGCGGGGCGAACAGGATGCCCCACAAGCCGTCGGTCTCCAGCGGGCGGATGCCGTTGCGGTCCAACCGCCCACCCGAAAGCTGATCAGCCAGCTCGATCACGTAGAGCAGTGCGACAAAGGTGAGGATGGCGGCGCCGCCGACCTTCCACGCCGGTGACTTGTTCGGCGTGGTCGGCACGGGCAGGCCACTCATGGACGATCCGCCTGCGGTTCCTCGCGGGCGCCTGCTCATGCCCACACCTCTATGCCCACAACTGCCCTTCCAACGCGTCCTCCGCGTCATCCAGGCTACCGGCGTAGGCACCGGTCGACAGATACTTCCATCCGGCGTCGGCCACCACGAACGCAATGTCCGCGCGCTCACCGGCCTTGACCGCCTTGGCTGCCATACCCAGCGCGGCGTGCAGCACCGCGCCCGTGGAGATGCCGGCGAAGATGCCTTCGCGGGTCACCAGGTCGCGGGTCCGTTTGACGGCGTCGTACGAGCCGACGGAGAACCGGGTGGTCAGCACATCGGGGTCGTAGAGCTCGGGAATGAACCCCTCGTCGATGTTGCGCAGCGCGTACACCCCCTCGCCGTAACGCGGTTCGGCGGCCACGATCTGCACACCGGGGACCTTCTCGCGCAGGAAGCGACCGGTGCCCATCAGCGTGCCGGTGGTCCCGAGCCCGGCGACGAAGTGGGTGATCTCCGGAAGGTCAGCCAGCAACTCGGGACCGGTGCCGCAGTAGTGCGCGTCGGTGTTCGCCGGGTTGCCGTATTGGTACAGCATCACCCACGAAGGGTTTTGCGCGGCAAGCTCTTTGGCGGTGGCGACGGCCGTGTTGGAGCCACCTTCGGCGGGGCTGAAGATGATCCTGGCGCCGTACAGCTCCAGGATCTGGCGCCGCTCGATCGAGGTGTTCTCCGGCATCACGCAGATCATCTTGTAGCCCTTGAGCAGGGCCGCCATGGCCAACGAGATACCGGTGTTTCCGCTGGTCGGTTCCAGGATGGTGGCGCCGGGCTCCAGCAGCCCGTCGCGCTCGGCCTGCTCGATCATCCGCAGCGCGGGCCGGTCCTTGATGGAGCCCGTCGGGTTGCGGTCTTCGAGTTTGGCCCACAGCCGCACGTGCGGTGTTCCGTCGTCACCGTCATCCCAGCGGGGTGAGAGGTTCTGCAGTCCGACCAGCGGAGTATCACCGAGAGCCTGCAGCAGCGAATCGTGTCTGGCCATGCGTTACCCGCCGGCGACAGCAGGCAGGATGGTCACCGAGTCGCCGTCGGCGATCACGGTGTCCAGGCCGCCGGAAAATCGCACGTCCTCGTCGTTGACGTAGATGTTGACGAATCGGTGCAGCTTGCCGTTATCGACGAGCCGCTCGGACAGGCCCGAGTAGTTGGCCTCCAGATCGCTGATCACCGCGGCCAGCGTGTCGCCGGAGGCGCTGACCCGCTTCTGCCCGCCGGTGTGCGGACGCAGGATGGTCGGGATCGAGACGTTAACGGTCACACTTGCTCCTTGTTGCTGTACTGCTCGACGATCTGGACGGGCTCTTCGGTGACGACGCCGTCGAGGATGCGGTAGCTGCGTAGTTCATGCTGGTTCGGGTCGCGGGTCGAGACCAGCACGTAGTGTGCATCGGGCTCCGACGCGTAGGCGATGTCGGTGCGGCTCGGATACGCCTCGGTCGCGGTGTGTGAGTGATAGATGACGACGGGCACCTCGTCGGCTTCGTCCATCGCGCGCCACACCTTGAGCTGTTCACCCGAATCGAACCGATAGAACGTCGGCGAACGCTCGGCGTTGACCATCGCGATGAACCGGTCGGGCCGGTCGGAACCCTCGGGTCCGGCGATCACCCCACATGCCTCGTCAGGATGGTCCGCCCGCGCATGGGCCACCATGGCCTCGACGAGGTCACGGCGTATCACCAACACTGGACGGCTCCCTTCATCCGAACGCTCCCGGCAACATGTCACGGTAGGTGGGTATTCCTGCCACCGCATCCGCGGCCAGGACTCCGACCAGGACTGCCCGGGCCAACACCTCCGCCGCCGCAGCGCCGATCCGGGCAACCAGCATGGTCTCGGGCGACATCGCCGGCGGGGTTTTCGGGTCCGGCTCGACCGTCACCGCGCCGGTGGCCAGCGCGAACACCGTATCGCCGTCCAACGGGGTGTGGCACGGCGCGATGGTGCGGGCCAGCCCGTCGTGGGCGGCCACCGCGACGCGCCGACATGCGGCCTTGCTCAGCGCGGCGTCGGTCGCGACTACTGCGATGGTGGTGTTGAGCGGGCTCAGTTCGGTGTGCAGATCGGCGTATGCGGCGAGCTGATTCGCCGGCGGCGCGACGAGGCCGAACTCGTGGGTCAGTGTGGTCATCCAGGGCAGCCCGGTTGCCGGGTCGACGACGTCGCCTGCGGCATTGACGATCACGAGCGCACCAACGGTCACTCCGTCGGGCAGCACGGTCGACGCCGTGCCGACACCACCCTTGAGTACCCCGGCCCGCGCACCCACCCCGGCCCCGACCGTGCCGAGACCGAACTGGGCACCCGCCGCGGCCGCGGCGGCGTAGCCGAATTCGGCGGTCGGCCGGTTCGCCCACCCGCCGACGGGCAGATCGAAGATCACCGCGGCCGGAACGATGGGAACCACCCCGCCGTCCATGGCGACGCCGCGATCCTGCTGCTCCAGCCAGGTCATCACACCGTCGGCTGCGGCCAGGCCGTATGCGCTGCCGCCGGAGAGGACGACGGCGTCGACGTGGCGGACGGTGTTGATCGGGTCGAGCAGATCGGTCTCGCGCGTACCCGGCGCGCCACCGCGACCGTCGACGGCGCCGATCGTGCCCGGCGGGGCCAGGACCACGGTCGTGCCCGAGGCCCAACCGGCACCCAACGTGACGTCCTGGTCGATGCGGTGGTGGTGGCCGACCAGGATGCCGCCGACGTCGGAGATCGAGCCCATCTACTTGCCCATGAGTCCCAGCACGAGGTACTCCTGCAGCACCGTGAGCCATTGGTACACGTCGAGGTGCCCGGCCATGGGGTGCTCCTGCGACAGCCGGTGCGGGCCGTCCGGCCTGATGTCGAGCATGGTGCCGAGCGCCAGGCGCACGTCGTTGACCGAGGCGGCCCAGGCCTGTGCGTCGCTCTCGGTCAGTTCGAACTTGCCGCCGCCGTCCGGGAGCGTGCCCAACAGCCGTTGTGCCGCATCGCGTTTGGCGTCGATGATCTCGGGCTCATGCAACCCGCGCAGCGCGCTGTTGAGGCTTTCGGCGGTGCCGGAGCCGGCGGGGTGCTCGGTGGCCGGCCGGTAGAAGTCGGGTAGCAGCCGGCGCAGCGTGTCGTCCTGCGGTGGCTGCGGGTTCCCGGTCCGGATGCCGGTGATGGCGTGCAGTTCGTCTGTCGGCGCCGAGGATTCGCGCTCCTCGAGCATGCCCAGCAACGAGGTCACCAGGTTCTGCAGCAAGACGGCTTCGTGGGCAGCCAACGACGACCGGAACCGCGGGCCGTCAGCGGTTTGGATCCGCTTCCATTTGCGCACCGTCGATCAGCGGTCCTGCGCCAAGGTCGCCCACAGCCCGGCGGCGTGCAGTTTCGACACGTCGACCTCCATGGATTCGCGGCTGCCCGCCGACACCACCGCCTTGCCCTCGTTGTGCACCTGCAGCATGAGCTTGGTGGCGTGCGGTTCGCTGTAGCCGAAGAGTTTCTGGAAGACGTAGGTCACGTACGTCATCAGATTTACCGGGTCGTCCCACACGATGGTCACCCATGGACTGTCGGTGGCCTCGGCCCCGGCGACGTCAACTTCTTCCCGGGTACCCGGACGGGCCTTCGCCGGTGTAACCATGGGCTCACAATACCGGCGAGATCCCCAAACCCGGAAACGGCTACGGTTGCTGCTGTGACGGTCGCGTTGCTCACCGACAAGTACGAGCTGACCATGCTCGCCGCTGCACTTCGCGACGGTACCGCGCACCGTCAGACCACGTTCGAGGTCTTTGCCCGCCGGCTGCCCGAGGGACGCCGATACGGCGTGGTTGCGGGTACCCAACGGTTCGTCGAAGCCTTGGGGCAGTTCAGGTTCGACGATACCGCTCTGGCGACGCTGGACTTCCTCGACGATGCGACACTGGCGTATCTCGCCGACTACCGGTTCCGCGGGGACGTCGACGGCTACGCCGAAGGCGAGCTCTACTTCCCCGGTTCGCCGGTGCTCTCCGTGCACGGCAGCTTCGGCGAGTGCGTGATCCTCGAGACCCTGGTGCTGTCAATCTTCAACCACGACACGGCGATCGCCTCGGCCGCGGCCCGGATGACCTCCGCCGCGGCGGGCCGGCCGATGATCGAGATGGGTTCGCGGCGCACCCACGAGCAGGCGGCCGTCGCCGCGGCCCGCGCGGCATACCTCGCCGGGTTCGCGGGGACCTCGAACCTCGAGGCCGAGCGCCGCTACGGCGTGCCCACGATGGGCACCGCGGCCCACGCCTACACGCTGCTGCACACGACCGCGGCGGGCCCCGACGAGCAGGCGGCGTTCCGCGGACAGGTGGCCGCGCTAGGCACCGACACCACGTTGCTGGTGGACACCTACGACATCACCACGGGCGTTGCCAACGCGATCGCGGTTGGCGGGACCGAGCTCGGCGCGGTCCGCATCGACTCCGGCGATCTGGGTGTGCTGGCAGGCCAGGTGCGGACCCAGCTCGACGGGCTGGGCGCCTGCTCGACGCGCATCGTGGTCTCCGGCGATCTCGACGAGTTCGCGATCGCGGCCCTGCGCGCTGAACCCGTCGACAGCTATGGCGTCGGCACCTCGGTGGTGACCGGCTCTGGAGCGCCCACCGCCAGCATGGTCTACAAGCTCGTCGAGGTCGACGGCATCGGCGTGGCCAAACGCAGCAGCCTCAAGGAGTCGCACGGCGGCCGCAAGCAGGCCCTCCGGCTGGCGAAGGCGTCAGGAACCATCGTCGAAGAGGTCATCCACCCGTACGGGCAGCCGCCGCCGACTCCGTCCGGTCTGACCGCGCGCACACTCACCGTGCCGTTGGTGACCGGCGGCGAGCCGGTGTCCGACGCCACCCCTGCCGCAGAACTCTCCGCCGCGCGCGAGCGGGTCACCGCCGGACTGCACAGCCTGCCGTGGGACGGCCTCAAGCTCTCCCGCGGCGAACCTGCCATCGGCACCCGCATGGTGCCCGCCCAGGATCGTTAGGAGCTCCCACGCCGGAATCCGACTTCCCCAACGACATCACCGACCTGCTCGCGGTCGCTGTCGACGGACTGGGTGGCGCACGCCGCACCGGTCAGATCGAGATGACGAAGGCTGTCGCGCACGCCTTCGAATCCGGTGAGCACCTGGCCGTGCAGGCCGGCACCGGCACCGGCAAGTCCCTTGCCTACCTGGTCCCGGCGATCGCACACGCGCTGGCAACCGAGCAGCCGGTCGTGGTCTCGACCGCCACCATCGCGCTGCAGCGCCAGCTGGTGGACCGCGACCTGCCCCGGCTGGTGGAGTCACTGGCCGGTGCGCTCCCCCGCCGCCCCACCTTCGCGCTGCTGAAGGGTCGGGGTAACTATTTGTGCCTCAACAAGATCCACAACGGAGCCGGCGAACCAGAGGACCGTCCGCAGGACGAGTTGTTCTCGCCGATGGCCATCAGCGCCATGGGCCGTGACGTGCAGCGTCTGATGGACTGGTCCTCGGAAACCGAGACCGGCGACCGCGACGAGGTGACCCCGGGTGTACCGGACCGCTCCTGGAGCCAGGTCAGCGTCTCGGCGCGGGAGTGTCTCGGGGTGTCACGCTGCCAGTACGGCACCGACTGCTTCGCCGAGCGGGCTCGCGGCCTGGCCGGCGCCGCCGATGTGGTGGTGACCAACCACGCCCTGCTGGCCATCGATGCCCTCTCCGATTTCGCCGTATTGCCCGAGTACGAACTGCTGATCGTCGACGAAGCCCACGAACTCGCCGACCGTGTCACGGGCGTGGCCACCGCCGAGCTCTCCCCGACGTCGATGGCCGTGGCGCACCGACGAGCCGCGCGACTCGTGGATCCCGAACTCGCAGAACGTTTCGAGGCGAGCATCGCGACGCTGTCCTCACTGCTGCACGAGACCGAGCCGGGCCGCATCGATGTGCTCGACGACGAGCTGGCCACTTATCTGACCGCGCTGCGCGACGCTGCCAACAAGGCCAGGATGGCGATCGACACCTCACCGAGCGATCCGAAAGCCGCGGTCGCCCGCAACGAGGTCGTGACCGCACTATCCGACGTCGACGACACCGCCTCCCGCATCCTGTCGTCGTTCGTCCCGGCCATCCCGGACCGTACCGATGTGGTGTGGCTCGACCACGAGGAGGGCGCGCACGCGAGGAGCACCAACAGCGGCAGCGGGAGCGTCCGGACCATCCTGCGGGTGGCCCCGCTGACCGTGTCAGGGTTGTTGCGCACCAGGCTCTTTGACCACACCACCGCCGTGCTGACCTCGGCCACCCTGAGCCTGGGCGGCAACTTCGACGCCATGGCCAGGGCATGGGGTCTGGCCAAACCGGACGACTCCGAGGGCGCGGCCACGCCGGGCTGGCGCGGCATCGACGTCGGCTCGCCCTTCGAACACGCCAAATCGGGAATCCTGTACGTCGCCAAGCATTTACCGCCACCCGGCCGCGACGGCACCGGTGACGACACCCTCGACGAGATCGAAGGTCTCATCACCGCTGCGGGCGGTCGCACGCTGGGTCTGTTCTCCTCGATGCGGGCCGCGAAGGCCGCCGCCGAGGCCATGCGCGAACGCCTCGACACCCCCGTGTTGTGCCAGGGCGACGACACCACTTCTGCTCTGGTACAACAGTTTTCCGCCGATCCCGAAACCTCGCTGTTCGGCACCCTGTCCCTGTGGCAGGGCGTCGACGTGCCAGGGCCGTCGCTGTCGTTGGTGCTGATCGACCGGATTCCGTTCCCCCGGCCCGACGATCCGCTGCTGACCGCGCGGCAACGGGCGATCAGTGCCCGCGGCGGCAACGGCTTCATGGCGGTGGCCGCCAACCACGCCGCGCTGCTGCTCGCCCAGGGCGCGGGCCGACTGCTGCGCCACACCGACGACCGCGGGGTGGTCGCGGTGCTCGACTCCCGGCTGGCGACGGCACGCTACGGCGGATACCTCCGCGCGTCGCTGCCGCCGTTCTGGTCCACCACCGACGGCGATCGGGTGCGCCAAGCCCTGCGCCGATTGCGTGGCGGCAGCTGAGATTGCGGGTTTTCACTATCCTGTAGCTCCATGAGTCGACAGCGTCTGGCCCGCATCGCGATCGCCGCGTGCGCGGTACTGCCGGTCCTGTCCTGCTCAACGGTGTTGCAGGGCAATCCCGTCTCGGTGTTCGCCGATCCGTTCTCGGTGGCAGGCATGCCCGCCACCGACGGACCCAGCGGGCTGCGGCCCAACGCCGAGGCAGGCTCACGCGACGTCACCGGCACCGACAACGGCGACGTCGACAAGCTGGCGGGCGACGCCGTCAGCGACATCGAGGACTTCTGGCACAACGCCTACTCAGACTCCTTCGACGGATCGTTCGAACCGGTGTCCGAGTTGATCTCCTGGGACGCGCACGGTTACGACGGCGAGTTCTGCGGCGAGAGCACCTACGGATTGGTCAACGCGGCGTTCTGCAAGCTCGACCGCAGCATCGGCTGGGATCGTGGCGTGCTGATGCCGTCGCTGCGCAAGGACGGCGGCGACATGGCCGCCGTCCTGGTGCTGGCCCACGAATACGGCCATTCGGTGCAGCAACAGGCCAAACTCATCACCCGCGGCACCCCGACGCTCGTGTCCGAGCAGCAGGCCGACTGCCTGGCCGGCACGTACATGCGCTGGGTGGCCGAGGGCAACTCCCCCCGGTTCACGCTCAACACCGGCGACGGGCTCAACAATGTGCTGGCCGCGGTGATCGCGTTCCGGGACCCGCTGCAGAGCGAGGACGACGCGCAAGCCGGCGCCAACGAGCACGGCTCGGCCTTCGAGCGGGTCTCGGCGTTCCAGTTCGGCTTCACCGATGGCCCCTCGGCGTGCGCGGCAATCGACGTCAAGGAGATCAAGCAGCGCCGCGGGGACCTTCCGGTGCTGCTACCCGAGGATCAGTCCGGCGAACTGCCCATCACCGAGAAGTGGGTGCGCGCCATGGTCGACGCGTTGAACACGATATTCAAACCGGCCAAACCGCCGAAGCTCAGTTTCTCCACCGACCAGGCGAAGACCTGCCCCGATGCCAGGCCCAGCCCGCCGGCCTCGTACTGCCCGGCCACCAACACCATCGTCGTCGACCTCAACGACCTCGCGGCGATGGGCGTCAAGAACGAGGACGACGGCGCCATGGCCCCGGCCAGCGGGGACAACACCGCCTTCTCGGTGCTGACGTCGCGGTACATGCTGTCGCTGCAGAACACGCGCGCCGTACCGCTGAACAACGCGAAAGCCGCCCTGCGGACCGCGTGCCTGACCGGTGTCGCCAACGCCAAGCTCAGCAAGAGCCTGACCCTCGGCAACGGCGACAGCATCGTGCTGACCGCGGGCGACATCGACGAGGCGGTGTCGGGCATCCTCACCAATGGGCTGGTGGCCAGTGACGTCAACGGCGAATCGGTGCCGTCCGGCTTCTCCCGCATCGACGCGTTCCGGCTGGGTGTGCTCGGGGACGCCGAGCGCTGTTTCAAGCGATTCGACTGACCGCCGGGGAGAATTCAGTTCGGCATGCGCAGCACGAAGCCGGACTCCAGCGCCACCCAGGCGGCACCGTCCGGACCGATCGCCAGACCGTGCGGTTCACTGCCCGACGGCAGGTCGACCGTGATCACCTCACCGTCGTCGCTGACCCTCGCCAATTGATCTGCGCCCCACAGGCTTACCCATACCCCGCCGGACGGGTCGGCGACCACGGCGTGCGGTTTGCCGGGCAGATCCAGTTCCTGGATGGCATCGTTCATCGGGATGCGGCCCAACTTGTCGGCGCGGATCTCGGTGAACCACACGGCATCGTCGTGGCTCGCCGCGATACCGACCGGACCCGCTGCGGGCGTGGGCAGTTGACGCTTGGTAAGCGTGCCCCCACCCTCTTGTCCTCCTCGCGTGCGGGAGTTTTCTTGTCCTCCTCGCGTGCGGGCCGTCAGCCGGCCGATCGCATTCCCCTCGTTGAGGGTAAACCACAGTGCGTCGTCGGGACCGCGGGTGATCATCGACGGCATGCCACCCACCGTCGCCTCGGTGGTGATCTCGCCGTCGGTGCTGATCCTGCCGATCACCCCTGAGGTCATCGCGGTGAACCACAACGCGTCGTCCGGCCCCGCGACGATGCCGAAAGGGGCGCTGCCGGAGGGCAATTCAAACTCCGACTGCTCCCCCGCAGCAGAGATTCGACCAATCCGGTCGTCCCCGCTGCGGGTGAACCACAGCGCCCCGTCAGGACCCGCGGTGATGATCGACGGCCGCGAACCCTCACCCACCGCGTGGACGGTGACCTCGCCGCCGGCGGAGATCCGCGCGACGGCCCCGGCGTGCACCAGCGTGACCCACATGGCGCCGTCGGGGCCCGCCGTCAGCGCGTACGGACCGCCGTCGACAGCGACTTTGAGTGCCCGGCTCAAGCCAGCGTCACCAGTCCGAGCTCGTTGTCGCCGGCCAGCAACGGATGATGCGGCAGCACGCGCACGGTGTAGCCCACCGGCCCGGCCACCGGCAGCGGCGTGGTGGTCGAGAACACCTCGTTGCCGCCATCGGCCGTCCCGGTATGGGTCATCGGCACCGTGACCGGTTCGGTGATCGAGTCGGTGGCGTCGACGCGGCCGAGCACGGCTTGGACCACCACCTCGTCAGGGGCCAGCCCCGCCAGTTGCACAGTTGCGGTCAGCGTGAGCTGCGAACCCAGCAGCGGCGTGTCGGGCAACCCGTAGCTGTCCACATCGGTGATCTCGATCTTGGACCAGGCCGACTGCGCGCGGCGCCGGTAGTCGGCCAGTTCCGCTGCGGCGCCGAACGGTTCACCCGAGGCCGGCTGGACGGTCTTGCGCAGCGACTGTGCGGCAGGCAGGTAGTACTTCTCGGTGTAATCGCGGACCATCCGCGAGGCGAGCACCTTCGGACCGAGCTCCTGCAAGGTATGGCGCACCATCTCGACCCAGCGCGTGGGCACCCCATGTTCGTTGCGCTCGTAGAACTTCGGGGTGACCGCTTTCTCCAGCAGGTCGTACAGTGCGGCGGCCTCCAGGTCGTCGCGGCGTCCCTCGTCGAGCAGCCCGTCGGCGGTCGGAATCTCCCATCCGTTCTCTCCGTCGTACCACTCGTCCCACCAGCCGTCGCGGATGGACAGGTTGAGTCCGCCGTTGAGCGCGCTCTTCATACCCGATGTGCCACAGGCCTCCAACGGCCGCAGCGGGTTGTTCAGCCACACGTCGCAGCCCCAGTACAGGAAGCGGGCCATCGACATGTCGTAGTCGGGAAGGAACGCGATGCGGTGCCGTACCTCGGGCCGGTCGGCGAATTTGACGATCTGCTGGATCAGCGCCTTACCACCGTCGTCGGCCGGATGCGACTTGCCTGCCACGATCAGCTGCACGGGGCGGTGCTCGTCGAGCAGGAGTGCCTCCAGCCGCTCCGGATCGCGCAGCATCAGCGTCAGCCGCTTGTAGGTCGGCACCCGCCGGGCGAACCCGATGGTCAGCACCGACGGGTCGAAAGCCGTTGCGATCCAGCCCAACTCCGCATCGGAGGCGCCGCGCTCCAGCCAGGACCGACGCAGCCGGTCACGTACGTCGGCGATGAGCGTCTCACGCAGCTGCGACCGGATCCACCACAGGTGCCCCGGGTCGACCTCCTGCAGGCGCTGCCACAGGGCGGGCTCGCGCAGCGACCCGAGATCATCGGAGCCGATGAGCTCGCGGCCCAGCGCCACCCACTGCGGCGCCGCCCACGTCGGGGCATGCACGCCGTTGGTGATCGAACCGATCGGCACCTCGTTCGGGTCGAATCCCGGCCACAGCTCGTTGAACATCTCGCGGCTCACCCGCCCGTGCAGCAGCGATACGCCGTTGGCCCGCTGCGCGAGCCGCAGACCCATGTGGGCCATGTTGAACTTCGACGGATCGTCCTCGGCACCGAATGCGATGACCCGGTCGAGCGACACCCCGGGCAGCAGTCGCGATTCGCCTTGCTCATCGGAAGAACTGCCGAAGTACCGCTTGACCATGTCCACCGGGAACCGGTCGATACCTGCAGGCACCGGGGTGTGGGTGGTGAACACCGTCGAGGACCGCACCACGGTCAGCGCGGTGTCGAAGTCCAGCCCGGCCGCGACCAGCTCGCGGATCCGTTCGAGCCCGAGGAAACCGGCGTGGCCCTCGTTCATGTGGAACACCTCGGGCGCGGGCAGATTCTCTGCCTCGATGAACGCCCGGATGGCCCGGATTCCGCCGATACCGGCCAGGATCTCCTGCTTGATCCGGTGTTCCTGGTCACCGCCGTAGAGCCGGTCGGTCACCCCGCGCAGGTCGTGCTCGTTCTCCGGGATGTCGGAATCCAACAGCAGCAACGGGATTCGGCCCACCTGGGCGATCCACACCTGGGCCCGCAGCTCACGGGAATCGGGCAGCGCGAGCGCCACCGTCACGGGGTCGCCTGCCGCGTCGATCAACAGGCGCAGTGGCAGGCCCTGCGGATCCAGCGCCGGATAGTTCTCGTGCTGCCAGCCGTCGGCGGTCAGCGACTGCCGGAAATAGCCGGACCGGTAGTACAGCCCGACGGCGATCAGCGGCAAACCCAGATCCGACGCCGATTTCAGGTGGTCACCGGCCAGGATGCCCAGACCGCCCGAGTAGTTGGGCAGCACTTCGGCAACACCGAACTCCATCGAGAAGTACGCGATGCCCTTGGGCATCTCGACGCCCTCGTCGGCCTGCTGCTGGTACCACAGCGGCCGGGTCAGGTAGTTGTCCAGATCCGCGGCCAGACCGTCGAGACGGTTCAAGAAGGACTCGTCACCGGCCAGCTCGTCGAGCCGCTTGGGGCTGACAGCGCCCAAACACGCGACCGGATCGCCGCCGGCGGATTTCCATAGCGACTGGTCGATATCGGCGAACAAATCCTGGGTGGGCTTGTCCCACGACCAGCGCAGGTTGATCGACAGGCGCTCCAGAGCCGCCAGCCGCTCTGGCAAATGGGCGCGGACAGTGAACCGTCGGAGGGCTTTCACGCGACATCACCTTACTGACAAATCGCGATCTCGCAGGCAATGAGCCCTGGACCACACAAATCCACACCCCCGCAGGCCTGCGCAAAGGGAAATCAACACGTGCACGGCTTCCACCCCGCCAGGTTCGACCGGCCACTACGGTGGGTACTGGACGCGACAGGGCAGTGCAATGAAACAGCGTTATCCAACGTGAGGAGTGACGGGTGGCCGGTCGTATCGGAATCGACGACGTCGCGCCAGCGATATCCGGTGGGCGTTTCCCCGCGAAAGCCGTCGTCGGCGAAGTGGTGCCGGTGAGTGCGACGGTGTGGCGCGAAGGCCACGACAAGGTGGCGGCCACCCTGGTGGTGCGCTACCACGGCACGGACTACCCACGACTGGCCGACGGACCCACCCCGGCACCGCCGCCCGTGCCGATCCAGGACGTGGTGGCTCCCGCCGCGCGGATCAAACCGCAGGCGCTGCCGATGGCCCCGGGCCGCACCCCCGATGTGTTTCATGGCCAGTTCACGCCCGACCGAGTGGGCCTGTGGACCTTCCGGGTGGACGGTTGGGGCGATCCCATCGCCACCTGGCGCCATGCGGTCGAGGCGAAGCTCGAGGCCGGGCAGAGCGAGGGAGAACTGTCCAACGATCTGCTGGTCGGCGCGCGGCTGCTGGAGCGCGCGGCCGCCGGCATGCCGCATGACCTGCGCGAACCGCTGCTGTCGGCCGCGGCCGCGCTGCGCGAGCCAGGGGATCCCTTCACCCGTGCCGGTGCCGCGTTGTCCGAGCAGGTAACTGGTCTGCTGGCGCAGTACCCGCTGCGCGAATTGCTCACGCGCGGTGAGCGGTACGGCGTATGGGTGGATCGGCCGCTGGCCCGGTTCAGCTCGTGGTACGAGATGTTCCCGCGCTCCACCGGCGGTTGGGACGCCGACGGGCATCCCGTGCACGGCACGTTCGCCACCGCCGCCGGCGCCCTGCCCCGGATCGCGCGGATGGGCTTCAACATCGTCTACCTCCCGCCGATCCATCCGATCGGCAAGGTGCACCGCAAGGGCCGCAACAACTCTGTCACCGCCGCCCCCGGTGATGTCGGGTCGCCGTGGGCGATCGGTAGCGACGAAGGCGGTCACGACGCCGTGCATCCGGACCTGGGCACCATCGACGACTTCGACGCGTTCGTCGCTGCCGCACGGGACCAGGGCCTGGAGGTGGCGCTGGATCTCGCCCTGCAGTGCGCGCCCGACCACCCGTGGGCCAAGTCTCACCGGGAGTGGTTCACGGTGTTGCCCGACGGCACCATCGCCTACGCCGAGAACCCGCCGAAGAAGTACCAGGACATCTATCCGCTCAATTTCGACAACGACCCGGTGGGCCTCTACCACGAGGTGCTGCGGGTGGTGCGGTACTGGATATCCCACGGTGTCAAGGTGTTTCGGGTTGACAACCCGCACACCAAACCGCCGAACTTCTGGGCGTGGTTGATCGCCGAGGTCAAGAACGACGACCCCGACGTGCTGTTCCTCTCCGAGGCGTTCACCCGGCCGGCACGGCTCTACGGGCTGGCCAAGCTCGGTTTCACGCAGTCCTACACCTACTTCACCTGGCGCACATCGAAGTGGGAACTCACCGAGTTCGGCAAGGAGATCGCCCAATACGCCGATTGCGCGCGGCTGAGCCTGTGGGTCAACACCCCCGACATCCTGCACGCGAGCCTGCAGCACGGCGGCCCCGGCATGTTCGCCATCCGCGCGGTGCTGGCCGCGACACTGAGCTCGACATGGGGGGTGTACTCCGGCTACGAGCTCTACGAGCATCGGGCGGTGCGTGAGGGCAGCGAGGAGTACCTGGACTCGGAGAAGTACGAGCTGCGTCCCCGCGATTTCGAGGCAGCACTGGATGCGGGGGAATCGCTCGAGCCATTCCTCACGCGGCTCAACGAGATTCGCCGGTTGCACCCAGCGCTGCGCCAGCTGCGGAACGTGACGTTCCACCACATCGACAACGACGCACTACTGGCCTACAGCAAGTTCGACCCGATCACCGGCGACACGGTGCTGGTGGTGGTGACGCTCAACGCATTCGCCCCCGAGGAGTCCACGCTGTGGCTCGACATGGAGGCGCTCGGGATGGAGTCCTACGACCGGTTCTGGGTGCGCGACGAGATCACCGGCGACGAATACCAGTGGGGCCAGTCCAATTACATCCGCATCGACCCGGCCAAAGCGGTGGCACACGTGCTGAACATGCCGCTGATACCGCAGGACAAACGACTCGACTTGCTACGCAGGGAATGAGGTCACGATGACGCGAAGCAATCAACTCACCAATGCACAGCTGCGGCCCGACCCGTCAGATGTGCACCGGCTCTTGGCCGGCGAACACCACGATCCGCACGCAATCCTGGGCGCGCACGAATCAGGCGACCACACCGTGATCCGGGCCTACCGGCCGCACGCCGTCAAGGTGACAGCGCTGATCGGGGCCGATCGATTTCCGTTGGAACACCTGGAATCCGGGCTGTTCGCCGTGGCGGTGCCGTACACCAACCTGGTCGACTACCGCCTGGAGATCAGCTATCCGGGCGCCGACGACACGGTCGACGTTCACACCACGGCCGACGCCTATCGGTTCCTGCCGACGCTCGGCGAGCTCGACCTGCACCTGTTCGCCGAGGGCCGCCACGAACGGCTCTGGGAGATCCTCGGTGCGCACCGCCGGTCGTTCACCACGCCGGATGGCGTCGTGGATGGGGTGTCATTCGCGGTGTGGGCCCCGAATGCCAAGGGCGTGAGCCTCATCGGTGACTTCAACCACTGGGACGGCAACGAGGCCCAGATGCGGGTGCTGGGCTCGACCGGCGTGTGGGAACTGTTCTGGCCGGACTTCCCGGTCGACGGACTCTACAAGCTGCGCGTGCACGGTGCGGATGGATCGGTCTCCGACCGTGCCGACCCCATGGCGTTCGCGACCGAGGTGCCCCCGCACACCGCGTCTCGGGTGTTCACCAGTTCCTACACGTGGGACGACGGGGACTGGATGACGCGGCGTGCCGAGCTCAATCCGGTGTTCGAGCCGATGAGCACCTACGAGGTGCACCTGATGTCGTGGCGTCCCGGCCTGTCGTATCGGGAACTCGCCGAGCAGCTCACCGAATATGTTGTCGAACAGGGTTTTACCCATGTCGAGCTGCTGCCCGTGGCCGAGCATCCGTTCGGTGGTTCGTGGGGCTACCAGGTCACGTCGTATTACGCGCCGACAGCGCGCATGGGTTCCCCGGACGATTTCCGGTATCTGGTCGACACCCTGCATCAGGCTGGTATCGGGGTGATCGTGGACTGGGTGCCTGCGCACTTCCCCAAGGACGCGTGGGCGTTGGGCCGGTTCGACGGGACCGCGCTCTACGAGCACTCAGACCCCCGCCGCGGCGAACAACTGGACTGGGGCACTTACGTTTTCGACTTCGGACGGGCCGAGGTCCGCAACTTCCTGGTCGCCAACGCGCTGTATTGGCTGCAGGAGTACCACGTCGACGGCCTGCGCGTGGACGCCGTTGCATCGATGCTCTACCTCGACTACTCGCGACCGGAAGGTGGTTGGACGCCCAACATCTATGGCGGGCGGGAGAACCTGGAGGCTGTGCAGTTCCTGCAGGAGATGAACGCCACCGTGCACAAGGCCGCGCCAGGCATCGTCACGGTGGCCGAGGAATCCACCTCCTGGCCCGGCGTCACCCGGCCCACAAACCTTGGCGGCCTTGGCTTCTCGATGAAGTGGAACATGGGCTGGATGAACGACACGCTGGACTACATCAGCCGTAACCCCATATACCGCAGCTACCACCACCACGAGATGACGTTCTCCATGCTGTATGCGTTCAGCGAGAACTACGTGCTGCCCATCAGCCACGACGAGGTGGTGCACGGCAAGGGCACGCTGTGGGGCCGGATGCCCGGCGGCGATCACGAGAAGGCGGCCGGCCTACGCAGCCTGCTGGCCTATCAGTGGGCCCACCCGGGCAAGCAGCTGCTGTTCATGGGCCAGGAATTCGGGCAGCGCGCCGAGTGGTCAGAGGAACGTGGCCTGGACTGGTTCCAACTGGATGAACAGGGCTTCTCCGGCGGTGTGCAACGGCTGGTGCGCGACCTCAACGGCATCTACCGCAGCCACCCGGCGCTGTGGAGCCGCGACACCTCGCACGAGGGTTACTCGTGGATCGACGCGAATGATTCGGCCAACAATGTGTTGAGCTTCCTGCGGTTCGGCGCCGACGGTTCCATGCTGGCCTGCGTGATCAATTTCGCAGGCACCGAGCACAGCCAGTACCGGCTGGGCCTGCCGCACACCGGCACCTGGAACGAAGTGCTCAACACCGACGCCACGCTCTACAACGGGTCGGGTATCGGTAACTACGGCGCGGTGGAGGCCACCGACGAGCCGTGGCACGGCCGTCCGGCGTCGGCGGTCATGGTGTTGCCGCCGCTGTCCGCGCTCTGGTTCGAGCCGGCCTAGTACAGCGCGTTCGCGAGGTTGCGACGGCCGGCGACCACCTCGGGGTCGGCCGGGTCGAACAGGTCGAACAGCTCGATCAGCCGCGTGCGCACGGCGGTGCGGTCGTCTCCGGCCGTCCGCTTGACCAGGGCGATCAGCCGGTCGAAGGCGGCCGAGATCTGCTGCTGCAGGATCTCCACATCGGCCGCGGCGAACGCCGCCTCGATATCGGCCGGGTTTGCGTCGGCGACGGCCACCGCGTCGGGGCGCTGCACGCTGGCCCGCTGCAGAAAGGCGATCTGCCGGACCGCGCCCTTGGCCTCGGCGTGGTTCGGGTTGGCGTCGAGGATGGCCTGGTAAGCGGTCAGTGCAGCGGCGAAGTCACCGTTGTCCAAGTGGTCGCGGCCGCGGCCAGCTCGGGATCGACCTGCTCGGCCTCCCCCTCCGCCCCGCCTTCGAGCTTGCCCGCGGTCGCCTGCAGCAGCGAGTCGACCCACCGGCGCAGCTGCTCGGGCCGCTGCGGACCCTCGAAGCTGGCAATCGGCTGTCCACCGGCAAGCGCGACGACGGTGGGCACTCCCTGGATGCCGAACATCTGCGCGACCCGTGGTGTGGTGTCGACGTTGACCACCGCGAGGGACCACTTGCCGCCGTCGGTAGAGGCCAGGTCGGCCAGTGCGTCGCCCAGCTGGACGCTGGCTTCGCTACGCGGCGACCACAGCAGCACCACCACCGGCACTTGGCTGGACCGGACCAGAACCTCGGCCTCGAAGTTGGCTTCGGTGACCTCGACGCCGCCGGGCGCCGCGGAGGCGGTGCCCTCAGCAGGCCGCTGCTTGAGTGCCGACAGATCAACCGCACCGGCCAGCGCCGGTCCGACGGAAGGACGTGGACGTGTCACGGCATCAAGTCTGTCACGTCGTTTCAGGTACTGCGCCTCCCGGTTGCAGCACCATGGCCGAGCCACCGGCCAGCGTGAGACGGGCGGTCCGGTCAGCCCACATGACGAAAATCACACTGCCCAAGGGCACGATGCTGGCCAGCAACGCCAGAATCCAGGTGCCGACACCCCACTTGTGCGCGATCCCAACCAGCACGGCGGCCACCACGAACGCGATGAAGATGCCGCCGTGGATGGGCCCGAACACCTTGACGCCGACCTCGGTACGCGGAGTGCCCAGGTACTTGAAGTACATGCCGACCAGCAGGCCGGCCCAACTCACCGCCTCAGCAAGGGCGATGAGCCGGAACCAGCCGGAGACCGTGCGCAGGTCGAAGGAGCGTGTCATGGCCGCCATTGTGCCCGAGCGGCCCGCCAGCTACTACAAAGCGTCGTTGATAGCTGTCAGCGACGCAGCACGAGGGCATCGCCCTGACCACCGGCCCCGCACAGCGCGGCGACGGCGTAGCCCGAGCCCTTGCGCGCCAGCTCCAGCGCGGCGTGCAGAGTGATGCGCGCGCCGGACATGCCGATCGGATGACCGATGGCGATGGCGCCGCCGTTGACGTTGACCTTCGCCGGGTCCACCCCGAGCTCCTTGGTCGAGGCGAGCGACACCGCAGCGAATGCCTCGTTGATCTCGATGACATCCAACTGGTCGGCCGTGATGCCTTCGCGGGCGATCGCCTTCTTGATGGCATTGGCCGGCTGAGACTGCAGCGTGGAGTCCGGACCCGCGACAACACCGTGCGCGCCGATCTCACACAACCAGCTCAGGCCCAACTCCTCGGCCTTGGCCTTGTTCATCACCACGACAGCGCACGCACCGTCGGAGATCTGCGACGACGAACCCGCGGTGATGGTGCCGTCCTTACGGAACGCCGGACGCAACCCACCCAGCGACTCGGCGGTGGTGTTGGCCCGGATGCCCTCGTCCTCGGCGAACTCGATCGGATCACCCTTGCGCTGCGGAATGGACACCGGCACCACCTCGTCGGCGTAGACCCCGTCCTTCCACGCCGCGGCGGCCTTCTGATGCGACTGCGCAGCAAACTCGTCCTGCTCGGCGCGCGTGAACTTGTCGACCTCGTTGCGCTGCTCGGTCAGCGCGCCCATCGGCTGATCGGTGAACACGTCGTGCAGACCGTCGTAGGCCAGGTGATCCAGCACGGTGACATCGCCGTACTTGTAGCCCTCACGGCTCTTGGGCAGCAGGTGCGGAGCCTGCGTCATCGACTCCTGCCCGCCCGCGACGACCACATCGAACTCGCCGGCCCGGATCAGCTGATCGGCCAGCGCAATGGCATCGATGCCGGACAAACACATCTTGTTGATGGTCAGCGCAGGCACATCCCAGCCGATGCCGCCACCCACCGCGGCCTGACGCGCAGGCATCTGCCCGGCACCGGCGGTGAGCACCTGACCCATGATCACGTACTCGACGAGCGACGCGTCGACCCCCGCCTTCTCCAACGCACCGCGAATGGCGATCGCACCCAGGTCACTGCCCGAGAAATCCTTCAGCGAACCCATCAACTTCCCGACCGGAGTACGCGCCCCAGCAACGATCACCGACGTTGTCATTTGTTACCTCCAGTGGGTGGTTGATAGAGCTGTGTGGCCGATCACACATACCGCCAACATTCAAGTAAAGGTTACCGTTGCGTTATGACCACCGAACATGTCGATACCCGCCCAGCGCTCTCAAGCGCCCTGGTGACCGCGATCGATCATGTCGGAATCGCGGTGCCCGACCTCGATGCCTCGATCAAGTGGTACCACGACAACCTCGGCATGATCGTGCTGCACGAGGAGATCAATGAGGAGCAAGGTGTCCGCGAGGCGATGCTCTCGGTCCGCGGCGCCCCCAAGGGCAGCGCGCAGATCCAGCTGATGTCACCGCTGGACGAGAACTCCACCATCGCGAAGTTCATCGACAAGCGCGGTCCCGGCCTGCAGCAGCTCGCCTACCGGACCAGCGACATCGATGCGCTCAGCGCGCGGCTGCGCAGCCAGGGCGTTCGCCTGCTGTACGAGGCCCCTCGCAAGGGCACCGCCAATTCGCGCATCAACTTCGTCCACCCCAAGGATGCAGGTGGCGTGCTGGTCGAGCTGGTCGAGCCGGCCGCCGACGAGCACTGAGCTTCAAGACCACCTGCGTGTCGGACCTCGATTGGTCCGATTCGCCCAGCACGGCGTATGCCAATGTCTGCGGTCGTCGACGGCGGCCTCTCCCATGTCCGCCGGCCACACCACGACATGTGCTGTGCCCGAACGGATTTCATGGTCACACCCCGGGCAGCGATACACCTTGACCGCCCGCGCTGCGGTGACGACGCGCACTTCGTAGTCGTAACCGTCAGGGCCCGTTTCGATTCGACGCGTCGGCAACGTCGACGGCAGCCTCCGAGGAGGTTCTCTGCGTCGCCGCCCCATCAGAAGAGCCGATACTCGGTGCTGTCCATGCCCCGCATCTGGTCGTAATCCAATGTCACACACCGGATCCCACGGTCCGTCGCCAGGGTGCGGGCCTGCGGTTTGATCTGCTGGGCCGCGAACACCCCGGCCACCGGCGCCAACACGCTGTCACGGTTGAGCAACTCGAGGTAGCGGGTCAACTGCTCGACACCGTCGATCTCACCGCGACGCTTGATCTCGACGGCCACCGAGCCACCGAGCTCGTCCCGGCACAGCAGATCCACCGGCCCGATCGCGGTCGGATACTCGCGGCGAACCAGCGTGTAACCCGTTCCCAGCAGTTCGACGTGTTCAGCCAGCAGAGCCTGCAGATGCGCCTCCACGCCGTCCTTGACCAGGCCGGGGTCGACACCGAGTTCGTGGCTGGAGTCGTGCTCGACATCCTCCACGGTGATACGCAGCTGCTCACCGGCCTTGTTTTCCACCACCCAGACGACGGGCGACGGGCCGGCCGAATCGTCCGCGCCCTCCTCGGTGACCCAACATGGCGGAGACATCCAGTTCAGCGGCTTGTAGGCACGGTCGTCGGCGTGCACACTCACCGACCCGTCAGCCTTGAACAACAACAGCCGGCGGGCGGACGGAAGGTGTGCGGTCAGCCGACCCACATAGTCGACAGTGCACTGGGCAATCACGAGGCGCACCCGAACCACCTTAAGGGCACGACCGACGAACTAGGCTGACGCCTCAATGATGGCCGACAAATCCGTGGCGAAGCGGCTGGGCTGGGTACTGGAAACCCTGACCCGGCAGAGCAGCAGACTCCAGGACGAGCCGGCGTACGGATCGTGGATCCTGGGCCGCGTTTCCGAGAGCCAACGCCGACGCCGCGTGCGGATTCAGATCATCCTGACGACGTTCGTCATCGTCGCGAACCTCCTGGGCATCGGGGTCTCTCTGCTGATCGTGACCCTGGTGTTCCCGACCCCGAGCGTGTTCGCTCCGGACGTCCGGTTGGTCACCTTCGCCATCGCCCCGGCGTATGTCGCCGCGGCGTTGGTCGTCGGCGTCGTGTGGGCGACCAACCGGGTGATCAACTATGTGCGGTGGTCGCTGCAGGGACGGCCGCCGAGCCGCGCGGATCAGCGCAACACCTTCCTCGCGCCGGGCCGCCTGACCACCGTCCTGTTGATCCTGTGGGGTGTCGGCACCGCGCTGCTCACCACGCTCTACGGTCTTGTCGACAGCAACTACATCCCGAAGTTCCTGCTGGGCATCAGTTTTCCCGGCATCGTCGTGTCCGTCAGCTGCTACATGTTCACCGAGTTCGCACTGCGTCCGGTCGCCGCTCAGGCGCTGGAGGCGGGCCCGCCGCCGATACGGCTGTCCTCGGGCATCATGGGCCGCACCATGGTGGTGTGGGCGCTGGGCTCCGGCGTGCCGATCCTCGGCATCCTGCTTGCCGCGATGTTCGCGCTGGCGCTGCAGAACCTCACCCCCACCCAGTTCGCGGTCGCCGTCATGGTGCTCGCGGTGTTCGCGCTGGTGTTCGGTTTCATCCTGATGTGGATTGCCACCTGGCTGACCGCGGCGCCGATCCGCGTGGTCCGGGCCGCGTTGCGACGGGTTGAGGACGGCGATCTCAACACCAACCTCGTCGTGTTCGACGGCACCGAACTCGGTCAGATGCAACGCGGATTCAACTCCATGGTGCAGGGACTCCGAGAGCGCGAACGCGTGCGCGATCTGTTCGGCCGCCACGTCGGCCGAGAGGTGGCCGAGCTGGCGGAAAAACAGAAGCCGGTGCTCGGCGGCGAAGAACGCCATGCCGCAGTCATTTTCGTCGACGTGATCGGTTCGAGTCAGCTGGTGACGAGCCGGCCGGCGACCGAAGTGGTCACCCTGCTCAACCGGTTTTTCGCGGTGATCGTCGACGAGGTGGAGCGCCATCAAGGGTTGGTCAACAAATTCGAGGGCGACGCCGTGCTCGCGGTGTTCGGCGCCCCGGTGCGCCTCGAGCACGCCGAGGACGAAGCACTGGCCGCAGCCCGGGCCATCGCCGAACGGTTGCGCAGCGCGGTGCCCGAACTCTCCGCCGGCATCGGTGTGGCAGCCGGCCAAGTGGTCGCAGGCAATGTGGGTGCAAAAGAGCGCTTCGAGTACACGGTCATCGGCGAGCCGGTCAACGAGGCGGCCCGGCTGTGCGAGTTGTCCAAATCCGTGCCGGGTCATCTCGTGGCGTCATCGGACACCATCGCCAATGCCACCGACGCCGAAAAGGCGCGCTGGTCGTTGGGCGACACCGTCACGCTGCGCGGCCTCGATGAACCGACCCAACTGGCGGTACCGGTCTGACGGCACGGCGGCCGCAACCATCACGACAATGTCGGTTTTCCGCTAGTTCCGTCGTCCTTCTCGTGCCATCGTTGCAGGTGTGCACGAGGATTTCGAACGCTGCTACCGGGCCGTCCAGTCCAAGGACGCCCGGTTCGACGGGTGGTTCGTCACCGCGGTGCTCACCACGGGAATCTACTGTCGCCCCAGTTGTCCGGTACGTCCTCCGCTGGCGCGCAACATGCGCTTCTACCCCACCGCCGCCGCGGCACAGGCCGCTGGATTCCGGGCGTGCAAACGATGCAGGCCTGATGCCTCGCCGGGATCTCCGGAATGGAACGTGCGGGGCGATGCGGTCGCCCGATGCATGCGGCTCATCGCCGACGGCACCGTGGACCGTGAGGGTGTCACAGGGCTGGCGGCACGCGTCGGCTACACCACGCGGCAGCTGGAACGCATCTTGCAGGCCGAGCTGGGCGCCAACCCACTGGCGTTGGCCCGCGCGCAGCGCGCCCAGACCGCGCGGGTACTGATCGAGACCACCGAATTGCCGTTCGGCGACGTCGCTTTCGCGGCGGGCTTCGCCAGCATCCGCCAGTTCAACGACACAGTCCGGGCCGTGTGCGATCTGACGCCGACCGAACTGCGCCGGCGTGCGGAAACCCGATTCACCCGCGACGAGCCCACCGCACCCGGCGTGATCTCGCTCCGGCTGCCGGTCCGCATCCCGTTCGCGTTCGAGGGCCTGTTCGGTCACCTGGCGGCCAGTGCGGCGCCGGGACTGGAGGAGGTACGCGACGGCTGGCTTCGCCGCTCGCTGCGGTTGCCGCACGGTCACGGCGTGGTGAGCCTGCAACCGCAGCCCGATCATGTCCGATGCCGGCTGGTGCTCGACGACTTCCGCGACCTGGCCGCCGCCATCGCGCGGTGCCGTCGGCTGCTGGACCTCGATGCCGACCCCGAGGCCGTGGTCGACGCGCTGGGCGCCGATCAGGACCTGGCCGCTGTGGTGGCCAAGGCACCTGGCCAACGTATCCCTCGCACCGTCGACGAGGCCGAGTTGGCGATCAGGGTGGTGCTCGGCCAGCAGGTGTCCATCAAGGCGGCACGCACCCACGTGGGCCGGCTCGTGAAGGCCTATGGGCGCCCCATCCGCGACGACAACGGCGGACTGACTCATGTCTTCCCCGACGTCGCGGAGCTCTCCGAGATCGACCCATCCCACCTGGCCATGCCTGCCGCACGTCGACGGACGGTCAGCGCCCTGGTTCATGCGTTGACCGACGGCCGGCTGGTCCTCGACCCGGGCTGCGACTGGACGGCAGCCCGTGAGCAGTTGCTCGCGCTGCCCGGGATAGGACCATGGAGTGCCGAGGTGATCGCGATGCGCGGGCTCGGGGATCCCGACGCGTTCCCAGCCAGCGACCTCGGCGTGAGGCTGGCCGCCGAACAACTCGGGCTGCCGTCGGAGCAGACGGCGCTCATCCGCTACAGCGCCCGTTGGCGGCCTTGGCGGGCGTACGCGACGCAGCATTTGTGGACCACGCTCGACCACGCAGTCAATGACTGGCCACTATCCCATCAGGCTCACGATCTGACAGTTCAGGAGACACTATGACCACACTGCAATGCCGGTCTGTGGACAGCCCGGTCGGGCAGCTCACCTTGGCGGGACGCGACGGCCGACTGATGCATCTTCGGATGGTCGACCAGACCTATGAACCCAGCCGTGACGGCTGGGAGGTCGATGACTCGGCCTTCCCCGATGCCGTCGAACAGTTGGCGGAGTATTTCGCCGGTGAGCGCACGGTCTTCGACCTCGAACTGCACATGGTCGGCACGGCTTTCCAGCGCCGCGTCTGGACCGCTTTGCAATCGATTCCCTACGGCGAAACCTGCACATATGGGGACATCGCTCGGGAAATCGGATCACCCGGCGCATTTCGCGCAGTCGGTTTGGCCAATGGGCATAATCCCATCGGAATTGTGGTGCCTTGCCATCGGGTGATTGGCGCGAATGGCAGCCTCACCGGATATGGCGGCGGATTGGATCGCAAAAGAGCGCTGCTGGAATTGGAGAAAAGCCGGCAGGCGCCGTCGCTTTTTGATTGAGCGGGTGTCGCATTGAAAATGCCCGGGCCCCCAATCAGTGATTGGGGGCCCGGGACTTAATGTGTGTTCGGCGGTGTCCTACTTTTCCACCCGTGTGGGTAGTATCATCGGCGCTGGCAGGCTTAGCTTCCGGGTTCGGGATGGGACCGGGCGTTTCCCTGCCGCTATGGACCGCCGTAACTCTATTCACCCGTTTCTGGGTGTGAAACCTTGTGTGTTTTGGTGGTGGGGTGCGGTGTGCACCCACGACACAGTGGTCGCGTGTGTGGTTGTGGTGTGGTTGCGAAACAGGATGTGCGTGTTCTTACTGAGACTCATCAAACATGGTGTTTGTTGGGTTGTTGTAAGTTTTCGGCCGGTTAGTGCCAGTTCCCTGCGCCTATTGCTAGGTGTCTAGGTCTGGTCTATCGATCCCGTGGTCTGCGGGGGGCCTTATCCCACTTAATGGGTGAGAAGCCTGGTCTTGGAGGGGGTTTCCCGCTTAGATGCTTTCAGCGGTTATCCTGTCCGAACGTGGCTATCCAGCCATGCCCCTGGTGGGACAACTGGTAGACCAGAGGTTCGTCCGTCCCGGTCCTCTCGTACTAGGGACAGATTTCCTCAAGCTTCTGACGCGCGCGGCGGATAGAGACCGAACTGTCTCACGACGTTCTAAACCCAGCTCGCGTGCCGCTTTAATGGGCGAACAGCCCAACCCTTGGGACCTGCTCCAGCCCCAGGATGCGACGAGCCGACATCGAGGTGCCAAACCATCCCGTCGATATGGACTCTTGGGGAAGATCAGCCTGTTATCCCCGGGGTACCTTTTATCCGTTGAGCGACACCCCTTCCACTCAGAGGTGCCGGATCACTAGTCCCGACTTTCGTCCCTGCTCGACATGTATGTCTCGCAGTCAAGCTCCCTTGTGCACTTACACTCAACACCTGATTGCCGTCCAGGTTGAGGGAACCTTTGGGCGCCTCCGTTACATTTTAGGAGGCAACCGCCCCAGTTAAACTACCCACCAGGCACTGTCCCTGAACCGGATATACGGTCCGAGGTTAGAGGCCCAATACGATCAGAGTGGTATTTCAACAACGACTCCACACAAACTGGCGTCTGCGTTTCACAGTCTCCCACCTATCCTACACAAACCGTATCGAGCACCAATACCAAGTTGTAGTGAAGGTCCCGGGGTCTTTTCGTCCTGCCGCGCGTAACGAGCATCTTTACTCGTAGTGCAATTTCGCCGAGTCTATGGTTGAGACAGTTGAGAAGTCGTTACGCCATTCGTGCAGGTCGGAACTTACCCGACAAGGAATTTCGCTACCTTAGGATGGTTATAGTTACCACCGCCGTTTACTGGGGCTTAAATTCTCCGCTTCACCCCCGAAGAGTTAACGGGTCCTCTTAACCTTCCAGCACCGGGCAGGCGTCAGTCCGTATACATCGTCTTGCGACTTCGCACGGACCTGTGTTTTTAGTAAACAGTCGCTTCTCACTGGTTTGTGCCACCCCCCTCCCGCTACCCACCGCAAGGGTGTTCACGATATGGGGGTCCCCCTTCTCCCGAAGTTACGGGGGCATTTTGCCGAGTTCCTTAACCATAGTTCACTCGTACGCCTTAGTATTCTCTACCTGACCACCTGTGTTGGTTTGGGGTACGGGCCGTGTATGTCCTCGCTAGAGGCTTTTCTTGGCAGCATAGGATCACCGAATTCGCCTCACTCGGCTATGCATCACCTCTCAGGATCAACGAAACGCGGATTTACCTACGTTCCTCCCTACAGGCTTACCCCGGTATTACCACTGACCGGTACGGCTACCTTCCTGCGTCACCCCATCGCTTGACTACTACCAAAGAAGGTCCCACGCAGCCAGCGATCCTCGCACCCCGAAGGGATTGATGGACCACCTTTTGGGTGGTTAGTACCTCTGATTCATCAGGGACGCACACACACGGGTACGGGAATATCAACCCGTTGTCCATCGACTACGCCTGTCGGCCTCGCCTTAGGTCCCGACTCACCCTGGGCGGACTGGCCTGGCCCAGGAACCCTTGGTCTTTCGGCGGGCAAGGTTCTCACTTGCCTATTCGCTACTCATGCCTGCATTCTCACTCCCACACCCTCCACCACTCGATCACTCGGCGGCTTCACCGGACGCAGGACGCTCCCCTACCCAACGACACAAGGTCGTTGCCGCGGCTTCGGCGGTGTGCTTGAGCCCCGCTACATTATCGGCGCACAATCACTTGACCAGTGAGCTATTACGCACTCTTTCAAGGGTGGCTGCTTCTAAGCCAACCTCCTGGTTGTCTTCGCGACTGCACATCCTTTTCCACTTAGCACACGCTTAGGGGCCTTAGCCGGCGATCTGGGCTGTTTCCCTCTCGACGCACGGAGCTTATCCCCCGCCGTCTCACTGCCACACTCTTGGACTTGTCGGCATTCGGAGTTTGGCTGACGTCAGTAACCTAGTAGGGCCCATCGGCCATCCAGTAGCTCTACCTCCAACAAGAAACATGTGACGCTGCACCTAAATGCATTTCGGGGAGAACCAGCTATCACGGAGTTTGATTGGCCTTTCACCCCTACCCACAGCTCATCCCCTCAGTCTTCAACCTAAGTGGGTTCGGGCCTCCACACGGTCTTACCCGCGCTTCACCCTGGCCATGGGTAGATCACTCCGCTTCGGGTCCAGAACACACCACTACACCAACCCCAACGGGATGGATACGCCCTATTCAGACTCGCTTTCGCTGCGGCTACCCCACCCGGGTTAACCTCGCGACATGTCCCTGACTCGCAGGCTCATTCTTCAAAAGGCACGCCATCACCCCACGACACAGTCGAAGGCTCTGACGGATTGTAAGCGCACGGTTTCAGGTACTATTTCACTCCCCTCCCGGGGTACTTTTCACCATTCCCTCACGGTACTCATCCGCTATCGGTCACTGGGAAGTATTCAGGCTTACCGGGTGGTCCCGGCAGATTCACAGCAGATTTCACGGGCCCGCTGCTACTCGGGAACACCATCAAGACAGACGTCGGGTTTTCACGTACCGGGCTCTCACCGTCTACGGCAGGCCATCCCAAGCCACTTCCGCTAACCACAACATTTTCTCACTGCCCTCTGAGGAGGTAGCCCCAGAAAGATGGGTCCCACAACCCCGCACACACAACCCCTACCCGGTATCACATGCATACGGTTTAGCCATCCTCCGCTTTCGCTCGCCACTACTCACGGAATCACCATTGTTTTCTCTTCCTACGGGTACTGAGATGTTTCACTTCCCCGCGTTCCCCCCCAACGCCTATGTATTCAGCGTTGGGTGACACGACATCACTCGTGCCGGGTTTCCCCATTCGGACATCCTCGGATCCACGCTCGGTTGACAGCTCCCCGAGGCATATCGCAGCCTCCCACGTCCTTCATCGGCTCCCAGTGCCAAGGCATCCACCATGCGCCCTTAAACACTTACAACACAAAAACCAAAAATGAGTTTCAAAAGAAATTGCACATCAACACACAACAACAACACCCACCCAAAGGCAGATGCCACATTCTTGCGCGCTAGATGCTCGCAACCACTATCCACAAATCAAACACCACACCCCACCACCAAAGCAGGGCAACAACACACCCCCTGCCCCCAACGGGACAGGACCGCGGGCCTGTTGTCTCAAAGCCCAATAGTGTGTCCGATGATTTTCCGCAGATGCTTTCCCGCATCCCACGCCAAGTTTGTTGTTGCACCAAACCCCGGTCACTACAACCAGACAGGTTCCTCACGGCTCACACCCTCCCCAATAGAGGATGCCTCTCGTGGTGCTCCTTAGAAAGGAGGTGATCCAGCCGCACCTTCCGGTACGGCTACCTTGTTACGACTTCGTCCCAATCGCCGATCCCACCTTCGACGGCTCCCTCCCACAAGGGGTTAGGCCACCGGCTTCGGGTGTTACCGACTTTCATGACGTGACGGGCGGTGTGTACAAGGCCCGGGAACGTATTCACCGCAGCGTTGCTGATCTGCGATTACTAGCGACTCCGACTTCACGGGGTCGAGTTGCAGACCCCGATCCGAACTGAGACCGGCTTTGAAAGGATTCGCTCCACCTCACGGTATCGCAGCCCTTTGTACCGGCCATTGTAGCATGTGTGAAGCCCTGGACATAAGGGGCATGATGACTTGACGTCATCCCCACCTTCCTCCGAGTTGACCCCGGCAGTCTCCTACGAGTCCCCGGCATAACCCGCTGGCAACATAGGACAAGGGTTGCGCTCGTTGCGGGACTTAACCCAACATCTCACGACACGAGCTGACGACAGCCATGCACCACCTGCACACAGGCCACAAGGGAACTGATATCTCTACCAGCGTCCTGTGCATGTCAAACCCAGGTAAGGTTCTTCGCGTTGCATCGAATTAATCCACATGCTCCGCCGCTTGTGCGGGCCCCCGTCAATTCCTTTGAGTTTTAGCCTTGCGGCCGTACTCCCCAGGCGGGGTACTTAATGCGTTAGCTACGGCACGGATCCCAAGGAAGGAAACCCACACCTAGTACCCACCGTTTACGGCGTGGACTACCAGGGTA
This sequence comes from Mycobacterium dioxanotrophicus, assembly GCF_002157835.1. NCBI lineage: Bacteria > Bacillati > Actinomycetota > Actinomycetes > Mycobacteriales > Mycobacteriaceae > Mycobacterium > Mycobacterium dioxanotrophicus. The sequence goes on along the minus strand of NZ_CP020809.1, from coordinate 2,062,451 downwards.
TCTAATCCTGTTCGCTCCCCACGCTTTCGCTCCTCAGCGTCAGTTACTGCCCAGAGACCCGCCTTCGCCACCGGTGTTCCTCCTGATATCTGCGCATTCCACCGCTACACCAGGAATTCCAGTCTCCCCTGCAGTACTCCAGTCTGCCCGTATCGCCCGCACGCCCACAGTTAAGCTGTGAGTTTTCACGAACAACGCGACAAACCACCTACGAGCTCTTTACGCCCAGTAATTCCGGACAACGCTCGCACCCTACGTATTACCGCGGCTGCTGGCACGTAGTTGGCCGGTGCTTCTTCTGCACATACCGTCACTCACGCTTCGTCTGTGCTGAAAGAGGTTTACAACCCGAAGGCCGTCATCCCCCACGCGGCGTCGCTGCATCAGGCTTGCGCCCATTGTGCAATATTCCCCACTGCTGCCTCCCGTAGGAGTCTGGGCCGTATCTCAGTCCCAGTGTGGCCGGTCACCCTCTCAGGCCGGCTACCCGTCGTCGCCTTGGTAGGCCATTACCCCACCAACAAGCTGATAGGCCGCGGGCCCATCCCACACCGCAAAAGCTTTCCACCACAACCCATGAAGGCCATGGTCCTATCCGGTATTAGACCCAGTTTCCCAGGCTTATCCCAAAGTGCAGGGCAGATCACCCACGTGTTACTCACCCGTTCGCCACTCGAGCACCCCGAAGGGCCTTTCCGTTCGACTTGCATGTGTTAAGCACGCCGCCAGCGTTCGTCCTGAGCCAGGATCAAACTCTCCAAACAAAAACCCCGGGACAAAACCCGAAAGAATTCACATTCAGAAAAATCCGATCACAAACAACAGACACCAAAAACCGGCATCCAAAAAAACAAAAGGTCACACCCTAAACGGGAAAAAGAATGCAACCAAAAACAACAAACAAAAACCACCAAACACACTATTGAGTTCTCAAACAACAGACCAGATTGTTTCGAGTTGGCCCCTTTAGGGCAACCCTGCCAGCTTAAACCATCTTCGTCAGAAAGTCAAGCGGCTTTTTGTCTCCCCGCTGCCGGGGCAACTCGACTAGATTAGAACTATCCGCCACCGAGAGTCAAATGCCCAGGTCAGAGGCGTTTCGGCCCAACTGCGGCCGACTCGACTAGCTTACCCGCTCGATCTCAGCGCCCAGGCTGATCAAGTTCTCGACGAACAACGGGTAGCCGCGATCGATGTGAAAAACGTCGTGGACCTCGGTATCTCCGTCCGCGACCAGGCCGGCGAGGACCAGACCTGCGCCGGCACGGATGTCCGACGACCACACGGGCGCGCTCGACAGCTGCGGGATTCCACGGATCACCGCATGATGTCCGTCGGTCCGTGCATCTGCCCCGAGCCGGATCATCTCCTCGACGAAACGAAACCGCGCCTCGAAGACGTTCTCGGTGATCATCGAGGTGCCATCGGCGATCGACGCCAGCCCTATCGCCATCGGCTGCAGGTCGGTCGGGAATCCGGGGAACGGCAGCGTCGCGACGTTCACGGCCTTCGGCCGCTCGTACTGGACCACCCGGAAACCGTCGTCGTTCTGGGTGACAGTCGCGCCTGCGTCGTGCAGTTTGTGCAGCACCAACTGCAGGTGCTGCGGATCGACGCCGGTCACGGATATGTCGCCGCGCGTCATCGCTGCCGCAATCCCCCACGTCGCGGCGACGATGCGATCGCCGATCACCCGATGTTCCGTGGGGTACAGCCGGTCGACGCCGGTGATGGTCAACGTCGACGTACCCGCCCCACTGACCTGGGCGCCCATCTGGTTGAGCATCGCGCAGATGTCGACGATGTCCGGTTCGCGCGCCACGTTGTGGATCGTCGTGACGCCCTCTGCCAAAACCGCCGCCATCAGGATGTTCTCGGTCGCACCCACCGAGGGGAACTCCAGTTGGATCTCGGCACCGCGCAGATGATCTGCCTCGGCCACCACGCAGCCGTGTTCGATGCTGCATCGCGCACCGAGCTGCCGCAGTCCCGACTGATGCATGTCCAGCGGACGCGAACCGATGGCGTCGCCGCCGGGCAACGCGACCCGGGCCTTCTTGCACCGCCCGACCAGCGGGCCGAGGACGCAGACCGAAGCTCGGAACTGTCTGACCGCGGCGAAGTCTGCGTCGTACTTGAGTTCGTCGGGAGACGTGATCCGAACCGTCCCACCGTTCAACTCGACGGTGGCGCCCAGGCCACGCAACACCTCCGCCATCAACGGCACATCCAGGATGTCCGGGCAGTTGGTGATCGTGCTGGTGCCCTCCGCCAGCAGCGCGGCTGCCATCAACTTCAGCACGCTGTTCTTCGCTCCGCTGACAGCAACTTCGCCCGACAACCGGTTTCCGCCGGTCACCACGAATCGCTCGCTCACGCGGGTTAGTTTAAGCGGCCACCGAGTGAGATTCAGAAAGCTCTCTCAGAATGCCGTGGTGGATGTTGAGCCCGGTACGGTTCCCACATGGCTGTTCACCTCACCCGCATCTACACCCGCACCGGTGACGACGGCACCACCGGCCTCAGCGATTTCAGCCGGGTCGCGAAGAACGACGCGAGGCTGATCGCGTACGCAGATTGTGACGAAGCCAACGCCGCCATCGGCGTTGCGATCGCCATGGGGCAACCCGGCGACGAACTGCTGGCTGTTCTGCGGCAGATCCAGAACGATCTGTTCGACGCCGGCGCCGACCTGTCCACCCCGGTGGTGGAGAACCCGAAATATCCGCCACTGCGGATCACGCAGGACTACATCGACCGGCTGGAACGCTGGTGCGATGAGTTCAACGAGCCACTGCCTGCACTGAATTCGTTCATCTTGCCGGGCGGCTCACCGCTCTCCGCACTGCTGCATGTGGCACGGACCGTGGCCCGGCGAGCGGAACGATCGGCCTGGACCGCGGTCGCAGAGCACGGCGACGGTGTGAGCATCCTGCCGGCGAAGTACCTCAACCGGCTGTCCGACCTGCTGTTCATCCTGTCCCGAGTCGCCAACCCGGATGGCGACGTGCTGTGGAAGCCAGGCCAGCGTCAATAACTGCGGCGGCGCGCACGCGGCGACGGCCGCGACTCCAGCCACGACGTGAAGGCAGTCAGAGCTCCCCGATCGAGAGCGATCTCGTAGCCCTGGCGGCGTTCGGGGCTGATGTCACGGAGTTCGAGCACGACGATCTCGGAAGTCATGATGTCGAACTCATCGCCGCGCGGGGTTCGTCGCGACACCACCTCAAGGCCCCGCCGACTGAGCCGGCGATCGGGCCACCACCGCATACTCGACAACCGGTAGAAGCCGGCTTCACCGCCGCGGTAACGCATGACTCCGTGCCGCCAGCCGTGGCCGCCGACCGCGGGATAATCCCGCAAAATAGCAGCTGTCCCACCGACCTGGCGTAATTTCCAGAGTCGGTAGGACAGCGCAGATACTGCCAGTAGCAGCACACAGACCAGCGCGACCATGCCGATCATGGACGCGCTCATCGGCATATCAGTCGATCTGGCCTAGGGCGCGCAGCCGCGCCCGGCCCCATGCCGCAGTTGCCTCGTCATCGGATTCGGAATCCCGCTTGGCCGCCTCGGCATCGATCTCGGATTCCAGCTGAGCGTTTTCGACCAGGACCCGGACGGCCTCCTCTGTCACCGACAGAAAGCCACCGTCGATGGCGATCCGCAGGTCGTCCTCGCCCTCGCGTTCGACGCGCACCATGGCGTCGTCGACGAGTTGGGCGACCAGTGGGATGTGCCGTGGCAGGATGCCGATCTCGCCCGCGGTGGTACGGGTGAACACGAACGTCGCGTCACCCGACCACAGCTCGCGCTCCACGGCGACGATCTCGACGTGCAATTCCGCCACGTCACACCACCTTTCGAGGGGAAGAGGCGCTCATCACAGCTTGGCGCCGAGGCTCTCGGCCTTCTTCGCCAGGTCGTCGAGACCACCGATGAGGAAGAACGCCTGCTCGGGCAGGTGGTCGAACTCGCCCTTGGCCAGCTTGTCGAAGGCCTCGATGGTCTCCTTGAGCGGCACGGTCGAGCCTGGCTGGCCGGTGAACTGCTCAGCGGCCATCATGTTCTGGCTCAGGAAGCGCTCGATCTTGCGGGCGCGGTACACCAGCACCTTGTCCTCTTCCGACAGCTCGTCGATACCGAGGATGGCGATGATGTCCTGAAGGTCCTTGTAGCGCTGCAGGATCCGGATGACTTCCTGGGCGACGCGGTAGTGCTCGTCGCCGACGACGCTGGGGTGCAGGATCGTCGAGGAGGAAGCCAGCGGGTCCACCGCCGGGAAGATGCCCTTGGAGAACACCGCACGAGAAAGCTCGGTGGTGGCGTCCAGGTGGGCGAACGTGGTGGCCGGCGCCGGGTCGGTGTAGTCGTCGGCGGGCACGTACACGGCCTGCATCGAGGTGATGGACCGACCACGGGTCGAGGTGATGCGCTCCTGCAGTTCACCCATCTCGTCGGCCAGCGTCGGCTGGTAACCCACGGCCGAAGGCATACGACCCAGCAGGGTCGAGACCTCGGAACCGGCCTGGGTGAACCGGAAGATGTTGTCGATGAACAGCAGCACGTCCTGGCCCTGCTCGTCGCGGAAGAACTCGGCCATGGTCAGGGCCGACAGGGCGACGCGCATACGGGTGCCTGGCGGCTCGTCCATCTGGCCGAACACCAGCGCGGTGTCCTTGAGGACGTTCGCGTCCGCGAGCTCGACCCACAGGTCGTTGCCCTCACGGGTGCGCTCACCGACGCCGGCGAACACCGAGGTACCGCCGAAGTTGCGGGCGATACGGTTGATCATCTCCTGGATCAGAACCGTCTTGCCCACGCCGGCACCACCGAACAGCGCGATCTTGCCACCGCGCACGTACGGGGTCAGCAGGTCGACGACCTTCAGACCGGTCTCCAGCATCTCGGTGCGGGGCTCCAGGTCGGCGAAGGCCGGCGGCTTGCGGTGGATGGACCAGTGCTCGAAGTCCTTGCCGTAGCCCGGATCGTCGAGGCAGTCGCCGAGGGCGTTGAACACGTGGCCCTTGACGCCGTCACCGACGGGCACCGAGATGGACGCGCCGGTGTCCGACACCTCGGTGCCACGCACCAGGCCGTCGGTGGGCTGCATGGAGATGCAGCGCACCAGGTTGTCGCCGAGGTGCTGAGCGACCTCGAGCGTCAGGGTCTTGGCCAGCGCGCCGAAGCTGATGTCGGCGTGCAGCGCATTGAACAGGTCAGGTACGGCGCCACGTGGAAACTCGACGTCCACCACCGGGCCGGTGATACGGACAACGCGACCCGCGGTCTTGGTGTCTACGGCTGCAGTCATTTCTTCTCTTCGCTTCTCTAGCTCTCGACGGGGGCTCTACTTGCTGGCGTCAGCCAGCGCGTTGGCGCCGCCGACGATTTCGCTGATTTCCTGGGTGATCTGAGCCTGGCGCTCGCGGTTGGCCGCCAGCGTGAGCGCCTTGATCAGATCGTCGGCGTTGTCGGTGGCCGACTTCATGGCACGGCGGCGAGACGCCGACTCCGAGGCGGCGGCCTCGAGCAGCGCCGCGTACACGCGGGTCGCGATGTACCGCGGCAGCAGCGCGTCGAACAGCGTCTCGGCGTTGGGTTCGAACGAATACAGCGTGTGCGGACCGGTTTCCGGCTCACCCACGTATTCGACCACCATCGGTGCGATCCGCAGTGCCACCGCGGTCTGCGAAAGCATCGACCGGAACTCGGTGGACACGATGTGCAATTCGTCGACGCCCAGGATGCCATCGGCGCCCGGCTCGTCACCTTCGTCGTCGGCTCCGGCCATGAACGCCGTCACCAGGGTGTCGGCGATCTCCTTGGCGTCCTCGTAGGTCGGCCGCTCGGAGAAGCCGGTCCACGACTCTGTCACGGTACGTTGCCGGAAGTTGTAGTAGCCCAAGGCTTTCCGACCGACCACGTACAGCACCGGGTTCTTGCCCTCGTCCCGCAGGAGCGAGAACAGCTCTTCGGCGCGCCGCAGCACGTTGGCGTTGTACCCGCCGCAGAGGCCACGGTCCGAGGACACCACCAGCACGCCGGCCCGCTTGCGATCGGGCCGCTCCACGAGCAGCGGATGATCCAGCGCGCTGGCACCGGCGAGTTCGGTGAGCATGTTGGTGATCTCCGTGGCGTAGGGCCGGGCCGCGTCGACCCGGGCCTGCGCCTTGGCGATCCGCGACGTGGCGATCAGCTCCTGGGCCTTCGTGATCTTCTTGATCGACGAGGCGGAGCGGATACGACCGCGTAGCTCGCGAAGTGTGGCTGCCATTGATTACCTAGTTCTTCTTCGGAGCCAGCTTGCGGACCTTGACGGATTCCTTCTCCAGGTCCTCGGGATCCAGCGCATCGGCGTCGGATTCGGAGACGACCACCGAGCTGCCGTCGGATGCCGCGAAGCCCTTCTTGAAGTCGTTGATGACCGAAACGAGCTTCTCCTCGGCTTCCTCGGAGAGCTTCTTGGACTCCTTGATGCCGGTGAGGATCTCGGAGTGGCTGGCCTTCACGTGCTCCAGGAACTCGGTCTCGAAGCGTGAAACATCCTCGGCGGGAACCGAATCCAGGTGACCCTGGGTGCCGAGGAAGATCGCGACGACCTGATCCTCGACTGCCATCGGGCTGTACTGGGCCTGCTTGAGCAGCTCGACCAGGCGCACACCACGGTCCAGCTGAGCCTTGGACGCCGCGTCCAGGTCAGAGGCGAAGGCCGCGAAGGCCTCCAGCTCGCGGTACTGCGACAGATCCAGACGCAGCGAGCCGGCGACCTCTTTCATCGCCTTGATCTGCGCGGCGCCACCGACGCGGGACACCGACACACCGACGTTGACGGCCGGTCGCACACCCTGGTTGAACAGGTCGGACTCCAGGAAGCACTGGCCGTCGGTGATGGAGATGACGTTGGTCGGGATGTAGGCCGAGATGTCGTTGGCCTTGGTCTCGATGATCGGCAGACCCGTCATCGAACCGCCGCCGAGCTCGTCGGACAGCTTCGCGCAACGCTCCAGCAGACGGGAGTGCAGGTAGAAGACATCACCCGGGTAGGCCTCACGGCCCGGCGGGCGGCGCAGCAGCAGGGAGATGGCACGGTAGGCCTCGGCCTGCTTGGTGAGGTCGTCGAAGACGATCAGCACGTGCTTGCCGTCGTACATCCAGTGCTGGCCGATGGCCGAACCGGTGTACGGCGCAAGCCATTTGAAGCCGGCGGAATCGGAAGCCGGGGCCGCGACGATGGTGGTGTACTCCATCGCGCCACCCTCTTCCAGCGCGCGCTTCACGCTGGCGATGGTGGTGCCCTTCTGGCCGACCGCGACGTACACGCAGCGCACCTGCTGCTTGGGGTCACCGGTCTCCCAGGCTTCGCGCTGGTTGAGGATGGTGTCGACGCAGACCGCGGTCTTGCCGGTCTTGCGGTCGCCGATGATCAGCTGGCGCTGGCCACGGCCGATCGGCGTCATGGCGTCGATGGCCTTGATGCCGGTCTGCAGTGGCTCGCCGACGCCCTGACGCTGAACCACCGAGGGGGCCTGCAGCTCGAGAGCGCGGCGGGTCTCGGCGGCGATGTCGCCCTGGCCGTCGATCGGCTGGCCCAGCGGGTTGATGACGCGGCCCAGGAAGGCGTCGCCGACCGGAACCGACAGCACCTCCCCGGTGCGCTTGACCTGCTGGCCCTCTTCGATCTTTTCGAACTCACCCAGGATGACGGCACCAACGCTGTGCTCGTCGAGGTTGAGCGCGACGCCGAGGACGCCGCCGGGGAACTCGAGGAGTTCCTGGGTCATCACCGAGGGCAGGCCCTCGACGTGGGCGATGCCGTCGCCGGCGTCGATGACGGTGCCGATCTCTTCACGCTCGGTGTCGGCGGAAAACGAGGATACGTAGTCCTCGATGGCACCTTCGATATCAGCAGCCGAGATTGTCAACTCTGCCATGGTTTTTCGTCTTCCTACCTAGTTCCTGGGGTCGTTCGTGTCGTTCGGGGCGAGGCCTGTCGCTTCCTCGCGCAAGCGCTCGTCAGTCCGGCAAGCCGGTTGCGGCCGCAGCCAGTCGTGACGAGATGGTGCCGTCGATGACCTCGTCGCCGACGGTGATGGAGAGCCCACCGAGGAGATTCGGGTCGACATGCAGCTGGACGGAGACCGGGTGCCCGTAGATCCGGGTGAGCACTGCGGTCAGGCGGTTGCGCTGCGTGTCACTGAGTTCAGCGGCGGCCGTGACGTGCGCGACCACCTCGCCGCGCCGCGCGACGGCAAGCTCCGCGAGGTCGATGACGGCCTCGTCGGCGCGCTCGCCGCGGAGCAGGCCCACGGTCTGGGCCAGCAGAGCCGCCGCGGTGCTGTTCACACCGGCATTGCCCGTGATCACCTTGTCGAGCAGGGCGATCCGACCGTCCGCCGGGGCGGTGTAGTCACTCAGCAGAGTGGACAGACGCGGCTGGGCATCCAAGACGCGGCCGAACCGGAACAGCTGGTCCTCGACCTCGTCGACCTCACCGGCGACCTCGGCCCGCTTCAGCAGTGCCAGGCGGGCGGCATGCTCGATGCCGTCGACCAGGTTGCCTTCCGTCGACCAACGCTGCGACGCAGCGGTCCGCACCAGGTCCAGCGTCGTCGCGCCCACCTTGCCCGACAGCAGTGTGTCGACCAGACGTGCCTTCGCCGCGGGATCGTCGGTGGGTTCGGCGAGATGCCGGTTGAGCACCGACTCCGACAGCAGCAGCTTGGCCACGGCGGCCAACTCGTCGGCCAGCGTGGTCAGCCCGGCGGCGTCGAGACCACCGGCAACCGAGTCGAACTTGTCGACCAGGGTGGCCAACGACTCACGGCTGGCGGCCCGCAGTGTGGAGGTCGCGGCGGTGTCGATCACCGCGCTCGACGGAGCCATCTGGTCCAGCTGGTCCAGGAAGCGATCCACCGTGGCAGACTGCGCGGCCGGGTCAGCGACGTGTGCCCGGACCAATGAGTCGGCCTTGGCCACGGACTCCTCGCCCAGACCGTTGCGCAGGCCGCGGATGAGCTGCTGGCGCATTAGCTGAATCTGTTGTGCGCCTTGGGCTTTGATGCGCTCTGCCTCCGCGCCTGCCTGCTCGGCGAGCTGCGCGGTGATCCGCTGGGAATCGTGCCGGGCCTCGTCGGTGACCTTGCCCGACTCGGCCTTGGCATCCGCGAGCGCCTTGGCGTGCATGGCATCGGCGTCGGCGAGCTTCTTCGACGCCTCCGCGCTCTCCGCGAGTGCGGTGCGTACTGCTTCCTGCTGCTTGGCCATCAGCGCCTTCACCGGCGGTACCACGAACCGCCAGATGATGTAAGCGATGACCGCGAAGCCGATCAGCTGTCCGATGAAGATTTCCATCTACTGCGTCCCACCTGGTTTCACGTCGACGCCGAGGATGCGACTGGCCAGCGTGGCCGACAGGCCGTCTACCGACGACTCGAGATCGGACCGCGCGGCGGCACCCTGCGCAGACAGTTGCTGGTCTGCGTCGCGAACGGTTGCGGCTACCTCACCGCTGGCTTCGGCACGCTTCTGGTCGACAACCGAGCGGCCAGCTGCGCGAGCTTCGTCCCGAATGGCCGAAGCCTCGGTGCGAGCCCCCGCCATCGCCGCGTCGTAGTCGGCCTGTGCGGCCGCAACCTGCTCGGCCGACTTGCGGTTGTCCGCGGCGGTCTTGGCCAGCATCGCTTCCCGCTCCGCCAGGACCTTACTGATCGGCGGCACCACCCATTTCCCGATCACGCCAAGCACGATCAAGAAGATGAGCAGCACGACGAAGAAGGTGCCGTTGGGGATCAGGAAGTTGCTCTGACCCCCGCCGCCTTCTTCAGCCGCCTGGCTGGACGCCAGGATCGTTGCGCTCAGTTGTTCCATCACGCTGGATTACGAAGCGCCCGGGGTCGCAAACACGAACAGCGCCATGAATGCCAGGTTGATGAAGTACGCGGCCTCGACCAGACCGACGGTGATGAAGAACGGGGTGAACAGGCGGCCCTGTGCCTCCGGCTGGCGCGCGATACCGGAGATCAGCGCGTTACCGGCGATACCGTCACCGATACCGGCACCGATAGCGCCACCGGCCATGATCAGACCGCCGCCGATGAGGGCACCGGCAACGATGGTGGGGTCGGTCATTCCTTATTCCTCCTTGGTAACTGGTAGCGATGCCACCAGGGTCTGTTGTGGTACTGGCAGGTCAGTGTTCGTCGTGGTCCAGTTCCATGGACTGGCTGAAGTACAGAATGGTCAGCAGGGCGAAGATGAAGGCCTGGATCAGACCGACGAAGAGGTCGAAGGTCTTCCAGATGGCGTTCGGCGCCCACTGGATGTACCAGGGGAACATGGCGATCAGCGCGACCAGGATGCCGCCGGCGAACATGTTGCCGAAAAGTCGGAGAGACAGCGAGACGGGCTTGGCGATCTCTTCGACGATGTTGATCGGCGCCAGCACCGCGACGTGGCCCTTGACCAGCTTCTTCAGGTGTCCGAACGGACCGCGCCGCCAGATGCCGGCCGCGTGGTAGCAGAGGAATACGAAGAGGGCCAGGGCCAGCACGTAGTTGATGTCCGAGGCCGGCGGGGCCAGCAGTTCGGACGCCGCGCCGTCGGGCCCGCCGAACTGCACGGGCAGCACCGACAGCCAGTTGGACACCAGGATGAACACGAAGATGGTGACCGCGAGCGGCAGCACGAACGGAGCGATCTTCATACCGATCGCGCTCTCGATCTGCTGACGCATCTGGATGGTGATGGCTTCGAAGAACAGCTGCACACCGCCGGGAACCCCGGTGGAGGTGACCTTGGCCTTCAGGAAGAACGCCAGCGCGATGACGATGACGGCGGCGACCGCGGTTGCGGTGATCGTGTCAATGTTGAACGTCATCCCCAGCCATTGCACTTCTTCGTGGTGGCCGACGTGGATCGCTGCGGCAGAAACAGTCTCGGTCATCTGGTGTCAGCTCAACCCTTCGAATCCGTGCCAGAGGTATCGACGGCGTCAAGGCCGTCGGTGCGGATCTTCTTGAGCACCGGGAAGCTGGTGGACATCACCAGCAGTGCCTGGAAGATCGCCAACCCGAACAGCACCGCGATGCCGCCCGAGTTCTTGAAGAAGAAGGCGATCGCGAGCGCGATCGCGGTGATGATCAGCAGCCGGGTGGCGGAGTTGACCGCCATCTTCTTCTTGAGCGGGTGCTCCTCCGCGGTGATCGACTCCACCGCGTGCCGCACCAGCAACGCATTGATCAGGCCGAGGCCGAGGCCGACGCCGAAGAACACTCCGAACAAGACGTGTCCGGTGAACGCGGCGGCCACGACGGCAACGCCGGTCAGTGCCACGCAGATGATCAGGAGCCGCAGTGGCCGAAACGCCACCGACGGGAACACCAACGGCGCATCTTGCGCTGGTGTCGTCACTGCTTCACCCCAATCCCTGTACAGCTTTTACCTGGCAAAGTCCTGAATGTGCCCGACGAGCGTATCGAAGGGCGACGGGCGCGCTGGAATCACCCAAGGGGTAGCTCCCTTTGTCGGTCGTTATTCGGCGCCGATCGGCTTTTCGGGACCGATGGGCCGGGCCGGCAACCCGTGAGGTTTTTCGGGTTCTGCCAGCACCGTACCACATGGTAGGGGCTCTACTACTTTTCGTCGTACTGATCGTCGAGCTGCGGTTCCCGCCCATCGGGACCGCGGCGCAACAGCGGGATAAGTGTGACCACGATCGCAACCAGAATGGCCGCCGCCATCACCGCGCCGGTGTAGCGCGGGTCGACGAAAATCGTGCTGGCCGCGCCGAAGGCGACGATGCCCACCCATAGGTAGATGAGTAGCACCACGCGCCGGTGCGAGTGCCCGATCTGCAATAACCGGTGGTGCAGATGCATCTTGTCGGGGCTGAACGGGCTGCGCCCGGCGCGGGTGCGGCGCACGATGGCCAGCAACATGTCCAGCGCAGGCACAGACATCACTGCGATGACCAACAGGAACGGCGACATCAGGGCGAACACGTCGCGGGCACCGTAGGCATTCTGGGAGATCGGGCCCGCCGCGGTGGTCGAGGCGGCGCCCAGCATGAGCCCGATCAACATGGACCCCGAGTCGCCCATGAAGATCTTGGCGCGGTGGAAGTTGTGCGGCAGAAAGCCCAGGCAGGCGCCCGCCAGCACGACGGAGATCACCGCGGGCGGGTAGAACAGCACGTCGCCGCCGTGGTCACGCAGCAGACCGACCGAGAAGACGCAGATGGCGAGCGCGGTGATCAACCCGAGGCCGGCTGCCAGACCGTCGAGCCCGTCGACGAAGTTCATCGCGTTCACGATCGAGACGGTCAGCGCCAGCGTGAGCAGGATCGACGACACCTGGTCGAGCACTATCGTGCCCACTCCCCCGATCGGGATGTAGAGCACGCTCCAGGCCACACCCATCGTGACCAGAACGCTGGCGGCGGTGATCTGACCGGCGAATTTGGTCAGCGCGTCCAGACCCCACCGGTCGTCGATCAGCCCGATCGCCATGATCAGGCCGCCGGCGACCACCACGGCAGGCATACCCGTCGAGTAGACGAACCCGCGGGTCAACGCCGGCAGCTGGGAAGCCAACAGCACCGCCGAGGCGACCCCGACGTACATGGCCAGCCCGCCCATGCGGGGGGTCGGCTGCACGTGCACGTCTCGTTCCCGCGGATACGCGACGGCGCCGAGCCGGATGGCCATGACCCGGACCCAGCCGGTGGCGAAGTAGGTGATGATCGCGGCAGTCAGGCCGACCAGCGCCAGCTCCCGCAGCGGCACCCCGGCCCCTTGGTCGGACAACGCGAGCAGGCCGGTCGGGATCGCGGCATCGATCTGCCCCGCAGCCGTGATCACCGGTGCACCGTACGTCAGCAAGCTGAGATCACTCCGTGAGTGTCGGGGCCAGTGTCGTGGCTTCCACTCCGAGAACCCTGGCGATGTCGTCGGCGCTGATCGGGCCCTCGCGCAGGATGCGCGGCTGCCCACCGGTCAGATCGACGATGGTGGACGCGGCCTGCCGTTCGGCGGGCCCGCCATCGAGGTAGACCTCAACCAGGTCGCCGAGTTGCTCGCGCGCGGCAGCGGCAGTGACCGCGGCGGGCCTGCCGGAAACGTTGGCGCTCGACACCGCCATCGGCCCGACCTCACGCAGCAGTTCGATGGCCACGGGGTGAAGCGGCATCCGCAGCATCACGCTGCCGTTGGCGTCGCCGAGGTCCCATTGCAGCGACGGCGCCTGGCGCACCACCAGGCTCAGCGCGCCCGGCCAGAACGCCCGGATCAGCTCGCGTGCGGCATCGGGCACCGAGAAGACCAGGCCATCGATCGTGGTCCAGGATCCGACGAGGACGCCGACCGGCATATCGCGGCCACGCCCCTTGGCCGCGAGCAGACTGCCGACCGCGTCGCGGTCGAAGGCGTCCGCGCCGATGCCGTAGACGGTGTCGGTCGGCATCACGACGAGCCGACCGCCCTTGAGCGCGCTGATCGCCGACGCGATGCCCGTCGCGCGCTGAGTGGAGTCACTGCAGTCGAAGGTTGTCATCTCGGCTCCATGAACTCAGCTTCTCCCAACCCGGATGGCTGTGACAAAGCGGGGTCGTCCGACCAGGTCGCGGTGTGGCAGGACGGACGTGAAACTGCCGTCGTCGGTGAACATCGCGACGGTCTGACGCGAGGTGGTGTCGTCGTGCTCGACGGCACAGCCGGCGCCGTCGCGTAACCACCGCGCGGCAAGCCTGACGATGGGGCCGATCACCTCCATGCCGTCGGCGCCCCCGAACAACGCGTGCGCCGGATCATGATCGGCCACCTCGGGATCCAGTTCCGCGCCGGCCGGGATGTACGGCGGGTTGGCGACCAGCAGATCGACCCGGCCGTCGAGTTCCGGCAACAACCCCGGCGTTGTGACGTCGGCAGCCAGGACCTCGACCTGCGTGCCCGCCGCGTTGCGGCGGGTGTATTGGAGGGCTGTCTCCGAGTCGTCGATGGCCAGCACCCGCGCGTCCGGGCGGTGCGCCGCGAGCGCCAACGCCAGTGCGCCGGAACCGGTACAGAGGTCGACGATCACCGGCGATTCCGAAAGCTTTTGTGTATCAATGAAATTCATTGCCCACTCCAGCAGCGATTCAGTCTCCGGCCGGGGAATGAACACGCCCGGACCGACGGCCAGCGTCAGCGGACCGAATGCGGCGGTACCCACCAGATGCTGCAGCGGTACCCGCTGCGCACGTGCCGCGATCAACGCGTCGAACGTCCGGTGAAAGGTCTCGCCGGGATCGTCGATGAGCATCAGACGGCCGCGGTCGGTGCCCGCGACGTGCGCCGCCAGCAGTTCAGCATCGGTGCGCGCCGAGTCGATGCCCGCCGCGGCCAGGGTGTCGGCGGCCGTTTGGATGGCCTGGCGCAGGTCGGTCGTGCCGTGCCCGGCGGGCCGGGTCATGCCTTCCCCGGCGGGCCGGGTCATGCCTGTTGCAGCCTCGACTGCTTGTCAGCGGCGGCCAGCGCGTCGAACAGGGGGTCCAGTTCCCCGTCGAGCACCTGGTCCAGGTTGTGCGCCTTGAAGTTGATCCGGTGATCGGCGATGCGGTTCTCGGGGAAGTTGTATGTCCGGATGCGCTCGCTGCGGTCCACCGTGCGGATCTGGCTGGCACGGTCCGCCGAGGCGTCGGCGTCGGCCTGTTCCTCGGCCAGCGCCTGCAGTCGCGCGGCCAGCACCTGCATGGCGCGGGCCTTGTTCTGCAGCTGCGAGCGCTCGTTCTGGCAGGTCACCACGATGCCGGTCGGCAGATGCGTGATGCGGACGGCGGAGTCGGTGGTGTTGACGCCCTGGCCGCCCTTGCCCGACGAGCGGTATACGTCGATGCGCAGATCCGATTCGTCGATCTGGACCTGCTCGACCTCTTCGGGCTCGGGGTACACCAGCACGCCGGCAGCCGAGGTGTGCACCCGGCCCTGTGACTCGGTGACCGGGACACGCTGTACACGGTGCACGCCGCCCTCGAACTTCAACCGGGCCCACACGCCGTCGGCCGAATCACCCTTGCTCCGGATGGACAACGTGGCGTCTTTGTATCCGCCCAGGTCGGAAGTGGTTTCGCCGAGCATCGTCACAGTCCAGCCGTGCCGTTCGGCGTAGCGGATGTACATGCGGGCCAGGTCGGCGGCGAACAGTGCCGACTCCTCGCCGCCCTCCCCCGACTTGACCTCGAGCACGATGTCGTCGGCATCGTGCGGATCACGCGGAGCGAGCAGATCGGTCAGCTGAGTGTCGAGTTCGGCGACCCGCGCCGTCAGTTCGTCGACCTCGGCGGCGAAGCTGGCGTCGTCGGCGGCGAGTTCACGCGCGGCCTCGAGGTCACCGCGGGCGGCCTCCAACTTGCGGTACGTGGCCACGACCGGCGAGATCTGCGCGAACCGGCGTCCGACCTTGCGGGCAGCCGACGCGTCGGCGTGCAAGTTTGGATCGGCCAGTTGTAGTTCGAGGTCGGCGTGCTCGGCGAGGATCACCTCGACAGCCGACGCGTTATCTGTCACGTCAACCTCCTTCTGAATGCCTGCTCAAACGAGAACGACGCCCGGATCTGACGCGAATGCGACAGATCGGGCGTCGTCGACAAAGCTACTTGTCGGCCGCGGCCTTCTCGCCGGCCGGCTTGCGCTTGCCGTAGCGCTTCTCGAAGCGGGCCACACGGCCGCCGCTGTCGAGGATCTTCTGCTTGCCGGTGTAGAAGGGGTGGCACTGCGAGCAGACCTCAACGACGATCTGTCCGCTGTTCTTCGTGCTGCGCGTCGTGAAAGTGTTGCCACAACCGCAGTGCACGGTGGTCTCGACGTACTCAGGGTGAATGCCCGTTTTCATGGTTCCTCTTCAGTCGTTGGCCCGGGTCGCCCGAGATCGGCGCTGATTGCGCTCCTCACGTGTGGACGTGAACCGGGACCGAGGGTCGGCGGTCCATTATGCCAGTTCGGCCGCCAGCAGCCTAAACGCGTGCCGGCCAGGCTCTATTCCCGCCGATCAGATGCGCGCGTACGTCGTTCCGTCGCGCTGCCACAGCACCCGGCCTGCCGGGTCGGTCCCGCGGGCGACCAGCTCGCGTTTGAGGATCTTGTTGGTGGCGGTGGTCGGAAGATCGTCGGCGAGCCAGACGAAACGGGGCCACGATTTGGGTGACAGGTCGGGTTGGGCGGCGAGGAATCGGCCGAACTTTTCCGGCGTGAGCTGCTGGTCGTCGCGCAGCACGATGGCGGCCATCACCTGGTCGCCGACGAACTCGTCGGGCACGGGATAGACCGCGACCCGGTTGATCACCGGCTGACGCAACAGGATTCGTTCGATGGGCGCCGCAGTGATGTTCTCGCCGTCGACCCGCATCCAGTCCGCGGTCCGGCCGGCGAGATAGATCCAGCCGTCGGCGTCGCGGTAGGCCAGGTCACCCGACCAGTACATGCCGTGCCGGAGGCGTTCGTCCGTGGCGCGCTGGTCGTTGTGGTAGCCACGGAACATCCCGCTGCCGTCGGTGTTGACCAGCTCACCGGTGGCCGCGTCGGCATTGATCAGCGCACCGGCGTCGTCGAAGCGCGCGACCTCGCATTCGGTGAGCGTCTCCGGGTCGTAGATCGCGACGCCCGGAAACCCTTTCCCCACGCTGCCGGTGGGGCAGCCCTCGGAGCGGGTGATGATGATCGCGAGCTCGGTGGAGCCGAATCCGTCCCACACGCTGCAGCCGAACCGGCGGCTGAACTCGTCGATGTCGCGGTCGGCGGCTTCGTTGCCGAACGCCACCTTCAGCGGATTGTCGTGATCGTCGGGCTGCTCGGGGGTGGCCAGGATGTACGCCAGCGGCTTGCCGACGTAGTTCATGTACGTCGCGCCGTACCGACGGATGTCCGACAGGAACCGCGACGCCGAGAAGGCCGCGGGTGCCATCGCCGCACCGGAGGCCAGCGCGACTCCCCAGCCCGCGTACACCCCGTTGGAGTGGAACAACGGCATGGCCAGGTAGCAGGTGTCCGCCGAGGTCAGCCCGTAGCGCTGGACCAGCGCCGCGGCCGAGAACAGCACGATGGAGTGCGCCACCTCGACGGCCTTGGGCTCACCGCTGGTACCCGAGGTGAAGATCATCATGAAGGTGTCATCAGGCCCGACCTGGCGGTACGGGACCAGTTCGCGGGCCTGCCATGCGGTCTCCGATACGTCGATGACGGTGACGCCCGGAAGGTCGAGGCCGTCGAGCAGCGCCCGGTGCTGCGCGTCCACGAGCACGATCTGGCACTCGACTCTGCCGATGTCGCGGGCCAGCCCTTCACCGCGGCGCGTGGTGTTGATGCCGCACAGCACATAGCCACCCAGGGCCGCGGCGGCCAGGGCCGTGAGCATGTCGGGGGTGTTCGCCATGAGCACGCCGACATGAAGCGGCCGGACGGGATCCGCGGCAGCGATCAGGCCCGCGGCCTGTGCGCGCGCCTCGGCGATGTGTTCGGCCCAGGTCCAGGTGCGATCGCCGTATTTGATCGCGATACCGTCCTGATCTGCACGTTCGCCGAGCAGCTGCTGCAGTGTGTCGGCCATTCGTCGCCCCCAAGGCTAGTGAACAGTTTTTCGAAACTGTCTACCACGGCTGTGGCGTCTGCCGGTAGCGTCAGGTACTTGGCACAATCATTACCACCGAAGATCGTCTCGACCAGGAGCCGCCGGAGTTGACCAGCACCACCGCCCCCCGCACCGTGCGCGACCGCCTGATCGACGCGGCAGAAGTCTGTCTGCGCGCCAAGGGCATCCGGGCGACCACGGTGTCGGAGGTTGCCGAGGCCGCCGGCGTGTCCCGGGGCTGGCTGTACCGCCACTTCCCCGACAAGGTCACCCTGCTCGGCGCGGCGATCGTGCGGCTCAACGAGGCCTACTGGTCCGAGGCGCACGCCATGCTCGCGCAGTTCGACGGCCTCGACCAGAAGATTGCGGCGGGGGTCCGGCATGGCCGCACGGCCTACGACGATCCGGGCGCGTTGTTGATGAAGCTGCGGATGGAGGAACCCGACGAGTTCGCCGCGTGCGCCGGCGCCGGTGTGCAGGGCCTGGTGCCCGATCTGGCGGCGTTCTGGTCGCCGTACCTGGTCGCCGCCCGCGACGCCGGCGAGATCCATCCCGACGCCGACATCGCAGAGGCTTCGGAATGGGTTGCGCGGGTATTGCTTTCGTTGGCCACCATGCCTGGCGAACAGCTCGACGCCGGTGACTACGACGCGGTGCTGCTACACGTGCGCCGGTATGTGATGCCGGGCCTCAAGGCCGACCCGGCGCTGTAGTCCCCTCAGGAAGCCCCGAAACGCGCGCTGCCCCGACACGCTGGGCGTGCGGGGCAGTGTGCGTACGGCCCGTGGACTAGTCGACGTCCATCGAGCCCGGTGCGGTCTTGGAGACCTGGACCAGGAACTCGTAGTTGTTCTTGGTCTTGCGCAGCTGGCTCATCAGCAGGTCGATGGCCTGATGGCTGTCGAGGCCCGACAGCACGCGGCGCAGCTTGTGCACGATCGCGAACTCGTCCGGGGACAGCAGCAGCTCGTCCTTACGGGTGCCGGACGGGTTGACGTCGACGGCCGGGAAGACCCGGCGCTCGGCGATCTTGCGGTCGAGCTTGAGCTCGGCGTTACCAGTGCCCTTGAACTCCTCGAAGATGACCGTGTCACCGGTGGACCCGGTTTCGACCATCGCCGTGGCGATGATGGTCAACGAGCCACCGTGCTCGATGTTGCGCGCCGCGCCGAGGAACCGCTTGGGCGGGTACAGCGCGGTGGAATCCACACCACCGGAGAGGATGCGGCCCGAAGCCGGCGACGCGTTGTTGTACGCGCGGCCCAGCCGGGTGATCGAGTCGAGCAGCACGACGACGTCCTTGCCCTGCTCGACCAGGCGCTTAGCCCGCTCGATGGCCAGCTCGGCGGCCTGGGTGTGATCTGACGGCGGCCGGTCGAAGGTTGAGGCGATGACCTCACCCTTCACCGAACGCTGCATGTCGGTGACCTCTTCAGGCCGCTCATCGACGAGCACCACCATGAGGTGGCACTCCGGGTTGTTCTTGGTGATCGCGTTGGCGATGTCCTGCATGATCGTGGTCTTACCGGCCTTGGGCGGCGACACGATCAGAGCACGCTGCCCCTTGCCGATCGGCATGATCAGGTCGATGACGCGCGTGGTGAGACGCTCGGGCGTGGTCTCCAGGCGCAGCCGCTGGTTCGGGTACAGCGGGGTCAGCTTGGTGAAATCGGGCCGGTTCTTGGCGTTCTCGACCGGACCACCGTTGACGCTGTCCAGGCGCACCAGCGGATTGAACTTCTGCCGCGGATTCTGGCCGCCACCCTCGCCCTCGCGGGGCACGCGGACCGCACCGGTGACCGCGTCACCGCGGCGCAGGCCGTTCTTGCGCACCATGTTCATCGACACGTACACGTCGTTGGGACCGGCCAGGTAGCCCGACGTCCGGACGAACGCGTAGTTGTCGAGGACGTCGAGGATGCCCGCGACGGGCTGCACGACGTCGTCTTCACGCAGTTCGGTCTCGTTGCGTCCGCCGCTCTCGCCTTCGCCGCCGCGCTCACCGCGCCGACGACGGTCCCGGAAGCGTCGGCCGCGCCGACCCTGGCGGCCGTCGCCGTCGTCTTCACCGGCATTTCCACCCGCGTTCCCACCCCGGGTCTGCTGGTCGCCCTGCTGGTCAGAGCGCTCGTCGGCGGACTTGGTGTCCGCCTTGTCCGACGCGTCCTGCTTCTCGCTCTTGTCTTGCCTGTCTTGCCTGTCCTGCCGCGCAGGCCGGTCCTGCTTCTCCTGCTTGGCGGGTTGCTCCTGCTGAGCGGGCTTTTCCTGCTCGGCGGGCTTGGCTTCCACCTCGGCAGGCTTGTCGCCTTCGGCCTGCTTGGCGGGCTCGGCGTCGGCGGCCGGTGCTCCCGCCTGGCGGGACGAGCCCCGACGTTCGCGGCGCGGACGGGTCGGTTGCTCGGCCGGAGCCTCGGTGTCGGACTTGGCCTCGGCGGTCGCGGCGCCGCCGCGGCCGTTGGTCTCGCCCCGATGGGCGCGGATCGCGGCGATCAGCTCACTCTTGCGCAGACCCGACGCGCCCTCGACACCGATTTCCTTGGCCAAAGCGCGCAGCTCGGGCAGCACCATCGTCGACAGCGAGGCAGGCCGCGGGTTTGCGGCGCGGGCGTCGGACGTGGGCGCGGAGGGCGCAGCAGCCGGTGTTTCCGCTGGAGTCGCTGCCGTCACGGCGTTCGACAGCTCTCCAGTGTCATTGCTGTTATCAGCCGTGAAGAGGTCCGTATCAGTCACGGATTTCCTTTCTTTCCCTCGCTGTTTACGTCGTGCGAGGGTTCCCCAAAGGTCGACACGCATTCAGCTGTACCGCTGAGCGCGTAGCTCGCACCGTCGCCTACGCAACGGTGATCGCATGGGTTTGCCGTCGAACGGCGACCCGTTAGTCCACGAGTAGAACACAAGAAGTTTGGGTGGTCGTCCTAGTGTCTGCGCAGGCAGAGCCGCTGCGATTGCTGGACGACAGCGAGAATAGCCCGCTTTCAGGCGGGAAGCAAGCAACCCCCACGTGGGGCGTGTTATCTCAGTTGCGGACTGCAACACCCGACATCCACCGGACTCCGTCGCCCACCGACATCTCGCGCACCGTGAACCCGTTGGCAGTGCCGTATTGCAACGCCTCCGCAGGTAAACCAGCTTGGAAGCTCAGACCGAGCACGGATGGCCCGGCTCCTGAGAGCACTGCCGCCACTCCGTAACGTCGCAGTATCCCCAGATATTCCGAGGAAGCGGGCATCGCCGCCGCGCGCTGCGGTTGGTGCAGCACGTCCTCGGTGGCGTCCATCAGCAAATCGGGACGCTCGGTGAGTGCGACCACCAGCAACGCCACGCGGCTGATGTTGAATCGCGCGTCGACGTGGCTGACCTGTTCCGGCAGCAGAACTCGCGTCTCGGCGGTCGAGGACCGCTGCTGCGGCACCGCGGAGAACAACCGGATATCGGGATGCAGCTCGACCTGCGCGGCCGCGTAGCGCGGCTGCTCACCGCTGACGCGCGGGGCGCCCGTCCAGGACACCACGGCGCCGCCGAGCACCGCGGCTGCGGCGTTGTCCGGATGGCCCTCGAATTCGCTGGCGAGCTGGATCAGCTGATCCTCCCCCATGGGTTCCGAACCTGCCTGTGTCACAAGGCCGTTGACCGCTGCCAGCCCGCCGACCACGGCGGCGGCAGACGACCCCAGTCCGCGGGAATGCGGAATGTCGTTGCGGCAGCGCACGATCAAGCCCGGGGCGGTGTACCCGGTGGCCCGCAGGCCTGCCTCGATCGCGCGGACCACCAGATGCGTCGCATCCAGCGGCACCTGGCCGGCACCCTGCCCTTCGACCTCCACCTGGAGGCCGGATTCTGTTGTCTCGACCACGATCTCGTCGTACAGGCTCAGCGCCAGGCCCAGGCTGTCGAAACCGGGGCCCAGGTTCGCGCTCGATGCGGCGACGACGGAGGTGGCGGCAATGCCGACCGGCAGGGTTTGGCTCACAGATCAGACCAGTCCGAGCTTGGCGACGACGGCCATCGGGTCGACGGGTACCGGGGTAACCGGCGGCACGCCCCGCAGCGCCGTGTCGGGGTCCTTGAGCCCGTTGCCGGTGACGGTGCACACCACGGTGGAACCGCGCTTGACCCAACCGTCCTCGATGGACTTGAGCAGGCCGGCGACGCTGGCCGCCGACGCGGGTTCGACGAACACGCCCTCGGTCCGTGCGATCAGGTGATACGCCGCGAGGATCTCCTCATCGGTGGCCGCCAGGAACCGCCCGTTGGACTGCTGCTGAGCTTCCACGGCCGTGTTCCACGACGCCGGAGCACCGATGCGGATGGCGGTGGCGATGGTCTCGGGTTCCTTGACGGGTTCGCCGAGCACCAGCGGCGCGGCTCCGGCGGCCTGCGTGCCCAGCATGCGGGGCAGCCGATCGCTCAGGCCGTCACGGTGGTACTCGTTGTAGCCCTTCCAGTACGCGGTGATGTTGCCCGCGTTGCCGACCGGCAGCGCATGCACGTCGGGTGCGGTGCCCAGCGCGTCGACAATCTCGAACGCGGCGGTCTTCTGCCCCTCGATGCGGTACGGGTTGACCGAGTTGACCAACGCGATGGTCGGGAAGTCGGCGGTGAGTTTGCGCGCCAGTTCCAGGCAGTCGTCGAAGTTGCCGTCGACCTGAATGATCTTGGCGCCGTGCATGACCGCCTGGGCGAGCTTGCCCATCGCGATCTTGCCCTGGGGCACCAGCACCGCGCAGGTGATGCCCGCCCGCGCCGCGTAGGCCGCCGCCGACGCCGACGTGTTGCCGGTCGACGCGCACAGCACGGCCTGCTGGCCGCGCGCCACGGATTCGGTGACGGCGACGGTCATGCCGCGGTCCTTGAACGACCCCGTCGGGTTGAGTCCCTCGACCTTGAGATGCACAGTGCAGCCGGTCTGTTCGGAAATCCGCTTGGCGTGGATGAGTGGGGTTCCACCCTCCAGCAGGGTGATCGGCGTCCAGTCGTCACCGATCGGCAACCGGGCGCGGTACGCCTCGATCAGCCCCGGCCACGGCCGGTGCACAGCCTGCGCTGTACTCATGCGTCTGTTCCTTCCATACGAAGCACACTGTTGATGGTCTGCACCACGTCGAGATCGGCGAGGGCCTCGACGGTTTCGGACAAGGCCGCGTCGGTCGCCTGGTGGGTCACCACGACGATGCGTGCGCCGCACGGCGCTCCCTCGTCGTCGACCATGCCCTCCTGCCGCACCTCGGCGATGCTGACCTCACGCTTGCTGAATTCGGCTGCGACCGCGGACAATACGCCCGGACGGTCGGCAACGTTCATGTTGACGTAGTAGCGGGTCGGGATGAATCCGATGGGCGCGATCTTGAGCTTGGCGTACTTCGACTCGCGCGGCCCGCGGCCGCCCTGTACGCGGTTGCGCGCGGCCATCACCAGGTCACCCATCACCGCCGAGGCGGTCGGTGCGCCGCCTGCGCCCTGCCCGTAGAACATCAGTCGACCGGCGGCCTCGGCCTCGACCACCACGGCGTTGAACGCGCCGTTGACCGCGGCCAGCGGATGCGTCAGCGGGACCAGGGCCGGGTATACGCGTGCCGAAACCCGTTGCTTGCCTTCATCGGTGGAGATCCGTTCGCAGATCGCCAGCAGCTTGATGGTGCAGCCGAGCGCCCGGGCGGATGCGAAGTCCTCAGCGCTGACCTTGGTGATGCCCTCGCGGTACACGTCGTCGGCGGTCACCCGCGTGTGGAACGCGATGGAGGCGAGGATCGCGGCCTTGGCGGCAGCGTCATAGCCCTCGACGTCTGCGGTGGGATCGGCCTCGGCATAGCCAAGTGCGCTGGCGTCGGCCAGCGCGCTCGCGTAATCCGCTCCGGTACTGTCCATCTCGGACAGGATGTAGTTGGTGGTGCCGTTGACGATGCCGGCCACCCGCACCACGCTGTCACCGGCCAGCGACTGCGTCAGCGGACGGATCACCGGGATGGCGCCGGCCACTGCCGCCTCGAAATACAGGTCGACACGGGCGTTCTCGGCCGCCTGCGCCAACTCGCCCGTGGACTGTGCCATCAGCGCCTTGTTGGCGGTGACCACCGACTTGCCCTGTTCGAGCGCCGACAGGATGGCCTTGCGGGCGGGCTCGACCGGGCCCATCACCTCGACGACGATGTCGACGTCATCGCGCGACACCAGCGCGTCGACGTCGTCGGTGAGCAGATCGGCGGAAATGCCACGGTCGCCGGACACCCGGCGCACGCCGACGCCGCGCAACTCCAGGGGCGCACCGATCCGCGCCTCGAGGTCGGGGGCACTCTCGTTGATGATGCGCACAACTTCGCTGCCGACGTTGCCCAAACCCAATACCGCTACGCCGATCGACTTCTTGCCGCTCATACGTCGCTCACCTCCAGACTCAACAGATCGGTGACGGTCTCCCGCCGCAACACCAGCCGCGCGCGGCCGTCCTTGACCGCTACCACCGCTGGGCGACCGAGCAGGTTGTACCGGCTCGACATCGAATAGCAGTAGGCACCGGTCGCAGCTACACCGAGCAGGTCGCCCGGCGCGATGTCGTCGGACACCCAGGTGTCGCGGACGACGATATCCCCTGTCTCGCAGTGCTTTCCGACGATTCTCGCCAGTGCAGCGGGGGCCTCGCTGGCCCGCGACACCAGCCGGGCGTCGTACTCGGCGGCGTACAGGGAGGTGCGGATGTTGTCGCTCATACCGCCGTCGACGCTGACGTAACGCCGGTGTGCCGTCGGGCCGATGGCGACATCCTTGACGGTGCCGACCTCGTAGAGCGTGATGGTGCCGGGGCCCGCAATGGCCCGACCGGGCTCCACCACCAGTTTCGGCGCGGGCAGGCCCACGGCAGCCGACTCGTTGCGGACGATGGCCATGAGTTTGTCGGCCAGCTCGTCCATCGGCGGTGGGTCGTCGTCGGGCAGGTAGGAAATGCCCAGTCCCCCACCGAGATCCACGATCGACATCTGCGCGGTCTTGTCGACCCCGAATTCGGCAACCACGTCTCGCAGCAGGCCGATCACGCGATGGGCGGCCAGTTCGAAGCCGTCCACGTCGAAGATCTGCGAGCCGATGTGGCTGTGCAGGCCGACCAGCCGGAGGTTGTCGGTGGCGAACACGCGGCGCACGGCATCCATCGCGGCTCCGCTGGCCAGCGACAGCCCGAACTTCTGATCCTCGTGCGCGGTGGAGATGAACTCGTGGGTGTGCGCCTCGACCCCGACGGTGACGCGCACCAGCACGTCCTGGACGATGCCCGCCGCGCCCGCGATGGCGTCCAGGCGCTCGATCTCGATCAGCGAGTCCACCACCACGTGGCCCACGCCGGCGTTCACCGCCGTCGTCAGCTCCTCGACGGACTTGTTGTTGCCGTGCATGGTGATTCGCTGCGCCGGGAAGCCCGCGTGCAACGCGACGGCCAGTTCGCCACCCGTAGCGACGTCGAGCGACAGGCCCTCCTGGTCGACCCAGCGCGCGATCTCGCTGCACAGGAAAGCCTTGGTCGCGTAGTGCACGTACTCGCCACCCCCGAAGGCCGCGGCGATGTCACGGCAGCGCGACCGGAAATCGTCCTCGTCGATCACGAACAGCGGGGTGCCGAATTCGGCCGCCAGATCGGTGACCGTCACCCCGGCGACGGACACCACGCCATCGGCACCGCGAACCAGGTTGCGGGGCCACACATTCGGGGCGAGCAGCAGAACCTCCTCCGGCGTTTGCGGCCGTGCGGGCGCTCCCGGGTGGTGGATCTCGTCGGCGTGCCGGGGGCCGGCGGGATGTGCGCTCACATCCGCTCCGGTGCGGTCACGCCGAGGATGGCCAGACCGTTGGCGATCACCTGGCGGGTGGCCTGGCACAGCGCCAACCGCGCGGAGTTCAGCTCGCCCGGTTCTTCGTCGCCCTGCGGCAACACCCGGCAGGCGTCGTAGAACCGGTGGTAATCGCCGGCCAGATCCTCCAGATACCGGCACACGCGGTGCGGTTCCCGCAGCGCCGCAGCGGCTTTCAGCACGCGCGGGAACTCGCCGAGGTTGCGGATCAGCGTGCCCTCTTTGTCGTGATTGAGCAGATCCAGGTGGCCGGTGTCGGCCGTGACGCCGAGGTCGGCGGCGTTTCGGGACAGCGCGGACAGCCGGGCGTGCGCGTATTGCACGTAGTAGACCGGGTTTTCGTTGGACGCGCTCGACCACAGCGCCAGGTCGATGTCGATGGGGGTGTCCACCGACGAACGGATCAGCGAGTATCGCGCGGCATCCACGCCGATGGCCTCGACCAGGTCGTCGAGCGTGATGACCGTGCCCGCCCGCTTGCTCATCCGCACGGGCTGCCCGTCGCGGACCAGGTTGACCATCTGACCGATGAGCACCTCGACGCTGTCCGGGTCGTCGCCGAGCGCCGCCGCGGCGGCCTTGAGCCGGGCGATGTAGCCGTGGTGGTCGGCGCCGAGCATGTAGATGCACAGGTCGAAACCGCGCTGACGCTTGTCGAGGTAGTAGGCCAGGTCGCCGGCGATGTAGGCCGGGTTGCCGTCGCTCTTGATGACGACGCGGTCCTTGTCGTCACCGAACTCGGTGGTGCGCAACCACGTTGCGCCGTCCTTTTCGTAGATGTTGCCGGTCTCGCGCAACTTGGCGATGGCCTGCTCGACGCGCCCCGAGGTGTGCATCGAATCCTCGTGCGTGTAGACGTCGAAGTCCGTGCCGAACTCGTGCAGCGATTCCTTGATGTGGGTGAACATCAGGTCGACGCCCACCTCGCGGAAGGCTTCCTGCTGCTGATCGGCGGGCAGGCTCAGCGCATCGGGCCGCTCGGCCAGCACGGCCGCGGCGATGTCGTTGATGTAGGTGCCCGCGTAGCCGTCCTCCGGCGTCGGCTCGCCTTTGGCCGCGGCGACCAGCGACCGCGCGAACCGGTCGATTTGCGCGCCGTGGTCGTTGAAGTAGTACTCGCGGGTGACGTCGGCGCCCTGCGTGGACAGCAGCCGGCCCAGCGCGTCACCGACGGCGGCCCAGCGGGTACCGCCGATGTGGATCGGGCCGGTCGGGTTGGCCGAGACGAATTCGAGGTTGATCTTCTCGGCGAGCTCGCCGGAGTTGCCGTACGCGTCGCCCGCGCTGAGCACGTTGGTGATGATGACGCCCTGCGCGGACGCCTCGATGCGCAGATTGACGAACCCGGGCCCGGCAACCTCGGCCGCGGCGATGCCATCGCTGCTGCTCAGCGCGGTCGCCAGCCAGCCGGCCAGCTCGCGGGGATTGACGCCGACCTTCTTGGCCAGCTGCAGTGCGATGTTGGTGGCGTAGTCGCCGTGCTCAGGGTTGCGCGGGCGCTCGACCGTGACGGTGGCCGGCAGCGCGGCGGTGTCCAGGTCATGTTCGGTCAACACTGCCGCGGCAGTGGCCTTGAGCAGCTCGGCAAGGTCGGCGGGGGTCACGGGGGTCCATCCTATGGTCTGGACACTCACGCCCCGAATCCGTGTTCCGCTTCTGATGCGCTACGCTATCGGAGCCCAATGGCGCAGCTGTTCTCAGCACCGCGCCCCCGTAGCTCAGGGGATAGAGCGTCTGCCTCCGGAGCAGAAGGCCGCAGGTTCGAATCCTGCCGGGGGCACTTCTCTTTTCTGCAGCTCATAGCCCATTTTTAGGACGTGGGGCGCGAGGCCCGTGCGATTAGCGTGCGATAACAGATCCTTCCCAATGGTCAGCCAGCAAAGCGCGCCGCGTGTAGCGCTCACGCCCAGACTGGTCCGACCGTGCACTTCGATGAGGTCAACCTCCCGCAACGACAAGGGCACGCCGTCCCGATGGATCAGTTGGCTCGACATAGGCAAAGCTCTGCGGAGGTACGCCGGAGGGCAGAAGCTCACGGATAGGTGCGGGCTCCTCAAGCCGGATCACATTTCCAATTCGGATTCCCGACCCAACGCTGCTTCCCGCGTAGTACCGGTCGAAGTCAGCCCGGTCTATACAACCGACGCTCGCGAATCGACGCCATAGGTTGCCAGGTGACGCGGTGACAGTTGCATCTACCTCGAAGCAGCCGATTATCCGTTGAACTGGTGCTGTGGCGTACACCCACACCACGGACACGTCACTGGCCAACGGCCGCTTGCGAAACTCGACCTTCTTCCGGCCGTCCATGATGGCCTCCGCATACCGCGGATGGACAGACATGACTACCTGTCTGCCAGTTGGTGGTGAACCCATTGGGTGCCATCCTCCTTCACCTTTTGAACGGTTTGTGGTGGTGCCCTGAGCACGCGGTTGGACACTAGTTCGGCCAGTGTCCACGGTGGGTCGATAACCCGATCCTGGCGGAACAAGATAACGAGTACTTGCGATGGGTGCCGGGCAAGCGCCTCGATGTCAGTCGCGCTGTAGACCGTCCGTCCACCGACCAGATTCAACGCTTCCTCGGGTGAAGACGTGCGGTGCGTGTCCTCCACAACGCCAATCACCTCGACCGTCTGGAACCCGGAACGGTAGAAGAGAATTACGTCACCCTGCTGTATCTGCTTGGTTGACGCGTTACATAGGTATGCCTTTCGTAGAGCGTTTCCCCAGGGGCGGGTGGTCTGTCCGGTAATTCCGGGTAGCGCAAGCTGACCACCAGCTCCGAATGAAGCGCGCTCGGGGAACAGCTGGTTGTGCCAATTATCCTGAATCGGTATGACAAACACTGACGCGCCGCTTGCAACCGCTGGCGGCCCATAACGAACGTGGAAATCGAGAGGGCTCAGCGACGCCTCTCGCGGCTGGAAGACCTTGGCCAATACAACTTCGCCCCTCGCCGACTGGCCACCTTCGAAATACCCAAACAAGCCGAGGAAGTCAATCAAGCGTTGGTGGTAGTCCCAGACCTCAACATAGGCGCTCACTACGTCGTGGTCGTGGTGGGACTGCAGGACAGCCTTGAGGAGAAGCTCCCCGTAGTGGTTGCCCGAATATGACGGTGCCACTTTAAAAGTAGAGATCTTGGTGACCGGCAAGGCCAAGCCGTAGCTACAGTCCTCCTCGTTGATCTTCAGAATTGCTATCGCCGCATAGGTCCCGTCGTCCTCTTCGACGACGTAGCACTCGCGGTTCGCCGAATCCGCCTGCACTTTGGCAATCCAATCGTCGAACTCTGGATAATCGCCACGGATGCTCTCGAAAATTTCTTGGTCGAGATCCAGCGCGTAGGACGGCACCTCCTTGACACGGGGCGGAGGAGGGGCGACGGTCGGCTCGAGGCCTTCGAGCATCGCGACAGCATCAGCCAGCGTCAAGACCCGCTCGCCAACACCAATACGCTTGGCCCTACGCCGAAGACGGCCATCATCACTTACTAGAAAGTTGACGGCGTTCGAGTACAGCGCAGCGAGGATCCGGCGGTCACGATGATCATTACTGTCAGGCACAACAGGCCCGAGCTCAGTGTCGATCTGCGAGCTGATCGGTGATTCGACCAGCATGTCGAACTTGTTCAGTTCCGCCATCCGCTGTTGGACGCGGACGGGATCCTTGCCCTCTGCCAGTTCGTGTCGACTAGCAGGATGCACGAAAACTCGGTGGCCCTGCTTCATCGCCAAGCGCATGAAAGTGGCGGCAGGACCCATGCCCGCTTCCATTTGGCCAGCGAACGGCTCTAACGCGATAAAAGCGTTCGTATCCAGCAGAAAGCGCATGGGTGATGGTGCGCCACCTGCACTGCCGCCATCCGCCACGTTCCGGATTATCGCCTCCCGGCGATTCCTTCGTGCGCTGACACGCCCCGCAATCTGGCAGGCGTTTGCCCGCGTCGAGACAATTGCTATTCCAAAACTCAAGTACTCGTGGCAAGCACAATCAGCAGTGCGTGCCGTGGAGGTCGCCGGCCACGACGGGTTCCCCAGGGGATGCGGATGGCAATTGCCTCTATATGCACCGCCCGGAAGGACATGGGGCGGATGATGGTTTGCGTGAGTTTGAGCCGGAAGGTCTACACGCAACTGCCTCCGTACCCGAGTGAGAAGGCATTCGTGGACGCGACGCTGGTGGAACTCGAACCCTATTTCCACATAGAACGGGAGGTCGTGCTCGAGCACTGGACGGGCAAGCCGCTGAAGGTTGACGCCGTCATGCGGCCGCGTGAGCCGCAGGCCTGGAAAGACGAGAGTCCGGTGTTCGCCGTCGAGTTCAAGCCGCCAACACTGTTCCACACCGGGCAAGGCTGGGGAGATACCAAGGACTTCACAGCCTGGGCAGCACAGTCGGTCGACTACGCAAACTCGTTGTGGCATAGCGCGTCCGGTGAGCAGCGGCTGCGGGTTTTCGCCTGCCCGTCAGCGACCGCGCCGTTCGAGGACGGACTGAGAACTTCGGGCCTGAGCGATCCGGCGTTCTATATGTCGCGGCTGTTGTGGCAGTTGGGTGTTGGTGAGTTGGCCAAACTGGAGCGCGACGGATGGACTCTGCTTGGGCAGGGTACCCATGTTCTGTGGTCGGAGAGTCGCGGTGTGCACGAAGGTAAGCATTGGGGTCTCACTCCACGCGTTGGCAGCCACTGATCGCGCGGGCGACATCCGCACGCCGTTCGATCAAATCTTCCGCATGGTGCGCTATCGCACCCACAGCGTGCGCGGGGTGCTCGACGGCGCTGACCGCGATGCGTGGTCGCGGTGAGCCGGTTTCGGCGCGGACGGTGGCACTGGGGCGCTGCTGTCACCCCAGCGTGCGCGGTGCCCCTCGAGTGAGGTTTTGCGGCGGTGGCAGGGCGCGCACGCGGCCTGGCAGTTCTCGTCGCTGTCGTCACCGTGCTCGGTGAGCGCCACGATGTGGTCGCAGCAGCTGGCGGTGCCGATGCACACGTCGGGGTAACGGATGCGGCACTGGTGGCCGGCTCGTTGGAGCACGCGGTCTCGTCGTGCCCGGTCTTCGGTGGTGTTGGTGCGGGTGGTGCCGCCGCGCCGCCAGCCTCGTTGGCGTTGATGGTCGGGGCAGTAGGTGCTGCCGCGTACCAGGGTTGCGCAGCCTGCTGTGCCAAACAGTCTTGGCGCGCGTGCCATCAGGTTGGTCCTTGCGGTTGGGGCGGCGCGGGGCGCAGCCTGTCCCTGTGTGGCCGGCGCCCCGTCCCGGCGAGAGTGTGCCGGTGCGCCGCTCGCTCTTTCGTGTTATGCGCCGAGTCCGATGCGGACGATGCTGGCGGGGTGAGGCCAGCCGAATCCGACGCGCAGCACGGCGCGCACACAGGTCTGGTCGCTGATGACCTTGGCGGAGCGGTCCACCTCGACGCTGGCGGGCAACCGCAGCACCACGAAGGAGGTGGCGCGGGGCAGACCCCAAATGTGGTTGGGTGCGCAGCCGGGGGCGGAGTACAGCGGAACACCCAGTACCGACTTTTTGGTGGGGCTGGTGGCGTCGGTACCCAGAAGTGGCCTAGCACTGTCGGTTTGGTCCTTGTGCTGCATCAGGGTGAGCACAGTGTCGGGGTGCGCCACCCAGCCTCCGATGGCTTGCCCGACGATTTCAGACTTGGAGATGGCTTCGGCGAACGCATCGAGGTTGGTGATGATGCCGCCGCCGACGGTGGTGACCCCGGCCAGTGCTTCGAGCCCGTCGGGCCCGTTGACAACGCTCGAGCCGAAGAACGCGGCGTCGAGCCGGGTGCGCAAATCACGAACCAGACCGTCGCCGACCACCTGCAATGCCGAGGGGTCGCTGTCGTCGACCAGTTCATTGGACAGAACCGTCAAGCCTGCAAGCTTTTTCGGGACGACAGTCAGTTCTTCGACGTCGCTATCGGACGGGGTGATTTCTGCACCTTCGGGGCCAGTCGCGGAGTAGCCGTAACCGGCGGCGGCGTCCGGATCTGATGATGCGCCCGGCGACGCTGAGCAGTCTCAGTCGCAGGCGTTTGGGTTCCCAGCGTCGTACCGGGTGCCCGGTGAAGGCCAGGGTTTGGGTCCAGACCAGCAGGTCGGCCGCGAGCAGGGTGATCTCCAGCCAGATCTGGTTGTGGGCGAACCCGTGAAACGGCCACGTTGCGCAGGCCGGTGTCTTTGAGGTTGCGGATGCGGTCCTCGGCGCGGGCCCGCTGGCGGTGGCGGACCTCCAAATCGGGGATCGACCAGCCGACGGTGTTGGTGGCAAAGCAGGTGATCCGCCAATGATGGCGCTAAGTGAAAGTGCTCAGTCTCGCTAATTGAAAGTGCCCAGTTGGCAGCGGTGGTTCGGCGTGTCGTCGGACTGCTTGTCGGGGTTCTGCTCATCGTCAGCGGAGTTGTGTTTCCGCTGATGAATGGGAGGGCCGTCGTTTGCTGTCGCTGGAGGGTGATGTGGAAGCGCATGCGCTTCGGGAGCAGGGTTGGTCGATATCGGCGATCGCTCGCCATCTCGGGATCAATCGCCGAACCGTTCGGGCCTATCTGGCTGGGGAACGAGTACCCGGGCAACGCCAACGCTCTGAACCGCTGGTGATCGATCCGTTCGTCGAGTACTGCCGGATCCGCCTGGCTGACGATCCGCACCTGTGGGCCTCAACCCTGTTCGACGAACTCGTCGAGCTAGGTTTTACCGGCTCGTATCCGTCGCTGACCCTGGCAATCCGAAACCTGGGGCTGCGACCGCATTGCGAGCCGTGTCAGTCGGTCAAGGGCCGCGACGTCGCGGTCATCGATCATCCGCCCGGGTCGAGACTCAGTGGGACTGGGTCGAGCTGCCCGATCCACCAGCATCGTGGGCGGCTGACCGGCATGCCCACCTGCTGGTCGGGGCGTTGGCCCATTCGAGCCGCTGGCGCGGGCGCTGGCCCCGGCCGAGGACTTCGCGCACGTCGTGGAAGCGATCGAGGCGGTCAGCATCCGGTTGGGTGGGGTCACCCAGCGGTGGCGGTTCGACCGGATGGCCACGGTATGTCATCCCGAATCGGGCCGGATCACCGCGGCGTTCGCCGGGGTGGCCAAACACTACGCTGTCGCCGTCGATGTGTGCCCGCCACGACGGGGCAACCGCAAGGGTGTGGTGGAGAAGTCCAATCACGCTGCCGCCCAACGCTGGTGGCGCACCGTCACCGACGACACCACGATCGAGCAAGCCCAGGCGTCGCTGGACCGGCTGTGCGTGAAGCTCGACGGGCGCCGCCGGCGCCGCGACGGGCAGGCCACCACCGTCGGCGCCCTGGCCGATGCCGAACCACTACGGTCACTGCCGACGGGTTCGTATCCGGCCGAGTTGACCGAACACCGCATCGTCACTCCACAAGCGTTGGTGTCCTGGCGGGGCAATCAGTACTCGGTGCCGCCGGGGCTGGCCGGGCCACGGTGACCGTCACCCACCGCCTGGGCTCTGACACCGTGCAATTGACCACGGCATCGGAGCCGTTGTTGCCGCGCACCGCCGCGCGGTCGACGGCAGCGGCGCGGTGGTGCGCGATGCCGGTCACGTCGTCGCGCTCGAACAGGCAGTGCTATCGGGGTTCTCGACGGCCAGGCCTTGCACTCATAAGACCCGGCGACCGCCCTCGGTGGCCGCCGTTGCCGAGGCCGCGCGGCTGCGTGGTGCCCGGCGAACGATCCCGCCCAGAAGGTAGTGATCGATCTGGCCGTCTATGCGGCGACCGCAGCACGGCTATCCGTTGTTCCCCAACACCATCCAACCGAACAGAACCAGGAGTAACCCCTTGAGCAAAACCGTCCCACAGATGAGCGAAGCCCGCCGATACCAACAACTCCGGGCACATCTGTCCTATCTGAAACTCGGCGACGCAGCCGAAGCGCTACCCCGCATCCTCGATGCCGCCCGCGCCGAAAACCTGTCCCTGACCGCCGCTTTGGAGCGGCTGTTGGAGATCGAGGTCAACGCCACCGAAGCCCGCCGGCTGACCTCACGGTTGCGGTTCGCCTGTCTGCCCGAACCCTGGACCATGGCCGATTTCGATTTCGCCGCCCAGCCCGGGGTCGACGCCAAACTGATCAACGACCTGGCCAGTCTGCGCTTCCTCGACGACGCGGCCAACGTGCTGTTCGTCGGCCCACCCGGGGTCGGCAAGACCATGCTGGCCGTCGCGTTGGCCCGCGGCGCGGTCGAGGCCGGCCACCGGGTGTATTTCACCACCGCCGCCGACCTGGCGGCCCGCTGCCACAAAGCCGCCCTGGAAGGCCGCTGGCACACCTGCATGCGGTTCTTCGCCGGACCGAAACTGTTGGTGATTGACGAACTTGGCTACCTTCCGCTGCCCGGCGATGGGCATCCGCGTTGTTCCAGGTGATCAACCAACGGTATCTGAAGTCGAGTACGATTCTGACAACCAATGTTGGATCGCTGACTGGGCAACCGCTTTCGGAGACGCCACCGTCGCAGCCGCCATGTTGGACAGGCTACTGCACCGCGCCACCGTGGTCGGTATCGACGGACCCAGCTACCGGCTGCGCAACCACCAAGCCACCGCCGAAACGATGCGTAAGGCGGTCGCCGCCCATGTCAGCTGAGACCCGTTCCTGCCAAGCCTGCTGGACCGAATTCACCGCCACCACACCGACCAAGATCTACTGCTCAGACCGCTGCCGCAAACACGCCTGGGAGCAACGCAAACACAGCGACACCGCCGCCACCGTCACCGAGGCCCGGCCACCCGCCCCACAGCCGGCCGCCACCCGTTCCTGCCCGCATTGCGGCGAACCCATCACCATCGTCGCTTTGCTGACCACTCCAGAAGCTGCCCGCCCCAGCACCCCCGGCGACGGCACAATCGTTCCCCTGCAACGACGAACCTGCTAACCTTAGCCACTCAAGCCAACTGGGCAATTTCGCTTAGCATCTCTGGGCAGTCTTCTTTAGCGCCATCACCAACCGTTGTCGTCGGTCAGGAGCGTGTCAAGTTTTCTGTGTAGATCGGATTGTCTGAAACCTTCGGTTGTGGTGGTTACAGATACCGTTCAATGCGGTCTGGGTAGACCAGGGTGAGTTGTTCGAGTGCCTTCTTCCAGTTGGTGACGACCTGGCCTTCGACGAGTCGTCCTGGGGCTGTTCGGCAGCGTTTCTGACCGCGTTCCTTGGCGCGCTCGGCGGCACGTTTGTCTTCGATGTTGCAGATCGCCAGCCAGAGCAACTTCACGACTGAGGCGTCGTTGGGGAATTGGCCGCGGTTCTTGGTGACCTTGCGCAGTTGGTAGTTCAGCGATTCGATCGAGTTGGTCGTGTAGATCACCCGGCGGAGATCGGGCGGGAACGCCAGAAACGGGATGAACTGCTCCCAGGCCCGTTCGAAAGCCTTTGTCACCGTGGGGTTTTTCTTCCCCAACTCCGATCCGGCGAACGCATCCAACTCCGCCCGAGCGGCATCGGCGTCGGGTGCGGTGTAGATCGGTTTGAGTGCGGCGGCCACGGCTTTGCGGTCGCTGTAGGACACGAACCGCAGCGCGTTGCGGATCAGATGCACCACACACGTCTGCACCGCGGCCTGCGACCAGGTCGCCGCGATCGCCTCGGGGAACCCGGTCAGCCCGTCGCAGCACACGATCAGCACGTCTTTGATGCCGCGGTTGGCCAGATCGGCGCACACCGCCGCCCAAAACGCCGCCCCTTCGTTGGGCTGGACCCAGATCCCCAGAACATGCTTGATCCCGGCCATATCCACGCCCACGGCGATGTGAGCGGCCTTATTGCGGGTGTGGCCGCCGTCTTTGACCTTGACGATGATCGCGTCGAGGTAGATCACCGGGTAGATCGAGTCGAGCGGGCGGCGCTGCCAGGCCAGCACCTCATCGGAAATCTCGTCGACGATCTTGGAGATCGTCTCATGCGACACCTGGGTTCCGATCGTGGACTCCAGGTGAAATTGAATGTCGCGCAACGTCATTCCACCGGCATACAGCGAAATGATCATGTCATCGAGCCCGCCGGTACGACGCTGCCCTTTGGGTACCAGCCGTGGGGTGAACGAGCCATCCCGATCGCGCGGGACGTCCAGGGGCACCGGGCCGGCTTCGCTGATCACCGTCTTGGGTGAGCTGCCGTTGCGGGCATTCGGTAGCGACCGGCCGGCCGGATCACCCTTCTCATAGCCCAGGTGATCGGTCAGCTCGGCGGCCAGGCCGCGTTCGAGGGCCAGTTTGATCAGGCCGGGCAGCAAGCCACCCTCCCCGGTCAGCGCGACCTCGCCGGTATCGATCTGAGCCAGCAGATCATCGACTGCCCCGAGGCCCGCAGCGCCTCAGCCATCTCCACCGTGGAGCCAGCCTCAGCCAGCGTCACATCCACGTCCTTGCCATCCGTCACGTTCTGAGATCCTTCCGTTAGGACCTACACAGAACATCTGACACCCCCTCGGTCAGGCGTAGCTGCGCTCCGGGATGAGGGCGTTCATGGCGGGCGATGACCCGCATGCCCTCGGGCCAGCCCCGCAACGTGTCGGGCAGATAACGGGTCAGGCCGCAAACGCGCCGTACTGGCCCGCCACATCCGCAACAAACGCCTCTACGACTCCATCGACGCCTGGGCGTTCTGCACGATCACACGCAGCCCGGGAGCCCGCGCCTACTACGACGCACGCCGCGCTGCCGACGACCTACACCACCAAGCCCTACGCGCACTGGGAATCCGTCTCATCGGGATCCTCCACGGCTGCCTACGCCACACACCCACTACGACGAACACACAGCATGGTCGCACCGCCAAAACACCGCCACCACCGACGCCGCTTGACAACTTACGCACCTGGGATGTCTAACCCGCCGCCGGATTTTCCGTTGAGCTACAGCAACATTCACCCGGAGAGTCCGATCACGACGTTTCAGTACGGGACGTCACCCACTTCTCGTGCGAGCGGGAAATCTCAAGCGGCTCACCGAAATCACGGCTAATGATGCCTTCACCGGTACGCGGTGTTGCTTGCGACTACGGGCTCAATCACCTGGATTTCGGGTTTCGCGTTACTCGTCGAAGCGGCGACGAACGATTCGTGAGCGCGATGTGACGGTTGGGCTGGGGTCAGTATTTCCAGCGGCTGATCACGTATTCCACCTGGTATTGAAGAGTACCGGTGGTGTGGCTGGTGTCGAACGCCAGCTTGTAGGCGTAATGCTGGTTGGGCGCGAAGACCGGAGGAATTTGTGAGTCGGCGCAGATGTAAGTAGCGCTGCTGGTCAGGCCGGTTTGGGTGATTCCGTCTGGCCCGATGATCGACCAGCCGGCACCGCCGTACGGTGACAGGATTCCGCGGGCATTGCCTGCCGTGAATGCGGGGGCGGTCTGGACGTCGAGGCCGACGAGTAGCAGATGTCCGTGGGTGGACGGGATGGTGGGCCCGGGGCAGAGGCCGTCGACCACGATTGATGTCACTGCGTAGTTCAGTGTCGGGATGTTGGTGACGCGCTGACCGAGTTGGAAAACGGCGGGCGGGACCGCGGTGGTGGGTGGTGCCGCTGCTGGCCCTTCGGCGTCGGCGGAAGGTGCCGGCGGTGGTGGTGTTGTACATGCCGCGAGCATCGCGGCGGTGAGGGCGAATCCGACGATGGGTCGGAACATGTTCGCCAAGGTAAAAACTCCGGGTTTGGAGAAGCGTTGCATCGGCGTTCGCCTCGGTTCGTGGGTAGTTGTGTGGTAAGAGCGCGGCCGTGGCGTTCGCCCTGGCGCCTGTCTAGAAGCTGTTGGGCTGTGAGGGGTTTGGCCAGTGCTCGTCTTTAAGGAATAGGTGTTCGATATTCATGGGGACGGCGCCGCCGCCTGTCACATAGGCCAGTCCGAGCACATGGGGATCGGAGCCGTCAGGGTTGGTAGGCAGTTGGAACACGAGGTCGCCTTCTTGGATGACGGTGCCGGTGCTATCGAACCGCAGCGGTTTGAAATAGGTTCCGGTGCCTTCGAGTTGGTCACCGTCCCAGAACGTGGAGAAGCCCGACCAGTACCCGCCGACTTGAACGACGTCCCCGACAGCGTTCGGTGGCACGGCCCAATAGCGCTTTCCATCTCGGATGACCGGATAGACGGAATCGCCTACCTCGACGGTCTTTTGAGGTGGCTTCCAATTCTGCGACAGCCTTGGCGAGTCGACGATGAGCCGTAGTGGTGTTGGGGAGTTGATGGAGATGTTGACCGGGTGATCGGTGCTGTTGTAGATGCGCGGGCGGATTTTGTACTGCATCTGTGTGGGGTCGGTGGTTCCGGTCACTGCACTATAGACGGCGCCGGTGCACCAGTAGACGACACAGATTTCGACGTCCGGAACGGATGCGGTTTCTTTTGCGTCGCTTCCGCATCCGGTCTTCTTCGGGTCTGGTGGGACGACGACGGTGGTGACCGGCGGTGCGGGCGGTTGCGGGGTAGCTGTCGTCTGCGGTGGTGGTGATTCGAAGATGAAGAATGCCACGCCGCTCAACACGAGAACAACGACCAGCGCAGCGGAAAGCGGTGTGCGCCAGGGAATAGGTTTCCCGTTCCGTAGTCCGGTGAGTGTCACAATGCAGGCGCCAGCAACGATGACGGCAACCACGCGGCCCAGGCCGAATTTGTCTACCCACGATGCAGCGTCCGTTGCGAAACCCACGAGGCCGACGGCGAACACTATGCCGGCAGTAATCGCGGCTCCAGCGCGAAGGCGCCTGTGATTCCCACCCATCGGTGAAGTGTCTCATTGAGGCACCACGGGCAGGCCGGTTTGCTGTGGTTATGGTTCCGTGTCCGGTGCGGCGGTGGTCGCATTCACCCCGCGGCTTTGCGACTAGCCGCGCTCCACAGCGCAACGTCGATGGGTCGGAGCAGGCTGACGTGCGGCGGGACGACTTGACAGTTTCTGAGATTGCACGGCGTCGCGAGTCGTCGGCCGGCATGGTGGCGGGGCGGACCGAATTGGGGCGGTTGGGCGACGATCGGTAGCGGTGTGTTCGCGCCGTCGACGCCGGTTACCGCGGTGCTTCGCGAAGACGAAATACATCTGTTCGCAGTCGGAACCGACGGATCCGTCTACAGCGCCTGATGGGGACAGACCGGCGGCTGGCGCGACTGGCAGCCTGCCGGCGCAGGGCTGTTTGCCCAACTGACCCCGCTCACCGCCGTCGCTCGCGGCACCAACCTGGATCTGTTCGGCGTCGGCACCGACGGCGGCCTCTACACCGCCTGGTGGCGAGCCGGCACAGCGGGTTGGGAGGGATGGAACGAGGTCGGCGGGGCCCAGTTCACCCAGGGAACCCACATCGCCGCGGTCACCCACGACGACACCGATGTCGACCTGTTCGCCGTCGACCCGAACGGCCATGTGCTCACCGCATGGTTGAACGTCCCCTAAGGCCGCCTCGCGGCCGGGAACCGGCGGTGCAGTTCATCGATCAATCGATGCTCGTGGTAGAGCTCGTGCCGTAGGTCTGCCGCTGCCCGTCGGTGGTGCGAGCTGACGCCGGCGTGCGTGCGGGCAAGCCGGCGTTCAGCTGCTTCGAGCTTCGATGAGGTGTCGCTCACCTGCTCCCACAGCGCGGCCAGCAGAACGCGGGCCTGGGCGGTGTTTGCGTCGTCCACGCCTCGCATCGTCGCATTCTTGCCCGGGTCTCGCGACTCGGGTGGCATCGACCCCGAGCCAGCACCGATGACACCAATTGTTTGCTGTAACAACAATTCCGCGACTTGTTTTGCTCCTTTCCGCCACGCCGAGAGGGATGTCAATCCAGACCGGAGAAGAGTAGGCTCCATTACCGCGACCAGGCGCGAATTCCCGCGGAACACCTGGCCGGGGTCGGACTGGCTGTGAACGAGGTGGCGCCACCCATGAATCTCAAGCGAATATTTGCCAAAGCTGCTATCGCCGGAGGGCTTTGCATCGCCGCCCTGGGCCTGAGCACTGGTGTCGGGCATGCCGCGCCCGCGTCGCAGGACCTGTCGACGACCACGTTCGTGCAGGGCTGGGGCTGGGGCCACCACGGCTGGGGACCCGGCTGGGGACAACCCTGGTACTGGGGTCCGCCGCCACCTCCGCCTCCGCCTCCTTGGGGCTACCCGGCCTATGCGGGCTGGGGTGGTGGTTGGGGCTGCTGACGGACGCCCGTCGTCACGTCACAACCCGAACGCGTTGCCCTCGAAGAGGATCCATAGCCCGATGCCGATGAGGACCACGGGCAGGATGATGTGCCCCCATCGCGACATCGCTGTCGCGATGGCGGGCCTGCCGGCGAGGTAGCAGCCCGCAGCACACCAGATCGCGACGCCGACGAGGAACACCGCGACGTAGCCGACCATGCTGCCGATGCCCGCGACCGCGAACACCGGCACGTAGACGCCGATGTTGTCACCACCATTGGCGAAGGTCACCACCGCGACGTGAACGACGCCTGCGCCGTCGTCTCGATCGACGTCCTGGTCACGGTCGTGTCGCGAACGCCACGCCAACCAGCCCGCGCGGATACCGAGGGCGACCGGGAGCAGCCCAAGGTACGGGACGGCACCGTCGGGCAGGAGTGTCGCACCGAGAGCGCCGAGCACCGAGACGGCGACGATCGCGCCGAAGCCCAGGTACTGGCCGGCGACGACGCGCCACACCGCCGACCGTCTGCCCGCGGCCCGGCCGAAGAACACCGTCAGCATCACCATGTCGTCGACATTGGTGACGGCGAACATCGCGGCGGCTTGTCCGACAAGTGCCAGTCCCACCGCCGCGAGACTAGAGCACTCTCACCCGGCGATCAGTGCGGTACCGCGAAACCTT
Organism: Mycobacterium dioxanotrophicus; assembly: GCF_002157835.1. NCBI lineage: Bacteria > Bacillati > Actinomycetota > Actinomycetes > Mycobacteriales > Mycobacteriaceae > Mycobacterium > Mycobacterium dioxanotrophicus. The sequence continues at coordinate 2,022,203 of NZ_CP020809.1, read as the reverse complement.
CCGGTGTCGTGAAGGTGAACGGCGGTGTCGCCACCGATGTTTCGGGCGACTTTTCTGCCGTCGTCTGGGTGACGGTCTGGCCGGTCGTCATCGCGGGCTCCGACTGCATCTGCACGCCGCCGGACGCACCGCTCGCGAGCAGCCCGAGAGCGCCCATCGCCACTACTGCCGCCAGGCCGACACCGGCTGAAACGGTCTTGAGTCGTCTGTGATTGTTTTTCAATTCCACCTCTGACCACCCCACTTGGTCTCGGGTAACTCCGCCCGGGTTGAGCGGGTCCTAACAACTGCAATCAACGGTTCACAGCAGTTATTCCGGGATTCCCCAACTTTTTCGATCCGAAACCACAGCGACCTGGTGCGAAACAGCCAGCAATGGGCCAGTTTTCGCATGTCAAACGGGCATTTGACGGCAGCAGACCACTATCGGAGGGCGTTGATTCTCCGCTCGATGGCGGCCACGGTGTGCTCGGCCCATCGAATGTTCTCCTGCTCGAACGAGATTCCCCGCAGCAGGGTCAGGTAGGGACCCACCCGCTCGGCCTCGTTGAGGTACCGCTCCTCAGTGCGCCCGTCCAGCAGAACAGCCCGTCCCCGTTCGTAGCGAGCAAGTTTCGCTGTCGCGCGTTGCGCGAATTCGGCAACCAGTTCGCGCACCGCGGCGGCGTCACCGGCATCCAACGCCGCCACCTTGACCAGTAGTTCATCGCGCAGCATCGAGGGTTTCGGCGGCGTGGCAGTGAACTGCCTCAGCACGGCTCGGCCGGCGTCGGTCAGGGAGTACATCCGCTTGTTGGGGCGCCGGTCCTGCTGGACCACGCGGGCCTGGATCAGCCCGTCCTCGGCCAACCGGTCGAGTTCGCGGTAAAGCTGCTGGGGCGTGGCCATCCAGAAGTTGGCCACCGAGGCGTCGAACGCCTTGGCCAGGTCGTAGCCCGACGATTCGCCGTCGAGCAGGGCGGCGAGCACCGCATCACGAAGCGCCACGCCCGGATCGTACAACATGAATAGTCACTAAATTGACCAGTCAGCCTCTAGACATCCAGGACATGCGTCGTTACCGTGGCTCTAATATTCAACAAATTGACTATGTGAGGTGTGGGATGCATCCGTTCCGTCAGGCCGTCGAAGCCCGCGATGAAGAGGCCATGGCGGCCCTCCTGGCCGACGACGTGGTGTTCACCAGCCCCGTGGCCTTCAAGCCCTACCCCGGCAAACCGATCACCGCCGCGATCCTGCGCGGGGTCATGCGGGTGTTCGAGGATTTCCACTACATCCGCGAGATCGCCGACGCAGGCGGCCGGGATCACGCCCTGGTGTTCGAGGCGAACGTGGCAGGCAAGAAGGTCACCGGGTGCGACTTCCTGCACATGAACGACGACGGCCTGATCGAGGACTTCATGGTGATGGTGCGGCCACTGTCGGGCGCCCAGGCGTTGTCCGAGGCGATGGCCGCGCAGTTCGGCCGCATCCAGGCCGAGGCCCTCGACGAGATCAGCGCCAAGCAGGCCTAGCCGCGACGAGACAGAGGACTCCCATCATGCGCATCGGTTTGGGCATCAACTACGCCGGCGGATTCAAGGACGTCGCGGCCGAGGTCGCCGACCTGGAATCCGCCGGCATCGACATTGTCTTTGTGCCAGAAGCATATTCGTTCGACGCAGTCAGTGCGCTCGGTTATCTGGCCGCCTGCACCGAGCGGGTTCAACTGGCTTCGGGCATCCTGCAGATCTACACCCGCACGCCCACGCTGACCGCGATGACGGCCGCCGGGCTGGACTACGTGTCCGACGGCAGATTCATCCTGGGCCTGGGCGCTTCTGGACCACAGGTCATCGAAGGCTTCCACGGCGTGCCCTACGACGCGCCGATCGCCCGCACCCGCGAGATCATCGACATCTGCCGCCGCGTGTGGCGCCGTGAAGCTCTCGAATTCGAAGGTGAGCACTACACCATCCCGCTCCCGGCTGACCGGGGCACGGGCCTGGGCAAATCCCTGAAACTCATCAATCACCCAGTCCGCGAACGTATCCCGATCCTGTTGGCCGCCTTGGGACCGAAGAATGTCGAGCTGGCGGCCGAAGCGGCCGAGGGTTGGCAGCCGATCTTCTATCTGCCTGAGAAAGCCGGAGAAGTCTGGGGTGACGCGCTGGCCGCCGGGCAGGCCAAACGCGATCCCGCGCTCGGTCCGCTCGAGGTCTACGCGAGCCCCGTGCTCGCCATCGGTGACGACGTCGAGCCGCTGCGGGAATTCGTCAAACCCCATGTGGCGCTGTACATCGGCGGCATGGGCGCCAAGGAGAAGAACTTCTATCACCGCCTGGCGACCCGCTATGGCTATGGCGCGCAAGCCGATCGCATCCAAGAGCTCTACCTGGCCGGTGAGAAGGACGCGGCGGCCAAAGCCGTTCCCGACGAACTCATCCGGGACATCTCCCTGATCGGCCCCGCCGGGTTCGTCAAGGAACGCGTGCAGGCCTTCCGGGAGTCGGGCGTGACGGTCCTCAACGTCGTCCCGATCGCTGCGACGACCGCCGACCGGGTCAAGCTCATCGAGCAGCTGCGCGACCTCACAAACGAGTAGTCCACTACTCAATCCACCGGGCCTACGGCGGCCTAGCGTTTCGCACATGCCATCCGAACAGCACGTCATCGATCAGGTGATCGCCACCTACGGCCCGGTCCTCAATCTCGCCGAGCGTCCCGAGGCGCTCATCGAGATCATGCGCCGTTACGTCCTGGACGATCTCGACGGAGGACTCCCGGGCGGAACACCCCCGCCCCCTCCGCCGGATCCGTGCCGGGTCCTGGAGGAGGTCACGCTCAACGAGGTGATGCGCCAGCTGCTCAAGGTCAGCCGCGACGTCGCCGCGCTCAACAAACGACTCGACGCGCGCTAGCCATGTCAGGCCTGCCGCGGATCTACGTGCAGATCCCTGCGTATCGCGACACCGAGCTACCCAAGACGCTGCTGGACCTGTACGGCAAGGCCGCCGCGCCGGAACGGTTGCGTACGTGTGTGATCTGGCAGCATGCGCCGCACGAGTCGCTGCCGCGCGAGGTGTGGGAGTTGCCCGGCATCGAGATCGTCGACATCGACGCCGACCGCAGCCGTGGCTGCAACTGGGCCCGCTCCATGGCCCAACAACGTTGGCAGGACGAGGAATACACCCTCATCATCGACTCGCACCACCGGTTCGCCCGCGGCTGGGACGACGCGGCGATCGCGATGCACCGGCAGCTGCGCGACCAGGGCGTCCGTAAACCGTTGCTGACGGCCTACTTACCGGCTTACGACCCGCAACGCGAACCCGGGGCACGGCGCAAACGGCCGTACCGGATCATCCCCTACGGCAGAGACCGCGGCATCCTCACCAAACTGGCCAGCACACCCATACCGTGGTGGACCAGCCTCACCGAACCCGTGGTCGCCGACTTCGTGTCACTGCACTTCATCTTCACCGCAGGGGAATTCAACCGAGACATCCGGTTCAGCCCCCGCATCTACTTCTTCGGTGACGAGGTGGTGACGAGCGTCCGGGCGTACACCCACGGATACGACCTGTATCACCCGCACCGCATCCTGGGCTGGCATTGCTTCGACCGTGCCGGCCGGGTCCCGCACTGGAACGATCACCCGGACTGGCACCAGCAGCACGAGCGATCACTGTCGGTGATGCGCCGCTTCTTCGCCGGTGACTACATCGACGACGTGCTCGTCCTGGGCACCGAACGCACCGTAGCCGAGTTCGAAAACCACACTCTCACACCGCTGGTCGCCCTTCGATGAGCACACTCGCGCAGCGCCTGGAGCACGACCGCATCGCGTGGGACGACAATTTCCTCTCCCCGCAGGACTGTGCGGCGTTCGTCGAAGGACTTCAGTTCGCGTTGTGGCGGCGTAGTTCGGTGGTGTCACGCGCGCCTGCCGGCCAGCTGAAATCCTTTCAATCGCCGCGGCGGACCAGCCAATCGACCACGCAGTACTGGTTTCCCGACGACCTGCGGCCACGGCTGGCCGACCTGGAGTCGGCGGTGTGCACGGCGCTCGGCGTCGAAGCGGCGCGCCTCGAATACTGGCAGGCGTTGCGCTACGGCTACCGCACCGGCTTCAAACGCCACCACGACGCTGGGTTGTTCGCGACCGAGCCGGGCGGTGAACGCGCCACCACCGTGCTGCTCTACCTGCACTCGCCCGACGAAGGCGGAAGCACCTGGTTTCCCAACCTTCACCTCAGCGTGGCCGCCCGCGCGGGTCGCCTGCTGGCCTGGAAGAACCTGGCACCGGACGGGTCTCCGGATCCGGTGATGGATCATGTGGCGCGACAGGTACGTAAGGGCCGCAAGATCGCCCTGACGACATGGGCCAGAGTGAACCACGGGGCGCGTCAATAACGCTGCACGCGCAGGTCGCCGCACCTACGATGCGATCGTGAGCCAGCCCCCGGTCGCCACATCGCCCGACGCGGGCGGCACCGCGCTCTCGCAGCGCCAGATCGTGTTCATGATTGCCGCTCTGGTCGCGTCGGTGATCTCCTTCCAGCTCAACGCCACCATGGTGGCGCCGGCCTACCACGCCATCACCAGCGAACTGGGTCCCAATGCGTTCGTGGCGATGTCGACGTACTTCTACCTCGCCGGGGCCATCGCCAACGTGGTGCTGATCCGCTTCAGCGACTACATCGGCCGAAAACGCGTGCTGCTCGCCATCATGATCGTGCTGTGCATCGGCACGGTGCTGTGCATCGTGTCCACCTCGCTGCCGCTGTTCGTCCTCGGCCGGGCCCTGCAGGGTGGGTCGAACATCACCTTCGGGCTGGCCTTCCTCATCATGCGTGAGCGCCTCAGCGGCCCGATGTTCGGCGTGTGCTGCGGCGTGATCTCCTCGATCAACGGCGGCGTGGCCGGTGGCGACGCCCTGCTGGGCGGGCTGATGGTCGATCATCTCGGCTTCCGGTCGATATTCGTACTGATCCTCGTGGTCGGGCTGCTCGGGCTCGGATTCGCCTGGAAATCAGTGCCTTCCGACGACCCCGGCAGCCGCTCGCCGGGCCGGATGGACTGGCTGGGTGCGGCGCTCATCTCACTGACGGTGGCGGGCATCAATCTGTTCTTCGGCGCAGGCGGTCACCAGGGCTGGACGTCGCGGCCCGCGCTGATCTGGATCACCGTGGCCGTGCTCGCCTTGATCGCGCTCGTCATCGTCGACAGCCGGGTGGCGCATCCGCTGATGGCCATCAAACACATGCGCTCGCGTGAGGCGTGGCCGCTGATCATCGTGACGATCCTGGTGATGGGTTCCTTCATGGTGGTCACCGGCTTCCTGGTACCTGCGCTGGCCGAGGACACCGATTCCGGTTTCGGCCACAACGCCACTATGACGGCACTGCTGTTCCTCACACCGGCGTCGATCGTCCAGGTCATCGCCGGCCCATTCGTGGGCCGACTCGCGGTCCGCATCGGGTTCGTCACCGTACTGCGTGCGGGGATCGTGTCCTCCGTTGCGGTTACCGCGCTGCTGGCGGTTTTTGCCAAGCAGGAGAACATCTTCATCGGACTGATGGTGCTCTACGGGCTGGCGTTCAACGCCGTGCTGTTGACGGCGATGAGCTCGCTGGGCGTCATTCAGGCTTCCGACGAGGAGCCGGGCGCCCTGCCGGGCATCGCCAATGCCAGCTACGGCATCGGGGCGTCACTCGGATTCGCCTGGGCCGGGCCGATAGTCGGGTCGGGCACAGACACGACCTTCCAGCACGCGTTCTGGGTCTGCATGGCCATCGGTGCGGTCGCGCTGGTCTTCAGCGTCGTCCTCAAACCCAAACCGGGCCCGTTGGTGGCGACGGTGGGGTTGTCGCACTAGGGGCTCAGGTGAAGTCGCTCACCACCTCGGCCGCTCGGTGCACCTGGTCGAGATCGGAGCTGGTCGGGATCAGGTGCACCTCATCGGTGCCGATGGCCGCGAATCGCTGCAACGTGTCTGCCAGTTCGTCCTGCGAACCGGACCAGCCCGTGGTCGGGGCGATGGCGTCGACGTATTCGGTGGGAATCCAGTTCATGTAGCGGCGCAGATGACGACGCACCTGGTCGCGGGCGGCGTCGGCGGGTCCCACGGCGAACCAGAATGACGTCGCCAGATGTGGTGCCGGTTTGCCGGCCCGTGCCCAGGAGCCACGGGCGACGTCGAACAACTGGTTCTGCTTACCGGTATCGAGATCCATTGTGATGCCTGCCAATCCGTCGGCCCACGATGCCGCACTGCGCACGGTCCTCGGCCCGATCGTCCCCACCAACAGTGACGGACCACCTGCTCGCACCGGCGCCGGGCCTACCGGCAACACCGAATCGGTGATCTTCTCCCCCGCCCAAACCCGGCGCATGATCTCGACCCGCTCGGCCATTCCGCGCATAGTCTGAGTCTTGGGGTCCGCACCCACCGCGTGATAATCCTCGTGTCTGCCGCCGATTCCGATGCCCACGGTCAGTCGCCCGCCGCTGAGAAGATCGCCGGTGGCCAAGGCCTTTGCGCACAGCACCGGGTCGTGCAGCTGCGGCACGATCACGGTGGTGACCAGCTGCACCCGATCGGTCCACGCTGCCAGCGCACCCAGCAACGTGAGGCTGTCGGGGTTGTCGAACGCAATGCGTTCACCCCAACACAGCGACGAGAACGGCCCCTCGTCCACAGTCCTGGCCCACGACTTGAGCAGTGCGGTGTCAAGATCCGGCTCCATCACCGGCATGGTCATCCCGACCCGCATGTCAGCGCACCGGATCCTTGTACGCTTTGACCGGCCCGGTGGCCGGCGGCGGCTGGAACAGGTTGCCGCGCAGGCTGCCCCGCGTGGTGCGCACCGCGACCAGGCACCAGGTGAACAGCAACCCGGCGTAAGCGATTACGGCGGCAACCTTGAACGCTGGAAGATGGGTGTGTACCGCCAGTTGCGTGGTTCCCGTGACGAACGTGCCGACGGGGAACGTCAGGCTCCACCACGTCAGCGCGAATGGCATGCCCCGGCGCAGCGTACGCACCGTCAGTCCGGTGGCCAAGGCGATCCACAACACTGCGAAGCCCCACATCGGAACCCCGAACAGAACGCTGAAAACACCGAAGCCGGCCGCGATCTCACGGTCGACGGCCAACTCGGCATTGGTGCCCAGGAGCCCGGCGGCGGTGATGGACTGGCCGACCGGCCCCAACACGATCCACAGCGTGGGGACCCGCGCGGTGCCCGAGGTGCCGTAGTGGGTGAGCCGGCTCCAGATCATCGCGATGATCAGCAGTGCGGCCACCAAGGACAGCCCGAACATCGCAAAACAGCCGTAGAGCATGGTGGCCCGGCCGGTCCCGGGGACCATGTGCGGGATCAGCAGGGCACCGGTGGCCGCCGACACCATCGGTGGCACCACCGGCATCAGCCAACCGCCGAACGCGGCATCGGGCTCGACATTGTGCTGGGTGAACATCAGATACGGAATGCTGACGGCCGTGAACAAGCCGCCGAGGGTTCCCGCGGTCCACAGCACCCAGCACAGGTCGACCGCAATCCGTTCGCCGATCAGATCGCGGCCCACCAGGACGGCGCCTGAGCCGACCGTCATCAGCGCCATGGGCGCGGCCCCGTAGAAGTGCGCCATCTGCGGGTTGCGCGCGTGGGTACGAGCCACCGTCGGGTGCCGCAGCCAGTGCCCACCGACCAACGCGATGAGGACGATCAGCAGCACTGCGGCGATGATCCACACCACCTCGGCAAAGGCGCGCAGCCCGGTGAACTGGATCGGCAGCGTGGCCGCCGCCGTCGCCACGATGCCGGTTCCCATCACCGAGGCGAACCAGTTCGGGCCGATGTTGCCCAACACCTCGACACGCGACCGAGGTTCATCGGGGGTTGACGATGTGGCCATGGCGGCACCCTACGTCTTGGCTGGGGCGGAACCGGGGGATATCCCCCACCCGGTTCGCGGGAAAACGCTGTGTCGCCGAGGCCGACAACTTCGTAGGTTGAAGGCATGGTCGCAATCAGCGAAACGGGTCCACCCGTCGTTCCCGCACCCGCCCGGCCCCGCACGCTGCCGCGCAACATCGGCGTGACGCCGACGGCATCGATGATCACCGGCGCCGCGGTGGCACTGGTGTGGTCCTGGATTCCCTTGTCGGTCATGGTCATCGGTATCTCGTCGATCCCGTCCCTGGTCGGCTTCGCGCTCGCGGCTGTGGTGTTCATCTATCTGATGCGCGGGGTCGAATGGGTGGAACGTGCCCGCAGCGAGGCGGTTTTCGGCCTACGCATCGGTGTTCCGCCGCGACGGCTCTCCCCCTACACCGGGTTTCAGGGTTGGGCGCATCAACTTTGGCTCGACATCAGTGGCACGCGATTCTGGAAGGCCGTGGCCCAGCATTTCCTGCGGATGGTCTACGACCTGCTCGCCACGGGCCTGGCCTTCGGATTGCTGGCCTTCGCCTTCCTGGGCCCGGCGGCCTCGATCGCCATCCGGCACAGTGACGACAGGGCCGGCCTGGTGTTCATCTCGCCACCGATCGCGTGGCTGCTGGCCATCATCGCGTTCACCGTCGCGGTGGCCGTGCTGGTGTTCGCGCCCGCACTGGATGCCGCGATCGATCGGTGGTTGTTGTCGCCGTCACCGACCGCGGCGTTGCAGTATCAGGTCAGTGCGCTGGCCGATGCGCGGGAAGGGGCGGTGTCCTCGGCACAGACCGAAAGGCACCGTATCGAACGCGATCTGCACGACAGTGTGCAACCGCGGCTGGTGTCCCTGGCGATGACGATCGGGCTGGCCCAGACCAAGCTGGACACCGATCTGCCTGCCGCCAAGGCCTTGATCTCCGAGGCGCACGATGACGCCAAGAACGCTCTGGTGGAGTTGCGCAACGTGGTGCGCGGCATCGCACCGACCATCCTGGCCGATCGCGGGCTGGACGCCGCCCTGTCCTCGGTGGTGCAGCGCGCCGAAACCTCGGGTGTGCCAACGACGTTGCACGTCGAACTGCCGCAGCGGTTGCCCGACGAGATCGAATCGGTGGCGTACTTCGTCGTTGCCGAGGCCTTGACCAACATCGCCAAGCACGCCGACGCGACCCAGGCGGTGGTGACGGTGCGGTGGGACCCGTCGGCGAATGTGTTGCATGTGTCGGTGTTCGACGACGGTGCGGGCGGCGCGGTGATCGGCACCGACGAGAACGCCACGGGCCTGCGGGGTCTGGACGAACGGGTGCGGGCGGCCGGTGGATCGTTCGGGGTGTCCAGCCCGGTCACCGGACCCACGATCGTCACGGCGGTGCTGCCATGCGCATCGTGATCGCCGAGGACTCCGCCCTGCTGCGTGCCGGTATCGAGCGGATTCTCGCCGACGCCGGGCACGAGGTCGTGGCGGGCGTGCCCGACGCCACCAACCTGCTGCGTCTGGTCAACGACAAGCGTCCGGACCTGGCCATCGTCGACGTACGCATGCCACCCACGTTCACCGACGAGGGCATCCGTGCGGCGGCTCTGTTACGCAAGCAGAACCCCGACTCCGCGGTGCTGGTGCTGTCTCACTATGTCGAGGAGCGTTACGCCGCCGACCTGATCACCTCGGACACAAAAGGTTTCGGGTATCTGCTCAAAGACCGGGTCGCCGACGTACCGGCCTTTCTCGATGCGGTCACGGTGGTGGGCGGCGGCGGCACGGTGCTCGATCCCGAGGTGGTGTCACAGATCTTGGTGCGTTCTCACCGGCGCAGCGCGCTGGACCAACTGACTCCACGTGAACACGACGTGCTGCAACTCATGGCAGAGGGCAGGACCAACTCGGCCATCGCCGGCGCGCTGCACATCTCGGTCGGCTCGGCCGAGAAGCACATCGCCTCGATCTTCACCAAACTCGACCTGGCTCCCGACGAGAGCGAGAACCGCCGCGTGCTGGCCGTGCTCCGCTATCTCGAGTCGTAGCCCTACGTCGTCAAATACATACCCCGGGAAGGACTTCCACCGTGCAGACCCTCACGCCCCCACCGATACGCGCGCAGCCGCCACAGCTGTCCTCGGGCGGGCGCACCGCCTTGCGCCTGACCCTGATCACCATCGCCGCACTGGTGGTCGCCACGACCGTGGCCGCGCTGGGCGTGACCGCGTGGGGCGTCAGCGCGCTGCGGGTCATCACCGACAGCCAGGCGCTGCCGTCGACCATGCGTGCCCTGGTGATCGACACCGCGCGTATCCCCGTCGCGATCCGCATCACCGCGGACCGCGAAACCCGTGAACCCAAAGCCGATCTGCGCCTGCTCAACACCACGCACAGCGGAGCCCACCAGCTGTCGGTGAGCACCGTCGGCGGCGAAACCCGCGTCACCATCGCGGGTAACCCCGGTCCGATGCTGGCATGGGCCCGTGGCGGCGAGATCACCGTCGCGCTGCCGCCCGATCAGGCGCGCCGGTTGACCGTGCGTACCCAGCAGGAGTTCGGCGCCGTCATCGCACAGGCCGACCTGGACCAGCTGGAAGCCCGCACCAACGACGGCGAGATCATCCTGCTCGGCGGTGCACGGCGGATCGAGGTGCACACCGTGGACGGTTCGGTCACCACTCGCGACCCCATCGCGGTGTCCGAGCAGTTCATCGCGAGCACATCCGACGGCGACGTCACCGTCGACTTCCGCGACACCGCGCCGCGCAGCGTCGAGGCCATCACCCGCAACGGCGATGTCGCGATCGGGCTCCCCGAACGCGGACCATACCTGGTGCGCACCCAGACCAGCGGTTCGACCGATGTGCAGGTGCCCGAGACCAACAGCCCGGACACCGCGGTCGCCCAGATCACCGCCCGCTCCTCCGACGGCGACGTGGTGGTGCAGCAGCTCTCGCTGCGCAACCGCTGAGTACGAGACCGACGGCCCGCTACCGCAACGCTTTTCCGAACAGCAGCACGTCCTGGGGTTCTTCGCTGATATTCGGGAACATCGAGTAGCGGGCCAGCCGGCCCTCAAGCGCCAGACCGCACCGGCGCAGCACCCCGGCCGACGCGGCATTGTCGACATGGCAGAACGCCGACACCCGATACACCGCGGTATCGCGCACGATCTCGTCCAGCAGCACCGCGACCGCCTCCGACATCAGCCCCGGCCCCCACCAGTCGCGCGCCAGGCAGTAGCCCAGCTCGACCTCGTGCGGCTGGCGGTATCGGCGGGCGGCCAGGCCGACGGCTTCGCCGTCCACCTCGATCAACCGCGTTATCTCCTTGTCCGCGTTGAACAACGACGTGATCACTCGCCGCGTCTCGGCCACGTCGGGATGCGGCCGCCAGGCCAGGTACCGCGTCACCTCCGGGTCGGAGGAGATGCGGGTGAACATCGCCTCGGCGTCGGTCACGGCCGGAGCCCGTAGCCGAACCCGCGGTCCGGTCAGCGTCGGTACCTCGGCCATCCCCATATCCTGCACCGTTGCCGACGGTATCGACGCACGGGTTTACTGGATCTACATGGCCATCACTTTCAACCACACCATCGTCGCCGCCAGGGACCGCGCGGAGTCGGCGACCTTCTTCACCGACCTGTTCGGTCTTCCCAGCGCCAAAGAATTCGGCCACTTCCTGGCTGTGACGCTCAACCACGGCGTCAGCCTCGACTACGCCCAGGTGGGTCCCGAAGAAGATATTCGGCCGCAGCACTACGCGTTCCTGGTCTCCGAGGACGAGTTCGACGCGATCTACGGCCGCATCCGCGAACGCGGGCTGCAGCACTGGGCGGACCCACGGGCCGCGCGACCCGGCGAGATCAACCACAACGACGGCGGCCGCGGGGTGTACTTCCAGGACCCCTCCGGGCATTACCTGGAGATCATCACCCGGCCGTACGGCGGCTGAGCTTCTCGGCTAGCCGTGACCCCGCTGCGCCTCTTGACTGATATAGGCCCCGGCCAGCTTCACGACGTGGCCCGGCAACGCGCCGCTGGCTACGTCGGCCAGGCTGGTCTCCTCCAGCACCGACCTCATGCTGGCCCGCAATGCTCGCCACACGTCGGTGAGCGCAGCGGTCGGACCCGAGTACGGCAGATCCCCCAACCCGATGTCGCGGACGCTGGCCAGCGGGCCGTCGATACAGCGCAACACGTCGGCGATGCTGATCGCGTCGGCCGGCCGGGCCAGCTCGTAGCCACCGTCACGGCCGCGGTGGCTGCGGACCAGACGGTCGGTCCGTAGATCGGACAAGATATCGACCAGGAACTGCGCCGGGATGCCCTGCGCTTTGGCCAGATCATCGGTTTTGACCAGGTCGCCCTCGCCGACGGTGGCCAGTTCGACCATGGCGCGGACGGCGTACTCCGCCTTCGCCGACATCCGCATGGTGTGGATTCTGCCAGCGCTACCGCGGGGCCGTGTTGCGCAGGGCACCCGTCATCGCGCGTACCGACGGCGGCACGGGAGTTCCCGGCGCGACATCCGGGGCGGTTTGCGGCGAGCCGTACTGCGTCGTCAACGGCACCACCCCGGCCCAGGCGCCCGCGGCGACGTCCTCCGGCGGGTCCTCGGGCCACCCGTCGCTGATCTTCAATGACCAGTTGTCGACACCGATGGGCAGCCGCAACGCCAGCGTCGCGGCAAGTTCCTTGGCGGTGCTGTCCCGCAGTTCGGCGACGCGGCCCGGCACGAACGTATCGGTCAAGATCTGCAGGTAGGCGGTCTTGTCCTCAACGGCGATGCGCTCGAACGTCCCGAACACCACCGCACTGCGGTAGGCGAACGACGACTCGAATGCGCTGCGCGCCACGGTCACCCCGTCCAGCGCGGTGACCGACACCGCGACCGACGCACCACCTGCCAACGCCCGCATCCAGGGCGACCCGGTCGAACCATGAATGACCAGATCGTCGCCGATGCGGGCGAATCCGATCGGGAACACCACGGGATGACCGGCGCGCACGAGGGCGACGGTCGCCAGCGGTGTGCTGTCGAGCAGCTGGTCGAGCCGGCCGCGGGATGTGCTCTGCAGCTCGGCGAGCCGGGTCACCCTGGTGTCGGGACGCGTCATGGCGGGCTAGTCAGGGATGTCTGCGGTGCCGGGCACCACGACCGCGACCAGATCCGCGAGGCCGGCAAGGCTTGCCGCCTGCAACGCCGCTGCCGGTACCGCCTGACCGTCCGGGCCTGCCAGACTGCGGGTGGCGGTCGCGGCGGCCACGACCGTCGGCGCATACCCGAGGCTGAATGCGCCGCGGGCGGTGGAGTTGACGCACATGTGGGTCATGAAGCCGGCGAGGACCAGGTTCGACGCGCCGAGGGCCTTGAGCCGCTCGTCAAGCTCGGTCTGCACGAACGAGTTCGGGAACTGCTTGACCACCACTGGCTCGTCACCGCGGGGCGCGACGGCGTCGACGATCGCGCCGCTCTCCCCCTCGATGTCGTACAGCGAGCCAGGACCGTCGGAGTGCTGGATGTGGATGATCGGAATGCCGGCGGTGCGGGCGCGTTCGAGCAGTGCGGCTGTCTCGTCGAGCGCGGCTTGGACACCTTCGAGCTCCATGACCCCTTGCGTGTAGGTCTTCTGGCAGTCGATGAGGACCAGGGCGGAATCGGCGAGGCGAACGGGTTCGACGGGCAGGCTGGCAAGTTCGCGCAGAGTGGGGCGGGTCATCGGGCCAGCGTAGTAGCCCGGGGCGGCGTCAGAGCCGCTTTTCGTACGCGTCAAGGCCGGCGAGCAGTGCCGGGCTGTCGTGGTAATCGCGGCGAGCCTGCGCGATGAACTCGGCATTCTCGTCGTCGTCGCGCTGGGCACCCATCTCGGTCGGGTACCGCTGAGCGGGATCGGCCGGTGGTGCCCACCGGAGACCGTGGGCGCGCACGAATGCGTTCACCGCGGCGAATTGACGCAGCTGCGGCTCGACTTCGCTGAGATGGCCGCCGTAGATCTCCTGCGGCACTGTGGCGTCCCCGAATGCCGCCTGCAGTGATGCTTCCGCCGGCCCGGCCGCCGCGATGGCATCCCAGATCGGTTGTGCGATCAAGGCGAAGACGAGGTTGGCGCCGTCGAGGACCACCAGCGGCAGGACCTCGAGATCCTCGCCGTCGTAGGGCGGCGACAACGACCACGACGACTCGATGGCACCGAGCACTTGCTCAAGGTCTAATTCGTCGGTGAACTCGACAGGATCTTCCAGTGGATGCATGCGCGCCGTGAACCGCCCGCTGCGGCTCAGCCGGGAGAAGTATTCGTAGACCAGTTGGGTATTGCGATCTTCCGTCAGTCCCCAGAGCATGCCGTAGCCGCTGTAATCACCTGAAACACCCAGCGCGACGGGTTCGTAACCCGCCGGGGTGCACCGCAGGATGACCGCGGTGGCACCGACGAAATCGACGCTGACGCCGGTCAGCATGCAGCGGCAGTCGTAGAAGCCCATGCCGGAATCCTGACACGGCCCGCACAGGGTTCGGCGCGGCAATTTCGGCGCGAATTACCCCGCGGTGACGCCCAGTACGCGCTCGGCCAACTCGGGGCGGCACACCACGAGATCGGGCAGCTTGGGATCGGCCGAGTTGTAGACCAGCGGCGAGCCGTCGATGCGCGACGTGTGCAGCCCGGCGGCCCGCGCCACGGCGACCGGTGCGGCCGAATCCCATTCATACTGCCCGCCGGCGTGCACGTACACATCGGCGACGCCGCGGATGACGGCGGCGACTTTGGCTCCGGCCGAACCCATTTCGACCAACGTGCCGTCCAGCGCGTCACGCACCGCAAGCGCCACAGCCGGTGGCCGGGTACGCGACACGACCACCCGGGGCGGGCCGTCGAACGTGCGCGGCGCGGCTACCTCGGGCGTGGACAGGGTGGTGTTCTGGGCGGGCAGCGCCACGGCGCCGGCAACCAATTCGCCCGCCTGCCACAGCGCCACGTGGACAGCCCAATCGTCACGGCCGAGTTCGGAGAACTCCCGGGTGCCGTCGAGCGGGTCGACGATCCACACCCGGTCGGCGCTCAGTCGCACCGGATCATCCACCCCCTCTTCGGACAACACCGCGTCGCCCGGACGCTGCACGGCCAGCTCCGCCATCAGGAAGTCGTGGGACTGCTTGTCCCCGGCTGCTTTTCGCTCCTCGACCGTGGCGTCAGCGAAGTCGGCACGAACATCGAGCAGCAGCTCCCCCGCACGGGTGGCCAGCCGCTCCGCGAGCTCGTGGTCGTTCATCGGCCGCCTTCCAACAAGTCGATGACCGACTGTGCCAGCTCGTCCGGGCTGCGGTCCGGGGTCAGCCGCAGGTCGGGGTTCTTGGGCCGCTGGTACGGGCTGTCGATCCCGGTGAAGTGCGTGATCTCACCGGCGCGGGCTTTGGCATAGAGCCCCTTGGGATCTCGCCGTTCGCAGTCCTCCATCGGGGTGTCACAGAACACCTCGAAGAAGTCCAGCCCCGCCTCGGTGGCGACCTTGCGCGCCAACGCACGATGCTCCTCGAGCGGGCTGATGGCGGGCACCAGGACGACCTGGCCGGAGTCTGCGAGGATGGCGGCGATGTGGGCGAGCCTGCGCTGGTTCTCCGCGCGGTCGGCCATCGAGAAGCCCAGATCCGCATTCAACCCGTGGCGCAGATTGTCCCCGTCGAGAACGTAAGCGGGGATGCCCTTTTCGAGGAGCTTCTGCTCGACCAGCATCGCCACCGACGATTTGCCCGACCCGGACAGTCCGGTGAACCAGACGGTGCGGCCCTTCGACAGCCGATCCTCAGCGGTGCACAGCGACTGGTGCCGCACCGTGTTGGGGCTCGCGGTCTCGTTGCGGGTGTCACGCAAGACCATACCCGCGGCGACCGTGCCGTTGGTGTTGGGATCGATCAGGATGAACGACCCGGTGGCGGCGTTGCGGCTGTACTCGTCGAGCAACAGCGGCACCTGTGTGCGCAACGAGATGCGGCCCAGCTCATTGAGTTTGAGCGCGGTCGCGGACTTGTCGCGGTGCAGGGTGTTGACGTCGAGGCGATAGTCGAGGCCGACCACCTTGGCCCGCGTGGTGCGGGTGGTGTGCTTGACCAGGTACTCGCGGCCCGGCTCCAACGATGCGTCGTCGGCCATCCAGCACACGGTGGCGTCGAAATCCTGCACCACGCGCGGCTGGTTGTTCGGCCGCGCGATCATGTCGCCGCGAGAGATGTCGATGTCGTCGGACAGGCTGATCGACACGGCCATCGGCGGGAACGCCTCGTCGAGGACGCCCGACGGACCTTCGATCTCGGTGATCCGGGTGGACTTACCGGTGGGCAACACCACGACGTCGTCGCCGGTGCGCAGCACGCCGCTGGCGACCGTGCCCGCATAGCTGCGGTGATCGGCATGCTCGTGCGTCTGCGGCCGGATCACGTACTGCACCGGGAAACGGACGTCCACGAGGTTGCGGTCACCGGCGATGTAGACGTCTTCCAGATGACTCAGCAGCGCCGGACCCTCGTACCACGGCGTGATGTCGGATTTGGTCACCACGTTGTCGCCGTTGAGCGCCGACATCGGAATGGTGGTGACGTCATGGACGTCCAACCTGGCGGCGAACGCATGGAACTCGTCGCGGATGGCCTCGAATTTCTCCTGGTCCCAATCGATCAGGTCCATCTTGTTGACCGCGAGCACGATGTGCTGGATGCCCAGCAGCGACGCCAGGAAGGCGTGTCTGCGGGACTGCTCGAGCAGTCCGTGGCGCGCGTCGACCAGCACGATGACCAGCTGGGCGGTGGAAGCTCCGGTCACCATGTTGCGGGTGTACTGGATGTGCCCCGGGGTGTCGGCGATGATGAATTTGCGCTTGGCCGTGGCGAAGTAGCGGTATGCCACGTCGATGGTGATGCCCTGCTCACGCTCGGCGCGCAGGCCGTCGGTGACCAGTGCCAGGTCGGTGTAGTCGTGGCCGCGTTCCTTGGAGGTGCGCTCGACGGCGGCGAGCTGGTCCTCCATGACGGCCTTGCTGTCGTAGAGCAGCCGGCCGATCAGCGTGGACTTGCCGTCGTCGACCGAGCCTGCGGTGGCAAGGCGAAGAAGAGTCGCCATAGTCAGATCCCCCGTCGCTTCGCTCGCCCCAGTGCAATCCCCCGTCGCTTCGCTCGCCCCAGTGCAATCCCCCGTCGCTTCGCTCGCCCCATCAGAAGTAGCCCTCCCGCTTACGGTCTTCCATACCGGCCTCGGAGATCCGGTCGTCGGCGCGGGTCGCGCCGCGCTCGGTCAGCCGCGACACCGCGGTCTCGGCGATCACCTCGGACACCGTCGCCGCCGTCGATTCGACACATCCGGTGCAGGTGACATCGCCGACGGTGCGGAAGCGCACGGACTTCTCGATCACCGGCTCATCCTTGCGCGGCTGCAGGTGCCTGTGCACGGCGAGCAACATGCCGTCGCGCTCAAAAACCTTGCGCTGGTGTGCGTAATAGATTGTGGGCAGCTTGATCTTTTCTGCGCCGATGTAGGACCAGATATCGAACTCGGTCCAGTTGGAGATCGGGAAGGCGCGGATGTGCTCGCCCTTGTGGTGACGGCCGTTGTACAGGTTCCACAGCTCGGGGCGTTGCGCCTTGGGGTCCCACTGACCGAACTCGTCGCGGAAACTGAACACCCGCTCCTTGGCGCGGGCCTTCTCCTCGTCGCGGCGGGCGCCACCGAATGCGGCGTCGAACCTGTTCTCCCGGATGGCCCGCAGCAACGTGACGGTCTGCAGCGGGTTGCGCGACGGGATGGTCTCGACTACGCGACCGGCGTCGATGTCGTCCTGCACCTTGGCCACCACCAGCCGTACGCCGTGCTCGGCGACCAGCTCGTCACGGGTCTGCAGGACCTCGTCGAAGTTGTGGCCGGTGTCGACGTGCATCACCGGGAACGGCAGCCGCCCCGGCTTGAACGCCTTGATCGCCAGGTGCAGCATCACGATCGAGTCCTTGCCGCCGGAGAACAGCAGCACGGGACGCTCGAACTCGGCGGCGACCTCGCGGATGATGTGGATGGCTTCGGCTTCGAGCGAGCGCAGATGGCTCAGCTCGTAGTGCCCGGTCTGTTTGTCAGCCTTGAGCGTTGCGGTCATCACTTCTCCATTAAGTTGGTAGAAATGGCCAGAATTGCAAGCATGGCCTGGAATCTAGCGGGATACGGTTTGAGTGTCAACGCCGATCGGTCAGCCGTCATGCCCGCTGACGTGCGCCCCGGCCGTCCGCGGCAGCCGCAGCGACTCCACGATCGTCAACGCCAGCAACGCGCCGAGGACCAGGTAGGTCCACGGATAGGAAGCCAGCTGGCTCAGCAGCAGCGCGGCCACCGCGACGCCGAGGCCCGCAGCCAGTTCCTGCACCGACGCGTTGAGCGTGTTGGCGTGCGTCAGCCGATCCCCCTCGACGTCGGAGAACGCCAGGCTGTTGTAGGCGGTGAAGCCGATGGAGCGCAGCGCGCCGCTGACGTACAGGATCGCGGCCATCAGCACGATGGGCAGCCCCGGCCGCAACACCGCCAACAGGCCGAACCAGCCGACCGACAGCACACCGTTGACGAGCAACACCGTGCGGATGCCGAACCGGCGCATCAGGGGCGTGGTGATCGGTTTGATGGTCAGATTGCCAGCGAACAGGGCGGCCACCATCAGTCCGGCCGCGAACGGCGTCCACCCGAACACCAGCTGGTACTGCAGCGGCAGCAGGAACGGCACGGCGGTGATCACCATGCGGTACAGCGACCCGGCCGACACCGTGATGCGCAGCGTCGGCACCCGCAGGACCCGCAGCTGCACGAGCGGTGACGACGCCCGCAGCAGATGCCACACCGCACCACCGAGCAGGACGAGGGCCACGACAGCACACCCCACGACCAGGCCCCAGTTCGTGCCCGAGACCCGGACGTGCTCCAGCGCGATGAGGGCCGCGGCGATACCCGCCCCCAGCGCGAGCAGGCCGGGCCAGTCCAGGGTGCGGGGTGACGGTGTCGGTGCGCCCCGGATCAACTTGAGGGCCAGCACGAATCCGACGATCCCGATGGGCACGTTGACGGCAAAGATCCACCGCCAACTGCCCAGGGTCGCGATACCGCCGCCGAGCACGGGCGCCAGGACGGGTGCGGCCAGCGCCGGCCACGTCAGCAGCGCGATGGCCCGGACCAGATCGGACTTGTCGCTGTAGCGCAGCACCGCCAGCCTGCCGACGGGGACCATCATCGCGCCGCCGACCCCCTGCAGCACCCGCATGCCGACCAGCATGGGCAGCGACACGCTGACTGCACAGCCGATCGATGCCAGGGTGAACACCGCGATGGCGGCGATGAACACCGGCCGGATGCCGAACCGGTCGGCCAGCCAGCCGCTCGCCGGGATCAGCACGGCCACCGTGACCAGGTAGGCCGAGATCGCGACGCTGACATCGACGGCGTCGACATGCAGCGACGACGCGATCAGCGGGATGGCCGGCGTGATGATCGTGGCGTCGAGGATCTCCATGAAGAACGCGCCGGCCACGAGAAGGGCCATGCTCCGTGGGAACGGTTGGGGCTCTGGTGTCGACACCGGTGCAAATCTAGTGCCATTACTTGGCAGGTAATTGAACCGATGACCGGTGGTACGCAGACTACGGGCATGGGCACCCAGACCGGACCGGAAGTCATGGCGCAGTTCATCCCCCAGTCCCCGTTCGTGGCGAAGCTCGGCATCGTCGCCGAATCGCTCGACGCACCCGACGGTGTCGTGCGGCTGCGCCTGCCGTGGGATCCCGGCAATGTCACGCTCGGCGACATGGTGCACGGCGGCGCCATCGCGGCGCTGGCCGACGTGACCGTGATGGCGGCTGCCTGGGCCCGCGCGGATGTCCCCGATTCCCTGCGCGGTGTGACGGTCTCGATGGCTCTGCAATACCTCGCCCCGGCCCGCGCGACCGACCTGATCGGCGTGGGCCGGGCGCTGCGGCAGGGAAAAGCGTTGGTGCACTGCGACGTCGACGTCGTGACGCCGTCGGGCGATGCGGTCGCCAAGGCGATCGCGACCTACAAGGTCGGTTAGAGCGTCACCTCGTCGAGCTTGCCGTGGCGACGTCGAAGACGAAGCCCCGCGACGAATCATGCTTGGTGACAAATGGGTTCGCCTCGATGCGCCGCAGCGACTGCCGGACATCCTCAGAATCGGCGTCACTTTTTACGGCGAACAGACACGCGGGTACCCGAACACCGGCGTGTCGGGTACCTGCGCGTCTGCTCGCGGGGAGAACTTGCGGGGAGAACGCTAGGCGCGGGGGTGCTGCAGGTCGTAGACGGTGATCCCGCCGATTTCCTGCGGGGTGAAGTGCGCCTTGACCCAGTTGGTGATGTCTCCGGCACTGCCGTGCGGGTCGTGCGGCGGGCCGCCCCGGTCACCGGCGGGCCGGTCGAAGAAGTACCGCACGTCACCGTTGGCGACGTATTGCTGGAACTGCGCCAAGGTCGGCGAGTTGTCGCCGCCGGTGAACCCGCCGATCGCCATCAACGAGGCACCGGTCTTGAGCTCCAGGTCGCTGACCATCATCGAGCCGACACTTGCTGCGGCCCAACGATTGTTGAGTCCGGTCATCAGTTCACCGAGTGCGACGTCGTCGGCCTTGCCGAAACCGCCCGGCCCGCCCGGCCCGCCCGGGCCGTGACCGGGCCCGCCGAATCCCATGTCCTTCTGGGGACCTGCGGTCGGCATCGGCCCGCTGCTGTGACTGTTCACCACCGTCTCGATCGAGTAGGCCACGGTCGCGCCGAGGCCGAACACCGTGGCCGCCAAGGCAACCACCGCCGTCGCGCGGCCGAGCCGGTTGCCGCCGACGGCCAGCACGACCGCGACCACGACGGCGCCGATGACGACGACCCAGCGCAGCGCGGGCAGCCAGTCCGGGGTGCGGTCGAGCAGGACGAAGGCCCAGACTCCAGTGGCGGCCAACATGATTGCCAGCACCAGGCGGGGCAGCAACTGTGACCGCAGCGGCCAGAGTGCGGCCACCGCCATGCCCACCAGCGCGGCGATCGCCGGAGCCAATGCCACGGTGTAGTACGGGTGGATGGTGCCGTCCATGAAGCTGAACACCGCACCGGTGACCAGCAGCCAGCCGCCCCACACCAGCGCACCGGCGCGCAGCTTGTCGGTTCGCACGGCCCGCCGGGTCAGCCACAGCAGGGCCACCAGGCCGATCAGCGCCGCGGGCAGCAACCAGGACGCCTCGGTGCCCATCGACTGCCCGAACATGCGGCCGATGCCGGCTTGCCCGCCGAAGAACAGGTTCGGTCCACCGCCGCCACCGGGGCCGTGCCCGAACCCGCCACCGGGCTGGTTCTGCCCGACGATACGGTCGATTCCGTTGTAGCCGAACGCCAGTTGCAGCAAGCTGTTGTCGGTCGAGCCCGCGATGTAGGGCCGCGAATCGGCAGGCCACAGCGCCACCAGCGCGATGTACCAGCCGGCGGACACGATCATCGCCGCCACCCCGACGGCCAGCGCGCCGATGCGCTTCCACAGCGGGATCGGGGCGGCCACCAGGAACGCCAGGGCCAGCCCGGGCAGCGGCAGGAAGGCCTGCAGCATCTTGGTCAGGAACGCGAAGCCCACCACGGCACCGGTCAGCGCGACCCAGCGGGTACCGCCGTTCTCGATCGCGCGCACCATGCAGTAGGCGGCCACCACGAGCAGCAGCACCAGCAACGCGTCAGGGTTGTTGTACCGGAACATCGCCGTGGCCACCGGGGTCACCGCGAGCACCGCACCGGCGATCAGCGCCGCACCCGGGCCGCTGCTGCGTCGCACCGTCGCGTAAAGCCCGGCCACCGCGGCCACGCCCATGAGCGCCTGCGGCAACAGCTGGGTGAACTCGTTGAAGCCGAACAGCCTGCCGGACAGGCCCATTGCCCACATCGCGGCGGGGGGTTTGTCGACCGTGATGGCGTTGCCCGCATCCAGCGACCCGAACAGCCAGGCCTTCCAGGACTGGGTTCCGGCCTGTGCGGCCGCGGCGTAGTAGCTGTTGGCCCAGCCGGCCGACCCGAGCCCCCACAGGTACAGCACCGCGGTCGCCGCGAGCAGCGCCCAGTAGGAGGGCCGCACCCAGCGGGGTTGCACCGGGTCGGGGGTGTCACCGGATACCGTCACGGCGTCCAATTGTGAATCAGGGATAGTCAACATCTTCCGTCGTCTTTCAGTCTGTGGCGGTTCAGCGTCGCGTCCGGGCCGGGTGGAACACCCAGCCGCGCAACAGCACGAAGCGGACAACCGTGGCAACCAGATTCGCCGCCACCAGCACACCGAGCTCGACCGCGCGGTGCGGGACCGGGGTCAGCAGGTGCAGCAGCCACAGCGAGCCGCTGGTGATCGACAACGCAATACCGAACACGATGAGGCCCTCGAAGTGATGCCGGGTGACATTACCTGCACCCGCGATGCCGAAGGTGAACCTGCGGTTGGCCGCGGTGTTGCCGATCGCGGTGACCAGCAGCGCGACCAGGTTGGCCGCCTGGGCGCCCAGACCCGACCGCAGCGCCATGAAGAGCAGCAGGTAGGCCAGCGTGGACACCACGCCGACGGCCCCGAAACGCACCGCTTGGCGCAGCAGGGAACTCGGTGGGCCCGACTTGCGTGACGAACCGAGTTGGGCGGCAATGGTATTGACAGGGATCGAACCGTTGGCGAACCCGCGCAGCAGCCGGCCGATGCCCTTGAGATCGGCGGTGGCGGTGGCGATGATGTCGACGCGGCTGTCCGGGTCGTCGACCCAGTCCACGGGCACCTCGTGGATACGCAGGCCGCTGCGTTCGGCCAGCACCAGTAGTTCGGTGTCGAAGAACCAGCCGGTGTCGGCGACGTACGGCAACAGCTCGTGCGCCACGTCGGCGCGGATGGCCTTGAAACCGCACTGCGCGTCGGAGAACCGGGCCGACAGCGTCGATTTCAGGATCAGGTTGTAGCAGCGTGAGATGAATTCGCGCTTCGCACCGCGGACCACCCGCGAACCCCGGCTCAGCCGGGTGCCGATCGCCAGATCGGAGTGCCCGGAGATGAGCGGGGCGACGAGCGGGGCGAGTGCGGCCAGGTCGGTGGAGAGGTCGACGTCCATGTAGGCCAGCACCGGGGCGTCGGAGGTGGACCACACGGCGTGCAGGGCACGGCCCCGGCCCTTCTGTTCCAGCCGCACGACGCGCACGTCGTCGAGTTCGGCGGCCAGTTCGGCGGCGATCAGCGGGGTGTCGTCGACGCTGGCATTGTCGGCGATGGTGATGCGCGTCGGCATCGCGAAGTTCTCCCGCAGGTAGCGGT
Organism: Mycobacterium dioxanotrophicus; assembly: GCF_002157835.1. Taxonomy (NCBI): domain Bacteria; kingdom Bacillati; phylum Actinomycetota; class Actinomycetes; order Mycobacteriales; family Mycobacteriaceae; genus Mycobacterium; species Mycobacterium dioxanotrophicus. Next base: position 1,998,960 of record NZ_CP020809.1, on the reverse strand, counting down.
GCAGCCGGCGCACCGAATGTGCCAGCGCTGCCTGCTCGTTGTAGACCGGCACCACGACGTCGAGCACCGGGACGCCCGCCGCGCGGGCGGTCGCCGCGGCGTTGGGCCGCGACGCGAAATGGAACCGGCCTGGCTCAACGTCCTCATCGAAGTCCGGCCGCGTGGCGATTTCTGTCATGTCTTCAGAATTCTCCGGTGGTGTGTGTTCCCCGTTGGGCGAAGCTATGCGCCGGCTATGTGTTCTGGCCACGTTGCGTCAGGTCGTAGATGGTCACGTCGTCGACCGTGATCGGGGTGAAGTGGTTCTCGACCCACTCGGCGATGCGGGAGGCGTCCTGGCTGCCGCTGGTCGTGCGGCCGCCGAAGCCCCCCATGATCCGGCTCTGAATGAAGTAGTGGATCCGGTGCGCATCGACGTGGCCGATGAACTCGTCGAGCGTCGGTGCGGGATCGGTGCCGTTGAAGCCGCCGACGGCCATAACCGGTGCGCCCGTGGCCAATTGGTAGCCGGCTGCGTTACTCGACCCGACCACCGCCGCCGCCCACCGGTAATCCGCGGCGTCGGCGGACAGTCGCGCTGTCAGTGCGGGACCGGGCTCGGGTGCGCCGAACATGCCACCGAAGCCACCGAACGGGCCGCCACCGCGCGACGGTCCCACCGACGGAATGGCACCGCTGTGCGGGGTGGCGGCGGTCGCGACGGCATAGGCCGCGGGCCCGGCCAGACAGGACAACAGCGCCAGGGTCGCCACGGCGGGCACCACTCGGCGGTCCAGCCATGCGCTCACCAGCAGCAGCGCGGCGGATCCCACTCCCCCGACCGCGACGGCGGCCCGCAGCCACGGCATGGGATCGCCTTGGCGGGCCAGCAATACCGCGGCCAGGATCGCCGTGACGAGTACCATGCCCGACATCGCGGTGGCGGCCCGAATGTCGTTGCGCCGCTGCCACAACAACGTCGTCCCGATGCCGATCAGCGCGGCCACCGCGGGCGCCAGTGCCACGGTGTAGTACGGGTGCACGATGCCGTTCATGAAGCTGAACACCACCGCGGTGACCAGCAGCCAGCCGCCCCACAACAGCAGCGCGGCCCGGGTCCGGTCGGTACGCGGTGCGCGTCGCGTGACGATCAGCCCGGCGACCAGACAGATCACCGCGGCCGGTAGCAGCCACGCGATGTCCGCGCCCATCTGGGAACCGAACAGCCGCCCGGCGCCCGCGTCGAAGTTCATGTTGCCGAGGCCACCGGTCTCCTCGCCGGTGAGCCTGCCGAAACCGTTGTAGCCCAACACGAGTTCGACGATGCTGTCGTGCTGGGATCCGCCGATGTAGGGCCGCGACGACGTCGGCCACAATTCGACCAGCAGCAGATACCAACCGCCGCTGACCACCATGGCCGCACCGGCGGCCAGCAGGTCACCGAACCGCCCGCGCATCGGCCGGTCGCCCGCGGTCAGGGCCGCGGCGGCCAGGCCGGGCAACACCAGGAATGCCTGCAGCATCTTGGCCAGGAAGCCGAAGCCGACGGCTGCGCCCGCGCCGACGAACCACCATCGGCCTGCGTCTTTCTCGATCCCGCGCTGTACGCAGTAGGCGGCCACCACGAGCAGCAGTACCAGCAGCGCGTCGGGATTGTTGAAGCGGAAGATCAACGCGGCCACCGGCGTCAGCGCCAGCACCGTACCGGCCAGCAGCGCCGCGGCAGGGCCTGCGGCCCGGCGGACCGCGGCGTAGAGCAGCGCCACGGCGGCGACGCCCTCAAGCGCCTGCGGCACCAGGATGCTCCACGAGTTCAGCCCGAACAGCCGCACCGAGAGGTCGACGATCCACAGGGCGGCCGGGGTCTTGTCGACGGTGATGGCATTTGCCGCGTCACTGGAACCGAACAGCATCGCGGTCCAGTTGCTGCCACCGGCCTGGGCGGCCGCGGAGTAGAACGCGTTGGCCCAGCCACTGCTCGACAGATTCCACAGGTACAGCACCGCGGTCGCGACCAGCAGGACCGCCACCGCCAGGCGTTCGCGCCCGGCCATGCGGAGCGTCGTGGGCTGTTCCTGTGCCCCGATCTCTTTTACGACAGGGTCGACAGCAACCAGGCTCACACTCTCATCGTTGCGACGGCAACTTGGTGTCGGATTGGTCGGACCTGTGCGTAGCCTGTGAGGGCGCGACACCGGGAAGTCGGACGGTGAACGCCGTCGCACCTGGGGCGCTGCGCACACCGATGGTGCCGCCGTGCGCCTTGACGACGGCAGCGACGATCGCCAGTCCGAGCCCGGTGCTGCCCTCGCGGCGCGACCGCGACGAATCCCCGCGAGCGAACCGTTCGAACACCTCGGGCTGCAGCGATTCCGGGATGCCCGGCCCGTCGTCGGCGACGGTCAGGGCGACCGAGCCGTCGTGATCGGGTTCGAGCGTCACGGTGACGGAGGTGCCCGGTGGGGTGTGGGTGCGCGCGTTGGCGAGCAGGTTGGCCAGCACCTGATGCAGCCGGGCCTCGTCGCCGTCGACCACGACCGGGTCGTCGGGCAGCTCCAGCGACCACTGATGCTGCGGCCCGGCGACGTGCGCGTCGCTGACGGTGTCGACGACCAATCGAGACAGGTCCACCGACTCGCGCTCCAGCGGCCGTCCGGCGTCGAGGCGCGCCAGCAGCAGCATGTCCTCGACCAGTTGCGTCATGCGCGCGGTCTCGGATTCCACGCGGTTCATCGCGTGCGCGACATCGACGGGCAGGTCGTCGCGTTTGCGTTGCGCCAGCTCGGTGTATCCCCTGATGGCAGCCAGCGGCGTCCGCAGTTCGTGGCTGGCGTCGGCGACGAATTGACGCACGCGGGTCTCACTGGCATGCCGCGCCGACAGGGCGTTGGCGATGCGGTCCAGCATGCGGTTGAGCGACGTGCCCAGCTGCCCCACCTCGGTGTGCGCGCTGGCCGGGTCGACCTTGACGATCGGGGTGGGCAGCCGCACCTCTCCGCGGTCCAGCTCGAGGTCGGCCACCGCCCGCGCGGCAGCGGAAACCCTTGACAGCGGGGCCAATTGGCGGCGGATGATGAGGATGCCGCCGAGGGTGGCGACGATCAGTGCGACGACGGCGAGCACGGCGAACATGCCGAGCACCCACAGCAGGGTGTCGTCCACCACCGCGGTCGGCAGCCCGGTCACGATGGTCTGCGGGCCGCCGTGCCGAGGGTGCAGACCGATCACCCGGTACCGGCCGAGCCCGTCGACGTCGATGGTCCTCGGCGTGTGATCCGGAGGTACCTGGGCCAGCTGATCGGCGGCCGCGGTGCTGACGAACACGCGATCACCGTCGGAGGTGATCACTCCCGCGTCGATCGGCCGCCCGGGCGCGACGACCGCACCGACCGTGCGGGCGGCCTGGCCGGGGGCGTTGAGAAATCCGGGTCCCGGACCGCGTTCGGGGTCGAACAGGATGTGGTGGCGTCCCGGAGGCGGGTTCATCGGCCGCCCGTCGGGCCCCAGCGGGGGCGGGAACATCAATGGCGGCGGCGGCAATTCGAAGATCGCGGCCGACCGGCGCCCGGCCTCCATGACCTGGTCGTCCAGCTGGTTCATCAGGAACCGTTGCAGCGCAAACTCGGTCGCGACACCGATGCTCACGCACACCACCGCCAGCAGCGCCACCTGGGTCAGCACCAGCCGCCGGCGCAGCGACCAAGTGCGTGGCTGCCACCACTTGGTTCCCGGCACCTCAGCGCGGGGGGCGGAGGACATAACCAGCGCCACGCAACGTGTGGATCATCGGTTCGCGGCCACTGTCGATCTTCTTGCGCAGATACGACACGTACAGCTCGACGATGTTGGAGCGGCCACCGAAGTCGTAGCTCCACACCCGGTCGAGGATCTGCGCCTTGCTCAACACACGCTTGGCATTGCGCATCATGAAGCGCAGCAGTTCGAATTCGGTTGCGGTGAGCGTGATGGGCTCACCGGCACGGGTCACCTCATGGCTGTCCTCGTCGAGAACCAGGTCGCCGACGATGATCTTGGCACCACCGTCCTCACTGGTCACGCCGGTGCGCCGGAGCAGGGCCCGCAATCGCAGCACGACCTCTTCGAGGCTGAAGGGTTTGGTGACGTAGTCGTCGCCGCCCGCGGTCAGACCGGCGATCCGGTCCTCCACCGAGTCCTTGGCGGTGAGCAGCAGCAGCGGCAGTCCTGGGATCTGCTCACGCAGCTTCTGCAACACCTCCAAGCCGCTCATGTCGGGCAGCATGACGTCGAGGACGACCACGTCGGGCGGGTTTTCCCGGGCCGTGGCGATGGCGGTCGCGCCGTCACCGGCGGTGGCGATATCCCAGCCCTCGTAGCGCAACGCCATCGACACCAGTTCGGCCAGCACCGGTTCGTCGTCGACGACGAGCACCTGGATCGGGTTGCCGTCGGCGCGGCGCATCACGGCACGGGCGGGTTCGTTCTCGTTGACGGCTGCAGGCACACGCCCATTATTCGCCGACGCGATGGGGCCGGCCTATGCGTTGTCTATGCCCGAGCTGTGAGACTCCGCGCTCATCTCTCGCTGAATTCCTTCACAGCCAATGCACAGACGACGCCTGCACGGTAGGTGCCATGAGCATGAGGCGAACGGTTGCTGCCATCGGAGTCGCCGCTGCGATAGCCGGACTCGGCGGCGCCGCGGTGTACGCCGCGACCGATTCCCCGGGTATGGGTGAAGCCGGCCCGCCCGGCCACCACGGCGACGGTCCCCCGCCGTGGGCCCAGCCCGGGCGCGACAACGACGACCCTGCAACGGTTCACAGCGAGTCGGTGCGGCGTGACGTACACGGGGGCTACACCACCGAGCTCACCCAGGTGGGCGTGATCACGGCGCTGACGGCCGATTCGGTGACAGTCGCGAGCACCGACGGATTCAGCCAGAGCTACGCGCTGCCGTCGACCCTCAAACCCACGTGGGCGGTCAACGACCACGTGTCGGTGCGGGCCACGCGCTCGGGCGCGACAGCCACCGTGAGCAGTATCGGGGAGGCCAGTACCGCCGGTCAGTGAGTGGTCGCGAAGCCGGCCGGCGGGTTGTAGCCCTTGATCCCTGGCACAGCCATCGACGTGGCAGGAGCGGTCGGCGGCGTGGTCTCGGTGACGGTCGCCCCGAGGTTCATGGTGCTCGTCGCGACGGCCGACGGCTGCTCGTGGCTGAACAAACCCAGCGCACCGAGCGCGACGACCGCGGCGCCCCCCGCGATCGCCGCGACGAATTTCACGTTGTGAGGTTTCCCGATGGTCATGACATCGCCCCTTGATTGATCTCATTCAGTCAGCGTTGGCGAAATCGCCAGGTGGAGCCCAGTGAACCCGCCGCAACTATGAAGACGCTGAGGCTGCGCTGGAAATTCCCAACCAGGCGGTTACTGGCGCGCCGGATCGACAGTTCAGGACGGTTGCGCCTCGCCTCTTCTACTGTGTGTGCCATGCAGCAGGGACCAACCGGATGACGCGCTTCCTCGCGCGCCGGCTGCTCAACTACATTGTGCTGCTGGCGCTGGCGTCGTTTCTGACGTTCACCTTGACCTCGTACACCTTCGAGCCCCTCGACAGCCTGCTGCAACGCAATCCGCGCCCGCCGCAATCCACCATCGACGCCAAGGCGGCCGAACTCGGTCTCGACAAGCCGATCCCGATCCGGTACGCGCACTGGGCCGCAGGCGCTGTGCGTGGCGACTTCGGCACCACGGTGACCGGACAACCGGTGTCCGACGAATTGTGGCGCCGCATCGGCGTGAGCCTGCGGCTGCTGGTCATCGGATCGGTGCTGGGCACCGTGATCGGCGTCGTCGTCGGCGCGTGGGGCGCCATCCGGCAGTACCGGATGTCGGACCGCGTCATCACGTTGCTGTCGCTGCTGGTGATCAGCACCCCGACCTTCGTCATCGCCAACCTGCTGATCCTGGCCGCGCTCGACGTGAATTCCATTCTGGGAGTGCGGCTTTTCGAATACACCGGGGAGACCTCACCCGATGCCGTCGGCGGCGGCTGGAACCAGTTCGCCGACCGGTTGCAGCACCTCGCACTGCCGACCTTCACGCTGGCCCTCTCGGCCATCGCCGGTTACAGCCGCTACCAACGCAACGCGATGCTCGACGTGCTCGGGCAGGACTTCATCCGCACCGCGCGGGCCAAGGGTCTGACGCGCCGGCAGGCCCTGTTCAAGCACGGCCTGCGCACCGCGCTCATCCCGATGGCGACACTGTTCGCCTACGGCGTCGCGGGCCTGGTCACCGGAGCTGTGTTCGTGGAGAAGATCTTCGGCTGGCACGGCATGGGCGAGTGGGTGGTCCAGGGCATCGCCACCCAGGACACCAACATCATCGCCGCCATCACGGTGTTCACCGGGTCCGTCGTGCTGCTGGCCGGTCTGCTGTCCGACGTGATCTACGCGGCGCTGGATCCGAGAGTGCGGGTGACATGAGCGACACGTCGGCCACGGCAGCACGGTCGGGCCTGCACACCGAGGAGTTCGCCACCCGGCGCACGCTGGTCTTCCGCCGGTTCATGCGCAACAAGCCCGCGGTGGCGGCGCTGATCGTGCTGGCGGTGATGTTCATCGGCTGCTACGCCCTGCCCCCGCTGCTGCCGTACAACTACACCGACCTCGACTACTACGCGCTGCAGACACCACCGTCGACCACGCACTGGTTCGGCACCAACGCACTGGGCCAGGACCTGCTCGCCCAAACCCTGCGCGGCATGCAGAAATCCATGCTGATCGGCGTCTGCGTGGCGCTCATCTCGACGGTCATCGCCGCCACGGTCGGGTCGATCGCTGGGTATTTCGGCGGCTGGCGCGACCGGGCGCTGATGTGGGTGGTCGACGTGCTGCTGGTGGTGCCCAGCTTCATCCTGATCGCCATCGTCACACCGCGATTGGGCCAGTCCGACCGCGTCTTCTGGCTGATCATGTTGTTCTCGCTGTTCAGCTGGATGATCAGCTCGCGCATCGTGCGCGGCATGACCATGACCCTGCGAGAGCGTGAATTCGTCGTCGCCGCACGGTATATGGGTGTGCGGAGCTGGCGGATCATCGTGCGCCACATCGTCCCCAACGTGGCCTCCCTACTGATCATCGACGCCGCACTCAATGTCGGCGTCGCGATCCTGGCCGAAACCGGCTTGAGCTTCCTGGGTTTCGGTATCCAGCCACCCGATGTGTCGCTGGGCACGCTGATCGCCGACGGCACCAAATCGGCGACGACGTTTCCATGGGTGTTCCTGTTCCCCGCCGGTGTCCTGGTGCTGATCATCCTGTGCGCCAACCTCGCCGGTGACGGTCTGCGCGACGCCCTGGACCCGGGCAGCGGCCAGCTGCGGCGGCGGAAGAAGCGTCGATGAGCCTGCTCGAGGTCACCGACCTGACGGTGACGTTCCCGACCGACGCCGATCCGGTGGCCGCGGTACGCGGCGTGAACTTCCACGTCGACGCCGGTGAGGTGGTGGCCCTCGTCGGCGAATCCGGCGCCGGGAAATCGGCCAGCGCCATGTCGGTGGTCGGCCTGCTGCCCGAGTTCGCCGAGGTCTCCGGATCGGTGCGACTGCGCGGCGAGGAGCTGCTGGGCCGCTCCGACGCGCAGATGTCGAAGATCCGCGGCAACACCATCGGCACCGTGTTCCAGGACCCGATGTCGGCGTTGACCCCCGTCTACACGGTCGGCGACCAGATCGCCGAGGCGCTGCAGGTGCACCACCGCGAGCTGGGACGGCGGGCCGCACGAGCGCGGGCCGTCGAGTTGCTGGAGCTGGTCGGCATCGCGCAACCGGAGCGGCGGGCCCGCGCGTTCCCCCACGAACTGTCGGGCGGCGAACGCCAGCGCGTGGTCATCGCCATCGCGATCGCCAACGATCCCGACCTGTTGATCTGCGACGAGCCGACGACCGCGTTGGACGTCACCGTGCAGGCCCAGATTCTCGATGTGCTCAAGACCGCGCGGGATGTCACGGGGGCGGGCGTGCTGATCATCACCCACGATCTGGGAGTGGTCGCCGAGTTCGCCGACCGGGCCCTGGTGATGTACGCCGGGCGGGCGGTGGAGGACGCGACCGTCGGCGAGCTCTACCGCGACGCGCGGATGCCCTACACGGTCGGTCTGCTCGGCTCGGTGCCGCGGCTGGACGCCGCGCAGGGCACCCGCCTGGTGCCCATCCCCGGTTCACCACCGTCATTGACCGTCACGCCGCAGGGCTGCCCGTTCGCGCCCCGGTGTCCGCTGGCGATCGACGAATGCCGGGCCGCGGAGCCGGAATTGGTGCCGGTGAGCGGCACCCACATGGCCGCGTGCATCCGCACCGCAGAGGTCCACGGCCGCAGCGCGGCGGACATCTACCAGGTGCCGACAGCCCGCGCCGAGGCACCGGCCGCCGACGCCCCGGTGGTGCTGCGGGTGCACGACCTGGCCAAGACGTACAAACTCACCAAAGGCGTGGTGTTCCGCCGTCAGGTCGGCGAGGTCCGCGCGGTGGACAATGTCAGCTTCGAGCTGCGTCAGGGCCGCACCCTCGGCATCGTCGGCGAATCCGGTTCCGGCAAATCCACCACCCTGCACCAGATCCTGAACCTCGCTGCCCCGCAAGCGGGTTCGATCGAGGTGCTGGGCACCGACGTGGCAGCGCTGGACCGTCACACCCGCCGCGCGGTGCGCACCGACCTGCAGGTGGTCTTCCAGGACCCGGTCGCTTCCCTCGATCCGCGCCTCCCGGTTTTCGATGTGCTGGCCGAACCGTTGTCCGCCAACGGTTTCGACAAGAAACGCACCGACGCACGCGTGGCCGAACTGCTGGAGGTCGTCGGCCTGCGGCGCGCCGATGCCAGCCGCTACCCCGCGGAATTCTCGGGCGGGCAGAAGCAACGCATCGGCATCGCCCGGGCGCTGGCACTGCAGCCCAAGATCCTGGCCCTCGACGAACCCGTATCGGCGCTGGACGTGTCGATCCAGGCCGGCATCATCAACTTGTTGCTCGATTTGCAGGACGAATTCGGCCTGTCGTACCTGTTCGTCTCCCACGACCTGTCGGTGGTCAAACACCTTGCGCACGACGTCGCCGTGATGTACAAGGGCGCGATCGTCGAACAGGGTTCCGGTGACGAGGTTTTCGCCAACCCCGCACACGAGTACACCCAGCGGCTCTTGTCGGCGGTGCCACAGCCCCAGCCGCGCTGAGCGGGTCATGCCCCGAGCGCGCGTTGCTGCATCTAGCATCGGCGGGGTGAACGGGAAGAACCTGCGTCGCCTCGCCATCGCCACCCTCGCCACTGCACTCACGCTCACCGCGTGCTCAGGCGGTGATCGCCAGGTCCCTTCGGCCGGCGGCAATGCCGAGGTCGGGACCACCAGCGACGTCAACCCGCAGGATGTGGCCAATCTCAAGCAGGGCGGCAATCTGCGGCTGGCGCTCACCGAGTTCCCGTCGAACTTCAATCCGCTGCACCTGGACGGCAACACCGGCGATGTCGGCTCGCTGTCCAAGCCGACGTTGCCCCGGGCCTTCGTGATCGCCGCCGACGGCACGACGAAGGTCAACACCGATTACTTCACCAACGTCGAGCTGACTTCCAAGAGCCCGCAGGTGGTCACCTACACGATCAACCCGAAGGCGGTGTGGTCCGACGGCACCCCGATCACCTGGGAAGACATCAAGTCTCAGATCGACGCGACCAGCGGGAAAAATCCGGCGTTCGTCATCGCCGCCCCCAACGGCAGCGAACGCGTCGCCTCGGTCACCCGCGGGGTCGACGACCGTCAGGCCGTCATGACGTTCGCCGAGCCGTACGCGGACTGGCAGGGCATGTTCGCGGGCAATGGCCGGTTGCTGCCCAAGAGCATGACCGAGAATCCGGAGGTCTTCAACAAAGGCCAGCTCAACGGGCCCGGCCCGTCCGCAGGCCCGTTCATCGTGTCCAACCTCGACCGCGGTGCGCAGCGAATCACCTTGACGCGCAACCCCAAGTGGTGGGGCACCCCGCCGCTGCTCGACAGCATGACGTATTCGGTGCTCGACGACGCGGCGCGCATCCCGGCGTTGCAGAACAACACCATCGACGCCACCGGGACAGCGTCGCTCGACGAGCTGACCATCGCGCGCAACACCCCGGGGATCTCGATCCGCCGCGCGCCCAGCCCCAGCTGGTACCACTTCACGTTCAACGGCGCGCCCGGGTCCATCCTGGCCGACAAGGCGCTGCGGCAGGCGGTGGCCAAGGGCATCGACCGTCAGGCCATCGCCAACATCACCCAGCGCGGTCTCACCGACAATCCGGTGCCGCTGAACAACCACATCTACGTCGCCGGCCAGAAGGGCTACCAGGACAACAGCGCCGAGGTGGCCTTCGACCCGGAGAAGGCCAAGAGCGAACTGGACGCCCTGGGCTGGAAGCTCAACGGGCAGTTCCGGGAGAAGGACGGCAAGCAGCTGGTGATCCGTGACGTGCTCTACGACGCGGGCAGTACCCGTCAGGTCGCGCAGATCGCGCAGAACACCCTGGCCCAGATCGGCGTGAAGCTCGTCATCGACACCAAGCCCGGCACCGGGTTCTTCACCAACTTCATCAGCAAGGGCGACTTCGACATCGCGCAGTTCGCCTTCCTCGGCGATGCGTTCCCGCTGGGGTCGCTGACCCAGATCTACACCCAGAACGGCGCGAGCAACTTCGGCAAGATCGGCAGCCCCGAGATCGACGCGAAGATCGAGGAGACGCTGCGCGAGCTCGAACCCGACAAGGCGCGGACACTGGCCAACGAGCTCGACAAGATGCTGTTCGCCGAGGTGTTCAGCCTGCCCTTGTTCCAGTCCCCCGGAAATGTCGCGGTACGTAGCAATCTGGCCAACTTCGGCGCCTTCGGACTCGCCGACGCCGACTACAGCAAGATCGGCTTCATGAAGTAAGCGGTCGGTCCGGCAGCACCGATTCGCACGCGGCCGCCGCGGCGATCGCGGACATGGCCAGCCGCAGGCCGGTTCGTCCCGGCAAGGTGTCCAGCTCCGGGGCGATCGCCGAAAGTTGTTCGGCCGCACCGTTGCGCACGGCATCGATCACCGCCAGCGCGGCACGTTCGCGGCTGTCGAGCACGCTGTGGCCGGCGGTCGGCATCGATACCAAAACGGCGTCGGGCACCAGCGTCGCGATCCGTTCGGCGATGGCCGGTGGCGTGGTGAGATCACGGCCCCCGGAGATGATGACGGTGGGCCAACCGAACTTCGGCATCTCGGCCACCAGGTCGTAGGGCTCGGCGTCGAACGGCTCGTAGCGCCCCGGGTTTCCACCCAGGTGGAGGTCCAGTGCCGGGTCCAGAGGCAGGCCGTCGGGCACGCCCGCATAGTTCAACTCGCGAAAAGCGATGCGGCCGACGAGATCGGACTCGTTGCGATACGGGACTTTTCGGGTCGCCATCCGGCCCAGTCGGCGCAGCGCCGACCACACCAAGGTGTGCCCGCCCAACAACAGGTCGAGTTGGCGGTCCAGCAGCGCCGCACCACCGTAGCCGTACAGGGTTCCGGCGACCTGACCACCCGCGGCGCCGAACACCCCGGACTCGGCCAGCGTACGGACCTTGGGCGCCAAACCCGATGCCTGCGGATCCGAGCCGTCCCATAGGAGGCCGCGGATGGCGGTGCGCATGGCGTCGATGTCGCCGGTGGACAGCAGCGGCGAATCGAGGACCATCGCCTCGACGCGCTCGGGATGGCGCACCCCGACACCTGCCGCGAGATACGTGCCGTAGGAGGTGCCGTAGAACGTCGCGGTGGACACCCCGGCGTCGTCGAGCACCGCTGCGAGGTCGTCGACGGCCTGGTCGATGGTGATGGCATCGGGCGGCAGGTCCGCACCGGAGTCGGTGTGCCGCGACATCCCGACACCGCGATGCTCGACCATGATGACGTCGGCCCCGGCCGCCGCGGCGTGGCGCCGCAACCCGCGGTAGGACTGCACCGAAGCGACACCCGGGCCGCCCGGGATGATCACCACGGGATGTCCAGACTTGCGGCCGGACCGGACGTAATAAAGGTTGAAGTGCTCATCACTGCCCGGGGTGACCGGCCGCCGGACCGCACGCACGCCGGGCTGCGCGGCGAGCTTGTCATGCCTGCGCCGACGCTTCGCGTTCATCGTCATCGCGGTCCATTGTGCCGCGTTCGGTTCCGGCTGATCCAAAGCCGTGCCTGCGGTGCACGGGCGTCGGTACAAACGGTGCCATGACGACCCTTGAGAACCCGACGCGCATCCTTCCCGGAACGCCCGCGTGGACCGAATTACTGGCCAAGGTTGCCGCAGGCGCCAAGGACCGAGACCTCAACGACGAAAACCCATTCGATCAGGTGGCAGCACTCAAACGAGCCGGCTTCGGCACGCTGCGCCTGCCCGAGTCGCTCGGCGGCTCCGGATTGACAGTGCCCCAACTGTTCTCGGCAGTGATCGACGTGGCACAAGCCGATCCGATTGTGGCGCACATCTTCCGCACCCATTTCTGGTTCACCGAGGAGCGGCTGCGCACCGTCGATGACCCGGCCTCGCAGCGCTGGCTCGCGAAGGTGGCCGACGGCAAGATCTTCGGAAATGCGTTCAGCGAGAAGGGTTCCCTGGCCGTTGGCAGCCTGGTGTTCAACACCCGGCTGCTGCCCGGCCAGGACGGCGGCTACCTGCTCACCGGCGAGAAGTACTACAGCACCGGCACGCTGTTCTCCGACTACCTCACCGTCACCGCCACCACCGATCACGACTCGGTGGCCAACGTGGTGATCCCGGCCGACCGCGACGGGGTCCGCATCGTCGACGACTGGGACGGTTTCGGCCAGCGGCGCACCGGGACGGGCACCACGAGCTTCGACGACGTTGCCGTCGCCGCCGACGAGGTGCTCTCCGACACCCAGTACGACGCCGAGCCGGCGCCGACCGTGCAGTACGCGTCGCTGCAACTGTTCATCCATGCGGTGGTCGCCGGGATCCTGGCCAATGTCGTCGACGACGGCGTGGCTCTACTGCGGTCGCGCGAACGCAACTTCAGCCACGCCCTGACCGAACAGCCCACAGACGACCCGCTGCTGCAACGCCAGCTCGGCGTGCTGGCCAGCACCGCGTACGTGGCTCGGGCGGCAGTGCTCGACGCCGCTGCGGCGATCGGTGCGGCGACGGACTCCGAGGTCGACGGTGTGCCCGACGCGCGCCTCGCCGAGGAAGCCCAGCTCAAGGTCGCCAAGGTCAAGGTCCACCTCGACGACGTGGCGCCCGAGGCCGCCACCCGACTGCTGGAACTCGGCGGCGCCTCCGCGGCGAGCCGGCAACGCAACCTGGACCGGCATTGGCGCAACATCCGCACCATCACGCTGCACAACCCGGTCGTCTACAAGGCCCGCGTGATCGGTCAGAACCTCCTTCACGGCACGCCGGTTCCGGCCAACGCCTACTTCTGACGGAGGTCCACCGCTCAGGTGGTCACGTGCCGGTGGCTCAGCGAGCTCGGTGCATCGGTGTTGGCCCCTTCGTCGACACCGATGCCCAGCCGCTCGACCAGCTCACCACCCAGCCATGCGGTGCCGACCGCCAGCGCCACAGCGACGAAACTGCATGCCAACGCCCAGTTGGTCGGGACCCAGGCCTCGGAGTTCAGGCGCAGCAGCCAGCTGATGGCAAAGAGCACCAGCACCAGACCGTTGCCCAGGCCGTGTACCAGGCCGACGCGTTTGGCGCGGGTGCCGGTGGGGATCTTGAACCAGTCGACCCAGCCGAACGGCGCAGCCACCGCACCACCGATGATTCCCGCCGCGATCGCGAACGCCGCGGCGGCGGTGAACGGCGGCCGGTCGGTGAGCAACCAGATGATGTCGAAGACGACGGCCGTGGCCAGCAGGCCCAGCGGGAACGGAATCAACATCGGATGAATGGCGTGGCCGAACATCTTCGTGCGGCTCTCCATGGCAGCCTCCAACCTATGTCAGTACACCCCCCGTAAATACCCGCACCGAGCGCCGCCAAACACCTTGTCAGCCCGCGATCAGCTCGGCCGCCTTCTCCCCGATCAGCACGCTGGGGGCGTGGGTGTGCCCGCGGATGAGGCTGGGCATCACCGATGCGTCGGCGACCCGCAACGCCTGGACCCCACGGACGCGCAGTTGCGGGTCGACGACGCTGTCCTCGTCGCGGCCCATCCGGCAGGTGCCGACCGGGTGATACAGCGTGTGCGACAACGAGTTCAGCGCTCGATGCAGGGTTTCGTCATCGAGCGTCGTGGCGTTCAGCGGCCGGGCCACCTTGCCGATCACGCCGCGCAGGGCTGCCGCGCCGGCGATCTCGGCGCATATGCGTAGCCCCGCCATCAATGCCGTACGGTCGGCTTCGTCGGTGAGGTAGCGCGGGTCGATGACGGGCTTGGCCAGCGGGTCGGCCGAGCGCAGCGTGATGGTGCCGGTGCTGCGGGGTTTGAGCAGGATGGGTCCCATCACGACGGCGTGCCCGTACGGGTCGCCGATGCCTTCGTCGAAGAACGGCGCGGGCGCGAAGATCAGCTCCAGATCGGGCAGGTCGAGGTCGGGTGTGCTGCGCACGAAGCCATACGCCTCACCGACATTCGAGGTCAGCATGCCTCGCCGGCGCAGCAGGTAGTTGACGAGTTCGACCGGTTTCTCCGCGGCGAACAGGCTGTCGTCGGGTACCTCGAAGCCCAGCGGCACCACGAGGTGGTCGAGGAGATTGGCGCCGACGCCGGGCGCGTGGTGGCGCACCTCGATGCCGTGATGCGCCAGCTGGTCACCATCGCCGATTCCGGACAGCATGAGCAGCTGCGGCGAGTTGATCGCACCGCCGCACAGGATCACCTCGCGGCGGGCTGTCACGATGTCCCGGACCCCGGCCTTCTCGAACTCCACGCCGATGACGCGGTCGCCTGCGAAAACCAGTCGGGTCGCGGTGGATTCGGTGAGAAGCCGCAGATTGGGCCGACGCAACACCGGCTTGAGGTAGGCGTCGGCGGTGCTGAACCGCGCCCCGCGGCGCTGCGTCACCCGGGTTTGGCAGAAGCCCACATGCCCGCACTCCGCCGCGGCCGCGAGCCATGCCGCCGTCGAGCGCCGCGGGCTGCGCTGCGGCGAGATCACCAACGGCCCGGCTTCGAGGCGGGTCAGGTACTTCTGCAGGCCGGCGTAGCTCCAGTCGGCGCCCGCGTGTTCGCCCCACTCGTCGTAGTCGGCCGGGAAGCCCGGCACCCACATCATGGCGTTCATGGACGACGAGCCGCCGAGGGTCTTGCCGCGCGGCCAGTAGATCCTGCGGTTGTCGAGTTCGGCCTGCGGTTCGGTCAGGTAGTCCCAATCGACGTTGCTGCGGAACAACTTCGAGAAAGCCGCGGGGATGTGGATGAACTTGTTGCGATCACGCGGGCCGGCCTCCAGCACCAACACCGAGACGCCCGGGTCGGCGCTGAGCCGGTTGGCCACCACGGCGCCGGCCGAACCGGTGCCCACGACGATGTAGTCGACGTCCATGATCACAACTCGATGTGGTGGGCGGCGCCAACGCCTGCGTAGCGCTGCGGGCTGCAGGTCAGCACGATCACCTGGCCGTCGCCGCCCACCGCATCGAACACCGTGCCCATCTTCACCAGCCGCTCGGCATCGGTGAACCCGAGCGCATCGTCGATGATGACCGGCACGTTGTCCTCCTTGGCTACCAGCGCCGCACCGGCCAGCCGCGTCACGATGGCCAGCTGCTCCTTGGCGCCGCCCGACAGCGACTCGTACGGCACCGTGCGGCCCGACACCGTGCGGGTGCAGATCCGCAGCTCGCTGTCGACGTCGACATCGAAGTCCTCACCGAACACCAGCCGGCCGAGGCGTTGCACCTCGAGCCGGAACGGGTCGGCGTAGCGCTGCCGCGTGGCGTCGCGGTGCCGGCTCATCACCGAGCGCAACATCTCGGCTGCCCGCGCCCGGCGATGCACCTGGCGGTACTGCGCTGCGGCATGCTCGCGTTCGGTCTCGGCCGCGTCGAGATGTCCCTTGCGGCCCTCGGTGCCGTACACCTTCAGCCCGGCGGCGACCTCGCGCAGCCCGTCGACCGCCGCATCGTGGCGCGCTCCGAGCTCCTCGGCGCCGCGTACCGCCGCGGCCAGCTCGGCATTCACCAGATCCGGTGTGCTGCCTGCGAGTTCGCTGCGCAACGCCGCGACATGAGCGGCGGCCGACGCGGCCCGGTCACCGTCGGCTTGCGCGGCGACCGCCAGCTCGTCGTCCCCGACGGTGGCACGCTGCGCGGCGAGACGACCGGTATCCACGGTCAGTTCGGCCTGCGCCGCGGCGAGCTTCTCGCGCAGCACCGTGACGCCGGTGGTCGCTTGAGAAAGCTTGCGGGCGGCCGCGTTGGCCACCTTGCGATGGGTTTCCGCATCGACGACCGCCTGCCGGTGAGCCGCGACCGCCGCATCGAGTTCCGTTCTGGCCGTGCCGATGTCGGCCGGGCCCTCGAGGTCGAACAGCGCGGCTTCGGCCGGCTGATCGGCACTCAGCGTCGCCAGGCGTGCCCGCAAGGCAGGCACCTGGTCATCGCCGGTCAGTGCGTCCACCGTGGCCCGGGCCCGGTCCCGGGCCCCGATCAGCTCGCGGCGGCGTGCGTCGAGCGCCCGCGCGGCGGCGACGTCGGCCACCCCGCCGTCGGCCAGCGCGGACGCCAGCACGGCCTGCGCCGCGGTGAGCTTGGCCCTGGTCTCGGCCGCCGGCGTGCCGGGCACCACCGTCACGGTGAGAACACCAGGCACCTCGACACTGGTCTGCGCGGTGGTCCGCACCGACCACTGCGCACCGGCGTCGAGCGCCACGTCGGCGTCACCGACGCGGACCGCGACGTCGGTCGCCGCGACGAGTTCGATACGTGCCGAGGCGAGTTCGTCCTGGCCCGCGGCGCGCTCGACGGCGACCGCCGCGGTCTCGATGGCCCGCATCCCCGCCTCGTCCAGGGGGATCGTGGCGAGTTCCTGGCTGATCCGGTCGCAGTCGCGTTGCGCGGTGTCGATTCGGCCCAGCCGGGTGGCCAGCCGCTCGACCTCCTCGCGCGCGGCGAGACGGTCGACCGTGGCGCGGGCCGCATCGACCCGGTCGGCGCGGTCGCGCACCGCTGCCTGGGCCAATTCGGCGGCATCCTCGGCGGCCTCGTGGACCTCGTGCGCCGTCTCGGCGTCGGCCGCGGCGGCCGTGACCGCAGCGGTGAGTTCGACGATGGCCGCGGTGCGCTCGTCGATGTCGGCGCGCAACCGGCGGCGTTCGGTGAGGGCCGCGGTCGACGCGGCATGCGTGGCCTGGGCGGCCGCGGCCACCACCTCGGCCTCCTTGAGCTGCGCGGTCAGCGCCGCGACGGCCTCGGCTGCGGCTCGAGCGGCGGTCAGCCGTACCGTGGCCTGGGCCCGGTCCTCGGCCAGGCGGCTCACCTCGGCGGTCAGCTCGGCATGCCGGCGCACCGCGTCGTCGACCTCGGCCACCGCGGCCGCACGCTGGGCCACCTCCTGGTCGGCCTCGGCCAGCCGCTTGATCACCGCGGCCCATTCCCCGGTGGGGCGGCCGGTGCCGGTGAAGTACCGCGCGTACTCCGCGTCGATGCGCTCGACCAGCAACGGCTCGTCACCGGACAACGAAACCGCTTGGCCCGCAGCCACATCCAATGCACGCGCCAGCGCATCCGAACCCGACAGGTCCACCGGCGCGGTCGGCGCCGACTGCAGCACCCGCTGGGCCTGCCACAGCGCGGTGTCCACGGTGTCGTTGAGCATGGCCAGCACGCGCTCGTGGGCCTCGTCGCCGCTGAGCTGTTCACGTCTGGGCGCCAGCACCGTCAACTCGGTCTCGGCACGCTTGTGGAACCGCTTGCGGTACACGAACCGGTATGGGCCGGTGGAGATTTCGGCGGTCACCTCGGCACCGACATCGGCATGGGTCGGCTTGACCTGCTTGACGTCCTTCTTGGTCGAGCGGTCCTTGGCCTCGATCAGCAGGTCCAGCGCCTCGATCATCGACGACTTGCCGATCTCGTTGGCGCCACTGACCACCACCACACCGTGATCGGGAAACTCGATCTCGCGGTGAGTGATTCCGCGGTAATTCGTCAGGACGAGCCGGTGCAGTTTCACGCTGCTCCCCTGGTGTCGACCAACCGCAGCAGCAGGCCCAACGCGGCCCGCGCGTCCTCGGCGCCATCGGCGTCGGACCGCGCGGTGGCGACCAGTTCGTCGACCGCGGCCGCGGCGAACCCGCCGATACCCAGATCGTCGAACTCGCCGTCGGCCGGCAGTACCGCGATGTCGGTGTGCCGCTCCCACACGGTCAGCGCCGCGAACAGCCGGGCGTACTTGTCCAGGCAGGCATCGAGAGCTGCCTTGGCGGTCACGGTGAGCGAACCGGTCAACGCCAGCCGCACGACGGTACGTTCCTTGTCGCCCAACTGATCCAGGTTGATGTCGAGATCGGCCACCTCGCGGTCGCTGTCGACGTCGCGGCGCAGCGTGACGAAGCGCCAGCGGCCCACCCGCTCGGAGCCGACCCGCACGGGCCGCTGCGGATCCTGCTCATCGATGTCGACGAGAAGCACATGGCCGGAATCGGATTCGATGTCGTCGTAGTTGGTGACCTCCGGTGCGCCGGAGTACCACACGCGCCCCGTCGACCCCACCTCGGTGAGAGAGTGCTTGTCCCCCAAGGCCACATAATGCACGGCCCCGCGCGCCAGCGCTGCCTCGACGGCGGCCAGCCGGATCAGCGACGGCTTGTCCTTGTCCGGGTCGAGCACGTCGACCCCGCCATGGCCGACCAC
Source organism: Mycobacterium dioxanotrophicus (assembly GCF_002157835.1). Taxonomy (NCBI): domain Bacteria; kingdom Bacillati; phylum Actinomycetota; class Actinomycetes; order Mycobacteriales; family Mycobacteriaceae; genus Mycobacterium; species Mycobacterium dioxanotrophicus. The sequence continues at coordinate 1,980,146 of NZ_CP020809.1, read as the reverse complement.
AATGCGGGTCACGCCATCGGCAGGCAGGTCGGCCAGTACATCACCGGTCAGATCGGTGGTCGGCGCCTTGGACCGCCACGGCGCGGCCACGATCTGCAGGCCGGGCCGCACCTCGTGCACCCCGGCACGGTCGAGGACGACGACGTTCTCCGGCCGCTCGGCGAGAAACAGCGCGCTGGTGTACACCGACGCCGCGTCGAGCGGATCGTGGTTGCCCGGCAGCAGGTACACCGGAACCCCCACAGCACGCATGGCCTCCAGCGACTGGCTGATCTCGCGGGGCGCCAACTGGTTGTGCTCGAACACGTCCCCGGCCACCACCACGAACTCGGCGCCCGTGCGGGCCACCAGCGCACCCAACCCGGCCACCGCGTCCCGGCGAGCAGCCGAATACCGTGGCTGCGCCTCACCGTTGAGAAAGTGGCGGGTCATGCCGAGCTGCCAGTCGGCGGTGTGCAGAAATCGCATCGCAGCCCGTCCTTTCTGATCCGTTCGCGTCGTTCATCGTCGAGCAAGGCGAGTGTAGGTCGAGGCGCCGACAAGTCCGGGGACGTCGATCGGCATGGCCCAGCGCCGGATCCCCGCTAGCCTCATGCGATGAGCATCAACACCCTGCTGCTGTTGCGCCATGCAAAGTCGGACTACCCGGACGGCGTGGCCGATCATGAGCGCCCGCTGGCCTCCCGCGGAATCCGGGAGGCCGCGCTGGCCGGTGACTGGATCCGCGCCAACGTGCCGCCGATCGACGCGGTGCTGTGCTCGACGGCGACGCGCACCCGTCAGACCCTGGCGCGCACCGGGATCGACGCGCCGGTGCGTTACCTCGACCGCATCTACGACGCCACTGTCGGCACCGTGATCGACGTGATCAACGGCGTGGAATCAGAATTCGGCACCGCCGTGTCGACGGTCCTGCTTATCGGCCACGAACCGGCCATGTCCGCAACCGCGCTCGGACTGTCCGACGGCAGCAATACCACGTTGACACAGGAGATTTCGCTGAAGTTCCCCACGTCGGCCGTCGCGGTACTGCAGACCGGCAGCGGCTGGCACGAACTGGGCCTTGGCGGCGCCGAACTGGTCGGCTTCCACGTAGCGCGCTGAGCCTGCGGCTCAGGAGTTGGTGTTGAGCGTGAGCTCCATCAGCTTGACCGCCATCGAGCAGGCGTCGATGCCGGGCGCCTGCGGGTTCACCCACCACCCGACCACACCGGCGGCGTCACTGGCCACCCCGCACGCGCCGTTGGGGCTGTTGGGCTTCATGATGATCGAGTCGACGCCGTTGATGCGGCGGGATTCGATGCCGTACTGCAACTGCTGAGCGACCTTGCGTTCGTTGTCCAGGCTGCCCTGCTCGTACCAGAACCGGGTGATGTCGATCAGGCCCGCCGGGTTGGCGGCCTGCCAGCGGCACACCGCACCGACGAAGGTGCTCTGGATGTCCAGCGGGTCGGCGCCGACGGTCTTGGCGAGGATGTCCTGGGTCAGGACGTCGCATTCCTTGAGCAGGTTGGGGTATTGCTTCTCGGACTTGTTGTTGCTGGGCCCGCCGCTGGAGCCTTCCTTGGCCGCGACGCCCTCGACCGTGCGGGTGCAGCCGGTGAGCCCGGCGAACACGGCCAGAGCGGCCACCATGACGGCGAGTCCTCTACGACCCCTGCGCACGCTCATTTCGAGTTCACAATCGACTGGCGGGCGAGCTCCTTGGCCACCCCGCACGGTTCGGGAAACGGCTTCTGGTCGAAACTGACCGACCATTCGATGAAGTCATCGTTGAACTGGATACCGACCTCACACAGGTTGGACGTGTTCTGCAGCGGGTCCTGGCCGATGGCCACGAAACCGCCGTGTCCCTCGATGTTGATGTCCTCCACGCTGGTGCGCGACAGTTCCTCGGTCTTGCGTTCGCGCCCGATCGGGCTGCCGCGGAACCAGGTGAACGAGAAGTGCGGGCCCAGGATGCTGCCGCCCTGCAGCCACTGGCATCCCGACGAGTTGGCGGCGGTGTTCACCAGACCCTGCACCTGCGTGAGTTCGGCGACGGTCTGGTCGCTGACCCCGCCGCACTGCGGGAAGAACGGCCCGTGCTTGGCGGCGGCAGAAGGCGCCGGCGAGGCCGGCTGCGACGCACCGGGCCCCGCTGAATCACCGGCGCCCGAGCATGCGGCGAACACGGGGACTGCCACGGCAGCCAGCACTGCCAACCGAGTGGCGGTGCGGGTCCGTCGTATGGCCGTCGTGCGTCCAGTCACGCCATGCACTGTAGCTGCACCCTGTGAGGGCAACCACCGACATGCCGATTGACCAGGACTTTCCAACTCACTTTCCGGTCAGCAGCCAGACAGGTTCTGCGCGGTCGTGGTGTGCGACAGTAGCTGGATGCTCTGGGCGCTGCTGCGGCGGTATGTGCGGCCGTACCGGTCGCTGCTGGCCGCCGTCGCCGCGCTGCAGGTGGTGAGCACTCTGGCGTCGCTGTATCTGCCGACGGTCAACGCCGCGATCATCGACGACGGGGTAGCCAAGGGCGACACGGGCCGGATCATCGATCTGGGCGGCGTGATGCTCGGTGTCACCGCGCTGCAGGTGCTGTGCTCGGTCGCCGCGGTGTTCTTCGGCTCGCGGGCCGCCATGAGCTTCGGGCGCGATCTGCGTTCGGCGATCTTCCATCACGTCACGACGTTCTCCGCCGCCGAGACCGCGCGGTTCGGTGCTCCGACGTTGTTGACCCGCACCACCAACGATGTCGGGCAGATCCAGCAGCTCTTGCAGCTGACCTGCACGATGTTGGTCACCGCACCGATCATGTCGGTCGGCGGCATCGCGATGGCCGTGCACCAGGACGCGGGGCTGTCATGGCTGCTGCTGGTCAGCGTGCCCGTGCTGGCCCTGGCGAACTACACGATCATCCGGCGGCTGATGCCCGTCTACCGCCGGTTGCAGGGCGTCATCGACGGCATCAACCGCGTGATGCGCGACCAGCTGTCCGGGATTCGGGTGATCCGGGCGTTCTCGCGCGAACCCGTCGAACGGGCCCGGTTCGCCGAAGCCAACGACGCGCTGGCGGGCACTGCCATCGAGGGCGGGCGCTGGCAGGCGCTCATGCTCCCGGTCACCACGCTGGTGATCAACGTCTCCAGCGTCGCGCTCATCTGGTTCGGCGGGCTGCGGATCGACGCGGGCCACGTGCAGGTGGGTTCGCTGATCGCGTTCCTGGCCTATTTCATGCAGATCCTGATGGCCGTGCTGATGGCGACGTTTCTGCTGGTGCTGTTTCCGCGGGCCTCGGTGTGCGCCGAACGGGTCACCGAAGTGCTGGACACCTCGCCCGCGATCACCAGTCCCGAGCACCCGCAGCAGCCGCGCGCTCACACCGGCGAAATCACCCTGCAGAACGCCACGTTCAGCTATCCGGGGGCGGATCGGCCTGTGCTGCAGGATGTTTCGTTCACAGCACAAGCAGGGACGACGACCGCGGTGGTCGGCTCGACGGGATCGGGCAAGTCGACGCTGCTGTCCTTGATCTGCCGGCTCTACGACGTCACCGCGGGCGCGGTGCGGGTTGACGGCGTCGACGTGCGCGATCGCGACACCGAGGAGCTCTGGTCGACGATCGGCCTGGTGCCGCAGCGCGGTTACCTGTTCACCGGGACGGTCGCGGAAAACCTGAGCTACGGCGCCGCACCGGGACAGGTGCTGACCGACGACGACATGTGGGAGGCGCTGCGGGTCGCCGCCGCCGACGACTTCGTGCGCGCCCACCCCGACGGGCTGCAGATGCCGGTGGCGCAGGGCGGCATCAACTTCTCCGGCGGGCAGCGGCAGCGGCTGGCCATCGCCCGCGCCGTGATCCGTCGGCCCGCGATCTACCTGTTCGACGATGCGTTCTCCGCGCTGGACGTCCACACCGACGCCAGGGTGCGAGATGCACTGCGTGCGGTATCGAGCGGGGCGACGGTGCTCATCGTGTCGCAGCGGATCTCCACGGTCACCGATGCCGACCAGATCGTCGTCGTCGACGACGGCCGCATCGTCGGTGTCGGAACCCACGACACCCTGCTGGCCGACTGCCCTACCTACGCCGAGTTCGTCGAGTCGCAGTCGGTGGGCGCAGGAGACCGCCGATGAGCGCTTGCGCGAAGAGGAGACGGCCCCGATGAGCGCTTGCGCGAAGAGGAGACGACCTCAGTGACTATCCCGTCCGCGCGCCGCGCGATGCTCGCCGCACCCGCCGAACGCACGCGCGACTTCCGAGGCTCGGCGCTGCGGCTCGTCAAACTGCTGGTGCCGCAACGCGGGCCGGCGATCGCGGTGATCATGCTCGGTGTCGCCGGGGTCGCGATCGGGGTGATCGGCCCACGCATCCTCGGCCACGCCACCGATCTGCTGTTCAACGGGGTGATCGGGCGTGAACTGCCCGCGGGCCTCACCAAGGAGCAGGCCGTCGCGGCGGCACGGGCTCGCGGTGACACCACGTTCGCCGACCTGCTGTCGGGCATGAACGTGGTCCCCGGTCACGGCGTGGATTTCGGCGCGGTCGCGCGCACCCTGGCCCTGGCGCTGGGCCTGTATCTGCTTGCCGCCCTGTTCGTCTGGGTCCAGGCCCGGCTGCTCGTGGTGGTCGTGCAACGCACCATGGCCGCGCTGCGTGCCGACGTGGAGAACAAGATTCACCGATTGCCGTTGTCCTACTTCGACTCCCGGCAACGTGGCGAGGTGCTCAGCCGCGTCACCAACGACATCGACAACATCTCGTCGTCGGTGTCGATGACCATCAATCAACTCATGAGCGCGGTTCTGACGGTGATCGCCGTGCTGGTGATGATGCTGACGATCTCGCCGTTGCTGACCGCCTTGACCGTGATCACGGTGCCGCTGTCGTTGTGGGTGACCCGCTGGATCGCGCGCCGGTCGCAGCGGCTGTTCGTCGCGCAATGGCGCAACACCGGGCGGCTCAACGCCCACATCGAGGAGACCTACAGCGGTTTCACCATCGTCAAGACGTTCGGTCACCAGGCCGCGGCCCGACAACGATTCGCCGAGCTCAACGGCGAGGTGTTCCAGTCGAGCTTCGCCGCACAGTTCTTCTCCGGTTTGGTCTCCCCCGCAACGATGTTCATCGGCAATCTCAGCTACGTCGCCGTCGCCGTGGTAGGCGGTCTGCAGGTGGCCACCGGGCAGATCACGCTCGGCAGCATCCAGGCTTTCGTCCAGTACGTGCGGCAGTTCAACCAACCGCTCACCCAGATCGCCGGGATGTACAACACCATGCAGTCCGGGGTCGCCAGTGCCGAGCGGGTCTTCGAACTGCTCGACACCGCCGAGGAGACCCCCGACCCGCCCCGCCGGCTCGACATCCGTAGCGGCAGGGTGGAATTCGACCACGTCAGCTTCAGCTACCGGCCGGGCACGCCGGTGATCGAGGATCTGTCGCTGACTGCCGAACCGGGCAGCACGGTGGCCATCGTCGGCCCGACCGGAGCCGGCAAAACCACCTTGGTCAACCTTCTGATGCGGTTCTACGACGTGGATTCCGGCCGGATCCGCATCGACGGTGTGGACATCTCGACCGTCAGCCGTGAATCCCTGCGGTCGTCGATAGGCATGGTGCTGCAGGACACCTGGCTCTTCGGCGGCACGATCTACGACAACATCGCCTACGGCAGGCCGGATGCCGGCGAGGAGGACGTGATCACGGCGGCACGGGCCGCCCACGTGGACCGGTTCGTGCACACGCTGCCCGACGGCTACGCCACCCGCGTCAGCGACGACGGCGGCAGTATCAGCGCAGGCGAGAAGCAGTTGATCACGATCGCGCGGGCATTCCTGGCCCGCCCTGCCCTGCTGGTGCTCGACGAGGCCACCAGTTCGGTGGACACCAGGACCGAGTTGCTGATCCAGCATGCGATGAACGTATTGCGCCGCGACCGAACCAGTTTCATCATCGCCCACCGGCTCTCGACCATCCGCGATGCCGATCTGATCCTGGTGATGGACGGGGGCCGGATCGTCGAACGTGGCAGCCACGAGGATCTGATGGCACGCCACGGCAGGTACTGGGAGATGACCCAGGCTTGAGCCTCGTCGAGACTACGAGTTTTGGCGTGAAATCGCCGAAAACGCACGAAAAACCGTAGTGTCGGCGGGGAGATTTATAGGCTCGGGCCCTCGGCGCGCAGATCGTCGACGTTCTTCATGGCTTCCCGCAGCTTGCCGAGCCACTCCTCGGTGTGTTGACCGACCAGCTTGACCGACCAGGCCAGTGCATCGGAGCGGGACCGGGCCACGCCGGCGTCGACGAGGGTGTCCAGCACCTGCCGCTCGGGCTGCTTGAGCCGGGTCATCACCGGAACGGCGATGTGCGTGAACAAGATTCGCTCCGGCGGAGTTCCCACCTCGACACCCCAGGAGACCTTGCGGCCGAACTTGTTCTGCGCCTCGTCGGCGATGCGCATGCGCTCACCGCGGGTTTCTTCCCGGAACCGGGCGGCCCGGCCCGAGGCCCTGGCCTCACTCTCGCCTTCGGCGGGATCCGGCAACCGCCCGATGACGGTGATCTCTTCGCGGTCGACGACGACGGCCGGGTCGCCGGTGAACCAGGTGTCGGGCAGACGCCCGGCGAACCATTCGGGTGCGTCGTGGGCCGCTGGTTGCTGGGCTTGCTGCCAGCCACCGCGCCCGTGCTGATGATGTTGCTTCATGTATTACATGATTACACCGTTACATCTCTGGTAGAGCAGCGTTCACCACCGGCGAACACCGGTGCTCAGGCGCGCGGGTTCAGTTGCGCTTGAGCAGCAGCGCTGCGCCGCCCACCAACACGAGCGCGACCAGCAGCAGGCCCGCCCAGCCCGGCCCCATCAGCCACCAGACCACGCCCAGCACGACGATGACTGGCGACAACACGAAGAGCACCATGCCCGGGTGCTGTTTGAAGACCGCGACGGCGCTCTGCGCACGGACCCGGTCGATTTCCTTTGCCATGGCACCAGGATGCCAGTGCTGTGCCCTACTGTCGCGGCCCAGTAACGGCTTTCCACCGCCGGTAGGCATCGGGCAGGCACACCGCGCACGGCCGGTACCCCGCGGCCACGGCGGTCGCCTCGTCGGCGAAGAACACGCGGTGCGCGACGTACCCGCCTGCCGCCAAGGCACGCAGCGCCGACGGGCAGTCGAGCCGGCCGTAGATCCTGCCGCGGCGGTATCCGCCCAGCGTCCCCGGCGCCGCGCTGCGGTACGGGCGACCATCGGCACCCAGCAGGGTGTAGGACCGAGTTGTCATGCCGCGTCGTGAAATACGAGCCCGAGGGTGAACCTCACCCCGGATCGCACCACCGAGACCCCGTGCCGCACCGGTGCCGCCGACCATCCCCTGGCCGAACACACTGGGCGGTCCCGGGTCGTGAACACCAACCCGTGACCGTGCGGGATGACGACGGCCGTGCCCCGCGACTGGGCCCGCGGCCGCTGTTCGTAGAGCAGGAACTCACCTCCGGTGTGGTCCACTCCCGGATCGCTGAGGTTGACGACCACCTGCAACGGAAAGACCAGTTCGCCGTAGAGGTCTCGGTGCAGGGCATTCCAGTCCCCCGCGCCGTACCGCAGCAGGATCGCCGTCGACTTGGTCTGTCCCGCAGCATGGCATTGCCGCAGCCAGTCGCCGAAACCGTTGGGCCACGGCGTGTCCCGGCCGAGCCTGGTCCACCAATCGCGGGCAATCGGCAACAGTTTGGGGTACAGCGCACTCTTGAGTGCGCCGACCGCGTCGGGATACGGTTCGGCGAAGTAGCGGTACTGCCCCTCGCCGAACCGGTAGCGCGCCATGTCGATCGTCGACCGGAAGCGGCTGTCATCGGGATAGAGCGCGGCGATCTCGGCAGCCTCCTGCGGCGACAGCAGGGGGCCGGTCAGGGCGCACCCCACTTCGTCGAGACCCGACCGCACGCCGTCCCAGTCGACTGCCTCGACCCGCTCGCGCCACGCCCTTGCCGTCATGCTGCGGCCTCCAACTCCAGCAGCAGCCGTTTGGCGTCCACACCGCCGAGGTAACCACCCATCGCGCCATCGCTGCGGACCACGCGGTGACACGGCACCACGAGCGGAAGTGGGTTGGTGGCGCAGGCCGTCCCGACGGCGCGTACCGCCTTCGGGTTCCCGGCCAACCGGGCCACCGCGGCATAGCTCGCGGTCTGCCCGTACCCGATCTCCGGCAGATGGTGCAGCACCGTACTGCGGAACCCCGCAGACAGTCGCCAGTCGAGAGGGACGTCGAATGTCCGGCGGGCACCTGCGAAGTACTCGTCGAGTTCGCGGGCGGCGGTGTCCAGCCGGCCCGGTGCGTTCAGGATGCGTGGGCTGATCCGGTCGGCCAGGGTCTGCAGAACCGCGTCGTGATCCTCACTCGCGTACGCAACCCGGACGAGCCCCTGGTCGGTGGCGGCCAGCAGCAGCCGGCCGACAGGGCTGTCGACGACGCGGTACGCGATGTCGAGGACACCGTCGCGCTGCGCATCGGCGATCAGCCGAGCCTTCAACACCGCCAGATCGTCAATCATCTTGTCGTCGTTGATCATCGGAGCTCTCCCTTGAACGTGCGCCTGAGCGCGGCGACGCCGTCGGCGGCGGCGCGGCGGGCGGCCGCCTCACTGCCGCCGAGGATCTCGGCGATGTCGCGGTACGGCAGGCCTGCCAGGTAGTGGTATGCGACGGCGTGTCGCTGTTTGTCGGCGAGGCGATCCAGCGCCTCGATGAGATCGTCGTGGGGTTCGGACGCCGGTCGTGGCGGCGGTTCCGGCACCACGTCGACCGGGATTGCCGTGCGTGAGCGCGCCCGGGTGATGTCGATGGCCTTGCGGTGCGCGATGGTCACCAGCCAGGCCTCGACGTTGGCGTCGGGAGCCAGGTCGGGATAGGCCTTCAGCGCCGACAGGAACGTCTCCGACCAGGCGTCATCGGCGTCGATCGGCCCCACGACGGCGCGGCACACCCGCAACACCGTCGGGCCGTGCCGACACACCACCGTCTCGAATGGCTGTTTGACTTTCACGCTCTGTAGACGCTTCGCCGACGGGTTTCGTGAGGTGTCCATCATGGCAGATCGGATCCGGCGCCCGCGGCGCGTCTGTGATCGCGTTCGAGCTCGAGCAGAAACCGCTTACGCGTGATGCCGCCTGCGTAGCCGGTGAGCTTCCCGCCCTGCCCCACCACGCGGTGGCAGGGCACGATGACCGACAGTGGGTTGCGCCCCACCGCTACGCCGACCTGCTGAGCCGTTGCGCCGTCGATGTGTGCGGCCAACGCCCCGTAGGTGGTGGTCACGCCGTAGGGAATCCGCGTGACCAGCCTCCACACCGCGGCCTGAAACGGGTCGCCATGCACGTTGAGCGGCAGCTCGAACCCAGTGCGCTCGCCGGCCAGATATTGGTCGAGCTGACGGATCACGTCGTCGAATCCGTCATCCCGACACCGACCGAAGGTGACGGGATCGGGCCGGTACCAGTGATGCGGAAAATACAGTCCGCACAACCCCGTTTCATCACGGACCAGGGTGAGCCGGCCCAGCGGATTCTCCACCACGCAATGCCATGTCGGCGCGGTCATGGGATCGGACATCCCGGGCTCCTTTCCTCGCTGTCATGAGGAAGACGCCCGGGCGCCCGGGTTTCGTGAGGTCTACCGAAAACGCCGCAACCGCAGACTGTTGCTGACCACGAACACCGATGAGAACGCCATGGCAGCCCCGGCCAGCATCGGGTTGAGCAACCCGGCCGCGGCCAGCGGCAGCGCTGCGACGTTGTAGGCGAACGCCCAGAACAGGTTTCCCCTGATGGTCGCGAGCGTGCGCCGCGACAATCGGATGGCGTCGGGTGCAGCCCGCAGGTCACCGCGTACCAAGGTCAGATCACTGGCCTCGATGGCGACATCGGTGCCGGTCCCCATCGCCAGCCCCAGGTCGGCCTGGGCCAGTGCGGCGGCATCGTTGACGCCGTCGCCGACCATGGCGACCACGGCGCCATCGCTCTGCAGCCGTTTGATCACGTCGACCTTGTCCTGCGGCAGCACCTCGGCGTAGACGTCTTCGATACCCACCTGCTCGGCGATCGCACGGGCTGCGGCCTGGTTATCGCCGGTCAGCATGATCGGGGTGAGGCCGAGCGTACGCAGTTGGGCGATGGCTTCCGCGGAGGTGGGCTTGACGGCGTCGGCCACCACGAGCACCGCCCGGGCCTCGCCGTCCCACCCCACCGCGACTGCGGTACGTCCTTGCGCCTCGGCATCGCGCACGGCCGCGTCGAGCGGGCCCGGCAGCGGCAGAGCCCAATCGGCCAGCAGCCGGCGACGACCGACCACGACGGCATGGCCGTCGACGACCCCCTGCACACCGAGTCCGGCCACGTTGCCGAAGTTCTCCACGGCGGGCAGATCACCGACCTTGTCGCGTGCGCCCGTCGCGATGGCCTTGGCGATCGGGTGTTCCGACGCGTTCTCCAGAGCACCGGCCAGGCGCAGCGCCTCTGCGTCGTCCACGCCGTCCGCGGTGATCACGTCCAGCAGCGTCATCGCGCCGGTGGTGACGGTCCCGGTCTTGTCGAGCACGATCGTGTCGACCTTGCGGGTGGACTCCAGCACCTCGGGTCCTTTGATGAGGATGCCCAACTGCGCTCCGCGCCCGGTACCGACCAGCAGTGCGGTCGGGGTCGCCAGACCGAGCGCGCACGGGCACGCGATGATCAGCACAGCCACCGCTGCGGTGAACGCCCCGGCCACCGAACCGCCGGTGCCGATCCAGAAGCCCAGCGTGGCCACGGCCAGTGCGATGACGATCGGCACGAAAATGCCCGAGATCCGGTCGGCCAGGCGTTGCGCCTGCGCCTTGCCGTTCTGCGCATCCTCGACCAACCGCGCCATCTGCGCCAACTGGGTGTCGGAGCCGATCCTGTTGGCGCGCACCACAAGTCGCCCACCCACGTTGACAGTGGCTCCTACCACCTGATCACCCGGGCCGACCTCGACCGGCACCGATTCGCCGGTGAGCATCGAGGCGTCGACGGCCGACGAGCCCTCGACCACGACCCCATCAGTCGCGATCTTCTCGCCCGGCCGGACCACGAACTCGTCGTCGACCCTCAGGTCGTCGATCGGAATCCGTTGTTCGACACCGTTTCTGCGTACCTCGACATCCTTGGCACCCAACTCGAGCAGCGCCCGCAGTGCGGCCCCCGCGCGCCTTTTCGACCTGGCCTCGAAGTAGCGCCCGGCCAGGATGAACGTGGTGACACCGGCAGCCACCTCGAGATAGATGTTCCCGGTGCCGTCGGTGCGGGAGATGGTCAGCGTGAACGGGTGCGTCATGCCCGCCACCCCGGCGGTGCCGAAGAACAGGGCGTAGAGCGACCAGCCGAACGCAGCGAGGGTGCCCATCGAGATCAGCGTGTCCATGGTGGCCGTGCCGTGCCGCAGATTGGTCCATGCGGCACGGTGGAACGGCCAGGCGCCCCACACCACGACGGGCGCAGCCAGGGTCAGCGACAGCCACTGCCAGTTGGTGAATTGCAGTGCCGGCACCATGGCCATCGCGATGACCGGTACGGCCAGCACGACCGAGATGATCAGCCGGCTGCGCAGCGATACCGTCGGATCACCGTGCACAGCAATGGTGTCGGGCTCAGGCGTCGGCACATGCGCGGTGTATCCGGCGTCCTCGACGACCTTGATCAGCGCGTCGGCGGGAACGTCGCCGTCGACGTGGGCCTTCTCGGTCGCATAGTTCACCGTCGCGGTGACGCCGTCGAGACTGTTCAGCTTCTTCTCGATGCGGGTGGCACACGACGCGCAGGTCATGCCGCCGATCTGCAGTTCCACGCTCATCTCCTCATCAGTGCTGGTGCCCGCGCGGCACCGTCACGGTGAATTCGGCGGTGTGCACCTTGTCTTGATGCTTGAAGTCCAGGTACAGCCGGTAGGACCCCGCGCTGGGAAACGCGGTGTGGAACCGGATCTCGGGGCCCGCGGGCGTGACCCCGTCGCCGGGTTCGCCCATCGGATGCACGTGCAGGTACGCCAGATCCTCGGCGCGCAGCGCGACCAGGTGCCCGTAGGCACCGAGATACGGCTGCAGGTCGGTGACGGGCACGCCGCCTTGGGTGACCGAGAGCGCCAGTTCCGAAGCCGCTCCGGCCGTCGGCTCACCCGACAGCGTGACAGCGTAACCGTCGACGGTCGCGGTGGTCGAAGCCGGCGGTAGCGGTTGTGGGTCGTAGCGACCCGCGACATGCAGGTCCGCGGCGAGCGTCACCGATTCCCCACCTGCGGGCACGAAGTCGGCGAACACCTGGTACACACCGGCGTTGCTGAGGTTCAGCGGGACACTCCAGGTGCCCGAGTTGTCACGCACGGGGTGCACATGCTGATAACCGGTGAAGTCGCGGCGCACGACGATGAGATGGAGTTCTTTGTCGTGGCTGACGGTGTAGCCGGTCACCGGCGCACCGGACGGGTCCTTGATCACGAACCGCAGCGGCACCGCAGGACCCGCCGCAGCCAGGGATTGCTCAAGTTGCAGGGTGTAACGGTTCCCACCGGACGGTGCGGCGGATTCCGCATGTTCGGCATGTTCGGCATGTTCGGCGGTGCCGGCGGGTGCGCTGGCGGGGCCGAAGACAGCACCGATTCCGAACGCAGCCGCGAACACCACCGCGAGCGCGGCGGCGAATGCGGCGATCTTCGTGGCGGCGCTCATCGCCTCAGCTCGCCACCTGATAGCCGGCCTCGGCAACGGCGGCGTTGATGGCGTCGGCGGTGACGTGCGTGTCGCTCTCGATCGTCACCCGACCGGTCTTCAGGTCGACGTCGACGCCGGTGACCCCGGGGATGCCGCCGACCTCTTCACGCACAGAGGAGACACAGTGTCCGCAGGTCATGCCGGTAACGGTGATGGTCTGAATGCTCATGCCTGATACTATACCCCCCTAGGGTATGAAAGTGGGATGCTCGTGCACCATGAAGTGGTGGATCCAACACCGGCCGGCTACCGCGCCCTGGTCGTCGACGACGAGACCGCCCTGGCCGGCGTTGTCGCCAGCTATCTCGAACGCGAGCAGTTCGAAGTCAGCCTCGCCCACACCGGGCCCGACGCGCTGACCCTCGCCCGCGAGGTCGACCCTGACGTCGTGGTGCTCGACCTGGGCCTGCCAGGAATCGACGGCATCGAGGTGTGCCGCAGGCTGCGCACCTTTTCCGACGCCTACGTGGTGATGCTGACCGCCCGCGACACCGAGCTCGACACCATAGTCGGGCTGTCCGTCGGCGCCGACGACTATCTGACCAAGCCGTTCAGCCCGCGCGAGCTGGTCGCCCGGGTACGCGCGATGCTGCGCCGACCGCGCAACACCGCTGCGACCGCCGAGAACGATCGGGTGTTCGGACCGCTGCGCATCAACGTCGCGGGACGCGAGGTGTCGATCGGCGACGAGCCGATTGTGCTGACCCGTACCGAGTTCGACGTGCTCGCCGCGCTCTCGGCACACCCCGGCGTGGTCTTGAGCAGGCGCCAGTTGCTCGAAACAGTCTGGGAGCCCGGCTATGTCGGTAGCGAACACCTCGTCGACGTCCATATCGGTCACCTGCGGCGCAAACTCGGCGACGACCCGGCCGATCCGCGGTACGTGATGACGGTCCGCGGCGTCGGGTACCGGATGGGCACCGGCCGATGAGCCGCCAGCGACCCGGGCTCGGCGCCCGGCTGCTGTTCGCGCAGGCCCTGGTGCTGGCTGCGGCGGCGGGCACCACCGGAGTGGTCGCGGCCGTCGTGGGGCCACCGTTGTTCCGCGAACATCTGCACCGAGCCGGGGTTTCCGGCGATTCGGCCCAACAGATGCACGCCGAGCAGGCCTACGTGTACGCGACCGTCATCTCGGTCGGCGTCGCGGTGTGCGTGGCGGCACTGGCCGCCCTGGTGGTCACCTGGTACGTCAGCCGGCGGCTGCAGCGCTCGGTCACCGACGTCGCCACCGCGGCCACCGCGATCGCCGACGGCCGCTACGATTCGCGGGTTCCACCGGCCCATCTCGGCGACGAATTCGATGTCCTGGCACGGTCTTTCAACGAGATGGCGGGCCGCCTGCAGGCCGTCGACACCAGCCGCCGCCGGCTGTTCGGCGACCTCGCGCATGAAATCCGCACTCCCGTATCGGTTTTGGAAGCCTACGTCGAAGCGGTCGAGGACGGTGTGCGCACGCTCGACGCCGAGACGGTGGCCGTGCTGCGGCAGCAGACCCGTCGGCTGGTGCGGTTCTCCGATGACGCCGCCGCGCTCGCGCAGGCCGAGGAGGGCCGGGCCACCGTCGAACCCACCCAGGTGTCGGCGGCGGAACTGGTCGCGGCCGCGGTGGCCGCCGCCGCCGACCGGTTCGACGCGAAGGGCGTCGCCCTGCACGCCGCCGTCGATCCTGCGCTGCCGCAACTGTGGGCGGATCCGGACCGCCTCGGCCAGGTGCTCGGCAACCTGCTCGACAACGCCCTGCGCCACACCCCACCGGGCGGACGCGTCGACATCACCGCGAGCGCAACAGGGTCCACAAACCCGATGATGCCCCACACGTCCGCGGTCACCCTCACCGTGACCGACACCGGCGAGGGCATCGCCGCCGAGCACCGTGCGCATGTCTTCGAACGCTTCTACCGCGCCGACACGGCCCGCGACCGCGACCGCGGCGGTTCCGGCCTGGGCCTGTCCATCGCCAAGGCCTTCGTCGAGGCCCACCACGGTCGCATCAGCGTCAGCAGTTCCGGTACCGGTACCGCGTTCACCATCACCCTGCCTGCGGGATGACCGTCAGAGCGTGCCCAGGATGGCGCGCATCGTGTCGATCTCCTGCTGCTGGGTGGTGACGATGGCGTGGGACATCTTGATCGCGTCCGGGTACTGACCGTCTTTGATTTCGTTCTGCGCCATGGTGATAGCCCCTTCGTGGTGGGCGATCATCTGGGTCAGGTACAGCTTGGCGGCCTCGACACCCTGGGCATTGCGCAGCGCGGTCATGTCGGCGTCGGACATCATGCCCTGCATGGCAGGCATACCGGACATGCCGGGCATCCCGCCGTGACCCATGTCGGTCGACGACATCGGGGGCATCGCCGGGTTGCCCCAGGCGGTGAGCCAGCCCTGCATCTGCTGAATCTCGGGCGCCTGTGCGGCCTTGATCTGAGTCGCCAGATCGGTGACGCGCCTGTCGATGCCCTGCTTGCCGAGCAGCATGTCGCTCATCTCGACGGCCTGCTGGTGATGCGGAATCATGTGCTGGGCGAACATGACATCGGCAGCGTTGTGCGCCTCTGCCGCCACCGAGGCGCTTGTCGTCGGGCTCGCGCTCGTCGTCGGACTGCTACCCGCCGGAGCGCTCGAAGAATTGGTACAGCCTGCCGCGATCGCAACGGTGGCGAGCGCGGCGGCCCCTATCGCCATGGTTCGTTTCATGTCCACAGCTCGAGCCTCCCCGGGATGGATATGGCGGGCCTAGTCGTTCTGTGAAGATTCGATAAAGCTCGTCCGCGCCGTCAAGCAGGCCGGGCGCGGAACAGTTTCACCTCGCCCTTGATGCCCTTGAGGCGCCGCGCCCCGGCGAAAGACCAGCTGAACCGCTCGCTCTCGCCGATCGCCTCGCGCGTCGATTCAGCCACCAGCACGCTGCCCGGCCGCGCCGCGCCGGTGACCCGGCTGGCCAGGTTCACCGGACTGCCGAACCAGTCACCGGCCCGGCTCACCGCGAGCCCGGTGGCCAGCCCCACCCGCAGCCGCGGGAAATCCTCATCGGTTTCGGTGGCCGCGACCAGCGCCAGCGCGGCGTCCAGGAGGGCCGCCGCGTCGGGGCTGACCAACATGACCGCGTCGCCGATCGTCTTGATCAGCCGCACCGGCCCCACCGCCACGTCGCGTGCGGCGTCGGCGAGCCGGTTGGCCAACCGCTCCAGGTCCTCGGGAGGCACCACCTCACCCAGCCGCGTGAACCCCACCAGGTCGGCGAAGGCCACGCTGACCAATCGGGCACCGGGCAGCGGTACCCCTTCGGCACGCTCGGAGGCGTTGACCGCCTCGGTCTCCAGCGCATGGCGCAGCTGGACGAACAGCATGTCCTGGATCATCGGCCCGATCAGCGGCGCCACCGCGGCGACCAACTGTTCGGACGCCTGCGCGATCTGCAGCTCGGTGGCCCCGGGAGTGAGCACCGCCGCCAACGCCGCGTAACGCATCACCTCGGCGGCCCGGCTCAGGCCTTCGGCGAGCACGCGGGTGATCAGCACGATCTGGTCGGGCTCAACGCCGAGTTCGATGAAGCGTTGGGCGAGAGCCACGACATCGGCGTCGGCCCTCGGCAGCACCACGGCATCGGGGTCGTCGACCGACTGCAGCCCCATCGCCCGCTGCAGACGCTGCAGCAGCTCGAGATCGATGCCGACCTGCTCGCTGATCTCCCGCGCCGACACGTACTGACCGTCGTCGCCGAGGATGCGGCGCGGGGCCAGCAGCGCCGGAGCGATCTCGTGGCGGATCTGTTCGGCGGTGATGCCCCGGTCCAACAGCCAGGGGATCAGCTCGGCACGTTCGGCGCGGGCGTCGCCTTCCAGACCATCGAGCAAACCGTCGTCTGACACCACGCCAAGGTATCGCGTCAGGGGATGGCGCGAACCGCTCGCACCGCCGGGGCCGTCGATGCGGTCAGCAACGTCGTCATGTCCTGCGGATAGCGCACGTCGACCAGCACCGAATCGGCGAACCGATACGGCTTACCCGACAACAGGCCCACGAACTGCTTACGCAACCGGGACATCTCGGCGCGCACCGTCACCACACGGGAGCCGTCACCGTAGAGGTCCGCGGCCAGCTCCTGCGCTGACCGGCCCTGCCGACACGTGGCCAGCACCAGAAGGATCTCGGCGTGCCGGCTGGAGATCCCGCGGCGCCAGCTGCCGAACTGCCCCACCATCTCCAGGGAGGGTTCGCCGTCGCGCAGATCGAGGGTGACCCGTGCCGGCGCCGGGGCCGGTTCGGCGTCGTCGGCCACGCGGACCAGCCAGCCACCCGGCAGTGACTCCACGTCGCACATACCGAGCGGCGGAATCCACACCCGACCCGGCAGCCCCTCTTCGGGCAACAGCACCCGATTGTGCAGCGGCAGGGAATCCACCGCGGCCACCCATCCGTCGGTGTCGACGGCCAGCGCCGGGCTGCGCATCCGGGCCAGGATCGGGGCCGACACCGTGCGCAGTCGGTTGAGGGTGCGCTCATGCACCTCGCGCAGTTGGGACTCGGCCAGCCGGGCGACCAGGTCGACCAGCGCCACGGTGGTCGGGTGCACGGTGGGGGCCGGTCCGGACACGTCGACGATTCCGATCACCTGACCGGTACGCGGGTCTCGGATCGGCGCACCGGCGCACGTCCACGGGTGGTGGCTGCGCAGGAAGTGCTCGGCCGAGAAGATCTGCACCGCCGAATGCGAGACGAGCGCCGTGCCAATCCCATTGGTGCCCACCGCATTTTCGCTCCAGCACGCCCCTTCGATGAAGCCGAGACGGTCGGCGAGGGCGAGCACCCGAGGTGAGCCCGACCGCCACAGCACACGGCCGCGGGCGTCGGCGATCACCAGGATGTTGTCGCCCTCCTGAATCACCGATTCGAGCCCACGCGTGACGTCACCGAGCACCCCGACCAGCCCGGACGACTGGCGCAGCAGCTCCAAGCCGGTCTCGATGCGGGGCGGGTTGTGCTCATCGGGATTGATTCCCTTGGCCCGCAACCGGTTCCAGGAGTCCTCGATGATCGAGCGGGGCCGGGCCGGCGCCCGGTCCCCCGACATCGTGGCGTCGTAGACCGCCGTCAGCAGCCGCGCGTAACGACGCGGGTCCTCACCGGGAGCGACCGCGGGCTCGGGTATCGACGATCCGGACATCGCCTGCAATTGTGCTCCCCGTCACATCAACGCGCTACGACGGCCCTACCGATAGACCAGTCCGCCGTCGATGAGGCCCGCCTGCCCGGTCATGTAATCGGCGTCGGGCCCGGCCAGGTACGCCACGAACCCGGCGACATCCTCGGGAGTTTCCGGCCGCCCCAGGGCGATGCCGCCCGCGTACTTCTGGAACGTCTCCCCCTCCGCCGCACCCGTGAGCTCGGCGAATTTCTTGTCGATCTCCACCCACATGTCGGTGCCGACGATGCCCGGGCAGTACGCGTTCACCGTGATCCCTGCCGACGCGTACTCCTTGGCGGCCGCCTGCGTGAGGCCCCGCACCGCGAACTTGGAGGCGCTGTAGACGCCGAGCATCGCGAAGCCGTCGTGACCGGCGATCGACGAGGCGTTGATGATCTTTCCCGGCCGGCCCAACTCGATGAACTTGGCCGCGGCGGCCTGGATGCCCCACAGCACACCGTCGACATTGATGGACCACACCCGCGCCACGTCGGCGGGCGTGACGTCGGCGATCGGGCCGACCAGCGCGATGCCTGCGTTGTTGACCATCACATCGAATCCACCGAGCGCGGTGGCGGCGTGGTCGACCGCCGCGTACACCGCGTCGCGGTCACTCACGTCGGCGACGAATGTCGTTGCCTTCGTGCCGATTTCGGTCACCTCGTCGGCCACCGCGGTGATGCTGTCCGGTACCACGTCGACCAAGGCGATGTCGGCGCCTTCGCGCGCCAGCCGCAACGCGATGCCCCGGCCGATGCCGCGTCCCGCTCCGGTGACCAGTGCCACCTTTCCCTGCAACGTCATGCTGATTCTCCACTCGGGTCGACGAGCACCTTCATCTTCTTACCGGCGTGCAGGGCTTCGAACCCCTCGTCGATGACATCGTCGATGACGATGGGCGTGACCCAGCCTTTCGTGTCGTACACCCCGTGCGCCATCAGATCGATGACGGCTTCGAAGTCCGCCGAGGTGTAGCACAGCGATCCCTGGATGCGAGATTCGTTCATCACGAGGTTGAGCAGCGGCGTGGTCAGCGGCTTCTCGTAGATGGCGACGCTGATCGTCGGCTTGCGCGCACCCACGCACGCGGTGGCGGCCGCGATCGCCGGCTCCACACCCGCGGCGTCGAAGGCCGCGTCGGCGCCCCGCCCGTCGGTGTGATCGGCGACGAAGGCAGGCACGTCGGTGGTCGTCGGGTCCAGGGTTTTGGCGCCGAGCGCCTCGATGGCGGCCCGCCGGGTCGGCGACGGTTCGGCGACGAACACCGATTCCAGGCCCTTGCCGCGCAATGCGAACCACAGCCCGATGCCGATCGGCCCGGCGCCGAAGACCACCGCGGTGTGCAGCGGACCGACCGCACCGAGGGTGGCCGCGTGATAGGCCACCGACATCGGCTCCACGAGCGCACCCAACTCCAGTGACACGTTGTCGGGCAGGCGGTGCAGCATGTTGACGGGGACCACGGTGTACTCGGCCATCCCGCCGTCGGACATCAAGCCGTGGAAGCCGATCTGCTGACAAATGTTGTAGTTCCCCGCCCGGCACGGGCTGCAGTGCCCGCACCGGTAGATCGGCTCGATGGCCACCCGGTCGCCCGGCGCGTAGTCGGTGACACCCGGGCCGACCTCGGTGATGGTCCCGGAGAACTCGTGACCCATGGTCAGGGGCAGCTGCTGCCCGGTCAGCGGATGCGGTTCGGTTGGCACGAAGATCGGCCCCGCATAGTATTCATGCAGGTCAGTGCCGCAGATGCCGTTGAAGCCGACCTTGATCTTGACGGTCCCTTCGGTCGGTCGAGGCTCGGGCACATCGGCGATCTCGACCTTGTTCGGTCCGTAATACACGGCTGCTTTCATGGTGGACGTTTCTAGGCCAGCAGGCCCGTGCGCCGTAAGGGTTGCAACAGGTTGCGTTCCGTTTGGCGCCCATTTGCGCATGCAACCGTCGACCCTGCTGCAACCCCGTGCAACCCTTGTCGCGCTCGTTGCCACCGTGTGGGCTGACTCACATGACACAGACCACCGCCGCACCGCTGGCCACACTGTCCCCGCAGGAACGGGTTGACGCGTGGCTGGCGGACTTCGAGTCCGCACTGGCCGACCGGGACATCAACCGGGTCGTCGGGAAGTTCGCCACCGACAGCTTCTGGCGCGACCTCGTCGCATTCACCTGGAACCTCAAGACGGTCGAAGGTCATGACGGCATCTCCGGCATGCTGACCGAGCGCCTGCACGACACCGATCCATCCGGGTTCCGGACTGCTGAGACCCCGACCGAGGACCTCGACGGCGAACACGTCATCACATCGGCGTTCATCGAGTTCGAGACCGCCGCCGGCCGCGGGAAGGGGCATCTGCGGCTGCGCGACGACAAGGGCTGGACTCTGCTGACCACCCTGCAGGAACTCAAGGGCCACGAGGAGCGCAAGGGAGCCACCCGGGTGCTCGGCGCCGTGCACGGTTCCGACCCGGACCGGCGGTCGTGGGCCGAGAAGCGCCTCGACGAGGACCTGACGCTCGGCTACAGCGAGCAGCCCTACATCGTGGTGATCGGTGGCGGCCAGGGCGGCATCGCGTTGGGCGCCCGGCTACGCCAACTCGGCGTGCCCGCCATCGTCGTCGACCAGCACGAACGCCCGGGCGACCAGTGGCGCAAGCGCTACAAGTCGCTGTGCCTGCACGATCCGGTGTGGTATGACCACCTGCCGTACCTGCCGTTCCCGGCCAACTGGCCGGTGTTCGCGCCGAAGGACAAGATCGGCGACTGGCTCGAGTTCTACACGCGCGTCATGGAGGTCCCGTACTGGAGCTCGACGACGTGCCTCTCGGCCTCCTACGACGAAGCCGAAAAGCGCTGGACGGTCGAGGTGAACCGCAACGGCGAACCCGTGACGCTGCGGCCAACACATCTCGTGCTGGCCACAGGCATGTCGGGCAAGCCCAGTATCCCGACGCTGCCCGGGCAGGAAGTGTTCCGTGGCGATCAGCACCACTCCAGCCACCACCCCGGCCCCGACCAGTACGTCGGCAAGCGCGCCGTGGTGATCGGGTCCAACAACTCCGCGCACGACATCTGCAAGGCGCTCTACGAGAACGACGTGGACGTCACCATGGTGCAGCGCAGCTCGACGCACATCGTCAAGTCCGAATCGCTGATGGATCTGGGCCTGGGCGACCTCTACTCGGAGCGGGCTGTCGCCGCGGGCATGACGACGGAGAAGGCCGACCTGACCTTCGCGTCCCTGCCCTACCGCATCATGGCTGACTTCCAGCGCCCGATCTACGACGCAATCCGGCGGCGCGACAAGGACTTCTACGCACGTCTCGAGGCTGCCGGTTTCGAGTTGGACTTCGGTGACGACGACTCGGGACTCTTCATGAAGTACCTGCGCCGCGGCTCGGGCTACTACATCGACGTGGGCGCATCGGACCTGATCGCCGACGGCAGCGTCAAGCTGGCCCACGGCCAGGTCGACCGCCTGACCGAGGACTCGGTGATCCTGGCCGACGGCACCGAACTGCCCGCCGATGTCGTCGTCTACGCCACCGGGTTCGGCTCGATGAACGGCTGGGCCGCCGACCTCATCGGCCAGGACGTCGCTGACAAGGTGGGCAAGGTCTGGGGTCTGGGTTCGGACACGCTCAAGGATCCCGGGCCGTGGGAGGGCGAGCAGCGCAACATGTGGAAGCCCACCCAGCAGGAGAATCTCTGGTTCCACGGCGGCAATCTGCACCAGTCGCGGCACTACTCGTTGTATCTGGCGTTGCAGCTCAAGGCCCGTTATGAAGGGCTGGCGACGCCGGTGTACGGACTGCAGGAGGTCCATCACCTGAGCTGAGACCACACGACATGGCGCCCCGAACGTGAATTCCCCACTCCGTTCGGGGCGCCCGCGTGTGGTTGAGTGCCTCTGGTGAGTGAGCTGCTGCACGGGCTGGCACCGATCGTCGGCGGACGGCCGCGCGTGCTCATCCTGGGAAACATGCCGAGCGTCATGTCGCTGGCCGCCGGCCAGTACTACGGCAATCCGCGAAATGCCTTCTGGCGGATCACCGCCGACGTGCTCGGATTCGATGCGACCGCGTCCTATGACGAGCGGGTGTGCGCACTGGTAAAGCACGGGATCGCCATGTGGGATGTCCTGCGATCCTGCCGCCGGGTGGGCAGCCTCGATTCCGCCGTGGAGCGAAACAGCATGGTGCCCAACGACTTCGGGACGTTCTTCGACGCTCACCGCGAGATCGTTCGAGTGGTGTTCAACGGCGCGGCTGCCGAGACCAACTACCGCCGCCTGGTGGCCGTGGAGACTGCGCCGCCCAGCGTGCGGCTGCCGTCCACCAGCCCCGCACACACCATGGCCTATACCGACAAACTGGCCGCGTGGCGAACAGCCCTGCAGTGACAGATTCCCGTCGGGCGTGCGCAGGTTGACCCATTACGCTTCAGCTACCGGGGGGCGATCAAGGCGCGTTGTCCGCCGCCACCAGCTCCCTCAGGCTCCGAAGGAACCACGATGACGTTTCCGCCAGCAGACCCCTGGCCGTCCGCCCAGAACTGGGGTTCACCGCAGCCGATGCCCGGCCAGCCCTGGGCGCCCAGCGGCGGTTACGGCGCTCCGCCGCCTCCGCCCGCTCCGCCGCGCCGCAGCCGCTCGCGCCTGATCATCACCGTTCTCGGCGTGGTGTTCGTGGTCGTGATGTTGATCGTCGCGTTGGTGTTGTGGTTGCTCGGCGGCTCCGACGAGGAGCGGATCGTCAAAGAGTCCGCGCTGGCCGGCGTGCTGCTGACCAAGGCCGAGGCCGGCACCGTCCTGGGTACCGCACCGTTGGTCGCCGACACCGATTACGGTGGGGACGTCGAAAGCTCCTGGGACACCAGCGAACCCGATCCGTGCAACTTCGTCCTCGGCGCCGAGCGCGAGCATGCCGGCAGCGGATCGACCGCGGTGCGCCGACAGAACCTCAAGTCAACCGATTCCGATGCCGACCAGGGCAAGGATTTCAGCCTCACGCAGGCTGTCGTCGCGTTTCCCGATGCGGACACCGCGCAGAAGTTCGTCTCGAGCACCAAGGACAAATGGCAGCAGTGCGTCGGCAAGACGTTCCAGGTGACCATGACGGGCGACACTCCTCCCACGGTCGACTCCTGGCGCAACGGCGATGTCTCCGACACCGACGGCGTCGTGTTGTGGTCGATCGCCAAGCTCGGCTCCGACGCAGGCGGCTGGACGTGCCATGACGGGCTGACCGCGCGGGACAACGTGGTGGTCGAGGTCGGCCTGTGCGACGACAAGTCCGATCCGCAGTTCGTCGGGCAGCTCACCTCGAAGATCGGCGACAAGATCGACAAGGCCGCGCAGACCCAGCGGTCTTCACACCGTCACTTCCACTGGTTCCACCACTCCAGGCGGCACTGAGCCCCGGCCGATCAGGCCAATCGGTCGACGATGTCCTTGGCTTCCTTGAGGCCAAGGCCGGTCTCGTCGCGGAGCAGCTTGATGGCCGCGATCTTGTTGCCCTGCAAGGCCAATTGGCGCACCATCGGGCTGGCCATCAGCTCGCCGGGCTGAGCGGGCGTCGGCACCACGGGTCGGCCCGCGGCCGAGGCCGCGCGCTCCAGGAACGCGACCCGCCGTTCCAGGTCCTCGATGCGGCGCCGCAGATCGTCGTCGGAGCTTCCGAACAATGCCATCGGGCAAGTGTGACACGGGATATGGGCGCCGAGAGTTGTCGGTGGCCGGTGGCATAATCGAACACATGTTCGACCTCGCTGACCCGGACCTGATCGACGGGTTGAGCGATGCGGGGCGCGCCGAGGCCGCGGCGATCGCCCGACGCCTGGCCCTGATCGGCGAACTCGACGCCCGCCGCGAACGCGAACTGGCCGAAACCATCTTCTGGCGCACCGACCCCTTCGAAGAGGTCGCCGCAGAAGTATCGGCGGCGTTGGCCATCAGCCGGGCCCGCGCCGGTGCCCAGATCCGGTACGCACGGGCATTACGCGACCAGCTACCGCAGGTCGCCGCAGTGTTCGCTGCCGGGGCCATCGACTACCGAGTGGTGCGCACCATCATCGCCCGCACCGCCACCGTCGACACCGCGGTGTTCCCCGTGTTGGATGCCGCGCTGGCCCGCCACGCGTCTAAATGGATGCGCCTGTCCGACCAGAAACTGCAGGACCGCGTCGATCAGTGGGTGGCCAAATACGACCCCAACGGCGTCCGGGTACCGCCCAGTGCCGAGGAGTCGCGCCACATCACCGTCGAGCCGACCACCCCCGGCGAGGCGGTGGTGTGGGGCACCGTCGACGCCGTCGACGCCGCCTCCTTCGATCAGCGCCTCGACGCCCTGGCCGCCACCGTGTGCGCCAACGACCCCCGCACCCACCAACAACGCCGCTCCGACGCCCTGGGACCACTGTCGCGACTGGAATCCCAATTGCCGTGCCGCTGCGGCACCGCGGACTGCCCGGCCGCGGCCACCCGGGCTGCCGCCGACGCCGCCGTCGTGCACGTGCTGGCCGAACAGGCCACCGTCGACGGCACCTCCGATGCGCCGGGCTATCTGCCCGGCTTCGGCATCCAACCCGCCGAGTCGGTGCGGGAACTGGCCGCCGCCGGGCGCACCACACCCGTTACTGTGCCCACCGAAACCCCGGGATACCGCCCGACGGCCGCGCTGCGCGACTTCATCCGCTGGCGCGATCTGACCTGCCGCTGGCCCGGTTGTGAGGCCCCCGCAGCGGCCACCGACATCGACCACACCGTGCCCTACCCCTACGGCGCGACCCACCCGTCGAACCTCAAGCTGTACTGCCGCCACCACCATCTGGTCAAAACCTTCTGCCCCGGCTGGTCTGATCGTCAATTGCCCGATGGCACCGTGCTGCTCACCGCCCCCACCGGGCACACCTACCGCACCGAACCCCACGGCGCGGCCCTGTTCCCCGCCCTGGCCCACCCCACCGGGGACATCACCACGGCCACCCCGGCCGAGCCCAGCGCCTATCGGGCATTGATGATGCCCAAACGCACCCGCACCCGCGACCACGACCGCCGCGACCGCATCGCCGCCGAACGCCGCCACCGCGCCGACCTCAACACCGAACAACAACGCCAACACCGAGCCTGGCTCGCCGCCAACTACCAACCACCACCCTTCTGAGCGCAGTGGTCATACAACGTCAGCCACCAAACCGGCCGGCGTACTCCCCGGGCGTCCAGCCCAGCATGGCGCGGAAATCGTTGCTGAAATGCGCCTGGTCATACCAGCCAAGACGGACGGCCAGATCGGCGAAGTCGACACCGGGCATGCTTTCGATCTCCAGCGCCGCCTGCTGCAGGCGATAGCGGCACAGCACCCATTTGACGGGCACGCCGACATACCGCCGGAACACCCGCTGCGTCGTGCGGGTACTCCACGGCGCATGGGTCATCACCTGTTCCACGCGGTGCAGCGTCGCATCTTCGCGCATGCGGTCGAGCAATGGTGTCAATGCCCGGTAGGTCGCGTCAGGCTCGCCGGCAAAGGCTCCGATCGCCGTGTCCAGCGCGGCGCCTGCGGCAGTCACGTCGTCGTCGAGAACTATTGGCGCCCCGAACAATTCGTCATCCACCGGCACAACTCTCCCTGTCATGTCACCGGCGTCCCTGCCGAACCGCGCGGTGAAACCGCCGGGGTGGAATCGGGCGCCCACCACGGAGCCCCGCCCGCTGATCGTGGTGCGGAAGACCTGGGGCACCACACCGTGCACCAAGGTGTTGGGCAACGAAACCCCGTGGCGGGCATCGTCGTCGCCCCATTCTCGGGTGATGTGCATGGCCGGAAAGGTGATGACGGTGCTCTCGAACGGTCCGTCGGCGCGCCGGTCCCAGCTCACCGACCAGAAGTGCTCGACGAACCGGGCGGCGTCCGGCGACGGCGCCCAGCGGTGCAGATCGAACACCGAGCCGGTACCGGCCCGGCCGACGACGCCGCGCACCGGCGCGTTCGGTTCTGACGCGTTTCTCCAAGCACCCATCGAACCCAGGCTACGAAACTGGAGGACATGACTGTGAAACCGATTCCCGACGGCTACACGAGCCTCACCCCGTTCCTGTGCCTGGACGGCGCCGCGGACGCCATCGACTTCTACGTCTCGGTGTTCGGCGCCACACTGGTGAGCAGGATGGACGGCCCCGACGGCACCGTCGCGCATGCTGAACTGGACTTCGGCAACGGCCGTCTGCAACTGGGCGATCCGCAGGACGCCTATCAAATTGCCGCGCCGGACAAGAATGCCTTTGCGACCGGTTCGATCGCCTTGTACTGCGCCGACGCCGACGCGGTGACCGAGCGTGCCGTGGCGGCCGGGGCCGTCATCCGCGAGCCCATCCAAACCTTCGTCACCGGCGATCGATTCGCGTCGATCATCGACCCGTTCGGTCAACGCTGGAGCGTGATGACCCGCGTCGAAGACGTCTCACCGGAGGAACAGGAACGCCGCCTCAACGATTGGGCGGCCGCCAACAGCTGACGCCTGCTACACCCAGTCGGCGACCAGGGTCCGTTTGACCTCGAAACGCCGCAGCTTGCCCGACGACGTGCGGGGCAGCGCACCGGGTTTGACGAACACGACATCGGCGGGCACCACACCGCAGCCGGAGGCCACCTGCTGGATCACCCGCGTGCGGGCACCCGCCTCGTCGGGCCCGCGGAACTCGGCGGCGATCACCAGGCTGGGACGGATCGAGCCTTCCCCGACCCCGACGGCCACCACCGCACCCTCCCGGACGCCGGGCACCTGGGCGGCGACCTGTTCGACCTCGGCGGGAAACACGTTGCGGCCGGCCACGGTGATGATCTCCTTGGCCCGGCCGCACACAACCAGGCCACCGTCGATGAAGTAGCCCAGATCGCCTGTGTGGAACCATTCCTCGGCGCCCAGCGGTTCGCCGCCGAGGTAACCCGACATCATCGATGTGCCCCGGATGACGACCTCACCGACCTCGCGGTCGGTGACTTCCACTGCGGCGTGGTCGTGGGGCTCGATGCGTACTTCCATGCCGGCGACCGGCCCGCCCAACACCACGTGCCGACGCGGCGAGGTCCCGGCGTCGGTGCGAAACACCGTCTCGTCCACCAGCATTCCGACTCCTGGGGCGGGAACCGTTACCGCACAGGTGGATTCGGCCAAACCGTAGGACGGCGCCAAGGCATTGGCCGAGAATCCGAACCGGGACATCTCCGCCGCGAACCGCTCGGTCAGCTCGCAGTCGACGGGCTCTCCGCCGTTGAGGGCGAAGCGAAGTGAGGACAAGTCGATACCGGTGACCCGGCGCGCGTACTTGCCGATCATCCCGTATGCCATGTTCGGCGCGGCGGTGCAGGTGGCCCGGCTCTCGGTGAGCCAGTTCAGCCAGCGGAACGGCGACGACTGGAACGCCGAGGTCGGCGCCTGCCAGACCTCCACGCCGGCCACCGCGCCCGACATCAGAAAACTCAGACCCATGTCGTGATAGAGCGGCAGCCACGAACATCCCACTGTGTCGGCGGTGACGCCGGTCCGCTCATTGATGCCAGTCAGGTTGGCCAGCATCGCCGCGGGGGGAATCTGCACAGTCCGTGGTAAACCCGTCGACCCCGCGGTGCCCTGTAGGACCGCGACCGGGGCGTCTGCGTCCGGCGCGACGAAGGGCGTGGACCGCTGGGCATGCGCCACCCCGACGAGATCGATGACCGGCGAGGTGTCGGCGACCTCGGTCAAGCGTTCCAGATAGCTGCCTTGGCTCAGGACTCGTTGCACGCCGATGCCACCGAACCGATTCAACGTGTTGCGGGCCCACTGCGCGGCTTCGGCCCCGCGAACCGGCCCCGGCAAGATCGACACCGCTGCCCCGGCAAGGAACGAGCCGATGATCGCCGACACCAATTCCGCAGTGGGTTCACCCACCAGCCCGACGCGCGTCACACCGTCGTCGAGCAACCGCTCGGCCGTGTTCTGAGCGCGAACGAGAATCTCAGGCCACGGATAACGCGTCCACACGCCATCCTCGAGCAGCGCCAGATTCGCGGCGCTGGCGCCCAGTCGGACCGTCAAAGTCGCAGCCAAAGGATTCATCGGGCAACCTCCACGTGAGCGACAACATCATTGCTGGACCTCCGATGCCGCGCACATTTGACGCCCCCGCAGGCCATACGGTGAAGGTACTCGCCCTTTGCCGAAAAGTGGCCCTTCCGATGGGCGGTGAACCGGACGTCTTCGGCTGCCCTTTCGGCCGCGGATAACGTGGCGGTATGTCATGCGTGTTCTGTGCCATCGTCGCCGGTGAGGCTCCGGCCGTCCGTATCTACGAAGCCGACGACTATCTCGGCATCCTCGACATCCGTCCGTTCACGCCCGGCCACACCCTGGTGATCCCGAAGAAGCACACGGTCGACCTGACCGACACGCCACCGGAGACCCTCGCCGGGATGGCCGTCGTCGGGCAGCGCATCGCCCGGGCCGCGCGCGAATCCGGGCTTCACGCCGACGGCACCAACGTCGCCATCAATGACGGCAAGGCGGCCTTCCAGAGCGTGTTCCACATCCATCTGCACGTGGTGCCGCGGCACGACGGAGACAAGCTGGCGTTCGCCAAAGGCATGCTGCTGCGCCGGGACCCCGATCGCGAGGGGTCGGCCCGCCTGCTGCGTGCGGCGTTGGCGCAACTCGACGAGTCTGCGCAGGAATGACGGCTAGAAAAGCTCTTTCGCCAGCAGTTCCAGTGTCGTGTCGCGGGCCGTCGCAGTTGCCGGATCGGCGCCTCGTCGCGCCGACGCGACGGGGTTGACCATCACCTCGTCGACCCCGAACTCCTCGGCCAGGGCCCGCACCTGGTCGGCGGCCTCGGTCGGCGATCCCACGACGGCGCGGCGCAGGCCCGACGCCACCACGGCCTGGGCCTGTGGGGTCATCGTGGTGGCCTCGGCGTCCTCCACCAGATCGAGCGGGCCAAGCGGCTGCCCGGTGCGCAGCCTGCCCATCATCTGCAACTGGGGCAGCAGCAGAGCCTTTGCCTCATCGGTGGTTTCGGCGACCACGGCGTTGACGGTCAGGAACGTCAGCGGTTCGGGGAGGAGTTCGCTGGGCTGGAATTCGTCGCGGTAGATCTCCAGTGCCTCGGCTGTGCCCTGCCCGGAGAAGTGGTGGGCGAACACGTACGGCAATCCTTTGGCGGCGGCCAGGTGCGCGGAGTACATCGAAGACCCCAGCAGCCACATCCGGGGTTCACTGGCCGCGGCGGGCGTCGCCTTGAGGATGTAGTTCTCGCGCAGCAGGTCCCGCGGCAACGGCACCCGCACCCCGCGGGTGCCCATGAGGGCCATCACGTCGTCGAGGTATTGCGGGAACGCCTCGATATCGCGATCGTCGCGGCCTGCGGCGCCACGCAGGGCCAGCGACGTGACGGGATCGGAGCCGGGCGCGCGACCGATGCCGAGGTCGATGCGGCCGGGATGGGCGGCCTCGAGCAGCGCGAATTGTTCGGCCACGGCCAGCGGTGCATGGTTGGGCAGCATCACCCCGCCCGAGCCCAGCCGCAGCTGAGACGTGTGGGCTGCCAAATGCGCGATCAACACCGGCGGACTGGTGGCCGCCACCGCCGCCATGTTGTGGTGTTCGGCGACCCAGTAGCGGGTGTAGCCGAGCCGGTCGGCGGTCTGCGCGAGGTGCGTCGTGGCGGTCAGGGCATCGGCAGTGGTCTGATCGGTGCGCACCGGGACGAGGTCGAGGACAGAAAGCCGCATGACAGCGTCAACGTCATGGCCGGTCGGGTTCGTTCCCGACGGCGATGCGGCGCGCGGTGACGAAGATGTCGTCGAGCATCGTCGCGGTGAGCCGGCCGGTGAAGGTGTTCTGTTGGCTCGGGTGGAAGCAGCCCAGCAGCGTCACCTCGCCGTAGGCACCGGTCAGGGCGGCGGTGACGCCGTGGCCGAACTTGGGCGCCGGGCGCTGCGGCGAGCCGATCATGTCCAACGCCGAACGCCAGGCGAAGCCGCCGAGCGCGACGATCACGCGCACGCTCTCGCCGACCAGTCGCCATTCGGCGTCCAGCCATGGCGCGCACGTGGCGCGCTCGGCGGGCGTGGGGGCGTTACCGGGTGGGGCGCAGCGGACGGCGGCGGCCATCCGGGTGTCGATCAGGCGCAGGCCGTCGGCGGCGTCGACAGAGTGTTCCTGGCTGGCCAGGCCGACCCGGTGCAGTGCAGCGAACAGGAAGTCCCCGGACCGGTCGCCGGTGAAGACCCGCCCGGTCCGGTTGGCGCCGTGTGCGGCTGGAGCCAGCCCCACGATCAGGATGCGCGGATGTTCCGAACCGAGCCCGGTCGCGGGTCTCCCCCAATACGGCTGATCGGCGAACGACTTTCGTTTGACCGCGGCGACCTCTTCGCGCCACGCCACCAGGCGTGGGCAGGCCCGGCACACCGAAACCCGCGCGTCGAGTTCCGCGACGGAGTCGGCGCCGGCGGCCAGGCGCCGTACGCGCGGCGCGGTTCGGGCCACCGGCGTGTCCGGGTCGGCGGGATCGCCGGGCCAGCCCGCGCCGGGCGGCACCGGTGAGTCGAAGAGGTTCCCGGTCCTGGGATGAGGCAGTTGAGCCCGCTGCACCCGTCCACTGTGCCCCACGGTGTTAGATTCGCCGCGATAGCCATGACCGAGACCAAGCGCGGCCCGCTGCTGTTGATCCTGTTCGCCGCCTTGATGGCAGGCGCGGGCAACGGCATCTCGATGGTGGCATTTCCCTGGTTGGTGTTGCAGCGCAACGGATCTGCGCTCGAAGCCGCGATCGTCGCGATGGCTGCGACGCTGCCGCTGCTGGCCGCAACACTGATCGCGGGGGCGGCCGTGGACTACCTCGGCCGGCGGCGCGTGTCGATGCTCTCCGATGTGCTCTCGGGGCTCTCGGTCGCGACGGTGCCGGTGCTGGCCCTGGTGTTCGGCGTGCAGGTGATCAACGTCGTGGTGCTGGCCGTGCTGGCGGCCTTCGGCGCGTTCTTCGACCCGGCAGGCATGACCGCGCGCCAGACCATGCTGCCCGAGGCCGCCGAGCAGGCCGGCTGGAGCCTGGACCGCGCCAACAGCGTGTACGAGGCCGCGTTCAACCTGGCCTACATCGTCGGCCCCGGCATCGGTGGCCTGCTCATCGCCGCGATCGGCGGCATCAACACCATGTGGGTGACAGCCGCGACGTTCGCCTGCTCGCTGGCGGCCATTGCGGTACTGCGGCTGGAGGGCGCGGGCGTGCCCGATCGGGAGGCGCTACCCGACGGGGTCTGGGCGGGCATCGTCGAAGGCCTGCGATTCGTCTGGCACACACCGGTGCTGCGCACGCTGGCAATCATCGACCTGGTCGCAACCGGGTTGTACATGCCGATGGAGAGCGTGCTGTTCCCCAAGTACTTCACCGACCGCAACGAGCCCGCCCAGCTGGGCTGGGTGTTGATGGCCATGAGCATCGGCGGGTTGGTGGGCGCGCTCGGGTACGCCGTGGTGTCGAAATATCTGAGTCGCCGCGCCACCATGCTCACCGCCGTGATCACGCTCGGCGTGGCGATGACGGTGGTGGCGTTCCTGCCGCCCCTGCCGCTGATCCTGACGATGTGCGCGATCGTGGGCCTGGTCTACGGGCCGATCGCGCCGATCGCCAACTACGTCATGCAGACCAGGTCACCGCAGCATCTGCGCGGCCGGGTGGTCGGGGTGATGGGTTCACTGGCCTACGCCGCGGGTCCGGTGGGCCTGGTGGTCGCCGGTCCGATGGCCGACAGGGCCGGACTGCACGCGACGTTCCTGGCTCTGGCTCTGCCGATGCTGCTGCTCGGCGTGGTTGCGGTCTTCCTGCCTGCCCTGCGGCAATTGGATCGCTCGTATAGGATCGCCATGTGCTGTCTGAGCTGATCTCCGCCCTTCCCGCAGGAGTCGTCGTCACCGACCCGGACATCCTGGCCTCCTACCGGCAGGATCGCGCCGCCGATCCGGGCGCGGGCACTCCCCTGGCCGTGGTGCGACCGACCCGCACCGAGGAGGTCCAGCAGGTGCTGCGATGGGCCACCGAGCACAAGGTGGCAGTGGTGCCCCGCGGGGCAGGCACCGGCCTGTCGGGCGGAGCGACCGCGCTCAACGGCGGCATCGTCCTGTCGACCGAGAAGATGCGCGATATCACCGTCGACACGGTCACCCGCACCGCGGTCGTGCAACCGGGCCTGCTCAACGCTGAGGTGAAGAAAGCCGTTGCCGCCCACGGGCTCTGGTACCCGCCCGACCCGTCGTCGTTCGAGATCTGCAGCATCGGCGGCAATGTCGCCACCAACGCCGGCGGGCTGTGCTGCGTCAAGTACGGCGTCACCACCGACTACGTGCTGGGCCTGCAGGTGGTCCTGGCCGACGGCACCGCGGTGCGCCTCGGTGGCCCGCGCCTGAAAGACGTTGCGGGCCTGAGCTTGACGAAGTTGTTCGTCGGCAGCGAGGGCACCCTCGGCGTGGTGACGGAGGTGACGCTGCGACTGCTGCCGCCGCAACACTCGCCGTGCACGGTGGTGGCCACGTTCGATTCGGTGGAGGCCGCCGCAGGTGCGGTCGTGAAGATCACCGGCAAGATCCGGCCGTCGATGCTGGAATTCATGGATTCCACGGCCATCAACGCCGTCGAGGACAAGCTGAAGATGGGCCTGGACCGCACGGCCGCCGCCATGATGGTGGCCGCCTCCGACGACCGGGGCGCCGCAGGCGCCGAGGACGTCGCGTTCATGGCCGAGGTCTTCACCGAATGCGGTGCCACCGAGGTATTTTCGACGTCCGATCCCGACGAGGGCGAGGCGTTCGTGGCGGCCCGCCGGTTCGCGATCCCAGCCGTGGAAGCCAAGGGCTCACTGCTGCTGGAGGATGTCGGGGTGCCGCTGCCCGCGCTCGCCGAGCTGGTGGGCGGCGTGGCCAAGATCGCCGAGCAGCGCGATCTGCTGATCTCGGTGATCGCACACGCCGGTGACGGCAACACCCATCCGCTGATCGTGTTCGACCCGACCAACCCCGACATGACGCGGCGGGCCGGGCAGGCGTTCGGCGAGATCATGGACCTGGCAGTCGGTTTGGGCGGCACCATCACCGGCGAACACGGCGTCGGCCGGCTCAAGCGGCCGTGGCTGGCCGGTCAGATCGGCCCCGACGCGATGGCCCTCAACCACCGCATCAAGCAGGCACTCGACCCGGACAACATCCTCAATCCGGGTGCGGCCATCTAGATCTCAGGTCATCCCGAACGACGTCAGCAGCTGGTTGGTGCGCCACGCGATCAGCGCCACGAATATGAGCACTGCGCCGACCGACACCCCGGCCTGGATCGCATTACGATGCGCGCGCGGGGCATACACGAAGGCCGCAGCCACCGCGGCGCCGGTGATCAGCCCACCGACGTGGCCCTGCCAGCTGATCGCGCCGGTCCCCAGCGCCGGGCCGACGAACGTGAACACCAGGTTGATGACGATGACCGCCGCGACCCAGCGCACATCGAGCCGCAGCCGCCGCGCGACCACGAAGATCGCGCCGAACAACCCGAAGATCGCACCCGAGGCCCCTGCCGTGGCGGATTGCAGTGGCGACAACAGATATACGAGCACCGAACCGCCCAAACCGCTCAGCGCATAGAGCGCGCCGAAACGCAGTCTGCCCAGCCACGCCTCCAGCGGCGGCCCGACCACGTAGAGCGCCCACATGTTGAACAACAGATGGGTTATGCCGTAATGCAGGAAGGCAGAGGTGACCAGCCGGTAGTACTGGTCGTGGATGGCGACGCCCGGCGACCACAGGGTCAGTTCGCCCTCCAGGTTCTTCGAGGTCATCTGCAGCACGAACATCAGCACGTTGACCGCGATGAGTCCATAGGTGAGCACGGGAGTGCCGTTGCTCAGCTTCCCGCCGAACTGGGTGCGTGGTGCGCGCACGGATTTGGCGCCCTCGTTGACGCATTCCACGCACTGGTGACCGACAGCGGCCGAGCGCATGCACTCCGGGCAGATGTAGCGCTGGCAACGTGTGCACTGCACGTAGGTCTGGCGGTCGGGATGCCGGTAACACGTCGGCGTCGCGGCAGGTGACTGCGGCGTGTTGGGGATGCTCACGGCGCCGAGCCTAGTCGGCACCGGCGAACGTCCGGCGATCTGCTATTGACACATACTGATGGACTGTCGTACGAATAAGACATGACAGCTCCTCTGTCTCAATTGTCCGAGTCTCCGGCCCGCTTCGAACTTGCCAACGCCGACACCTGGGCGAGCCCGTGGGCGATGTATGCCGCCCTGCGCGAACACGATCCAGTCCACCATGTGGTGCCCGCCGACCGACCCGATCAGGACTACTACGTGTTGTCCCGGCACGCCGACATCTGGGCGGCCGCGCGCGATCACGAGACCTTCTCGTCGGCCCAAGGCCTGACCGTCACGTACGGCGACATGGAGCTGATCGGGCTGGCCGAGAATCCGCCGTTCGTCATGCAGGACCCGCCCGTGCACACCGAGTTCCGCAAGCTGGTCTCGCGCGGCTTCACCCCGCGGCAGGTCGAGGCCGTCGAACCGAAGGTGCGGGAGTTCGTCGTATCCCGACTGGAAGAGCTGCGCGCCAACGGCGGCGGCGACATTGTCACCGAATTGTTCAAACCGCTACCGTCGATGGTCGTCGCGCACTATCTCGGGGTGCCCGAAGTCGACCGGGCCCAATTCGACGGCTGGACCGAAGCAATCGTCGCCGCCAACACCTCGCCCGACGGGATCGCCGGCGCGTTGGGCAGCGCCACCGATGCCGTCACGGCGATGGCGGGCTACTTCGCCGAGCTGATCGAGCGTCGCCGCGTCGAGCCGGCCGACGACACCATCTCGCATCTGGTAGCGGCCGGGGTGGGCGCCGACGGGGAAATCTCGGGCGTGCTGTCGATCCTGGCGTTCACCTTCACCATGGTCACCGGCGGCAATGACACGACGACCGGAATGCTCGGTGGCGCAGTGCAATTGCTGCAGCAGCGACCCGATCAGCGACGGCTGCTGGCGCACGACCCGGAGCTGATACCCGAGGCGGTCGACGAGTTCCTGCGGCTGACCTCACCGGTGCAGGGACTGGCCCGCACCACCACCCGCGACGTCACCATCGGTGACACCACCATCCCTGCGGGCCGCAGGACCCTGCTGCTGTACGGGTCGGGCAACCGCGACGAACGCGAATTCGGACCAGACGCAGCAGAACTCGACATCCGACGCCATCCCCGCAACATCTTGACGTTCAGCCACGGCGCACATTTCTGCCTGGGCGCGGCTGCCGCCCGGATGCAGTCACGGGTGGCGCTGACCGAATTGCTCTCGCGCTGCCCGGATTTCGAGGTCGACCTCGATGCGGTGGTATGGGCAGGCGGCAGCTATGTGCGCCGCCCACTGTCGGTCCCGTTCCGAGCCGGCACATGATGGCCGGCGACTGGCTGGCCGCCCGCCGCTCCGAGGTGGCGGCCGACCGGATCCTCGACGCCGCCGACGAGCTGTTCACGCGGCAGGACGCCGCCACCGTGGGGATGCACGAGATCGCCACGGCCGCAGGCTGTTCCCGCGCGACGCTGTACCGCTACTTCGAAAACCGCGAGGCGCTGTACACGGCGTACGTGCATCGGGAGGCGCGTCGGCTCTACGAAGAACTGACCCGACAGGTCGCCGGGCTGAGCGACCCGACGCAACGGTTGATCGAGGGCGTGATGACCGGCCTGCGGGCCGTGCGCGACAGCCCGGCGCTGTCATCGTGGTTCGCGACGGCCTCGCCCCCGATCGGCGGCGAGATGGCCGAGCACTCCGAGGTGATCCGGGCTCTGGTCGAGGCGTTCGTGCGGTCACTGGGCGGCGGTGGCGACGGGATCGAGCGCCGCGCCCGCTGGCTGGTCAGGGTCATGGTCTCGCTGCTGGTCTTCCCCGGCCTCGACGAGGCCGACGAGCGGGCCATGCTGGCGGAATTCGTGGCGCCGCTCGTGGTGCCGGTGCACCAACCGGCGGACTGAGTCAGGCCGCCCAGTACGCCTGTGCCTTGATGTTCTTGCGCGGGATCCGGTACTCCTCGCGGAACACCCGGGCCACCTCGCGCGTGGTGCGGTTGTTGCACGCCACCCAGCCGAAATGATCGGCGGCGTCGAACGCAGACGAGCTGACGGCTTGCAGCAGCCCCTCGCCATCGCGGTCCACCCACGTGACGTCGGCCGCCCCGGTGATCGGCAGTTCCGGATCGTCGTCGTGCCCGGCTTCCAGGAACACCCGGGCGGGAGCGTCGCCGATGGCGTCGAGCAGGGAGTTGATGGCAGGCAGCGACGCGGCGTCACCGACGATGACGTAGCCGGCGGGCTGCGGTTCTGGAAGGGCGAAGTTGCTGCCCAGCACCGTCACCTCAAGGACGTCGCCAACGGCCGCGCCCTTGGCCCAGCGGGTGGCCACCCCGTCGTGCATCGCGAAATCGATGTCGACGGTGCCGGCCTCGGGATCCGGGTTGACCAGCGTATAGCCGCGCTGATGCGCCTTGTCGCCGTCGGGGAACCAGCCGCGCACCCACATCGTCGGGTGCAGTCGCTGCTCGGCGAGCAGCCGCTCGGCGGTGAAATGCAACCGCAGGTAATTCGACGTCAGCTCGGTACGGCCGACGACGGTCAGCTCGTAATCACCGCCGCGGCACAGCCGAACCAGCGCGCCCTCCAGGCCGCGCGATGCCTGCTTTCCGACCAATTGCGCCATAAGGTAAGCATAACCTAATTTCCGACGCGGGTGAACCGGTGCAGCAGCCAGGCGGCGGGGACGGTGAAGAGCATGGTGACCACGAACAGGTTGACCATCGAACCCGTGTACACCGGATCCTGCAGCACCTCGACCATGACCAATTCCATGATGATCAGATGGATCAGGAAGATCTCATAGGAGATCTCGCCGAGAAACACCATCGGTCGGCTGGCCAGCAACCGCACGTACCAACCCCGGTCCGCCAACGCCGGTGGGGCGACCATCAGCGCCGCGATCACGGCATAGAACACGGTCTTCGCCAGCGCCTCGCCCAGCCCGGCCGGGGACGTCGTCGGCGCACCGCCGAGCGGCGTCGACACGATGAAGTAACTGACCACCGCCACCGGCAGGCATGCCATGGCGTACGCCCGCACCTTCAGCTGCATCAGCACCGTCAGCACCATGCCCGCCACGAACCACGCCAGATACGTCGGCAACCACAGCCGCGCGCCGTCGGGCAATCCCGTGGTGCGGTGCACGATGGTCAGCCATACCGGCGACACCGCCGCCAGCACGGCCAGGCCCGCCAGCAGCAGACCTGGCCGCCAGCGGCGCCGACACAGCACCACCAGCAGCAGGTAGGCCAGCAGCGGCAGCGCCACATAGAACGCGGCCTCCACGGCCAGGCTCCACATCTGCGTCAAGCCCTGATGCAGGAACGCGAACAGATAGTTGTCGGTGTAGATCTGGGTCAGGGTCAGGTTGCGGAACAACCCGTACCAGGTGTGGCCGGGATTCGGCCCGGCCGTGCGGAAGTGGTAGAGGAAGTAGGCGATGAGCACCGTGACGACATACGCGGGCATGATGCGTCGCACCCGGTGCCAGGCGTAGCGCCGCACGGACGGCCACTCGCCGTCGGTTGCGGCCGCCTTCACCCACGGCCGGAACAACAGAAAACCACTCAGTACAAAGAAGATCGGCACCCCGATCTCCGCCCGCGAGTACACCAGCCCCAGATAGCCCTGCCCGTACTTGCCCGTGGTGTACGCCGCGTGGGTGAGCACCACCAGCATCGCGGCGACAGCCCGGATCCCGGTCAGCGAGGCCACGCGGTCGGTGGTGGAAACCGATTCCAGCCCACCCTGGTCGGGTAGCCCCTTGACGCCCTTGGACAGCGTCACTTGGCCTTCCGGTGGGGTTTGGATGCACCACCTTGGTGGTCGCGGTCCCGGCGCTGGGGACGGTCCGGCTGAAGGTCGATCAGCACGCCCTGAATACGGGTGTTCTCAAGAGCTTTGAACACGCTTCGGGGCAGCTTGGCGGGCAGCTCGACGAGCGAGTGGTCGACCCGGATCGAGATGTGACCGAAGTCGCTGCGGTGCAGACCACCTTCGTTGGCGATGGCGCCGACGATGGCCCCGGGCGCGACCTTGTGGCGCTTGCCGACCGCGATGCGGTAGGTCGCCAGGTCGCTTCGGGTCTCATGCCGTTTGCGGGGCGGTCCATCTTCCCGCGTCGGCCGCTCGGCACGCTCGCGGCGCTTCTCCGGTGGCGGTTCGACCATCAGGAACGCCTCGCCGTCGCGGGATTGCAGCGCCAGCGCCGCGGCGATGTCGGCGAGCGGCACGTTGTTGTCGCGCTCGTAGTCCTCGATCAGCCGCCGGAACAGCTCGATACCCGGCGCGCTGAGACCATCGGTGATGGAATCCCGGAATTTCGCGACCCGCTGCGCGTTGACGTCGTCGACGCTGGGCAGCTCGGATTCGACCAGTTTGGACCGGGTGTGCTTCTCGATCGACTTGAGCAGATGCCGTTCGCGCGGCGTCACGAACAGCAGCGCCGCACCCGAACGTCCGGCCCGCCCGGTGCGGCCGATCCGGTGCACATAGGACTCGACGTCATGCGGGATGTCGTAGTTGACGACGTGGCTGATGCGCTCCACGTCCAGCCCGCGAGCGGCGACGTCCGTCGCGATCAGGATGTCGAGCTTGCCGTCCTTGAGCGCGGCGATGGTGCGTTCCCGCTGAGCCTGCGCGATGTCGCCGTTGATGGCGGCCGCCGAGAAACCACGCGCCTTGAGCCGCTCGGCGACCTCCTCGGTGGCCTGCTTGGTGCGGACGAACACGATCATCGCGTCGAACGGTTCGACTTCGAGCACGCGGGTGAGCGCATCGAGCTTGCGCGGGCCTGCCACCTGGATGAAGCGCTGCGAGATGTTCTCGGCCGTCGCGGTTTTCGCCTTGACCGTGACCTCGACCGGATCGTGCAGGTACTTGCTGGTGATCTTGCGGATGGCCGGGGGCATGGTCGCCGAGAACAACGCGACCTGCTTGTACTCGGGCGTGTCGGCCAGGATGCGTTCGACATCCTCGGCGAAGCCCATCTGCAGCATCTCGTCGGCCTCGTCGAGCACGAGGTAATCCAGGCGGGACAGGTCCAGCCTGCCCTTCTCCAGGTGATCGATCACCCGGCCGGGAGTGCCGACGACCACCTGCGCGCCGCGCTTGAGCCCGGCGAGCTGCGGCCCGTACGACGAGCCACCGTAAATGGCCAGCACATTGATCTCGGGCAGATGCGCGCCGTAGCGACCGAACGCCTCGGCCACCTGCAAAGCGAGTTCGCGTGTCGGCGCCAGCACCAGGGCCTGGGTGGCCCTGCTCGAGGTGTCGATCTTGGACAGGATGGGGATGGCGAAGGCAGCGGTCTTACCCGTGCCCGTCTGTGCCAGGCCGACGACGTCGGAGCCGGCCAGCATCGGTGGAATAGTGGCGGCCTGGATCGCAGAGGGCGACTCGTAGCCGACGTCGGCGACGGCCTGCAGCACCGAGGGGTGAATCTGCAGGTCGGCAAACGTCGGATCGGCGTCTCCGGTATCCGAATCTGTCGAGGTCATCGGGACAGAGTCTAGTGCCAGTTGGCGGACAAGCCGCCGCGCCTGCCCGATCCGCCGCAACGATCAGGGTAGGTTGCCCAACTGTGAAAGAGATCTTGATGATCTCGGCGGCTGTGCTCGTGGTGGCGGGATGCGGTTCGGGGGATTCCACCGTCTCCAAAACGCCGGAACCGACGGCCAATCCGGCCCCGACGGCCACGTCGGCCGCGACAGCAGCGGCACCGCCGAAGCCGACGTCAGCAGAGCCGGATCCGTGCGCGGTGAATCTGGCCGCCCCCGAGATCGCCCGTGCGGTCTCCGAGCTCCCCCGCGATCCGCGCAGCAATCAGGCCTGGAGCCCGGAGCCGCTGGCCGGCAATTACAACGAGTGCGCGCAGTTGTCGGCCATCATCGTGCGGGCCAACACCAACGCCCCGAACCCGAACACCCGCGCGGTGCTGTTCCACCTCGGCAAGTTCATCCCCACCGGGGTGCCCGACACCTACGGGTTCAACGGCATCGACAAGACCGTCAGCACCGGCGACACCGTCGCCCTGCAGTACTCCGGGGGTTATCACGGCCTGGCCAGCGTCGTGAAGTTCCGGTGGAACGGCAACGGCGTCGAGCTGATGGGCAATACCTGAGCTGTTCGCACACCGCCACTCTTCGCGAAACAGCCTTGGTGGTCGTTAAATCCACAACTGCGCAGCCATGGCTTCATTTTGGCGCGGCTTGTCGGACCACCCGACCACGATCCCGCTATGGGGACGATATTCGTAGGCAGTGAGGCGGTAGCGCGAGGTGAACTGACGAGGGGCCGCCTGCGGGCTGCATATCGGTCGATATTTCCCGACATTTACCAACCGCGGATCGCCGAACCATCGCTGTACGCCAATACGGTCGGCGCCTGGTTGTGGTCGGGGCAGCGGGCCGTGATCACCGGTCGGGCTGCGGCGGCGCTACACGGCGCCGAGTATGTCGACGAGGACTCTCCCGTCGAACTCATCTGGCGCAACAACCGACCGCCGCATGGCATCGTGACGCACAACGACCGATTCGCCGACGACGAGGTGGCCGCGATCAACGGGATGGCAGTCACCACGATCCCGCGAACAGCACTGGACGTCGGCCGATATCTGCCACGGGGAGCCGCGGTGGCGCATCTCGACGCGCTGGCACGAGCCACCGGTCTGGCTTCTGAACACGTGCAACCACACATCGAGCGCTATCGGGGTGCGCGGGGAGTAGGCCGGGCGCGGGAAGCGCTCGACCTGATGGACGCCGGTGCCCAATCTCCGAAGGAAACGTGGCTCCGACTGCTGGTGATCGACGCCGGATATCCGCGGCCACGGACCCAGATTCCTGTGCTCGAACCCGATGGGTTCCCATTCGCATACCTCGACATGGGCTGGGAGGACATGATGATCGGGCTCGAGTACGACGGTGAGCAGCATCAAGCCGACCGGAGCCGGTATGTGTGGGACCAAAAGCGCATACGGAAGGTACGCCGCCAAGGTTGGCTGCACATCCGGGTGATCAAGGAGGACCGTCCCCGCGACATCCTCGATCGGGTGCGCGAAGCTTGGAATCGACGCGAGCGTGAAGGCATGGTCGCAAAGATGGCGGCGTAACGACCCTCAACGCTGTTTCGCGGGCCGCCACTGTCGGGCCACTCACCTACAGTGACAACGTGTTCGTCACCGAGGACCGCGTGGTCATCTACAGCGCCTCGGACCTCGCCGCCGCGGCCCGCTGCGAATACGCGTTGCTGCGTTCGTTCGACGCCCGCCTCGGTTGGGGTCCCGCGCCTACCGGTGATGATGAATTGCTTGCCCGCACCGCCCAACTCGGCGATGAGCACGAACAGCGCCACCTCGACGAACTGCGCTCCGACACGTCGGTGACGGTCATCGGCCGGCCCGCCTACACCGTCGCCGGGCTGACCGCCGCTGCCGAGCAGACCCTGGACGCCGTGCGAAGCCGCGCGCCGGTGATCTATCAGGCGGCGATGTTCGACGGCCGGTTCGCGGGGTTCGCCGACTTTCTGATGTTCGACGGGGAGCGCTACCGGCTCCGGGACACCAAGCTGGCCCGCTCGGTGAAGGTGGAAGCGCTGCTGCAACTCGCGGCGTACAACCAGACGCTGAGCGCCGCGGGCGTGCCCGTGGCCGACGAGGTCGAGTTGGTGTTGGGTGACGGCGCGGTGGCGTCGTACCCGGTCGACGAGCTGCTCGGCGTGTACGGGCCCCGCCGCGACGCTCTGCAGCGGCTGCTCGACGAGCACCTGGCCGCGGGGAAGCCCGTCAGCTGGGCCGACGATGTGCGGGCGTGCTTCCGCTGCCCGGAGTGCGCCGCGCAGGTCAGTGCCCACGACGATCTGCTGCTGGTCGCAGGCATGCGGGTGACCCAGCGGGCCCGGCTGATCGACGCCGGGGTCAGCACGGTCACCGAGCTAACCCGCCACGAGGGCCCCGTCGACGGTCTGCACCCCCGCATCTTGGCCAACCTGACCGCGCAGGCGCGGTTGCAGCGCGCGGACCAGGTCGACGGCAAGCCGCCGTTCCAGGTGGTCGACGCTCAGCCGCTCATGCAACTGCCCGACCCGGACAAGGGCGATCTGTTCTTCGACTTCGAGGGTGACCCGCTGTGGACCGACGACGGCAGACAGTGGGGTCTGGAGTACATGTTCGGAGTGCTCGGCACCAAGGCCGAGGATTTTCACCCGCTGTGGGCGCATGACCGCGCCGAGGAACGCCAGGCCCTGCGCGACTTCCTGAAATTGGTCCGGCAACGGCGCAAGCGCTATCCGAACATGCACATCTACCACTACGCGGCCTACGAGAAGACCGCACTGCTGCGGTTGGCCGGGCGCTACGGCGAGGGTGAGGACGCCGTCGACGAACTGCTGCGCAACGGCATCCTGGTCGACCTCTATCCGTTGGTGCGCAAGAGTATTCGCATCGGGACCAAGAATTACAGCCTCAAATCGCT
This sequence comes from Mycobacterium dioxanotrophicus, assembly GCF_002157835.1. Classification (NCBI taxonomy): domain Bacteria; kingdom Bacillati; phylum Actinomycetota; class Actinomycetes; order Mycobacteriales; family Mycobacteriaceae; genus Mycobacterium; species Mycobacterium dioxanotrophicus. The sequence continues at coordinate 1,937,577 of NZ_CP020809.1, read as the reverse complement.
TGAGCCGCTGTACATGGGGTCGCAGCTGCGCAGCGGGGACGTCACCACCGCCACCGACTCGATCACCCAGTACGCGAAATACTGCGCGCTGCGGGCCGAGGGACGCCACGATGACGCCACCGTCGTCCTCAAGGAGATCGAGGACTACAACCGCTACGACTGCACGTCCACGCGCAAGCTCCGCGACTGGCTGATCAACCGGGCCATCGAGTCGAGCGTGCCGCCGCTGGGCGCCCAACCTGTGACCGATGGCGGGCCGACCGAGCCGGAAGACCAGCTGGCCCGCACCCTGAGACGCTTCGTCGGCGACGCCGAACGAAAACCCGAACAGCAGGCGGTGGCGATGATCTCGGCCGCCCGCGGCTACCACCGTCGCGAGGACAAGCCGTACTGGTGGGGGCATTTTGACCGGCTCAACCACCCTGTCGACGAATGGGCCGACAGCGCAGGAGTTTTCGTATCCGAGCAGGCGACCGTCGTCACGGACTGGCACACCCCGCCGCGGGCCCGTAAACCGCAGCGGCAGGTGCTGCTGCGCGGCATGCTGGCCAACGGCGAGCTGAGCCGGGAGATGTACGCGCTCTACGATCCCCCTGCCCCCGACGGCCTCACGGACGATCCGCAGCGTCGCGCGTTCGGATCGGTGCAGGTGCTCCAGTGCGACGATCCCGCCGCCCCGACCGAAGTCCTGGTCACGGAGCGAGAACCCAAGGGCGGCACGGTGTTCGATCAGACCCCGTTCGCGTTGACGCCGGGGCCGCCGATCCGGACCACGGCTCTGCGCGAATCGATCGAGGCGACGGCAGCCCAGATCGCGGCGAGCCTGCCCCGCTTGCCTGCGACCGGCGTCGTCGACGTGCTGCTGCGCCGGCCGCCCCGCACCCGCAGCGGCACCGCCCTGCCCCACGATGACCGGCCGGTCGAGGAGCAGATCACCGCAGCGCTACTGGATCTGGACTCGTCATACCTGGCCGTGCACGGCCCACCCGGAACCGGCAAGACCTATACCGCGGCGGCGGTGATCGCCAAGCTGGTCAACCACCATCACTGGCGCATCGGCGTGGTGGCACAGGCGCACGCGGTGGTGGAGAATCTGTTTCGCGATATCGTCAAGGCCGGCGTGGATGCGGCCCGGGTCGCCAAAAAGGGCCGCAACGAGAATCCATGTTGGACAGAGCTCGACGAAAAGGACTATCCGGCGTTCATCTCCGAGCATGAGGGCTGCGTGATCGGCGGCACGGCATGGGATTTCGCCAATGCGACGCGGGTGCCGCCGGGAAGTCTGGACCTGCTGGTCGTCGAAGAGGCCGGGCAGTACAGCTTGGCCAACACCATCGCCGTGGCGCCTGCTGCGGCCAATCTGCTGCTGCTGGGCGATCCGCAACAGCTGCCGCAGGTCAGCGCGGGCACCCACCCCGAACCGGTCGACACCTCGGCGCTGGGCTGGCTGGTCGGCGATCACCACACCTTGCCGGCCGAGCTCGGCTACTTCCTGGACCGCTCCTACCGCATGCATCCCGCGGTGTGTGCGGCGGTGTCGCGCTTGTCCTATGACGGCCGGTTGCATTCGGTGGATGCGATCACCGCCGCGCGCAGCCTCGACGGCTACGAGCCCGGGGTACGGCTGCTGACTCTCGAGCACGACGGCAACGCCACCGACAGTCCCGAGGAGGCCGACGCCATCGTGGCCGAGATCTCCCGGCTGCTCGGGTCGGCATGGACCGACGAGAACGGCAGCGGGCCATTGACCCAGGAGCAGGTGCTGGTCGTGACGCCGTACAACGCGCAGGTGGTGATGCTGCGCCAGCGACTCGACGCCGCCGGGCTCACCGAGGTTCGGGCGGGCACGGTGGACAAATTTCAGGGTCAGCAGGCACCGGTGGTATTCATCTCCATGGTGGCGTCGTCGATCGATGACGTACCGCGTGGAATCTCGTTCCTACTCAACCGGAATCGCCTCAACGTGGCGGTGAGCCGGGCCAAATACGCCGCCGTCATCGTGCGTTCGGCGGCACTCACCGATTACCTACCCGCCACTCCGGCAGGCGTCGTCGAATTGGGCGCATTTCTAGGGCTCGGTACTCTCGGAACAAAAGCATTCACCGACCCGAAGGAATCTGCGTGGGCAAGATAGTGACAATCGAGTACGTCGACGACCTCGATGGGGTGGAGATCGACGCAGACGTTGTTGACACGGTTGAGTTTTCTTATCGCGGGCAGGACTACTCGCTCGTCTTGACCACCAAGAACGGCGCCCAGTTCGACAAGGACATGGCTCGTTACATCACCGCCGCCAAGAAAGCGCAGACCCGCGACGCCCGGGCCGCACGCAAGAAAGCCCGGCCGGAACCGCGACAGTCGGCCAAGCCCAAAGCAACTCCGCAGCGTAAAGCCGCGTCACGTAAAGCCACCGCGGCCGCACCCTCGGGCCCCGAGAAAATTCGGGCGATACGCGAATGGGCTGTGGCCAACGGCCATAACGTCTCCCGGCGCGGCCGCATTCCGGCGTCCATCATGGATGCCTACAACGCAGCGCACTGACCGGCTGCTGCGCTAATCCCCCGGGCGCGAATGCCTGCCGTAGGACGGGTTGTCGTCGGGGTCCCCGCCGTAGTGATTGCCGTTGACGCGGCGGTGCTCCCCGCTCGGCGGCTTCAGCGGGCGGAAATGCTGCCCGGCATCAACGTGAAAGCCGTTGTGCGCGTGACCGATCAGCTCGTCTGACGAATTCGCCGGCATATCGGCCATGAGCCGGTTCAGTATCGCCTGCCACGGGTCCTCGTCCTCGGCAGCGTCCGCGGGCGGCGCTTGGGTGCTCAGCGGCTCCGTGACGGGATCCGGTGCCGGCTCCGGCTCGGCGCCGGACACTGGCTCGGGCTCGGGCTCATCCCACTGCACGGTGTACTCGATGTACTCGTCGTCGTCCGGGTAGTCGGGCAGGTATTGGTTGACAGGACCCACCACGCGCAGCACCTCGGTCGGTTCGTCGCGGTCGTCAACGTCGTCGACGTCATCGACCTCGTCGGCATAGCTGTCCTCGGCGACACCCGAACGGTCACCGAAGCCGCGCAGGAACAACGCCGCGACCACACCGAAGAGCGCAATGAAGGCCGGCAGCAGCATCGACTGGGCCATGGCCGTGGCGAACGGCTCGTGCAGGAATCCCGGCAGCACCGTCGCGGCGGTCTCGGCCCGCGGCTCGACCACCGCGGGTCCCGGCATCTGCCTGCCGATCTCCCACGTCATGAAAGCCGCGATGCCGGCGCTGCCGAGTACCGACCCGACCTGCCGGGTGGCGTTGTACACACCCGACCCGGCGCCGGCCAGGCTGGGCGACAGATTGCGGGTTGCGGTCGCGGCCAGCGGCGACCAGATGAATGCCATCCCGACGCCCATCAACACCTGGGGCAGCACCAGCCGCCAGATCGGCGTGACAGGGGTCATCTCGATCGACAACCACGTCAGACCGACGGCCATGGCGGCGAAGCCGAAGCCGACCACCGGCCGCGGATGTGAGCGGTCCACGATGCGGCCCACCAGCGGTGCCAGCGAACCGCTGGCGATCGCCGTCGGCGCGACCAGCAGTGCCGATCTGGTCGGCGACAGCCCGCACACCGACTGTGCAAAGAACATCAGCGGCAGGATCATCGCCGTCACAGCGAAGCCGATGGTGGCCACTCCGATATTGGCCAGACTGAAATCGCGGTCAGCAAAGATGCGCAAAGGAATCAGTGGTTCGGCGGTGTTGACCGACTGCCAGTAGACAAATCCGACCATCACCAAGACCCCGGCGGCCAGCGTCCCCCACACCCACGACGCCCAGTGGTGCGCGTGTCCTTCCTGCAGCGCGAACACGATGAGGAACATGCCGATGGCGGACAACGCCACACCGAGCAGGTCGAACCGGTGCGGCGCGGTCGGCAACACGGGAACCAGCCAAACCGCCAGACCGAAGCCGATGATCCCGATCGGCACGTTGACGAAGAAGATCCATTGCCAGCCCAGACCACCGACCAGGACGCCGCCCGCGAGCGGGCCGACGAGCGTGGCCACACCTGCGGTGGCGCCCCACACACTCATGGCGACGCCTCGCCGCTCGGGCGGGAAGATCCGGGTGATGGTCGAGAGGGTCTGCGGCGTCAACAAAGCCGCACCGATCCCCTGCACGACGCGCGCGGCGATCAGGGTCTCGATGCTGCCCGCCAGCCCACACGCCAGCGACGCCGCGGTGAACACCGCCAGCCCGGCGAGGTAGAGGTTCTTCGGCCCGTACACGTCGCCGAGCCGGCCCGACACCAGCAACGGCACGGCATAGGCCAGCAGGTAAGCGCTGGTCACCCAGATCACGCCGTCGTAGTCGGCGCCCAACCGCTGCATGATGGTCGGATTGGCGACGGCCACGATGGTGGCGTCGAGCAGGATCATGAAGAAGCCGACCATCATCGCCCACAACGCGTTCCACGGGTTGTGGCTGGCAGTGCGGCCCGCGAACCGGGCGTTCAAGGTCTCGAACATGTGATCAGTGAGGGGACGGCAACGAGTTGGCCCCAGCCGACGCTACGGATCCACCCCGCTGGCGACAAGTCGGCGTGCCGGTGGGGACCCGTCAAGCAGGTTCGACGACGGCTGCGGGAACGATGTCGTCCACAGTCTCGTCATCGCGTCGCAACCCGACGGCCAGCAACGCAAACAGCGCGATCATGACACCCAGCGTCATCACCACCGAAAGCGCCAGCGCCCCGTTGCCCAGCGCGCCGACCAAGGGCGCAATTGCTGCACCGAGCCCGAACTGGGCGGCGCCGAGCAGCGCGGCGGCAGTCCCCGCCGCATCGGGATGACGTGACAGCGCCACAGCCGGGGCATTGGGAATCACCAGACCCATGGCCGCCAGGATGCCGAGCACGGGTGCGATAAACCCCGTCAACCCGCCGACCTGCGCCACGGTGATGCCGATGAACAACAGGCCGGCCACCGAAGCCGCGGCCAGCGCAGTCACGGTGATGGCCTGAGGGGTGAACCGCCGCAGCAGCACCACGTTGAACTGCGTCGACCCGATGAGTGCGACCGCACCTGCGGCGAACACCAGCGCGAACGCTTGTTGATCGAGCCCGTAGCGGCCCTGCAGTACGAACGGCGCGGCCGAGATGTAGGCGAACAGACCGGACATGCCGAGAGCCGCGACGAGCACCAGGATGACGAATCGCGCGTCTCGCAGCAGTTCGGCATAGGTGCCGAGAATGCTGCCGACGTGTAACGGGCGCCGATGCGACACCGGCAGCGTTTCCGGCAGCGCCAGCACGGCCATCAGCAACAGGGCACCGGCCAGCAGCACCAGCGCGATGAACACCCAGTGCCACGAACCCTTCAGCAGGACCGCCGCGCCCAGCGAGGGCGCGAGCACCGGCGCCACGCCGAGCACCAGCATGAGCCGGGACATCACGGTCGCCGCAGCCGAACCCGCGAACAGGTCGCCGACGACGGCAACCGCGACCACCGAGGCCGCCGCCGCGCCCATGCCCTGCAGGCCGCGCGCGATGCCGAGAGCCGCGATGTTCGGGGCGAAGACACAGAGCAGGGACGCCAGCATGTGCAGCACGATGCCAGCCATCAGCGGACGCCGCCGGCCCAGGGAATCCGACAACGGACCCACGATGAGCTGGCCCAATCCTAGCCCCGCGAGCGTTCCGGTGAGCGTGAGCTGCGCGACCGACGACGACACCGAGAGCTCGTCGGCGATCCTCGGCAGTGCAGGGAGGTACATGTCGATGGTGAGCGGGCCGAGGGCGATCAGGGCGCCCAACACCAGAATCATGCGGGTGCGGCTTACGCCGGGATTCTGGCTGGCTGTCGTCTCGTCCACGTGGGGCGATGATGCCATGAAATTGGTTAGCCACGCATCGCAGTTTTTTATTCCGTGACAGGTGTCACGGACGGAAACCCTGCAGCCGTCGCCGCACGTTCCACAAGGGTTAGCCTGGACATTCAGCCGATGTTTGTCGGTCCGCACGTGGGGAGGCCCCGAAGTGAGCGCTCGTTCCACCAAGAAACAGTTGCCGGCAGTCCGCGATGGTGCGGACGAGGATCCCAGCGCTGCGGCGAGGGTTCTGTCGGCGATCCTGGAGCGCAGCGCACGCGTGCAAGCGCCCGCGGTGAAGGCCTACGTCGACCGGTTGCGCAGCCAGCGGCCCAACGCCACGCCGGCCGAGATCGTCACCCGGCTGGAAAAGCACTACCTGGCCGCCGTGATGGCCAGCGGCGCAGCGGTCGGCTCGGCCGCGGCGTTTCCCGGCATCGGCACGCTGACGGCGCTGTCTGCGGTGGCCGGCGAGACCGTGGTATTCCTGGAGGCGACGTCGGTGTTCGTCCTCGCCGTCGCCGAGGTCCACGGCATCCCCGCCGACCACAAGGAGCGCCGACGCGCCCTGGTGCTCGCGGTGCTCGTCGGCGAGGACAGCAAGCACGCGATCGCCGACCTGCTGGGCTCCGGGCGCACCAGCGGGGCCTGGCTGTCCGATGGTGCAGCAACGCTGCCACTGCCCGCGGTGTCCCAGCTCAATTCGCGACTCGTGCGGTTCTTCGTCAAGAAGTACACCCTCAAGCGCGGCGCCATGGCGTTGGGCAAGATGCTGCCGATCGGCATCGGCGCCGTCGTCGGCGGCGTGGGCAACCGGCTCATGGGAAAGAAGATCATCGGCAACGCACAGAAGGCGTTCGGTCCGCCCCCGCCACGGTGGCCCGCGACCCTGCATGTGCTGCCGTCCGCGCAGTCCTGAGGGCCCGCGACAATACGTCCTGCCCAGATGGGCGGTGCCTGGTCGCCGTCGGCTCGGAGGCGCTAGCCTTTAGACGGCGGTCACGCAGGTCACCGCAGACACAACGAAAAGACGAGCGGCGAGCCCCCTTGCCACGGCTTGCCGAGACCAAGAATCGAGGCGAGCAGCTGCCGTGACCAGTTCACCTTCACCATTCGGGCAGAACGAGTGGTTGGTCGAGGAGATGTATCGCAAGTTCCGCGAGGATCCGTCGTCGGTGGATCCGAGTTGGCATGAGTTTCTTGTTGACTATTCGCCCGAGCCTGTGACCGATACCACGGCCGCCAACGGCCAGTCCCCGGCGCCGGCCGCGCCCGCCACCCCCGCTGCTCCCCCGGCTGCGGCGGCCCCGGCAGCGCCCGCCCCGGCTACTCCCGCGGCGCCGGCCCCCGCTGCTGCTGCGGCGGCACCGGCACCCAAGGCGGCAAAGTCGGTGTCGGTGGCCGAGGGTGATGCTTCGCAGGTGTTGCGGGGTGCTGCGGCGGCGGTGGTGAAGAACATGAACGCCTCGCTGGAGGTGCCCACCGCGACCAGCGTGCGGGCCATCCCGGCGAAGTTGATGATCGACAACCGGGTGGTCATCAACAACCACCTCAAACGCACCCGCGGCGGCAAGATCAGCTTCACCCACCTGCTCGGCTATGCCATCGTGCAAGCGGTCAAGGCGTTCCCGAACATGAACCGGCACTTCGCCGAAATCGACGGCAAACCCAACGCGGTCACCCCCGCACACACCAACCTTGGGTTGGCCATCGACCTGCCCGGTCGTGACGGTAACCGCCAACTGGTCGTCGCCGCGATCAAAAAGTGCGAAACCATGGCGTTCGGCCAGTTCATCGCCGCCTATGAGGACATCGTCCGGCGCGCCCGCGACGGCAAACTCACCGCCGAAGACTTCTCCGGGGTCACCATCTCCCTGACCAACCCCGGCACCATCGGCACCGTGCACTCGGTACCCCGCCTGATGGCCGGGCAGGGCGCCATCATCGGCGCCGGCGCCATGGAATACCCCGCCGAATTCCAGGGCGCGAGTGCCGAACGCATCAACGAGGTCGGCATCGGCAAGCTCATCACCTTGACCTCGACCTACGATCACCGCATCATCCAGGGCGCGGAATCCGGCGACTTCCTGCGCACCATCCACCAGCTGCTGCTCGACGACGACTTCTTCGACGAAATCTTCCGCGAACTGGGCATCCCGTACGAGCCGGTGCGGTGGCGCACCGACAACCCGGACTCGATCGCCGACAAGAACGCCCGCGTCATCGAACTGATCGCCGCCTACCGCAACCGCGGCCACCTGATGGCCGACATCGACCCGCTACGCCTGGACAAAACCCGCTTCCGCAGCCACCCCGATCTGGACGTCAACACCCACGGCCTCACCCTGTGGGATCTGGACCGGGTGTTCAAGGTCGACGGGTTCGCCGGCAAGCAATACATGAAACTGCGCGACATCCTGGGCCTGCTGCGCGACGCCTACTGCCGCCACGTCGGGGTGGAATACACCCACATCCTCGAACCCGAACAGCAGAAATGGCTGCAGGAACGCATCGAGGTCAAACACGCCAAACCCACCGTCGCCGAACAGAAATACATCCTGTCCAAACTCAACGCCGCCGAAGCGTTCGAAACGTTCCTGCAAACCAAATACGTCGGGCAGAAACGCTTCTCCCTGGAAGGCGCCGAAACCGTCATCCCGATGATGGACGCCGCCATCGATCAGGCCGCCGAACACGCCCTCGACGAGGTCATCATCGGCATGCCGCACCGCGGCCGGCTCAACGTGCTGGCCAACATCGTCGGCAAACCCTACTCCCAGATTTTCACCGAGTTCGAAGGCAACCTCAACCCGTCCCAAGCCCACGGCTCCGGCGACGTGAAATACCACCTCGGCGCCTCAGGCAACTACATCCAAATGTTCGGCGACAACGACATCCAAGTCTCGCTGACCGCCAACCCGTCGCATCTGGAGGCGGTGGACCCGGTGCTGGAGGGCCTGGTCCGCGCCAAACAAGACCTCCTCGATGACGGCACCGACGCCGAAGGCTCGCAAACCTTCCCCGTCGTGCCGTTGATGCTGCACGGCGACGCCGCGTTCGCCGGCCAAGGCGTGGTCGCCGAAACGTTGAACCTCGCCCTGCTCAAGGGCTACCGCACCGGCGGCACCATCCACATCGTGGTCAACAACCAGATCGGATTCACCACCGCACCCACCGATTCCCGCTCCAGCGAGTACTGCACCGACGTGGCGAAAATGATCGGCGCGCCGATCTTCCACGTCAACGGCGACGATCCCGAAGCCTGCGCCTGGGTGGCGCGGCTGGCCATCGACTTCCGCCAAGCGTTCAAAAAAGACGTCGTCATCGACATGCTGTGCTACCGCCGCCGCGGGCACAACGAAGGCGACGACCCATCGATGACCCAGCCCTACATGTACGACGTCATCGACACCAAACGCGGCTCCCGCAAGGCCTACACCGAATCCCTGATCGGCCGCGGCGACATCTCCATGAAAGAAGCCGAAGACGCCCTGCGCGACTACCAAGGCCAACTCGAACGCGTCTTCAACGAAGTCCGCGAACTGGAAAAACACGCCGCCGAACCCAGCGAATCGGTCGAAGCCGACCAACAAATCCCCCAACGCCTGGCCACCGCGGTCGACAAATCCCTGCTGGCCCGCATCGGCGACGCCCACCTCGCGTTGCCCGACGGGTTCACCGTGCACCCCCGCGTCAAACCCGTCCTGGAAAAACGCCGCGAAATGGCCTACGAAGGCAAAATCGACTGGGCCTTCGCCGAACTGCTCGCCCTCGGCTCGCTGGTCTCCGAAGGCAAACTGGTCCGGTTGAGCGGCCAAGACACCCAACGCGGCACCTTCACCCAACGCCACGCCGTCATCGTCGACCGCAAAACCGGTGAAGAATTCACCCCGCTGCAACTGCTGGCCACCACCACCGACGGCACCCCCACCGGCGGCCGGTTCCTGGTCTACAACTCCGCACTGTCCGAATACGCCGCCGTCGGCTTCGAATACGGCTACTCGGTGGGCAACCCCGACGCCATGGTGCTCTGGGAAGCCCAATTCGGCGACTTCGTCAACGGCGCCCAATCCATCATCGACGAATTCATCTCCTCCGGTGAAGCCAAATGGGGCCAACTGTCCAACGTCGTACTGCTGCTGCCGCACGGGCACGAAGGCCAAGGCCCCGACCACACCTCCGGACGCATCGAACGCTTCCTACAACTGTGGGCCGAAGGATCGATGACCATCGCCGTGCCCTCGACCCCGGCCAACTACTTCCACCTGCTGCGCCGCCACGGCCTCGACGGCATCCAACGCCCCCTGATCGTGTTCACCCCCAAATCCATGCTGCGCAACAAGGCCGCCGTCTCCGACATCCGCGACTTCACCGAACAAAAATTCCGCTCCGTCCTCGAAGAACCCACCTACACCGACGGCGACGGCGACCGCACCAAAGTCACCCGCATCCTGCTGTGCAGCGGCAAAATCTACTACGACCTCGCCGCCCGCAAAGTCAAAGACAAACGCGACGACGTCGCCATCGTGCGGCTCGAACAACTCGCCCCGCTACCCAAACGCCGCCTGGCCCAAACCCTCGACAACTACCCCAACGCCACCGACAAATACTGGGTCCAAGAAGAACCCGCCAACCAAGGCGCCTGGCCGTCGGTCGGACTCACCCTGCCCGAAGTCCTCCCCGAATACTTCAACCCCATCAAACGCATCTCCCGATGCGCCATGTCCGCACCATCATCCGGCTCATCGAAGGTGCACGCGGTCGAACAGCAGGAGATCATCGATCTCGCGTTCGGGTAGTCGATAGCTACCGCGCGGGTTCGAATCACCGCGCACGCAACGCTGGGCACCGCGGCCCGGGGCGACTAGTCAACAAGGGTGACCTTCACGACGAGCGCCCCGGCCGCGGAACCCGCCGCGTCGCCTGCCGATCCGCGGACCGTTCGGACTGCCCTGCTGGCCAGCCTGCTCGGGACGACGATCGAGTGGTACGACTTCTTTCTCTACGCCACTGCCGCGAGCCTGGTGTTCAACCACGCGTTCTTCCCCGACCAGAGCTCGTTTGTCGGGACCATGTTGGCGTTCGCGACGTTCGCGGTCGGTTTCGTGGTGCGTCCGATCGGCGGGTTCGTCTTCGGGCATATCGGCGATCGGATCGGCCGCAAGCGCACTCTGGCACTGACCATGCTGCTGATGGGCGGTGCCACCGCGTTGATGGGCCTGCTGCCGACGGCCGCTCAGATCGGGGCGCTGGCGCCGGTGCTGCTACTGGTGCTGCGCGTCGTGCAGGGTTTCGCCCTCGGCGGTGAGTGGGCCGGCGCGGTACTGCTGGCCGTCGAGCACAGCCCACGCCACCGCCGTGGGCTGTTCGGCAGCATTCCCCAGGTCGGGCTGGCGCTGGGCCTTGCGCTCGGCACCGGAGTGTTCGTGGTGCTGCAGCTGGCCCTGTCACCGGACGCTTTCCTGGCCTATGGCTGGCGCATCGCCTTTCTGATCAGCATCGCGTTGGTGATCTTCGGCGTGGTGGTGCGCTTCCGGGTGGCCGAGACCCCCGCGTTCGAGAAGATCCGTGCCGACGACGACCGTGCGGCGGTCCCGGTGCGGGAGATCTTCCGGCCGCCGGCGCTGCGGTCCACGATCCTCGGCTTGCTGTCCCGGTGGGGTGAGGGTGCGGCGTTCAACACCTGGGGTGTGTTCACCATCGCGTATGCCACCACCACGCTGCACCTGGGCAAGGTGCCGGTGCTGATCGTGGTCACCATCTCGGCGTTGGTGATGGCAGCGCTGTTGCCGGTGTCGGGCCATCTGGCCGACCGGTTCGGCGCCCGCACGGTGTATGCCAGCGGGATCGCCGCCTACGGTCTGGTGGTGTTCCCGGCGTTCGCACTGTTCGGCACTCGCAGCATCCTGGCTTATTCGGCGGCAATGCTGTTGGCGTTCGGCGTGATTCACGCGTGGTTCTACGGCGCCCAGGGCACGCTGTACGCGTCGCTGTTCCCGACGCGCACTCGCTACACCGGGTTGTCGACGGTGTATCAGCTCTCCGGGGTGTATGCGTCGGGTCTGACGCCGCTGATCCTGACGGCGCTCATCGCCGCGGGCGGCGGCAAGCCCTGGTACGCCTGCGGGTATCTGGTCGGCACCGCCGCGATCAGCGTCGTCGCCACGCTGTTGCTGCGCCCGCGGTATTAGCAGGTGAGCACCACCGGGCCGGCGTCGGTGATCGCAATGGTGTTCTCGGTGTGCGCAGTACGGGATCCGTCGGCAGAGCGGATGGTCCAGCCGTCCCGGTCATAGACGATGCGGTTGGTGGTGCGGGCGAGCCACGGCTCCAGTGCGAGCGTCATGCCTGCCCGCAGCAGCATGCCGCGCCCGGCCTTGCCGTTGTTCGGTACGTGCGGATCTTCATGCATGGTCCTACCGAGACCGTGCCCGCCGAATTGCAGATTGACCGAGTAGCCGTACGCCGCGACGACGGCGCCGATGGCGGCGGAAATGTCGCCCAGCCGCCCGCCGGGCAGTGCTGCCGCAGTGCCCGCCGCGAGCGCCTCTTCGGTCGCGCGGATCAGCCGCACGTCCTCGTCGGCAGCCGTGCCGATGATCACGGTGCGCGCGGCGTCGGCGACCCAGCCTTCGATGGAGACCGCGAAGTCCATGCTCAACACGTCGCCGTCACGCAGCCCGTAGTCGAAGGGAAGTCCATGCAGCACAGCGTCATTCACCGAAAGGCAGATCACGTTGCGGAACGGTCCCGACCCGAACGACGGGTCGTAATCCCAGTAGCAGGACTGTGCGCCGCGGCGCTTGACCATGTCCCGGGCGTGGTGTTCGAGGTCGAGCAGGTTCACCCCGACCTCGGCCAGCCCGCCGAGTTCGGCGAGCACCTGAGCCACGAACCGGCCGGTGGTCCGCATCTTCTCGATCTCGGCGTCGGTCTTGAGTTCGATCACGTCACTACTCCTTGTGCGGTATTTAAATACCAAGACTAGCGGTATACAAATACCAGCGCTACCGTGGTGACGTGGTCCGTACGCCGCTCAGCCCCGAGCAAGTCGCCGCAGGCCGCCGCCTCGGCGCCGCATTGCGCGCAGCCCGGGGGGCCCGCACGCTCGAAGATGTCGCACGCGGCGCAGGCATTTCCCCCGAGACCCTGCGCAAGATCGAAACCGGTCGCCTGCCCTCCCCCGCATTCGGCACCATTGTCGGACTCAGCGATGTCCTCGACCTGCCGCTGGAGACCCTCGCCGAAGTGTGGCGGCCGGTGAGCGCTGCCGCGTCGTAGTTGTTTGCTCGGCACATATCAGTGAATCACCGATCAGGTTCGGGATAACGTTCGACCGCGTCGGTTGCACATTTCATCGCGCCGGCAATGTCGCGCAGGCGATGCGGCTCGGCTTGTGGATGCGGCGATCCAGTGGTACGAACTCCCTACAGGCCACCCGTGACGCGCCGCTCCACATCGTAAACTGCTGTGAATCATGGCCTTTCCGTAGCACCAGGAGACGACGACCGGGGGATCACCGTGCCAATAGGGCTGTGAATGCGAAAGCCGGGCCCCGGCTGAACCCATTTTCACTTCTGGCGATCGTCAATGTCTTGTGAAGCAGTGCCGAGACGACGGCGCCAGACACCTCGAGCAATGGAGCGGTTTACATGAATAGCTTTGCTGGAAAGGTTGCTGTCGTCACTGGCGCAGGCTCAGGAATCGGACAGGCACTGGCCGTCGAACTGGCTCGCGCAGGCGCCAAGCTCGCCATCAGCGATGTCGACATCGATGGTCTGGCCGACACCGAGAGACGACTCAAAGCGATCGGTGCGCCCGTCAAGGCCGACCACCTCGACGTCACCGAACGTGAGGCGTTTCTCGCCTATGCCGACGAGGTCAAGGAACACTTCGGTGCGGTCAACCAGATCTATAACAATGCGGGCATCGGATACGCCGGCGATATCCAGGTGGCCCGGTTCAAGGACATCGAACGGGTCATGGACGTCAACTTCTGGGGTGTCGTCAATGGCACCAAGGCATTCCTGCCGCATCTCATCGCCTCGGGCGACGGCCACGTCATCAACGTGTCGAGCGTCTTCGGGTTGTTCTCGCTGCCCGGGCAGGCCGCCTACAACTCGGCCAAATTCGCCGTCCGCGGGTTCACCGAGGCCCTGCGCCAGGAGATGATGCTGGCCGAGCACCCGGTCAAGGTGACCGCCGTGCATCCCGGCGGCATCAAGACCGCCATCGCCCGCAACGCCATCATGGCCGACGGTATCGACGCCGACGAAGTGGCGGCCAACTTCGACAAGCAATTCGCCAGAACAAGCCCGCAACGCGCGGCGCAACTCATCCTCAACGCCGTACACAAGGACAAGGCGCGCGTATTGGTGGGCCCCGACGCCAAACTCCTCGACCTCGTCGTGCGGGTCACCGGATCGGGCTACCAGCGCATGTTCACGAGTTTCCTGAAGCTGAGCGCGAGAAAGCCGGCCGCATTACACGGAACCGCGGGTACCGGCTAATCTCGACACCAGTCAAACGACACAAGGGAGTGCGCATGGAAGGCTTTGCCGGAAAGGTCGCCGTGGTGACCGGCGCCGGGTCGGGTATCGGACAGGCACTGGCCATCGAGCTCGGGCGCTCGGGTGCCAAGCTCGCCATCAGCGACGTCGACACCGAAGGCCTCGCCGTCACCGAGGAGCGGCTCAAGGCGATCGGCGCGCCGGTCAAGGCCGACCGGCTCGATGTCACCGAGCGCGAAGCCTTCGAGTTGTACGCAGGCTCGGTCGTCGAGCACTACGGCAAGGTCAACCAGATCTACAACAACGCAGGCATCGCGTTCACCGGCGACGTCGAGGTCAGCAGCTACAAAGACATCGAGCGCGTGATGGACGTCGACTTCTGGGGCGTCGTCAACGGCACCAAGGCGTTCCTGCCGCATCTGATCGCCTCAGGCGACGGACACGTGGTCAACGTCTCCAGCATCTTCGGCCTGTTCGCCGTCCCGGGCCAGGCCGCCTACAACTCGGCCAAATTCGCCGTCCGCGGGTTCACCGAAGCGCTGCGCCAGGAAATGGCGCTGGCCAAGCACCCGGTCAAGGTCACCACCGTGCACCCGGGCGGCATCAAGACCGCCATCGCCCGCAACGCCACGGCAGCCGAGGGTCTTGACCCGCAGGAACTGGCCAAGGTCTTCGACAAGAAGCTGGCCAACACCACACCGCAGCGGGCCGCCAAGATCATCCTCGAGGCCGTGCGCAAGAACAAGGCCCGGGTGCTCGTCGGCCCGGACGCCAAGCTGCTCGACATCGTCGTGCGCATCACGGGCTCGGGCTACCAGCGGTTGTTCTCCACCGCCATGAGCCGCATCCTGCCCTACTGACGGGCTAGTGGCCGAGCGGGTTGGCCTGCAGGAAGGCGTCGGCGACCGCGCGCGGGTCGGCGCCTTCGGCCACCTGCCGAAACATGTCCGCCAGCGATCCGGTGTCCAGGACACCTGCGACCTCGTTGACCGCCAGGATCTGGCGTTCGTTGAGCACATTGCGCCGGTACAGCGGCACCACGTTCTCCGCGCGGATCATCGCAGTGCGGTCGGCGAGCACCACCACCTCCGCCGGGTTGGCCGGATCGGCGGTGGTGGTCCATGCCGCGTTGATCTTCCCGGCCCGAAGCGCCGCGAAAAGGCTTGCGCGATCAGCGAATTCGACGGGTTTGGGCAGGTGGCAGGTGCCTACCAGCGCAGGAACGGCTGCGCCCTTGATAGCCCCGGGCACCACTTTGGCGCAGTTGCGGCGCAGTGCTGACAGATCTTTCCCGCCCCAGGCGGACGCGGTCTGTTCGGTCACCGCGACGGCGGGTTTGTCCTGGGCCGACATGGTGTAGTCACCGGCGGCGACGCCCTCGGGCAACGCCGAGAGCAGATCGCGGTAGACCTGCTCATCGGAATGCGCCGACGCACCGGGCGCGAACGTCTCGAGCAACTGTCCGGTGAACCCGGGCAAGACGGTCACCGAACCGGAGTCCAGCGCGCCCAGCGCCTCCTTGGTCGGGGTGACCTCGGCGGGGGTACCGTAATAGCGCAGCGCGGCCGCATACAGCTGGCCGATCAGCGCATACTCCGGTGTCATGCCCGCCGCGACGGCCATCGGGGCAGGCGGCGGGTGGGAGCTGCAGCCGGCGATCAGCAGTACGACCGCCAGCGCCAATACCAGTCGACGACGCACAGACAGGGTCAGTCTCCTGATGCGGCCGCCACGGCCGCGGCCACCGCGGGCCCGACCCGGGGATCGAGCGCACTGGGCACGATGTGGTCGACGGCCAGGTCGTCCCCGACGACCGAATGGATCGCCTCCGCGGCGGCCACCTTCATCTTCTCGGTGATCCGGCGGGCACCGGCGTCGAGCGCACCCCGGAAGACGCCCGGGAAGGCCAGCACATTGTTGATCTGGTTGGGGAAATCACTGCGGCCCGTCGCGACGATCGCGGCATGCTTGCGGGCCGCATCCGGATGGATCTCCGGATCCGGATTGGACAGGGCGAAGACGATGCCGCCCGGGGCCATCGTGGCGATGAGCTCCTCAGGCACAATGCCTGCCGACACTCCGAGGAACATGTCAGCGCCGTCGAGCGCCTCAGCGATGCCGCCGGTGAGACCGCGTGGGTTGGTACGCCCCGCCAGTTCGGTCTTGAAGGAGTTCATGCCCTCGCGATCGCCGTGCACGATGCCCTGCGAATCCAGCACGGTGATGTCGGCGATGCCCTTGGCGAGCAGCATGTTGGTGCAGGCCACCCCAGCCGCACCGGCGCCCGACACAACGACCCGCAAGTTGTGCATGTCGCGCTCGAGCACCTTGGTGGCCCCCAGCAGCGCGGCGAGCACCACGATGGCCGTGCCGTGCTGGTCATCGTGCATGACCGGGCAGTCGAGCGCCTCGATGACGCGACGCTCGACCTCGAAACACCGCGGCGCCGAGATGTCCTCCAGGTTGACCGCCCCGAACGTCGGGCGGAGCCGGATCAGGGTTTCGACGATCTCGTCCGGATCCTTGGTGGCCAGCACGATCGGGATGGAGTTGAGCCCCCCGAACGACTTGAAGAGCGCACTCTTGCCCTCCATCACCGGCAGCGACGCGGCAGGGCCGATGTCGCCGAGGCCCAGAACCGCGGTGCCGTCGCTGACGACGGCGACCAAGCGGTTGGCCCATGTGTACTTGGCGGCCAGCGTGTGATCCGTGGCGATGGCCCGGCTGACCTGGGCGACGCCCGGGGTGTAGGCGATCGACAAGGCCCGCTGGGTGTCCAGCGGCGACATGAGCTCGACGGAGAGCTTGCCGCCTTCGTGAGCAGTAAAGATCTCGGAATCTTCGACGACAACCTGAGGTGTGCGCGCCGTCGCGGAGTCCTCACGCGATGAAGCGACAGTACTTTCCGACACGGCGCCAGGGTACTTCACAGACCAATCTCACAGGGCCGAGTTCCCCTCTCGTGAGCTGTTGGTAACAGGTTGGGCGCGTACGATTCAACCGGCCCGATCGGGTGCCGGTCACAGCTGATGGGAGGCCCAGCGAATGCCCTCGTTCCGTGCACTACCGCCGTCGCTGCTCCGCCCCGCTGCGCGGGCCAAACCTCCCGTCACCGATGCCAAATCCATCCACGTTCCGGTGGCCCGGGCCATGGTCGACTGCGGGGTGTACTGCGACGGAGAGAGGTTGCCCGGCAAATACACCCACGCGGCCGCCCAGGCCAAGGTGCGCGAACTGGAGGGCGCCGGGAAGAAGGCATTCGCGTGGGTCGGCCTGCATGAGCCTGATGAGCACCAGATGCAGTCTGTCGCAGACGTTTTCGGGTTGCACGAGCTCGCGGTCGAGGACGCGGTGCACGCCCATCAGCGCCCCAAGCTGGAGCGCTACGACAAGACGTTGTTCCTGGTGATCAAGACGGTCAACTACGTCGAGCACGCCTCGGTGGCCAACGCCCGCGAGATCGTCGAGACCGGCGAGATCATGATCTTCGTCGGCCCGGACTTCGTGGTGACCGTCCGGCACGGTGAACACGGCGGGCTGGCCGGCGTGCGCCGACGTCTCGACGCCTCGCCGGCCATCCTGACACTGGGCCCGTTCGCCGTGATGCACGCGATCGCCGACCATGTGGTGGACCACTATCTGCACGTGACCGACCTGATGGAAACCGACATCGATGTCATGGAGGAGAACGTCTTCTCCCCCGACACCCCGACCAACATCGAGTGCATCTACCTGCTCAAGCGCGAGGTCGTCGAACTGCGCCGTGCTGTCGGCCCGCTGACGCTGGCCCTGCAGCGGCTGCTCACCGACCACAATGACGTCATCTCCGTCGAGGTGCGGCGCTACATGCGCGACGTCAACGATCACACCATCCAGGCTTCCGAGCGGATCTCCAGTTACGACGAGATGCTCAGCTCGCTGGTGCAGGCGGCCCTGGGCAAGGTCGCGATGCAGCAGAACGTCGACATGCGCAAGATCTCGGCGTGGGTCGCCATCGCGGCGGTACCGACCGCGCTGGCCGGGATCTACGGGATGAACTTCGACAACATGCCCGAATTACATTGGGTCTGGGGCTATCCCGCGGTTCTCACCCTGATGCTGGCGGTGTGCCTGGTGCTGCACCGCACCTTCCGGAAGAACGACTGGCTCTGACTCAGGTCGGGTTGGCGGCCCTGCGGGCCGGATTCAGCACGTCCACACCGTCGGTCTGCCACGCCTCACGCATCGCGTCGGCGCCCTTGAGCCGCACCCACGCCGCCTCCGTCGCGGTGATCGGGGTCGCCGCAAGCACATTCACCGCAGTCATCGGATCCGGCAAGGCGATCTCACCGATATCGCTGGGGGACAACAGGAAAGCGGTGAACGGCGCACCGGCGAACAACGGTGTCTCCAGGTCGACCAGCGCATCGGCCTCGAGCACCAGACCCTCGACCGCAGGCGCCGCGGCGAGGATCGCCAGCGACCGGGCCAGCCCGGTCGGCGTCGGTCCGCGCAGCGACACCGTCACCTCGGCCCGCGGGCCATGGATGGGGTCGGCCACGAACTCGGTCGGGTCGAACATCGGGTGACGCGAACAGCCCAGCGTCACATAGTGGTACACATCGGCGTCGGCAGGATCGGGGCCGAAACGCAGCACCTCGATCCGCTCGGTGCCCAGGAACGTGACGCTCGCGCTGACTGGTTCGGCGGTGATGCCCGCGGCGGCGAAGTGCTCGTCGAGACCGGTTCGCACGGCCGCCAGAACGTCGGTCACTCGGCTTTGGGCTCGGACGGCGCCGCGGGATTCTCCTCGGCGGCGTCGGCGGGTTCTGCGGCTGCGTCGACATCCGCCTCAGGCGCCTCGGTGGCCTCAGGCGCCTCGACTTCAGGCTCGGGCGCGGGTGCCGCTTCGGCTTCAGGCTCGGGTTCGGGCGTCTCGTCGGGTTCGATGGCCCGGGTCAGGTTCAGCCCCGAGTCGGCATCGAAGATCACCAGCTTCGACGTGTCGAACGCCAGCTCGATCTGCTGACCGGCCGTCACTCGGGATTCCGCGGAAACCCTTGCCACGAACTCGTTTTCGCCCGCCCCGGAGTCTGCGACCAGCTCGGCCAGCTGCGCTGCACGGGCGCCGCCGCCGTCGATGGTGAAGTGGATGTACTTCTCCGAGCCCAGCGACTCGACGATGTCGGCGCGGACGGTGAAGCTCAGGGCCCGGATCCTGGCGTACCCGTCCAGCAGGGACGCATCCTCCAGATGCTCGGGCCGGATCCCGACGATGATGTTGTCCGGCTTGGGCGCTCGGGCCAGCAGCTCGTGCACGTCGGGGCTCAGCGTCACATCACCGAACGGCAACCGCACCCCGACATCGGTGAACGTCGCCGGGAAGAAATTCATCGCAGGCGAACCGATGAAGCCCGCCACGAACAGGTTGACCGGGTTCTTGTACAACTCGTCGGGGGTACCGATCTGTTGCACCACACCGGCCAGCATCACGACAACCCGGTCACCCAGCGTCATCGCCTCGGTTTGATCGTGGGTGACGTACACCGTGGTGGTACCCAGCCGGCTCTGCAACCGCGAGATCTCCGCACGCATCTGAACCCGCAGTTTGGCATCCAGGTTGGAGAGCGGCTCGTCCATCAGGAATGCCTTGGGGCTGCGGACGATTGCCCGCCCCATCGCCACCCGCTGCCGCTGCCCACCGGAGAGCTGAGCGGGCTTGCGGTCCAGCAGTTCGGTCAGGTCGAGGATCTTGGCGGTCTCTTCGACCTTGGCCGCGATCTCGTCCTTCTTCATCTTGGCCAGTGTGAGCGGGAAGGCGATGTTCTGCCGGACCGTCATGTGCGGGTACAGCGCGTAGGACTGGAACACCATCGCGATGTCGCGGTCCTTGGGCGCCTTCTCGTTGACCCGTTCCCCGCCGATGCTCAGCTCGCCCGACGAGATCTCCTCAAGTCCGGCGATCATGTTCAGCGTGGTGGATTTGCCGCACCCGGACGGCCCGACCAGGATGATGAACTCGCCGTCGGCGATGGTCATGGACAGTTCTTTGACGGCTTCCCGGACACCGCCTGCGCCGTCGGGGTAACTCTTGGTCACCCGGTCCAACACAATCTCGGCCATCCAACTACCCCTTTACCGCACCGGAGGTCAGCCCAGCGACGATCCGCCGCTGGAAAATCAGGACAAAGACAATGATCGGGATGGTGATGACCATCGCGCCTGCCGCGATCGATCCGGTCGGCTCCTCGAATTGCGAACTGCCGGTGAAGTTCGCGATCGCCACCGGCGCCGTGATGGCACGCTGGGTCGCGGTCAGCGACAGGGCCAGCAGCAGATCGTTCCACGCGAAGATGAACACCAGGATGGCCGCGGTGACGATGCCGGGCGCCGCCAGCGGGGCGATGACCTTGCGGAACGCCTGCGCCGGAGTGGCACCGTCCATCTTCGCGGCCTTCTCCAGGTCCCATGGGATCTCCCGGAAGAATGCCGAGAGCGTGTAGATGGCAAGCGGCAGCGCGAAAGTGATGTAGGGGATGATCAGTCCCGGCCAGGTGTCAAACAGGCCGAGCCTGCGCTCGATGTTGAAAAGCGGTGTCACCAGCGAGATCTGCGGGAACATCGCGATCAGCAGGGCGACGCCGACCAGCAGTCGCTTACCCGGGAACGCCAGCCGCGCCACGGCGTAGGCCGCCATGCCGCCGACCACCACCGCGATCACCGTGGTGATCAGTCCGATACCGATGGAGTTGACCAGCGCCGAGCTGAAGATGTCGCCGGTGAAAATGCCCTTGTAGTTGGCGAAGGTGATCTGCGTCGGAATCAGCTTGCCGTCCTTGACCGTTGACGTCGGTTTCAACGACAACGACAGGATCCACAACACCGGGAACAACGCATAGAGAATCACCAGGGCGTCGACGACAACCCATCCGGTCGCGCGGCGCGCACCGACCCGTTCGCTCCGTTCGCTCATCAGCGGCCCTCCGCGTCCGACCCGGGCGCCGACGCCCCGAAGATCCTGATGTAGATGAACGCGATGATCGCGACCGAGGCGAAGATCAACACGCTGATGGCCGAACCCAACCCGAGGTTGAACGCCTTGAACAGGTTGTCGTAACCCAAGATCGACACTGACCCGGTGTTGTTGGCCCCACCGGTCAGCACATAGATGTTGTCGAAGATCCGGAACGCGTCAAGGGTGCGGAACAGCAGTGCCACCAGGATGGCCGGTTTCATCAGCGGCAGAATCACTTTGACCAGACGCTGCCACGCACCCGCGCCGTCGACCTGGGCGGCGTTGAGCAGTTCCTGCGGTACCAGGGCCAGCCCGGCCAACAGCAGTAGCGCCATGAACGGCGTGGTCTTCCACACCTCGGCCAGCACCACGATGGCCAGCGACGGCACCTGTTCGGTCAACGGTGCGCTGCCCTCTGGCAGCAGGTTCGCCAGGTATCCCGTGCCGGGAGTCCATGCGTAGTACCAGCTGTACGACGCCGCGACGGTGACGATGCCGTACGGGATCAGCACCGCGGTACGCACGACGCCTCTGCCGAAGATGGTGCGGTGCATGACCAATGCCAACGCCATGCCGAGCACGAACTCGATGGCCACCGACACGACCGTGATCCCCAGCGTCACGGCGAACGCCGTCCACCAGTACCGGTCGGTGAGAATCGTGACGTAGTTGTCCGCCCCGACGAACGCGGTGTCCCCCGGCGCGGCCAGGTTGTAGCGCTGCAGGCTCAGCCACACCGCGTACCCGATGGGATAGGCCGTCACCGCGAGCATGAGGATCACCGCGGGAGCGATGAGCGCATAGGCCAGGCGGCGCTGCGACCGGCGGTCGTCGGTCGCAGCCGCCGGTGCGGTTGCGGTGGACGACGTCACGGGATCAGCCCCTTACCGTCGATGGCCTTCTGCACCTGCGTGGTCAACACGTCGGCCGTCCGCTCCGGGTCGATCGCGGTCACCGGGGCCAGCGTCGCCGAGATGCGGGTGGACACCGCCTGGTAGACCGGGGTCGCCGGGCGCACCGCGGCATCGCTGAGTTGCTCGCGGATGATGGCGTACTGCGGGTACTTCGCCTGGAAGGCCGGATCGTCGTAGAGGGATTCCCGCACCGCGGGCAGGCCGCCCTCCACCGAGGTGTAGCGCTGATTGTCGATGTTGCGCAGGCAGCGAATGGCTTCGAAGGCCTCGGCCTTGTGCTGGCTGGTGGACGCGACCGCCAGGTTGAGACCACCGATGGTCACTTTCGCCGGTTCGCCGGCGCGCACGCCCGGGTAGTTGGCGAAGCCGAAGACCTTTTTGCTGGCGTCGTAGGCCGCCTCGAACTGTTCATCGCTGGGCGAGAAGGTGCCGACGTCGTTGATGGCATCGGTGAGGTCGGGACGCTCGTTGAGCGGCAGGAACTTCACGCCACCCTTGACCGCGTTCTCCAACAGCGAGGGCAGCACGAACGGCCAGTTCACCTCGAGGGCGGCCTTGCCCTGTTCGAGCGCCAGGCGGGCGGTGCCCTCGTCGGTCTGGGTCACCGACGGATCGGCACCCGGTGCGGTCGCGACCGACTTCATGATCTGCAATGCCTTCACGGTCGCCGCCCGATGCTCAGGGGTGTCGGTGAGGGTGACGGTCTTGCCATCGTCGGAGAGCACCTGACCACCCGCACTCGCGAGCAGCGTGTTGAACCACACCACCAGGCCCTCGTACTGCTTTGCCTGTACCGCAATCCAGCTGGGCTTGCCTGCCGCGTGCAGGCGCGTCGCCTCGGCCACCATGCCGTCCCAGGTTCGAGGCGGTGCATCCATCAAATCGGCTCGGTACCACAGTAATTGGGTGTTGGTGGTGATGGGCGCGGCGTACAGCTTGCCCTGCCAGCGCGCGGTCTGCAGTGGGCCCGCCAAGGTGTTCTCGCTGGCATCCGACTCAGCGAGCCCGGCCGGATCGTCGGACAGCGGTAGCGCCCAACCGGCTTCGGCGAATTCCGCCGTCCACACCACGTCGAGCGCCATCACGTCGAGCGACCTGTCGTTGCCCGTCAGGCGTCGGGCCAATTGCAGCCGTTGATCGTCAGCACCTTTCGGCAGGCTGACCTGTTTGATGGTGAACCTGCCGCCGAGTTCGGAGTTGCAGCGTTTGGCGACGGCGGTGAACGTGGCCATCTCGTTGGCCGGCGTGTAGTAGTTGATGACCACGCCGCTGCCGGGGGCTCCACAGGCGGAGACGGTCGTGACCGCCGTCAACGCGGCCACTGCCGCAGCACACAGCCGCCGAGCGCGCACCGCTGGGCCTCCCGTCACTCCATGTCGCCGCCGCTGCGACTTCGGGCGGGAACCGCCCGCGCGCAAACCGTAGAGCCAAATACGCATGATGTGCAACACTTTCGGCACACGCGCATCACAATCGTGACCTGCTGACTTTGCCACACCGCACAGCAGCGGCGGCGAGATGGGCTCAGATCGTCAAGCGCGCCAGCAGATCCCGGCCCTGTTCGGCACTCTGCGGATCGCACAGCACGTCATAGCGGCCGGCGACCAGCTGCATGGTCGAACTGAAATCTCTTGTGCCGCGAGCCATCGCGTACGGGATCGCCGACGTGATCAGGCCGAAGAACACGCCCGCGATCAGACCGGTCAGCAGGGCACTCCACGGATTGGGGCTGAAAAACCCCAGGATCAGGCCGATGAACAGACCCAGCCACGCGCCCGAGAGCACGCCGCCGCCGAGCACCTTGGGCCAGCTCAACCGGCCCGTGACGCGCTCGACCTGCATCAGGTCGACACCGACCAGCGTCACCTGCTGAACCGGGAATTGTTGGTCGGACAGGTAGTCCACCGCGCGCTGTGCCTCGGCGTAGGTCGGGTAGGAGCCGATCGGCCACCCTTTGGGCGGTGTGGGCAACGCGCCGCGCAGCGGCGCGCCTGGTGTCGCACCGGCTGCCTGCCCGGGCTGGAATGGGCTGGTCATCGATCTTCACTCTCCTGTCGTGCAGCGACCGATCGGCCTGCTGCTCTCGTTACAGCAACGTCCCCCACCCGCAAAAGGTGCCTGCGACGAGGTGACCTCTACGTTCCACGCCGTGCGCTAGGTTGATCAGCATGACAAACCCGGACGGCCACGCAGGCGAAACACCTGCATCCGAGCCCAGTGCCGTGCCGTCAGAACCATCGTCGAGCGGCTATGAAGCACCTCCGATCGAGCAATCCAAGGATCTGCCGCCTGCCGCAGAAGCGCAACCGTCTTATGACGCCCCGCCCTCCATCGAGGCCCGGCCTGATGCGGGGTACGCGGCCGGGCCGACGTACTCGCCGCCGCCCACACCGCCGTCGCCCCCCGCGGTCGACTACCCCATGAACTATCCGCCGTACCCGCCGCAGCCCGCGGCGTACCCCCCGCCTCCCCCGCCGCCCTACGGCGGCGCACCCGGTTATCCCCCGCCGCCGGGATATCCGCCGCCGGCCCCGTACGGCGCCCCGGGCTTTGCCGGGCCCGACGGGTATCCGGTCGGCGGCTACGGCGGTTACGGCGGGCCTGCTCCCGGGACCAACAACCCGTTGGCCATCGGGTCTCTGGTCGCCTCGGTGCTCTCGGTGCCGCTGATGTTCCTCTGCTTCAGCGGATTCGCCGCGTCGATCGCAGGCATCGTGATGGGCATCATCGCGCTCAACCAGATCAAGCAGTCCGGCCAGGGCGGTCGCGGTCTGGCCATCGCGGGTATCGCGATCGGTGCGGTGGTTCCGGTGCTCGCCATCCTGATCGTGGTGATCGCCGCACTCAGCTCGTCGACGTCCACCTACTCGTGACCAACCAGCCAGATCCGCAGTTCGGCGGCAGGGAATACCCGCCGATTGAGCACTCGCCGTCCACGGATCCGCTTGCGCCGCTGGACTATCCGGCCGACGCCGGACTGCCGCCGCCGCTGTATCCGACGCAATCGCCGGGGCCTGTCGGCTATCCGCAGCCCTATCCGCCTGCGGCGTACCCCGGATATCCGTCGTACCCGTCCTACGGCTATCCACCGCACCGCGGTACGAGCGGTATGGCGATCGGCGCGCTGGTCTGTTCTGCGTTGGGCCTGCTGGTCTGCCTGCCCGCGCCCATCGGCGTGATCCTGGGCGTCATGGCCATGCGCGAGACCAAACGCACGGGCCAGGAAGGCTACGGGTTGGCGCTGGCCGCCGTCATCGTCGGTGGGCTGATCACAGCAGGCATCGTCCTGTACATCCTGTTCTTGATCGTGATGGTCGCCATCTCCGGCACCCACTGAGTCAGCGCGGCGGCTCGAAACGTGCGCCGTGGCGCGTCATCCCGGCCGCCCGCCCCTTGCCTGCGACCACGAGCGCCATCTTGCGGCTGGCTTCATCGATCATCTCGTCGCCGAGCATCACCGCTCCCCTGGCGCCGCCCGCCCCTGAGGTATGCCAGTCGTAGGCCTCCAGGATCAATTCGGCGTGATCGTAATCATCCTGACGGGGGCTGAAGATCTCGTTGCCCGCGACGATCTGCTCGGGGTGCAGCACCCATTTGCCGTCGTAGCCCAACGCCGCCGAACGACCGGCCACGCGCCGGAACCCGTCGACATCGCGGACCTTCACGTACGGCCCGTCGATCGCGTTGATGCCCCGGGCCCGCGCGGCGATGAGGATCCGCATCAGCACGTGGTGATGCGCATCGCCGATGTCGTAGCCCTCGGGCTGCCCGCCGACCTCCAGCGTGCGCATGTTGAGACTGGCCGCCATGTCCCCTGGCCCCAACACCAGTGCCTGCACCCGGGGCGCCGCCGCGATGGCGTCGATGTTGGTCAGCCCCTGCGCGTTCTCGATCTGCGCCTCGATGCCGATGCGGCCCACCGGCAGTCGGTGCGTCGTCTCCAACTGGGTGAGCAACAGATCCAGCGCCTGGACGTGCGCCACCTCGGTCACCTTGGGCAGCACGATCAGATCCAGTGCGGCTCCAGCGGCCGACACCACCTCGATCACGTCGGCATGGGTCCACGGTGTCGTCCAGTCGTTGACCCGGATACCGCGCAGCTGCCCGGCCCAGCCGTCGGAGGCCAACGCCGCGGCCACCTGGGTGCGCGCCTGCGCCTTGGCATCGGCCGCGACAGCGTCTTCCAGGTCGAGGAACACCTCGTCGGCGGGCAGGGTTTTGGCCTTCTCGATCATCCTGGCGCTGCTGCCGGGAACCGACAGACAGGTTCGACGGGGCCGATACAGGTTGTCCACGACCACACTCTCTACCCTTTGACTCATGGCGGCGGTGAACAGGGTCTACGCAGCCCGGCTGGTGGGGATGGTCGTGCTGGGCCCCGACGGGGAGTCCATCGGCCGCGTCCGCGATGTGGTGATCAGCATCAGTATCGTGCGCCAGCAGCCCAGGGTGCTCGGCCTGGTGGTCGAATTGCTCACGCGGCGAAGAATTTTCGTGCCGATTCTGCGGGTGACGGCGATCGAGCCGGGCTCGGTGACGCTGGCCACGGGCAGTGTGTCGCTGCGCCGGTTCGCCCAGCGGCCCGGCGAGGTTCTGGTGCTGGGCCAGGTGGTGGAGACCCGGGTCCGAGTCGACGATCCCGACCTGCCGCAGCTCGCCGGTATCGACGTCGTGGTAACCGATCTCGGCATCGAGCAGACCCGGACCAGGGACTGGATGGTCACGCGGGTCGCGGTGCGCCCACAGCGCAGGCTCGGGCGGCGCAGCAACATCCACGTGGTCGACTGGCAGAACGTGCAGGGGTTGACCCCGTCGGGCCTGGCGATGCCCGATCAGGGCGTGGCGTCGCTGCTGGAGCAGTTCGAGGGCCAGCGGCCGGTGGAGGTCGCCGAGGCCCTGCGCGAGCTGCCGGCCAAGCGTCGCTACGAGTTGTTCCGCGCACTCGACGACGAGCGCCTGGCCGACGTGCTGCAGGAGCTCCCCGAGGACGAGCAGGCCGAGGTGCTGCAGCAGCTCAACACCGAACGCGCGGCCGACGTGCTCGAGGCGATGGACCCCGACGACGCCGCGGACCTGCTCGGCACGTTGACCCCGGCCGACGCCGAGGTGCTGCTGGGCCGCATGGATCCCGAGGACTCCGAGGACGTGCGACGGCTGCTGTCCCACTCGCCGGACACCGCGGGCGGTCTGATGACCTCGGAGCCGGTGGTCCTGGCTCCCGACACCACGGTGGCCGAGGCGCTCGCCCGCGTGCGCGATCCGGACCTGACGCCCGCGCTGGCGTCGTTGGCGTTCGTCGCGCGCGCACCAACGGCCACCCCGACCGGCCATTACCTGGGCTGCGTCCATCTGCAGCGGCTGCTGCGCGAACCGCCGGCAGCACTGGTCAGCGGCATCGTCGACACCGATCTGCCCAATCTGGGCCCCGGGGACTCGCTGGCCGCGGTGACCCGGTACTTCGCCGCGTACAACCTGGTCTGCGGCCCGGTTGTCGACGAGGAGAACCACTTGCTGGGCGCGGTCTCGGTCGACGACCTGCTCGACCACCTGCTCCCGGACGACTGGCGTGAGCGCGAGGAACCCACGCTGCCGGTGGCGGGCTCATGAGCGACCTGTCGGCGCGTCAGCGGCTGGACACTCCCCGCACCACGCGCGGCTTGGGGCTGCACGTCGACGTCGAGGCAGTGGGCCGGTTCAGCGAATCCATCGCGCGGTTCTTGGGCACCGGACGTTATCTGGCCATCCAGACCATCATCGTGATCGTCTGGATCGCGCTGAACCTGGTCTCCATCAAGCTGCAGTGGGACCCGTACCCGTTCATCCTGCTCAACCTGGCGTTCTCAACCCAGGCGGCCTACGCGGCCCCGCTGATCCTGCTGGCGCAGAACCGGCAGGAGAACCGCGACCGCGTGGCCCTCGAAGAGGACCGCAGGCGGGCCGAGCAGACCAAGGCCGACACCGAATATCTGGCGCGTGAGCTGGCCGCGCTGCGCCTCGCCGTCGGCGAAGTCGCCACCCGCGACTATCTGCGCCGCGAATTGGAAGAACTCCACGAGGCGATCAGCGGGTTGCAAAAGCGCGCGAAACGCGGTGGTCGGTCCGGCAAAGGCGATGACTCCGAGCGCACCGCCAAACCCAGTGACGCCGACGTCAGTGAACCATTGTCGCAACAAGAGCAACCGGATTAGTTATGGTGACTTGGTTCACACGCTTTTTGTCGGCTGAAATCGACGTCAGGACGGTTAAGTGCGCGTAGGGGGAGGTGCGGCTTTCGTGGTCGCCGCTCGACGCCGACTTGGTCGGCTCGCCCATGCCAAGCCCTTTTCTGCTCCTCACGTCCGCGAGCTCTTTTCTGCTCCTCACGTCCGCGAGCTCTTTTCCGGCCCCCGCGGGCGCGGGATTCTCGGCGTTGCGGCGCTCTCCCCGATCATCCTGGCCGGCGCCGTCGGCGCGTCCGGGCCGGTACCGGCCAGCAACGTCATCGACGCCGCGGTCACCCCACTGGCCGCCGTGGAACCCTCGCCCGATCAATCCGGGCCCGCGGTGGTCGCCGCGGCGAAAGTGCCGACCATGTTCCACATCGCCACCGCGACGGTGTCGGCTCCCCCGCCCGCGATGATCGTGAATTCCCCAGGGGCGCTTGGCATTCCGTCGATCGCGCTGGCCGCCTATCGCAACGCCGAGCGAATGATGTCGGCGGCCGCACCCGGCTGTGGCATCAGCTGGAACCTGCTGGCAGGCATCGGCCGGATCGAGTCCGGGCACGCCAACGGCGGCGCCACCGACGTCCGCGGAACCGCGGTGCGCCCGATCTACGGACCGGCATTGGACGGCACCCTGCCCGGCAACGAGGTGATCGTGCAGAGCGCCCAGGCCGGCCGGGTCACCTATGCCAGGGCCATGGGCCCGATGCAGTTCCTGCCCGGAACGTGGGCCCGGTACGCCTCCGACGGGGACGGCGACGGCAAGGCCGACGTGCAGAACGTCTTCGACGCGTCCCTGGCCGCCGCGCGGTATCTGTGCTCCGGCGGGCTCAACCTGCGGGATTCCTCGCAGGTGATGACAGCGATCCTGCGGTACAACAACTCGGTCGCCTACGCCCAGAACGTCATGGGCTGGGCAGCGGCCTACGCCACCGGCGTGGTGCCGGTCAATCTGCCCCCGATCACCGGATCCATCCCGCCCATCGGCGATGCGCATCTGGACAATCCCGAAGGCCTTGGCCCCGGGTTGCCCATCAACGCCACGGGCTTGCCGCCCGGCGACCCGATGGCGCTCATCCCGGTGCTGGGCGGCGGTGACACCGCAGCTCAGCTGACCGGCGCCAACGTTCCCGGCTTCGCGCCGGGGCAGGTGCTCGGGCCGCTGCCGGGGCCCGCGCAGGCCATCCCGTCGCCGACGCCGGCCGCGCCGCCGCCGTGGAGACCGCCGTGGGAGCAGCCGCCGCCACCGCCCACCTGCGTGGTGTTCTGCTTAAGTGACACGCCACCGCCCCCGGCTCCCGCTCCTGGGCCCGCCCTCGGACCTGTCCCCGGGCCCGCGCTCGGCCCCGCACCGGGGCCTGCGCCCGGTCCGGCCTGACGCCGTGACCGGCGCAATTCCGGGCAGCCGTAGAATCTGCGGTGATGTCCGAATCTGCCACTGAGCTGCCCGCCGCGGTTCGCGCTGCCTTGACCAAAGTGATCGATCCCGAACTCCGGCGACCGATCACCGACCTCGGCATGGTCAAGAACATCACGATCGAACCCGATCGCGGGGTGCACGTCGAGATCTACCTGACCACCGCGGCCTGCCCGAAGAAGAACGAGATCGCCGACCTGGTGTCCAAGGCCGTCACCGACGTACCCGGCACCGGCGCGGTCAAGGTGAGCCTCGACGTGATGAACGACGAGCAGCGCGCCGAACTGCGCAAGCAGCTCCGCGGCGATTCCCGCGAGCCCGTGATCCCCTTTGCACAGTCGGGTTCGCTGACACGCGTGTATGCCGTCGCGTCCGGCAAGGGTGGCGTCGGCAAGTCCAGCGTGACGGTCAACCTGGC
Source organism: Mycobacterium dioxanotrophicus (assembly GCF_002157835.1). Lineage (NCBI taxonomy): Bacteria > Bacillati > Actinomycetota > Actinomycetes > Mycobacteriales > Mycobacteriaceae > Mycobacterium > Mycobacterium dioxanotrophicus. Next base: position 1,907,267 of record NZ_CP020809.1, on the reverse strand, counting down.
CGCGGCGCTCGCGGCGCGCGGGCTGTCCGTCGGCCTGCTCGACGCTGACATCTACGGGCACTCGGTGCCGCGGATGATGGGCACCGCCGACCGGCCCACCCAGGTCGACTCGATGATCCTGCCGCCCGTCGCCCACGACGTGAAGGTCATCTCGATCGCGATGTTCACCCAGGGCAACACGCCCGTGGTGTGGCGCGGCCCCATGCTGCACCGCGCGCTGCAGCAGTTCCTGGCCGACGTGTACTGGGGCGATCTCGACGTGCTGCTGCTCGACCTGCCGCCGGGCACCGGCGACGTCGCGATCTCGGTGGCGCAGCTGATCCCGGGTGCGGAGATCCTGGTGGTGACCACCCCGCAGGCCGCCGCGGCCGAGGTCGCCGAGCGCGCAGGCGCCATCGCTGTGCAGACCCGTCAGCGCATCGCCGGCGTCGTGGAGAACATGTCCGGCATGGCGCTGCCCGACGGCACCACCCTGCAGCTCTTCGGCGAGGGCGGCGGCCGTCAGGTGGCCGATTCGCTCACCCGCACCGTGGGTGCCGAGGTGCCGCTGCTGGGCCAGGTGCCGATCGACCCGGCGCTGGTGTCCGCGGGCGACGACGGTGTTCCGCTGGTGCTGTCCGCACCGGACTCACCGGCCGCGCAGGAGCTGAGCAAGGTCGCCGACGCGCTCTCCAGCCGCAAACGTGGGCTGGCGGGCATGTCGCTGGGCCTCGACCCCGCAGGCCGCTAGCGATACGGCCTCGATGACGGGGCCGTCAATGGCATTATTGGCCTCTACTCTCACTCGCGGTGTGAGCGGGATCGAGGCGCGATGGATACTGACCAGGTCATACGCATTGCGCTGACCGTGCTGACGCCCGTGCTCACCGCCGGGATAGGCATCGTCGCGCTGGTGGTCGGCGACTGGCGGGAGCGCCGAACCCAGGCCGGCAGCCGCAAGCTCGCCTTCGACGACGCCAGCAGGCAGGTGGCGTTCGCCTCGGAGTGGTGGAACGCCAGCAAGCTGGTCGCCGAGTCACCCGAAGCCCAGCAACGCGCTGCCGAGCAGGCGCAGCGCTGGCTGGCGGAGGCCTCCACCCTCGTCACCAGGTCTGAACCGCCGCCGGTGGAGAAGAAGCCGTCGGTCACCCTGCGTCGCCTGCTACTCGCGTTTCCGATGCACCGACGGCCGGCACGCATACTGCGGGCCTTCTACTGGCTGTGCCTCGGCATGGTCGCTCAGAACGTCAGCTCCGTACTGGGTTCGGCATTCGGGCGCACCGACACGCTCGGTGTCGCGAACTACTTCTCCGGCGGGTTCGTCTACGGCGACGTCCTCGGCGTGGCGATGATGATGTTGATCGCACTGGTCTTCCGCTTCTGGTCTCTGCACGCCGAGAACTCCGACGCCGCGATGGCAGACCAGCGAATGACGGTTCGCCGGGCACTGTTGCTGTACCGGATTCAGCGGCCGGCGGCCGTGATCGCCCGCATCGTCTTTCACCTCTGGGTCGGCGTGACGGTGTTGGTCACCGCACTCGTGGTAGTGGCGATATACGACGATCCGCGACTGATTCCGGCCAACCTGCTGGCGTTGGCCGTGTTCGTGGGATGGGCGATGGGCCTGCGGTACTGGGTGGTCTCGCTCGAGGGACGTGCGGCCGACGCGGCGTCGGTCAGGTGGCGTCCGGGTCGAACACCGTCCCGGACGACTTCGGCTGCGGCGTCTCCGGCGGCGGGGTCAACGTCGGCGGCTGCTGGGCCAGCTCCTGCGCCTGCTTCTCGTCGAACTTCCCCGTGAGGAACGAGTCGTCACCTTCGAGCAGATGCTTGGTGATGGCCGCGCGCGGCGTCATGCCCCGCAGCTTCTGCAGTTCGGCCAGCGGCTGGCGCAAGTCTTCGAACTCGGGGCCCAGATCTTCCCGCAGCTGGCTGGTGGCGCCGCTGACGTAGTCGCGGGCCTGGCGCAGCGCGCTGGAGGTCCAGCGGATCGCACCGGGCAGCCGCTCCGGGCCGAGGATCACCAGGCCGGCGATCACCAGCACGAGCATCTCGCCCCACCCGATGTTGGCGAACACGACTTACTGCTTTTTTTGGTCGTCGCCGACGGGCGTGATCATCAGGGTGAGCGGACGACCTTCGCGGACCACCTCGATCGGAACCTCCTGCCCGACGTTGAGCTGGCGTACCGCGACCACGAACTCGTCACCGTCGGCCACCTTCCGGTCACCGATCTTGACAACGACGTCGTTCTCCAGGATGCCGGCCTTCTCGGCGGGGCTGCCCGGGCTGACATCGCTGACCTTGGCGCCGGACGCCACGCTGTTGCTCACCGACACGGCGGTCAACCCCAGCGCCGGGTGCACGATCTTGCCGTCCTGGATGAGCTTCTCGGCCACCCGCTTGACCTCGTTGACCGGAATCGCGAAGCCCAGACCACTGGCACTGTCCGACAACGACTTTCCGGCGGTGTTGATGCCGATGACCTCGGAGTCCATGTTGATCAACGGGCCGCCGGAGTTGCCGTGGTTGATCGATGCGTCGGTCTGCACGCCGTCGATCACGGTGTCGGTGTCGGAGCCTTCGCCGGACAACGGCACGGGCCGGTGCAGTGCGCTGATGATGCCGTGCGTGACGGTGCTGCGCAGGCCGAGCGGGGCGCCTGCGGCGATCACTTCCTGACCGACCTGCAGCTTCTCCGAATCGCCCATGCGGGCCACGCTGAGGTGGTCGACGTTGTCGACCTTGAGCACCGCGACGTCGGTCTTGGGATCGCGGCCGATCAAGCGGGCCGGGACGACGGTGCCGTCGTTGAACACCACGCTGAGCTGGTAATCGGCCGGCTTGGCGGCGGCGTCGGAGATCACGTGGTTGTTGGTGACGATGAAGCCGGACTTGTCGATCACGACGCCGGAGCCCTGCGAGCCCTCGGTCTTGCCCTTGGCCTCGATGGTGACCACGGAATCGGCCACCGCGGCGGCGACGGTCGCGAATCGGCCCGCGGGCTGCTCGGGGTTGTTACCCGTCTCCAGCGTCACCTTCGACGTGGTGAACGCCTGCACGGTCTCGGCCGTCATGCGGCCCACGACGCCACCGAACGCGCCGACCAGCAGGGCGATGAGCCCCAGCGTGATCAATGCGAGCACCGAGACCCGTCGTCCGAACAACACATCACGCAAACCCAGCTTGGTGACCGGTTCGGTGCTGACCGGATGCGGCGTCGGAGGCCGGGCCGGAGTGCCCAGGGCAACCGCGGCAGTCGGATCTCGCCAGGGATCGGCGACCTCGTCCTCGCCGTCACCGTCCCGCTCGGCCGCCAGAGCACCCGCATCGGCGGGGTGGCGCTGCAGGGAGTACTCGCCGGTGCGCCCGAACGCCTCGGCCAACACCGGGTCCGGGGCCTGGTCCTTGGGCGTGTACTCGCCCTGGTCCTCATACTTCTCGGCGCCGAGGAACGATCCGTCGACCCCGGCCGGCCGCCCGAACGCACGTTGCGACGCCGGGTCGACGGGTGGCCGCTGAACAGCACGGGGCGCCAGACGGTCGTTCTCGCCGGGCTGATCCTGGTCGGTCAACGGTGTGTCACTCTCTGATCGGAGCGCCCGCTGCGGCCAGAGGGCCTGCGCGGGACACTAGCTCGCGTGTTGCTCTAGCCTACCGGCGCTTACGCCGGGCCCGATTCGGGTCGTCAGCAAACTCGCCCTGGTTCGGCCATTCGGCTGCCTGATGCGGCGCATGGTGCGGTATCTGCGACAACATCCCCAACAAGGTATGAGGAATGGAGATCGGGCACGAGTCCCGCAATGCCGCTCGGGCCTGTCCCTGGGCGTCCACCTCGGCCGCACAATCGGGACACAGCGAAAGGTGGTGTGCCGCCCGCAGGTGCGCGGTCATCCGCAGCTCGCCGTCCACGAAGGCCGCGATGGCCTCGGTCGACAGGTGCTCAGTGGATCCGAACTGGCGCGGCGCACCCACCGGCGCATCGCTCTGAGATGCAAATTGCGCAGGCAGCCAGGAGAATGCGCGACGGAACACGTGTCCCGGGTCGACCATCACCCAGCTCCTCTCGGGCACATTTGAACCTCATTAGTGAATGTAGCGCGGGACCCGGCCCGAGGCACTCATGACTGCTCAGGCGGACTGAGCAGTTTCCGGAGAGTGCTTGGCGAGATAGTCACGCAGCGCCTGGCGGCCCCGGTGAATGCGGCTACGCACAGTGCCCAGTTTGACGTCGAGCGTCGCGCCGATCTCCTCGTAGGACAGACCCTCGATGTCGCACAACACCACGGCGGCGCGGAACTCGGGAGCCAACGAGTCCAGCGCGGCCTGCAGGTCGGCACCCAGGCGCGAGTCGTGGTAGATCTGCTCGGGGTTGGGGTCGTCGGCCGGCACGCGGTCGTAGTCCTCTGGCAGCGCTTCCATCCGGATGCGTCCGCGACGTCGCACCATGTCGAGGAACAGGTTCGTGGTGATGCGGTGCAGCCAGCCCTCGAACGTGCCGGGCTGGTAGTTCTGCAGCGACCGGAACACGCGGATGAACGTTTCCTGAGTCAGGTCCTCGGCGTCGTGTTGGTTGCCCGACAGGCGATAGGCCAGCCGATAGACCCGGTCGGCGTGTTGACGCACCAGTTCGTCCCAGGACGGCATGGCCGCCTGGTCGCCGGTCGCGTCGAAGACAGCGGTGCCGGTCAGTTCGTCGGACGGCTGCACCCACTCGCCGTCGGTGTATTGCTCCAGGTGGGACATGGTCACCGGGGCGGGCTGGGATGTGGTGATCGACTGAGATGCGATGGTCGTCGGTTCCTCCTGCTCACAGACCTCAAGAGAGCTAACACTCGGGCCAATGTCGTTATTCCAAGTCCGCTCCACAGAGCGCGGGAGACGGCCGTGTTCCATGCGAGTTACCGTTCCCCATGCCGGTGAGGCGGGCATATGAGCAAACTTAACTTTCCCTGAGAATCCAAGCGATATGCGTCACAACCTGGGCAAATCAGCTGTTTTTCGACCGGAATCGGCGCCCGGTGCGGGCGTGTCGCGACAGCCGCGGTGGCTACTGGCCTACGCTGCGGGCATGGTCAGCTCCGACGAGACTCAGGGTCAGGCGCACCCCAGCCACGCCGAGGCGATCGTGACCCACGCCGAACGGTCGATTTCGGAGGATTCGATCGTCGCCGCCGCCCGCGAACGTGCCGTCGACATCGGCGCCGGCGCCGTCACACCGGCCGTCGGCGCACTGCTGAGCGTGTTGGCGCGGCTCACCGGCGGCCGAGCCGTCGTCGAGGTGGGCACCGGCGCCGGGGTCAGCGGACTGTGGCTGCTTTCGGGCATGCGTGACGACGGTGTGCTCACCACGATCGACGTCGAGCCCGAGCACCTGCGGATCGCCAAGCAGGGGTTCAGCGAGGCCGGCGTGGGGCCGGGCCGAACCCGGCTGATCAGCGGCCGCGCCCAAGATGTACTGACCCGGCTCGCCGACGAGTCCTACGACCTGGTGTTCGTCGACGCCGACCCGGCCGACCAGCCGCAGTTCGTGACCGAAGGGGTCCGGCTGCTGCGTCAGGGCGGCGCCATCGTCGTGCACCGGGCCGCACTCGGCGGCCGCGCCGGCGACGCCACCGCCCGCGACGCCGAGGTGACCGCGGTACGTGAAGCCGCCCGGCTCATTGCCGAGGACGAGCGGCTCACCCCGGTGCTGATCCCCCTCGGCGACGGCCTGCTCGCCGCCGTTCGCGACTGAACTCTCCCGCACCGCCCTTTTTCTCGCGCCTCCCTTTTTCTCGCGCGAGCAGACGCTCCGGCACCCGACACGCCGCGTTTGGCGTACCGCAGTGACTGCTCGCGCGTCTTCGGCGATCTTTACGGATTCCTGACGGGCCACCTCTTGACTCTGCGCTGAACGCGCGTTTAGCGTACTAAACATGCGTTCAGTCAATGAAGATCGAACGACCACGGCGAGAATCCGCGACGCCGCGATCGACCAGTTCGGCCAACACGGGTTCAGTGTCGGCCTGCGCACCATCGCCGAGGCCGCCGGCGTCAGCGCCGCGTTGGTGATTCATCACTTCGGCTCCAAGGACGGCCTGCGCAAGTCCTGCGATGCCTACGTGGCCGACGTCATCCGCGACGCCAAGTCGGAGTCGATGCAGAGCGCAGACCCCGCGAGCTGGCTGGCCCAGATGGCCGAGATCGAATCGTTCGCACCCCTGGTCGCCTACCTGGTGCGCAGCATGCAGTCCGGCAGCGAGCTGGCCAAGTCGTTCTGGATGAAGATGCTCGAGAACGCCGAGCAGTACCTCGAGGAGGGTGTGCGCACCGGCGTTCTCAAGCCGAGCAGAGACCCCCACGCACGAGCCCGCTATCTGGCGATCTGCGGCGGAGGCGCGTTCCTGCTGTACATCCAGATGCACGACAACCCAACCGATCTGCGCACAGTCCTGCACGACTACGGCGAGGAGATGGTGTTGCCCGCGCTCGAGCTCTACACCAACGGCCTGATGGCCGATTCCACCATGTACGACGCGTTCCTGGCCCAGCGCGAAAAGGGCATCCCGTTCAGCGGTCCGGACGCGCCGGCAGCAGCCCGACCGGAGGGAGCGTGACCATGCCTGATGCAGCGATCGAAATCCAGGGTCTGTCAAAGTCTTTCGGGCGGACCAAGGCACTCGACGGACTCAACCTGACTGTTGCACCCGGCGCCGTCACCGGCTTCCTCGGGCCCAACGGAGCAGGCAAGTCCACCACCATCCGGGTGCTGCTCGGCCTGCTGCGCGCCGACGGCGGAACCGTCCGCCTCCTCGGCGGCGACCCCTGGCACGACGCCGTGGCCCTGCATCGCAGAATCGCCTACGTGCCTGGCGATGTGACGCTGTGGCCCAATCTCACCGGCATACAGGTCATCGACTTCCTGACCGGCCTGCGCGGCAACCACATCGACACCCGCAGGCGCGATCAGCTCATCGAACGCTTCGAGCTGGATCCGCACAAGAAGGCCAGAACCTACTCCAAGGGCAACCGGCAGAAGGTGGCGATCGTGGCGGCCTTCAGCACCAATGCCGAGCTCTACATTCTCGACGAACCCACATCGGGGCTTGACCCGTTGATGGAGAAAGCTTTTCAGCAGTGCGTCAGCGAAGTCTCGTCCCGCGGCGCGGCGGTGCTGCTGTCGAGCCACATCCTCGCCGAGGTGGAGAAGCTCTGCGACAACGTGACCATCATCCGCGCGGGCCGCGCCGTTCGGTCGGGCACACTCAGCCAGTTGCAGCACCTCATGCAGACCACCGTGCAGGTCCGCACCAGCACCGACGGTCAAGTGCTGCAACGGATGCCATTCGTGCACGACTTTTCCATCGCCGACGGCCACTACCGCTTCTCGGTGGACCGCACCGATCTCGACCGGACCATGGCAGAGCTGGCGGATCTCGGCATCCGGGACCTGTCGGTGACACCGGCGTCGCTGGAAGATCTGTTCCTGCGCGAGTATCAGCGGGTGTCGTCATGACCACCGCCCCAACGCTCACGGCGCGGTCATCGTTCGCCGGTACCGCCGGTCTGCTGCGGCTGGCCGTCCGCCGCGACCGGGTGCGGCTCAGTGTCTGGATCGCTGTCGTGACGCTGATGATGGTCTACGCACCCAATGCCATCAAGCTGGCCTATCCCGAAGAGCAGCAACGGTTGTCGCGGGTCGAACTGCTCAAGACACCCGCGGGTACGATGCTCGGCGGTCCGATGTTCGGCCGCAACGAGACCGACCTCGGCGTGATGATGGCCAACGAGCTCATGCTCACCCTGATCGTCGCCATCTCGATACTGGCCATCTCCACGGTGATTCGCCACACTCGCGCCGAGGAGGAAAGCGGCGCAGCCGAACTCGTGCTGTCCTCGGTGGTCGGCAGGCACGCCCGCACCTTCGCCGCGTTGGCGCTGATCGGCGCCGTCAACGCGGTGTTGGCGGTCACCATGACGGTGGCGATGGCCTCGACCGGTTTCGCGGTCGCCGATACCGCCGCGATGTGTCTGGGCATCACCGCGGTCGCGATGGTGTTCGGCGCGGTCGCTGCCGTCACCGCGCAGCTGTGGCGGCAGGCCCGCACTGCCACCGGGGCCGCGATGGGCACGCTGGCCCTCGCCGCACTGGTGCGGGGTGTCGGCGACGTCATCGACACCTCCGGCAGCACCCTGAGCTGGTTCTCCCCCATCGCGTGGGCTCAGCAGATGCGGTCGTTCGTGGAGCTGCGCTGGTGGCCGCTGGCGATGCTGGTGGCGCTGGCGGTGACACTGATGCTGCTGGCGGCGGCGTTGGAGACCAGAA